>NZ_JBVQCI010000001.1:0-963849 GCF_055702865.1 Dyella sp. PARNA 12/25 | reverse complement strand
TTTGGGCCAGCAAAAGAAAAGTGACTCGAGCGTCGGCAGACGATCGAAACGCCCGCCGCGTAGGCGGCACGCTGGCGAGATCGCTAGATTCAAGGCCGAGAGCAAAGTCACTGGACCCCGGCCTGCGCCGGGGTGACGGCGAGAGGGACACGCGTTATCGCGAGCACCCACCCCTCACCCCAACCCTCTCCTCGCTCCTCAAAGCTGTGGCCATCCATGGCCACTCCCCGCGTGCCCCAAAGGGGAGAGGGAGCTAAAAGCTCACGCTTCGCCAAACCACTTGCGAAATTTCCTTCGGTCGAACACACCAACACCTCAAAACAAACGGACCAGGATCGCCACCTACCAACACCACCCACCCAGCCATAGGCACTAAGCCATAGAGGCAGGAATAGCCTCGATGGTCTAGGGAAAAAAACACCTGATCAGCCGACAATCCCCCTGCAATCCAGCCAGTTGCGACCCGCGTTCACTCGCCCGACAACGCTGATCGACAACGGCACACAGGGGTTCTCATTCGACAGGTAGTACCGCACCACGCGGGGGAGGGTGTAAGCCATGCACGCCAGCACGGCCGCTCTGATCGAGATGGATTGGGAAAAATTCGACCCATGGCGCATCCAGTCCGTGCGCCACAAGATGGCCGATCACCCGCTGCTGCAACCGGATCAGCTCGTCGCCCTCGGCAAACGCTTCCAGGGCAGCAGCCACCTCTTCACCTTCAACAACACCGCCGGCGCAGATGCCAACTTCGATGACGTGGCGCGCCTGTATCCCAACCGGCGCTCCGTCACCGACACCGTGCAAGGCATCAACGACGCCAAGGCGTGGATGTTGCTGCGTCACGTGCAGGCCGACCCAACCTATCGCGCCCTGATCGATCGCGCGCTCGATCCCATCATGCCGCACATCGAGCGCAAAGACCCCGGCATGTACTACCGCGCCGGATGGATCTTCATTGCTTCGCCCAACACCATCACGCCGTTTCACATCGATCGCAACCACGGCATCCTGCTGCAGATCCACGGCACCAAGAAAGTGTACGTGTGGGATGCCGAAGACATCGAAGTGTGCAGCGAGCTGGCACGCGACTGCTTCCACTCGCGCCATGAGCTGGACAAGGTCAAGTGGAGCGAAGCGTTCCGCGAGCGTGCCCACGTCTACGAAGTGGGCCCCGGCATGGGCGTGTACATGCCCATCACCAGCCCGCACATGGTGGAAACCGGCGACGAGCCGTCGATCACCATCAGCCTCACCTACAGCACCAACGCCACGCGAAAGAACGCGATGGAACACGTCATGCACGACCTGATGCGACGCAAGGGCATCCAGCCACCCAACATCGGCCAACACCCGTTGCTCGACCGGCTCAGCTATGCCAGCGCGGCAGCGATGATCGCCATGCGCGGTGCCGGCAGCCGTCCGCCAGCGTGTCCTTCGCTGGCCCACCGTACAGCCTACGCCGTAGCGGACTAAGCGCCCTGCGGCGAGCCTGCTCTTGTGATCGAAGCGGATGTCGTGAATGCAATGAACGCGCACAGCTCACCTACCGAAGACGTCGACTCGACTGCCATCACCCTGTTCGACGTTTTGCCGCGCCCTACCGGTGCCACCGATAACGAGTGGCACCAGGCAGTGTTCGTCATTGACAGCGTCGGCGCCCTGCCCTGTGCGCCAACACAGCTGATGCGTGCGGCCATGGCGTTGGTCGAGTCAAAGCTGACAGGTGCCGTCCACATCAACGCATGGGCGCTCGTGGCTGGGCAACAGCGCATGGCGCAGGTAGAGGTGCCACGCCAGCCAGCGCGTCGCGAATGGCTCGATCGCGTAAGTCATGCGCTTGATGAAACGTCGAGTGCGTCAAGCCAGCACGCCTGGTGTGTCGTCGATAGCGGCGAACTCCCATCTGTCGATGCCCCTGCGCACAGCATCTGGCAGTTGGACATCGAGGCATCGTGTGTACGGGTGAACTTCCGCTCCCCCTTTGATGAGGCGACCATCGCCATCCTTGGCGACTGCGTGAAACGTGCACTGGCTGCGTTGACGGCTGAGGGCGACGGCTCGATCGCGGACATCGACCTGGTCGACGCCGCGCAACGCCAGCAGATGCTGCACACCTGGAACGACACCAACGTGCCTCGCCAGGTCGGCGATACGGTGCATGCATTATTCGCCACCGTGGCGCGCCGTTACCCCGAGCGCATCGCCGTCGCCGCTGGCGACACTTCATTGCGCTACGACCAACTCAATGACCTCGCGGATCGCGTCGCCACGGGCCTCGCCAACGCGGGCGTCAAGCCGGGCGATGTCGTGGGCTTGCTGCTGGAACGTTCGGCGGACGCCATCATTGCCATCCTCGGCATCCTCAAGGCCGGCGCGGCTTATCTTCCGCTCGATGCAGCCCACCCCGAAGAACGGCTGGCCTTTGCACTGAACGACGCACAGGCCGCGTTGGTCATCGCACCGTTCGGCACCACGCCGCCAGCGGGCACCCGCATGGCCTTCCTGCCGCTCGATCAGCTGGAAGCGCCGGTGCCGAAGGCATCCTTGCCAGCACTGGAAGGCGATGCCCTCGCCTATGTGATGTACACGTCCGGCTCGACCGGCACGCCCAAGGGCACGCAGATCATGCACCGCTCGATCATCCGGTTGGTGCGCGATGTCGACTACGTAACGCTCAACAACGCGCCCCGCGTGCTGCATGCGGCGCCGCTTGGCTTTGATGCTTCCACCCTGGAGATCTGGGGTGCGCTGCTCAATGGTGGCACCTGCATCATCCACGGCGAACGTATCCCCACCGGCTGCGGCCTCGCCCGCACCATCCAGCGGCATGACGCACGCATTGCCTGGCTAACCGCTGCACTGTTCAACGCCATCGTCGATGACGACGCCTGCCGCCTGGAAGGATTGCGCCAGCTGCTGATCGGTGGCGAAGCACTGTCCGTCGCACACGTCCGCAAGGCCTACGCCGCC
Source organism: Dyella sp. PARNA 12/25 (assembly GCF_055702865.1). NCBI lineage: Bacteria > Pseudomonadati > Pseudomonadota > Gammaproteobacteria > Lysobacterales > Rhodanobacteraceae > Dyella > Dyella sp. PARNA 12/25. Next base: position 960,876 of record NZ_JBVQCI010000001.1, on the reverse strand, counting down.
TTGCCGGACGTCGCCATCATCAATGGCTACGGCCCCACGGAATGCACCACGTTCTCGGCCACCTACGCGATTCCGCGCGCACTGGACGAGCACGCACACTCCGTACCGATCGGGCACCCCATTCCCAACACCACCCTGCACGTGCTCAACGCCCAGGGCGAACACGTGCCGGTAGGTGTCGCCGGCGAGCTCTATATCGGTGGCGCTGGCCTCGCACGCGGCTACCTCGGACAGCCGGTGCTCACCGCCGAACGCTTTGTACCCGATCCCTTCAGCGCGCCCGGCGAGCGCCTCTATCGCACTGGCGATCTGGTGCGCTGGCTACCCGATGGCGCGGTGGAGTTCATTGGCCGTACCGATCATCAGGTGAAGATTCGCGGCTTCCGCATCGAACTCGGCGAGATCGAAGCCGCGCTGCAACGCATCCCCGGCGTACGCGCTGGTGCCGTGCTGGCACGCGAGGATCACCCCGGCCAGAAGCGCCTTGTCGCTTACTACGTTGCGGAAAACGGCAACACCACGGCACGTCAGCTGCGCGAACATCTGGCGCACGCCCTGCCGGAATTCATGGTGCCGGCCATCTATCTGCGTCTGGATAGCCTGCCCGTCACAGCCAACGGCAAGCTGGACCGTCGCGCATTGCCCGCGCCGGATGGCCGCCGTCCCGAACTGGCCGACCCTTACGTACCCGCAGCCGGTGCGGTGGAACAGAAGCTGTGTGCGCTGTTCGCCGATGCGCTAGGCCTCGATCAGGTGGGGCGTTGCGACAATTTCTTCGAGCTGGGCGGCCACTCGCTGCTCGCCGTGCGCACGCTCGCGCGCATCCACGCCGAGCTCTCGCCAACACCCACCATTCCGGCGTTCTTCGGTCATCCGACGCCTGCCGCTCTGGCCGCATTGATTGCGGGACACGACACTCGCTCTGCACTCGCCTCGCGCATCGGTCGCGGCCGCGAAGGTGATCCCGGTGAAGCCATCGCCATCATCGGCATGGCCGGCCGCTTCCCCGGCGCCAGCGACGTGGAAACGTTCTGGGGCCATCTGTGCGAAGGCCGGGAATCGATCAGCTACTTCCAACCGCATGAACTCGACCCCGCGGTACCCGCCACGGATCGCGACGACCCCGCCTACGTCGCGGCCCGTGGCGTGATCGACGGCGTCGAGGATTTCGACGCGCCGTTCTTCGGCATGTCGCCGCGCGAGGCGGAGCTCACCGATCCGCAGCAACGCGTATTCCTTGAGCTTTGCTGGGAGTGCCTGGAGCGCGCCGGCTACCAGCCCGACGCACACAAGGCACCCGTGGGCGTGTTCGGCGGCATGCATAACGCCACCTACTTCCAGCGTCAGTTGAGCAGCCGCCCCGACTTGATCGACAAGCTCGGCGCATTCCAGGTGATGCTGGCCAACGAGAAGGACTATCTCGCCACTCGCGTCGCCCACAAGCTCAACCTCACCGGGCCGGCCATCAGCATGAACACGGCCTGCTCGACCTCGCTGGTCGCCATCTGCCAGGCCGTTGCCGCGTTGCGCAACGGGCAATGCGACATGGCACTGGCCGGCGGCTCGTCCATCACCTGCCCGCCACGCAGCGGTTATCTCTCGCAGGAAGGCTCCATGCTTTCGCCCGATGGGCACACGCGCACGTTCGACGCGCAGGCCCAGGGCACCGTGTTCAGCGATGGTGCGGCCGTTGTGCTGCTGAAGCGGCTTTCGGATGCGCAGCGCGATGGGGACGCCATCGTCGCGCTCGTGCGCGGCATCGCCGTCAACAACGATGGTGGCATCAAGGCCAGCTTCACCGCGCCGAGCAGCGCAGGTCAGGCCGCGGTGATCCGCATGGCGTTGGACGATGCAGGTGTCGACGCGCGCTCCATCTCCTATGTCGAAGCGCACGGCACCGCCACGCCCTTGGGCGACCCCATCGAAATCGAAGGGCTCACCACCGCTTTCCGCGAGAACACCGACGAGCGCGGCTTCTGCGCCATCGGCTCGGTGAAGAGCAATGTTGGCCATCTGGTGATGGCGGCCGGCGCCACCAGCGTGATCAAGACCGCGCTGTCCCTGCGCGAGCGCCTGCTGCCACCCAGCATCAATTTCAGCGCGACCAATCCGAAGATTGATTTCGCCAACTCGCCGTTCGTGGTCAACGACACCTTGCGAGAATGGCCTGCCGATGCCGGTCCGCGACTCGCGGGCGTCAGCTCGTTCGGTGTCGGTGGCACCAATGCCCATGTGATTCTGCAAGAACCGCCGCTCAGCGAACCTTCCGAGCCCGCTCAGGGAGCGCAATTGCTGCTGCTTTCTGCGCGCTCGGCGGAGGCTGCCCATCAGGCCGCCGTGCGGCTTGCCGGCCATCTCGCAGCCCATCCCGACGAAAACCTCGCCGACGTTGCCTACACCCTCTATCAGGGACGCAAGGGCTTCACCCAACGGCTTCACGTGGTCGCCAGCAGCGCTGACGAGGCAGCGGCGCGCCTGCGCGAACTGAGCGCATCGAATGCACGCGCCACTACCAGCCCCGCACCTGACGTGGTGTTTCTGTTCCCCGGCCAGGGCTCCCAGTACGCCGGCATGGGGCGCGCGTTGTATGCCGCCGAACCGGTATTCCGCGCCGCCATCGACGAGTGCGCGCAACTGCTGACCACCGAGCTTGGCTTCGACCTGCGCGAGCGCCTGTTTGCCGATGACGCCAATGCGTTGCGTGAAACGTCGCTCACCCAGCCCGCCACCTTTGCCATCGAGTACGCGCTGGCGAAGCTCTGGATCTCGGTTGGCGTGCATCCGGCAGCCATGATTGGCCACAGCGTCGGTGAGTTCGTCGCCGCCGTGCTCGCTGGCGTGATGAGCCTTGCCGATGGTGCGCGACTGGTCGCGCGACGTGGGCGCCTGATGCAGGCCATGCCGGCAGGCTCCATGTTGTCGGTGCGCATGGATGCGACCCAGCTCGCCGCTCGCCTGCCGCCATCACTGCAACTTGCCGCCGAGAATTCGCCGCAGGCCAGCGTTGCCAGTGGCACGACGGCGGATATCGAAGCCTTCAAGGCCACCCTGGAAAGCGAAGGCATCGCCTGCCGCCTGCTGCAGACCTCGCACGCCTTCCATTCCGCCATGATGGATCCGGCACTTGAGCCGTTCCGCCATGAAGTGGAATGCGTGGCGTTATCCACGCCGGCCATTCCCATCATTTCAACGCTCACGGGCGCGCCACTGAGTGACCAGGAAGCGTGCTCCATCGATTACTGGACCAGCCACCTGCGCGGCACCGTGCGTTTTTCCACGGCACTGTCCACCCAGCTGGAGCAAACCCAGGCCGTGTTCGTGGAACTCGGGCCGCGCACGGCGCTCACCACACTGGCACGGCAGCATGCGCAGAGTCGCGGGCGCACCATCGTGCCGTCACTCGCCGACGCGCCCGATAGCGAGCATGCCACCTGGTTGGGCGCCGTGGGCAGTTTGTGGTGCGCCGGTGCATCGCTTGGCCTGTGCGTGCTTGATCGCCGCCAGCACCGTCACCGCGTGCGGCTGCCTACCTATCCGTTCGAGCGCAAGCGCCACTGGATCGATGCCGCGCCGCAGAGCACCGCCACTGCGCCGGCAGCGACACCAGCGCTCGCGCCTTCCGCTCAAATCATTCCTCTGTTCAACCCACCATCTGCACCTCTTGCGGAGAGTCCCATGGATGCCGTTCTCCCCGACGCGAAGACTGGTTCTGCGCGTGTCAGCCGCCTGATGACCCAGCTCACCGAGCTATTCGAAGATGTGGCCGGCACCGAGCTGCAAGGCGTCGATCCCACCGCCGGTTTTGTCGAACTCGGCCTGGACTCGCTGGCTTTGACCCAGGTTGCCCTGCAGTTGCAGAAGACCTTCGCGCTCAAGATCACCTTCCGCGAGCTGATGGAGTCGTTCTCCACGTTCGAGCGTCTCGCCACGCACATCGATCAATTGCTGCCACCCGATACCGCTGCACCGGCCGCTGCCAGTGCTGCTCCCACACCGACGGTCGCCGCCATGACCACGCCCATTGCTCAACCTTCCGCCACCGGCAACGTGATGCAGGACGTGATCCAGCAGCAGATGCTGATCATGCAGCAACAATTGGCCTTGCTGGCCGGCGCGTCTCTTGCCGCCGCACCCGCCGTCGCGCCTGCGGTCGCACCCGTAGCAGCGCCGGTCGTGGCCGCCGCCAGTCCGACCAACAAGCCAGCGGCTTCACAGGACGAGGAAGCCTCACTCGCCCACACCACCTACGACGTCAAGAAAGCCTTCGGCGCCATCGCACGCATCCATTCCACGCAGACGGAACTCACCGAACGCCAGCGCGCCCGGCTCGACGCCTTCATGCGTCGCTATATCGACCGCACCCGCGCCTCCAAGGAATACACGCAGCGCCACCGCGACCATCTCGCTGATCCGCGTGTGGTCAACGGCTTCCGTCCGCTGCTGAAGGAAATGATCTACCAGATCGTGATCAACCGCTCCAAGGGCTCCAAGGTGTGGGACCTGGACGGCAACGAGTATGTCGATGCGCTCAATGGCTTTGGCATGAACCTGTTCGGCTGGCAGCCGGATTTCGTGCTCGACGCCGTACGCCGCCAGCTCGACGCCGGCTACGAGATCGGCCCGCAGCATCCACTCGCGGGCGAAGTGGCCGAGCAGGTGTGCGAGCTCACTGGTTTCGATCGTGCCGCGCTGTGCAACACCGGTTCCGAAGCCGTGATGGGCACCATCCGCATTGCACGCACCGTTACCGGTCGCGACACCTTAGTGATCTTCACCGGTTCGTACCACGGCATCTTCGACGAAGTAATCGTGCGCGGCACCAAGAAGCTGCGCTCCGTGCCGGCGGCACCGGGCATTCTGCGCAACACCTCCGAGAACGTGCTGGTGCTCGACTACGGCACGCCCGAGTCGTTGCAGATCATCCGAGAGCGCGCCTCCAGCATCGCCGCCGTACTGGTGGAACCGGTGCAAAGCCGTCGCCCGGACTTCCAGCCGCGCGACTTCCTCAAGGAACTGCGCGCCATCACGGCAGATGCCGGCGCACTGCTGATCTTCGACGAAGTCGTCACCGGCTTCCGTTCGCATCCACGCGGTGCACAAGCGGTGCTCGGCATCGACGCGGACCTCGCCTCCTACGGCAAGGTGGTCGGTGGCGGTTTCCCGATCGGCGTCATCGCCGGCAAGCGTCGCTATATGGATGCACTGGATGGCGGCAGCTGGCAGTACGGCGACGCATCGATCCCCACCGTCGGCGTCACTTACTTTGCCGGCACCTTCGTACGCCACCCGCTGGCCCTGGCCGCCGCGCACGCCGTGCTCGATCACCTCAAGACCAACGGTGCCGCCCTGCAGGAGCGCCTCAACGCGCGCACCGCGTTGCTGATGGACGAACTCAATGCGTTCTGCGCCAGCGTGGGCGCACCGATCCAGCTAGTGCATTTCTCGTCGGTGTGGAAGACCAGCTTTACCGAAGACCACCCGCTGCAGGATCTGCTGTTCGCCATGATGCGCAGCCGCGGCATCCACGTGCTGGACAACTTCCCCTGCTTCTTCACCACTTCGCACAGCGAGCAGGACTTCGTCGCCATCGCCAAGGCCTTCAAGGAATCGGTGCTGGAGATGCAAGAAGCCGAATTTCTGCCGCGTAACAAGAATGTGGAAACGCTCGCGTTCGACGCAAACCGCCCACCGGTGATCGGTGCGCGGCTCGGCAAGGATCAGGACGGCAGCCCCGCCTGGTTCGTTCCGAACCCGGACGTGCCCGGCAAATACATGAGGGTCAACGCATGAGCCCGAACGACTTGCCGCTGTCCGCCGCATCAGTGGCCGTGGACTACGATCCGTTTGCGGGCTCTGCGCTTTCGCGCGTGGTGCCACCCACAGCACCGCAGCGCGAAGTGTGGCTGGCCTCGACGCTCGAGCCGGCAGCGTCGCTGGCCTATAACGAATCGATCTCGCTGCGTCTGCATGGCGAATTGAACGTCTCGGCGTTGCAGGCTGCATTGCAGCAGCTGATGGATCGCCACGAAGCCCTGCGCGCCACCTTCAGTAACGATGGTGATGAGCTGTATATCGCCGCGCAGCAGGATCTTCCCTGCCCTGTGCGCGACCTATCCTGGCTGGGCGCGGACGAGCGCGACGCCGATATCGAGCTGACCCTTCAGCACGCCGTGACCACACCCTTCGATCTGGAGAAAGGGCCGCTGGTCCGCGCCGAGCTGTTGCAACTGGACCCCCAGGATCACCTGCTGGTGTTCACGGCACATCACATCGTGTGCGACGGCTGGTCGTTCGGCGTGATCGTTCACGACTTGGCGACGCTGTATGCGCAGCAACTGGGCGCGAGCCCTGGGCCTGAAGCGGCGCACGCTTTCGCCGACTACGCACTGGCCGAAACGTCGCACGCGCAAAGCGAGGACGGTCGGGCCGCCGAAGCGTACTGGCTCAAGCGCTTCGCTGATGCCACGCCCTCGCTCGACCTTCCCACCGATCATCCGCGCCCGCGCCATCGCAGCTTCGCCTCGCGCCGCGAGGACCTGACACTCGATGCCGCACTGATCACCGACATCAAGCGCATGGGCGCGCAACGTGGCGCCAGCCTGTATGCCACGCTGCTGAGCGCATTCGGCCTGCTGTTGCAGCGCCTGAGTGGCCAGGATGACGTGGTGATCGGCATCCCTTCCGCCGGTCAGGCCGCGGGCGGTCACGATGCGCTGGTGGGCCATTGCGTCAACGTACTGCCGCTGCGCGTCGCCATCGATCCCGCCGCGCCGTTTGCCGACAGCCTGGTGCAGGTGCGCGGTGATCTGCTCGACGCCTTCGACCACCAGCAATACACGCTGGGCAGCCTGCTGGCACGTCTGGCGCTGCCGCGCGACCCGGGCCGGCTGCCGCTGGTCAGCGTGCTGTTCAATCTGGATCAGGCGCTGGACGAGCGCACGGTGAGCTTCCCGGGGCTCTCGTTCGAATTCGCTGGGAACCCGCGCGCCTTCGAGAACTTTGAGCTGTTCGTCAACGCCGTCCAGGTCAACGGCGGCGTGCGTCTGGAATGCCAGTACAACACCGATCTGTTCGATGCCGCCACCATCCGTGCCTGGCTGGATGCTTATGCCACCTTGCTGCGTCATGCTGCGACCGCACCGGAAACCGCCGGTGCGGCGCTGCCACTGGTATCCGATGCCGCGCGCGTAGCCTTGCAAGCCCTGCAGCCCGAGCGCTCGCCGTATCCTTCGCAGCGACTGGCCCACGAGTATTTCGAAATACAAGCGGACCGCGCACCGTCGCGTATCGCCATCGCCACCGGCAACCATCCACAGACCTACGCGCAGCTCGAAGCGCGTGCCAATCGTATGGCCCATGTGCTGCGTGCACGCGGCATTGGTCACGGCAGCCTGGTAGGCCTTTCGTTGTCACGCAACGCAGACATGGTCGCCGCGTTGCTCGCCGTCCTGAAGTCGGGCGCCGGCTACGTGCCGCTCGACCCGAGTTTTCCGGCGGAGCGACTGTCGTTCATGGCGGAAGATGCCGCTCTCGCTGCACTGATCGTCGACGACACCGCCTCAGCCGCCTTCGCGTTTCCCGAATCACAAGTGTTATCGCTCACGCGCGATGCCGCTGCCATCGACGCAGCCAGCCCGGAACGCTTGCCGCGCGATGACCAAGCCGCCACGCCAGAGTCGGTGGCCTATCTCATCTACACCTCCGGCTCTACCGGCAAACCGAAAGGCGTGCGCGTCCCGCATCGCGCCACGTCCAATTTCATCAGCAGCATGCAGCAGGCGCCGGGCATCGGCGAAGACGACCGCCTGGTCGCCGTCACCACGCTGTCGTTCGATATCGCCTTCCTGGAGCTGATGCTGCCGCTCAGCGTGGGCGCCGCCATCGTGCTGGCCAGCTATGACGACGTGCGCGACGGCGCGGCCTTGCGCAAACTGGTGGAGGAAAGCGGCGCTACCTTCATGCAGGCGACGCCCGCCGGTTGGCGCATCCTGCTTGAATCGGGCTGGCCGGGTCGCGCCGGATTCAAAGCGCTCGCCGGTGGCGAACCGTTGCCATTGGATCTCGCCGAGCTGCTGCTGGAACGCTGCGCCGAGCTGTGGAATGTCTACGGCCCCACCGAGACCACCGTGTGGTCCACGCTGTGGCGTGTGCATGCACCGCGCGCCGGCATCTTCATCGGCCAGCCGATCGCCAATACCACGGTCTACATCCTTGATGAACACGCCGCGCCCTGCCCGCTAGGCATGCCGGGTGAGATGTTTATCGGCGGCGATGGCGTCACTCTGGGCTATCTCAATCGCCCCGAACTCAACGCCGAACGATTTCTTCCCGATCCGTTCGTCAGTACGGCCGGCGCGCGCATGTACCGCACCGGCGACCGTGGCCGCTGGCTAGCCAACGGCCAGCTCGAACATCGCGGGCGTCTGGATTTCCAGGTGAAGATTCGCGGCTACCGCATTGAACTCGGCGAAATCGAAACCGCGCTTGCTGACCTGCCTGAGGTGGCACGTGCCGTCGTGGTGGCCCGCGAAGACCGCCCCGGCGACGTGCGGCTCGTCGCCTATGTAGTACCCACCGAAGGCGCCGCCATCGAGGAAACCGACCTGTGTCCGCGGCTGCGTCAGCGCCTGCCCGACTACATGGTGCCGCAGCACATGATGGCCTTGCCCGCCATTCCGCTGCTGCCCAACGGCAAGATCGACCGCAAATCGCTGCCCGCGCCACCGGTGCAGACGGTAGCGGCCAGCCGCGAACGCCAGGCACCGCAAACCGATACCGAGCAGCGCGTCGCCGCCGCCATGGAAGCCGTGCTCGCCCTGCCTGGCCTCGACGTGCGCGACAACTTCTTCGCCCTTGGTGGTCACTCGCTGCTGGCGGCGCAACTCACCGCACGCCTCAACCGCGAGTTCGAAATCACCCTGTCGTTCCGCACCCTGTTCGACGCGCCCACCATCGCCAGCCTCGCTGCCACCATCGACCAGCTCAAGGCCAGTGGCACGGCTGTCGCGGCGCCGGCCATCCGTCGTCGCGGCGATCAGCAGCGCGCTCCGCTGTCGCTGATGCAACGCCGCCTGTGGGCACTGGAAGAACTGCAGCCCGGCCGCGTCACCTACAACGCACCCTCGGCCCATCGCCTGAGCGGCGCGCTCCACGAAGCGGCGTTTGATCAGGCCCTGCAGGAAATGATGCGTCGCCAGCCCATCCTGCGCACCGCGTTCCAGCGCAGCGGCGACGATGTGGAACAAGTGGTGCAGGACATCGCACTGACGCTGTTCCCGGCGGAGGACCTTTCCTCACTGCCGGAGAGCGAGCGCGAGACCGTGCTGATGCAGCGCCTGCAACAGCTCACCGACACGCCGTTTGACCTCACGCGCGCCCCGCTGTTCAGCGCTCACATGTTCAAGCTGGCACACGACGAGCATGTGTTCTTCTTCATGCCGCACCACATCATATGGGACGGCTGGTCGTTCGACATCCTGTATGCCGAACTCTCACAGCTCTACAAAGCCTTTGCCGAAGGTCGCGCTTCGCCGCTGCCCGAATTGCCCGTCAGCTACGGCGACTTCGCCGCGTGGCACGCCACCTGGCTGGAGAGCGAACCCTTCAAGGCACAACTGGGCTACTGGCAGAACCGCCTGGCCAAAGCGCAGGAAACCCGTGCGCTGCCCACCGACCATCCGCGCCGCCCGGGCATGTCGGGCGTCGGCCGCACCGAATGGATTCGCGTGCCCAAGGACGCCACCGACGCCATGCACAACGTGGCGCGCCAGGCGGACGCCACGCTCAACATGGCCCTGCTGGCGCTGTACTACGTGCTGCTGAGCGGCATGACCGGCGAACGCCACCTGGTGGTCGGTACGCCCGTGCGTGCGCGCAACCAGACCGAAGTCGAAGCGGTGATGGGCTACTTCAACAACCTGCTGCCGCTGCATATCAGTGTCGATCCGTCACAACGCTTCATCGACTTCGTGCGGCAGGTGAAGGACGCCGCCATCGAAAGCTTCGGCCACCCGGATGTGCCGCTGGAATACCTGCAACGCGAGCTGCGCAGCGGGCATGGCAATGGCGCCGTGCTGTACCAGGCGCTGTTCTCGTTCCAGGACGCACGCCAGCGCATCGTCGACTGGGGTGGACTGCACCACGAGCAGATCCTGTTGTTCCAGAGTGGCGCCACCGAAGACCTGGGCCTGTGGTTCCTGGAGAACACCAAGGGGCTGCTTGGCGGCGTCACCTACAACGCGGACATCCTGCAGGCGGCTACGGCAAGGCTGCAGCGCGATCGTTACCTCACGCTGATGGCGCGGGTCAGTGCCGATCCGCAGCAGACCATCGACGCACTGATCGCCGCCAACGACGATGAGCTGGCCCAGCTGAGGCAATGGAATACATCGAACGACGTCGCCGACGCGGCGATTACCGACGTCATCACGCAGTTCGAAACACAGGCCGATCGTTATCCCCAACGGCCCGCCCTGGCGGTGGGCAACTGGAATACCCCCTACGCGGAGCTGGAAGCACGCAGCAATCGCATCGCTGCCTGCCTGCGTGCGCGTGGCGTGGGCACCGGTACCGCCGTCGGGCTTTGCGCCGCTGCTGGCGTTGGCCGGCTCGCCGCCCTGCTCGGCACGCTGAAGACGGGTGGCACGCTGGTGCTGCTCGACCCCGAGGATCCGCCTGCTCGGCTACGCGACATCATCGACGACGCCGGCGTATCGGTTCTGGTGGGCAATTCGGAGCTGGACGCCGCGCTGAGCTGGCCCAACGGCAAAGCCCTGTGGCTGGATACGGATACCAGCGAAATCATCGCGGCCTCCGCTGAGCGCGCACGCGATCAACATCCCTCACCCGACGATGTTGCTTTTGCAATGTATGTACCGGGCGAACGTGGACAATCGCGCGGCGCTGCCGTAACCCATCGCGCGCTCGCCCAGCTGCTGCAGGGCACGCGCGACGCGCTGGCCATCGCGGAAACCGACCGCGTACTCGGCACGGCCCCGACCACCACCGGCCTGTCCGTGATCGAGCGCCTGCTGCCCTTGTGCAGCGGTGCGAAGTTCGTGCTCGGCAACCACCAGGCCGACGGCGAAGCCCTCGCCGGGCTGATACAGGCCAGCGACGCCAACGTGGTGTTTGCACCGCCTGCGCAATGGCAATCACTGCTCGCCACCGGATGGGAAGGTCAACCGCAGCTCAAGGCCGTATGCACCGTCAGCGCACCGCCGCCGACGCTGGCAACCGAACTCGCCAAGCGCAGCGCCGGCGTGTGGAGCCTGCACGGCGCCGACGACAGCGCCATCATTGCCACTATCGGTCAGATCGAGCGCCCGGACGATGGCGTACACAGCGGGCATGCGCTGCCCGGCACCCACGCCTGGATTCTGGACGCACAGCAGCGCCCCAGCCCCGTCGGCGCCATTGGCGAATTGCACTTGAGTGGTGAGACGCTCAGCGCGCCGTTCGGCAAGCGCGCAACGTCGTTGCGAGCGGTCGACCTGCCCAACACGCCAAGGCTTGTCTCCACCCGCATTCGCGCTCGCCGCCTCGCGGACGGCCAATTGCAGCCACTCGGTCGTTACGATCGTCGCCTGCGCGTACTTGGCCATGACGTCGATCCCACCGCTGCGGAAACGCTGCTGTGCACACAAGCCGGTGTCGCCCAGGCCATCGCCGTGGCGCGCACCAACGCCGACGGCGAAACCCAGGTCGATGCCTACGCCGTCGCTGCGCCCGGTCATGCGCTGGATCGCGAACAACTCCGCACCGTGCTTGGCAACGCGCTCTCCGCCAACGAGGTACCGAGGCATCTGGTGCTGCTCGACCAGCTGCCGCTGCTACCCGATGGCAGTGTGGACACAGCTGCTTTGCCCTTGCCCGGCGCCCACACCGACGACCTGTCGGAGCTCGCCGTGCAACCGAAGACGCGCGGCGAACAGCTGCTTGCCGACATCTGGCGCGATCTGTTGCACATCACGCAGGTGCGCACCAGCGACAACTTCTTCGATATCGGCGGCCACTCTTTGCTCGCCGTGGAGATGGCGGCGCGGGTGCAACGTGACACCGGCGTGCGGCTGAACTTGCTCGACATTGCCAACGGCACGCTGGGCACATTGGCAGCGGAGCTGCCGGAAACACCGCCGGCGCCCGAGGAGAAAGCGGCGCCGTTGGGACAGAGGTTACGAAAGCTATTCGGGAAACGCTGATCAGCATCTAGCGTTGTTCATGCTCAAAACAGGGCCGCAATCGTGAAGGGACATTGGAAACATCAAGTAGAACGTCATCCCCGCGAAGGCGGGGATCCAGCGACTTTAGCCTTCCGGTAGCGCCTGAAGACACTGGATCCCCGCCTTCGCGGGGATGACGGTGAGGACGCAGGGAAGCGATGCGTTAATTGTGTACGGGTTCACAGGGGGAATGGAGATGATCGGATTGGCCTACGCCGTGTTCATCGCCTGCTGGCTGCTGCTGGTCTATGTCTTCGCGGGCTATCCCGCGTGGATCTGGCTGCAGGCACGCTTTGCGCCGAAACCAATAAACAAGCAGACCATCACGCCCACGGTGTCGGTGGTCATCGCCGTGCGCGATGGCGCGCGCTTCATCCAGACCAAGCTGTCCAACCTGGGCACGCTCAATTACCCGCGCGACCAGATCGAAATCATCATCGTCTGCGACGGCTGCAGCGATGCCACCGCCAGTCTCGCGCGTCACTTCGGCGATCCACGCGTGCGTGTACTGGACTTCAAGGATCGTCGCGGCAAGGCCGCCTGCCTCAATGACGCCATCGCCGTCGCCAAGGGTGAGGTACTGATGCTCACCGACGTGCGCCAAAAGCTGGCGCCGGTGGCCCTACGCGAACTGGTCGCCAACCTGGCCGACCCCACCGTCGGCGCGGCCGGCGGCGAACTGCTGCTTGCAGATGCCGAAACCGGCTTTGCCCACAGCGTGGATGCCTACTGGCGCTACGAGAAAATGATCCGCTACGCCGAAAGCCAATCAGGCTCCACCATCGGCGTCAGCGGCGCCATCTATGCCATGCGCCGCGAGCTGTACAAGCCGTTGCCCGAAGGTACGGTGCTCGACGATGTGCTGGTGCCCATGCGCGTCATCGCCGCCGGCAAGCGCGTGATCTTCGAACCGCGCGCGCTCGCATGGGATCGCGTGACCCAGGTGCCGGCCGAAGAACGCGTGCGCAAGATCCGCACACTCGCCGGCAACTGCCAGCTGGTACAGCTCGCACCGTGGCTGCTGACACCGTGGCGCAACCCGGCGTGGTTCCGCTTCGTCAGCCACAAATTGCTACGTCTCGTCGCGCCGTGGCTGCTGTTGCTGCTGGCCATGACATCCACCTACCTCACCACCTATCACCTCGCCTGCACCGCCACTTTCGTGCTGTTGCTGCTCGGCGGCGTACTGGTGCTTGCGGGTCGCCTGTTGCCAGTGTTCGCGCACTGGCTTCCGGTGAAGCTGGCGGTCGCGTTTTTCTACCTCAATCTGTTTGCGGCCCAGGCTCTGGTCACCTTCGCCCGCAATCGTGGACTGAATTTATGGTGACGTCATTGGAAGACAGTGGCACCAAGGTTGGCCTGCGAGGACAGCTTGGCGAGCTGTGCTACAGCAGCGGCCTGCTGCACTCGTTGCAACGGATGCGCTCGTGGTGGCGCAAGGATCTGCGCGTGCTCGCCTACCACCGCGTGATGCCGCTGCCCGATCCGGCCACCTACGATTTTGATCTGGAACTGATCAGCGCCACGCCGGAAGGTTTCCGTGAGCAGATGCAGCACATCAAGGCGCACTACCACCCGATGCGCCTCAGCGACGTCGCCGCCACGCTCAACGCCGGCAAGGAGCTTCCCGTCGACGCCGTGGTGGTGACGTTTGACGACGGCTACGACGACAACTACCACGTGGCTTATCCGATTCTGCGCGAGCTAGGCGTGCCGGCCACGTTCTTTGTTTCCACCGGCCATATCGACACGGGCCGGCCCTATGCCTACGACTGGCTGGTACACCTGATGTTGCTCAGCCCCGCCGAGCGACTCGAACTGCCTGAGCTGGGCATCAGCATGCCGATGCCCGTGGAGCGCCAGGCGCGCCGCCAGCTCGCTGCGATGGTGCTTGACCATATGAAGGAGCTCGACGCGCTCATCCAAACCGCCATGACCCGCCGACTGGCCACGGAATGGCGCATGCCTGGTGAAGTGGCGCCGCCCGAATGCCAGCCCATGACCTGGAACCAGATTCGCGAAATGCACGCGGATGGCTTCGAGTTCGGCTCGCATGGCGTACATCACCGCATGCTCTCCAAGCTGCCGCCGGCCGAACTGGCTTTTGAAATCTGCGAGTCGCGCGACACCCTGCTGCGCGAACTGGGCGACATGCCCTTGCACATGTCCTATCCGGTGGGCGGCGAGCGTGCCTATGACGAGCGCGTGATGGATATGACGCGCGACGCCGGCTACGAACTGGCCTGTTGCTACATCCCCGGCACCAACCCGCAACCCGCCTCGAACCGCTACGCGCTCTACCGCCTTGCGGTGGAACGCAACATGGGCACGGGATGGTTCGCCGCCATGCTGACCCTGCCCAGGCTGATGAGCTATCCGCCATCCGGCCGGCCCACTGTTCACGGGGCGACGCCAGCATGTTCCCACTGATCCTGCTCTATCTCGTACTCACCATTGTGCGTCCGCAGGATTACGTGACCGCACTGGTGGGCGTGCCGGTACTGCCGGTGGTGCTGATTCTGGCGTTCCTGGCCTGGATGGGTTCCCGCGCGCGCACATTCGCCGCGCCGCAATTCGCGGTCTTGCCGGCGTTTCTGCTGGTGCTGATGATTTCGCAGGCCACCAATGGCTGGGTTGGCGGCATGGCGGATCAGCTCGGCAAATTTGGCCCTGCGGTGATCGCTTTTTTCATCCTCTCAGCGGCTTGCACCACGCGCGAGCACGTCATCACCACCATGAAGGTGATCGTGCTGTGTTCGTTCGTACTGGCATTGCACAGTGTGGGACAAGCACAGACCGGCATGGGCTGGACCGGCATCCCGGTGGGCGAAGACGGTCGCGTCCAATACGTAGGCATCTTCAACGACCCCAACGATCTCGGCCTGCTGTTCGTCGCCGCCCTGCCGATGACTGTCTATCTCAGTCGTCGCGCCGGGTTCGTCGCACGCTATGGCTGGCTCGCGGGTGCGGCGCTGCTGCTCTATGGCATTCGCCTCACGAACTCCCGCGGCGCCTTGCTGGCGGTGCTGGTAGTGGCCGGCGCTTATGTCTGGTACCGGCGCGGCCTGTTCACCGCCAGTGTGCTTGGTGTGGTGGGCCTGGCCTGCCTCAAGCTGCTGTCGTCACGCATGCAGGAGCTCGATGCAGGTGAGGAATCGGCCAACGGGCGCGTGGATGCCTGGTACTCCGGCCTGCACATGTTCATGTCGCATCCGCTGTTTGGCGTAGGCGCCGGCAACTTCACCGAATACAACGAACTGACCGCACACAACTCCTTCGTGCTGGTATTGGCCGAAGCAGGCTTTGTCGGCTATGTGTTGTGGCTTGCCTTTGTTGGCTACAGCTTCTGGATGATGGCGGTCGTGCTGCGCTACAAGCCAACATCCGGTGACGCTGATCAGAACGACGCATGGCAGAAGGAACGCCCTCTGGCACTGACCCTGCTGCTTTCGCTGTGCGGCATGTTCACTACGGCGTTCTTCCTCAGCCGAAGCTACATGATCGTGCTCTACCTGATTCTGGCCGTGGTCACCGGCTACTACATCGGCGCGCGACAGCGGCTTCCCGGCTTGCGTTTGTTCACCTTGCACGACGGTGGTTGGCGATGGGTGCCTGCGGCCATGGGCAGCATTGTCGGTCTCTATGTATTGGTGGCCGTGTTGTTGCAAACGGCGGGGTAACACGACGTTTCAGGAGGGACCCCACATGGGTACGTTCTACGAAACAGCATTCCGGCGGGTACTTTTCCCCGCCTACGAAACAGGGCTGAGAAGGCGCGACACCTTATCGTGGCTGGACCGCTACGAGCGCGACCAATGGCTGTCGCCCGCGCAGATGGCACAGCTGCAGTGGGCGCGTCTCAAGCAGCTGCTGGAGCACTGCTATCGCGAGGTGCCCTACTACCAGAAGCAATGGCGCGAGCTGGGCGTGACGCCGGACGACATCCGCAACATGGACGACTACGCCCGGCTGCCGCTGCTCACCAAGGCCGACATCCGCGCCAATTTCGAGGATCTCAAGGCCACCTCGCTGCGCGACAAACTGCTGTACAAAGCCACCGGTGGCTCCACCGGCGAGCCCATGCGCTTCGGCTACACGCGCGAAAGCAACAGCCGCCGACATGCGGTGATGTGGCGTGGCTACAACTGGGCGGGCGCGCCACTGGGCAGTCGCAGCCTGATGCTGTGGGGCGCCGGCGTCGGCACGCTGCCGTGGAAGCAAAAGATGAAGGACCGGCTCTACCACGCTGCCTTCTCGCGCCGCATCGTCAACAGCTTCCACATGACCGAATTCAACATGGCGGAGTACGCCGACGCCATCGATGCGTTCAAGCCGCAGGTGCTGCTTGGCTATATGGGCCCGCTGGTGCGTCTTGCGGAATGGATGCTGGCCACCGGCCGCCGCGTCCACCGGCCACGCGCCTTCATTGCCTGTGGCGAAGCCGTGCACGACTTCCAGCGCGCCATTATCGAAGAAGCCTTCGGCTGCCCCGCGTTCAATACCTACGGCTGCCGCGAATTCATGATGGTGGCCGCCGAATGCGATCGCCACGAAGGCATGCACCTCAGCAGCGACCATCTCGTGGTGGAACTGCTGAAAACCCCTGACGCGCCCGCTGAAGGCGACACCGGTGAAGTGATCGTTACAGATCTCTCCAACCATGGCATGCCGTTCATCCGCTATGCCACGACCGACCTTGCGACGCCGGCCCACCATACCTGCAGCTGCGGGCGCGGCCTGCCGCTGATCAGCCGCGTGGATGGCCGCGTGCTCGATGCCATCCGCACACCGGACGGCCGCATCCTGCCCGGCATGTTTTTCCCGTTCCTGTTCAAGGAAACCAAAGGCGTCAGCCAATACCAGCTGGTGCAACGGCAGCTCGACCGGCTGGATCTGTCGATCGTGCGCGGCCCCGCCTTCGATGACGATTCGCTGGCCTTCATCCGTCACGAGATCTTCAAGGTGCTCGGCGACAGCGTGACGGTGGACTGCCACTTCGTCGACAGCATCCCACTCACCAAGAGCGGCAAGACGCGGCTCACCGTTTCGGAGCTTTCCGATTGAACATCACCCACGTCGTCGAGAACCTCAACCGTGGTGGACTGGAGCGCATGGTGCTGGAGCTGGTGAAGCTGCAGCACCGGCAAGGCCATCGCTGCCAGGTGGTGTGCCTGTTCGAGCCCGGCTCGCAAGCGCATGAACTCGACGCAATGGGCATACCTGTCAACGGCTGTCATAAACGACGTGGTCTGGACTTGCGTGCACTGGCGCGGGCACGCGACCTGATTCGCCGGCACGACACCGAAGTGCTCCACACCCACAACGCCGTGGCGCACTACCTCGGCGTGCTGGCCAGCCTGGGGCTCGGCGTGGACCGGGTCATCAACACACGCCACGGCATGGGCATCAACCAGCACACGGCGCGGCGCGAATGGCTCTACCGCCGCGCACTCACGCGCACCGACACCGTGGTCACCGTGTGCGAAGCGGCGCGGCGCGATGCCATTACGCTGGGCATCCTGCCTTGGCCCAAAACCCACGTAGTGCCCAATGGCATCGCGCTGGATGGCTTTGCGCCAGCCTCTGCCAGCATGCGCGGCAAGCTGCATCGCCTGCTCAACCTGCCGGATGAGCACACCTTGCTCGGCAACGTGGGCCGGCTCAACTGGGCCAAGGACCAGGTCGGGCTGATTCGCGCGTTTGGCCGTCTGCACTCACAACGCCCGGACACCGCACTGGTGCTGATCGGCGACGGTGAACTCCGCACCGAACTGCAGCGCGAAGCCGCCGAAGAAGGCGTGGGCGACAGCGTGCACTTTCTCGGCGACCGCACCGATGTGCACGAGCTGCTGCAAGGGCTGGACCTGTTTGTGCTTTCCTCGCTCAGCGAGGGCTACTCCATTGCCCTGCTGGAAGCCTGCGCGGTGGCCTTGCCCATCGTTGCCACCGACGTCGGCGGCAACGCGGAAATCGTGCACGAAGGCCAAACCGGTCGACTGGTGCCACCCGGTGATCCCACCGCACTGGCGGACGCCATTCTGTCCCTGCTGCGCGAACCCCAGCGCGCCACCGCCTGCGGCCGTGCCGCCCGCGCATGGGTGGAAGAAAACGGCACACTGGAAACCATGGCCGGGCGCTATGCCCTGCTCTACCACGGCGTGACGGATCGAGCACCATGCGACTACGCATACTGATCCTTACCAACCTGTTTCCCACGCCGTGGGATCCACTGCGCGGCGCCTTTAATCGCCAGCAGTTCGAGCGGCTGGCGCAACACCATGATGTGGATGTGCTGACGTCGGTCAGCTTCACCGAGCGCAACAACGCCACGCGGCGCCAGGTGATCGTCAAGAACATTCGCAGCGACCACTTCGTGTTCTATTACCTGCCGCGCATCGGCAGGCCATTGCACGCCCTGTGCTGGCTGCTTTCACTGCTGTGGCAACGCGGCCGGCAAATACGCGCCGCGCATTACGACTGCATCCTGGCGAGCTGGGCCTACCCCGATGCCGCCGCAGCCGGCTGGCTGGCACGCCGCCTGCACATTCCTTACGTGGTGAAAGTGCATGGCAGTGATCTCAACGTGCAGGCCGAACATGTGCTGCATCGCATACAGATCCGCTCCGCCTTGCGCGGCGCCAGTGCCGTGGTGGCGGTAAGCCGTGCGCTTGCGGAGAAGGCAGTGACACTGGGCGCGAAGCTCTCCCAGGTCCACGTGCTCTACAACGGCGTCGATCAGGACCTGTTCGCACCTGGCTCGCGGGAATTGGCGCGCGAGACACTCGGCCTGTCGTCTGAGGCTCCGCTGATTCTCTACGTGGGCAACCTCAAGGAGAGCAAGGGATGCGGCGACCTGCTGGAAGCGTTTCCGGCGCTGATGGCCGCCCATCCGCACGCGCGGCTGGTCTACGTGGGTGACGGCACCTACGGCATGGCCTTGCGCGAACGCGCCGCCGCACTGAACTGCATCAAGCGCGTCACCTGGGTAGGGCCGGTATCGCACGACAAACTTGGCGACTGGTTCCGCGCCGCGGATCTGCTGTGCCTCCCCAGCCACAACGAAGGCGTGCCCAACGTGGTGCTGGAAGCCATGGCCTGCGGCACGCCCGTGGTCGCCACCCGTGTGGGCGGCATACCGGAAGTCGTACCCGAATGGGCAGGCTTGCTGGTGCCACCCCACGATATCCCCGCGCTTGCCAGCGCACTGGTCGAAGCCAGCCAGCGTGACTGGGACGACGAGCGCATCGCTGCACACGCCGCCGGATTTCGCTGGGAAGACAACGTCGACCGTCTCGACGCCATCATGCGCGGCGTTGCCGAAGGCACGCCGTCATCCGTGGGGGCCATCGCATGATGCTCCGGCCCAGGAAGCAGCAACTGCTCAACCTGCTGCCTGCCGGGCTAGTGCAGACGCGCGGCCCGGCGACAGGCAACGCGCTCTATCTCACCTTCGACGACGGCCCGCACCCATCGTGCACGCCGCGTCTGCTCGATCTGCTCGCCAGGCATGGCATCCGCGCCAGTTTCTTTCTGGTCGGCCATCGTGCGGAAAAGCACCCGCAACTGGTCGAGCGCATCGTGGCCGACGGCCACATGATCGGTAACCACTCTTACAGCCACTGGTCGTTCCGCCCGATGTCGCTGCAGCAGAAACTGGACGAATTCCAGCGCACCGACGACGTGCTGCAAGTCTTCGACCAGCGCCGCCACCATCGCGTGCGCCCGCCGCAAGGCCATATGGCGCCCTCCTTGCTGCTGTACTGCGCGCGCCATCGGCGCAGCATCGTCTACTGGTCCTACGACAGCCTCGACTACCAGCAAGGCACCAGCGACGCACTGGTGGCCCGCCTGCGCGCGCAGCCGCCACGTGCCGGCGACATCCTGTTGATGCACGACGACAGCGACAAAGCCACCGAAGCGCTCAGCCAGCTGTTGCCCGAATGGCTGGCCAGGGGACACACCTTCCAGCCACTGCCAGCGGATGGCGCATGAAGATCATCTACCACCACCGCACGCAAGGCCGACACGTGGAAGGCGTGCATATCCGCGGCATCGTGCATGCCTTGCGCGACCTCGGGCACGACGTCACCGTCATCTCCTTTCCCGGCGCCGACCCGGAACATGAGCCGCCCAGCCAGGCCACCGCCGGGCGCGGCCGCCTGCACGGCCTGATCGCGCGTCTACCCGGCGTTGTGTTCGAGTGCATGGAACTCGCCTACAACCTCGTCACCTTGGTGCGCATGGGCGCGGCCATCCGCAAGCAGCGCCCGCAGCTGATCTACGAGCGCTACTCGCTGTTCCTGTTCGCCACCGTGTGGTTGGCGCGCCGTCACGGCATTCCGCTGGTGCTGGAGATCAACGACTCCGCCCTCGTGCGTCGCGTGCGCCCACTGCACCTGACGCATCTCGCCCGCCGCGTCGAAAGCTGGTGCCTGCGCCACAGCACCGGGCTGGTGTTTATTTCCAACTACTTCCGCGCGGAAGCCGAAGCCGCCTATGGCGCTATCGCCCCCTCGGTCATCTCGCCTAACGCCGCCGACCTCACCCGCTTCAACCCCACACGCTTCGACCGCGATCAACTGCGCCGCCAACATGGTCTGACTGGGCGCGTGGTGTGCGGCCATATCGGCGTGTTCGCCCACTGGCACGGCGTGGATGGCTTTGTCGAAGCCATCGCCGCGCGCCTGCGCGAGCAGCCGCAACTCGCCTTGGTGCTGGTAGGCGACGGGCGCACCCTGCCCGCCGTGCGCGCCCTGGTAGAAGAACGCGGCCTCAGCGACCGCGTACTGCTGCCCGGCCGCGTGCCACACGACGACATTCCCGCGTGGATCGCCTGCATGGATTACGCCGTGCTGCCCGACTCCAACCTCTACGGCTCGCCGATGAAACTGTTCGAGCTGATGGCGATGGGCGTGGCAGTAGTGGCGCCCGACTATGCGCCTGTGGCCGAAGTGATTCGCGATGGCCACACCGGCTGGCTGTTCCCGCGCGGCGATACGGCCCTGTGCGTACAACGCGTGCTCGACCTCACCCTGCAGAACGACGAACGCGAGCGCATCGGCACCGCCGCCCGCGACTACGTGGTGCGCGAACGTCAGTGGCGCAACAACGCCGAGCAACTGCTGACGCTGGTGCCAACGGGAGCCAACGCATGATGCCCGGTGCGCTCACCGTCATCGCCGTGCTGCTGGTCGCCTGCGCCTTGGTCGCGCTGACCGCCGCCGTGCGTGCCCGCAACATGCAGATCTGGCTCGGCAGCTACCTGCGTCGGCGTCGCCCGACGCCGCAGGGCAAGGTGCATGTGATGTTCTGCTTCGTCGACCACTTCGAGCCCGCCTGGAACAAGGCCGACCTCGCCACCCAACGCCAACGCGTCGACCGCTGGTGCCTGGACTACCGCACGCTGGCTTCCGCCCACCGCGACGCCGACGGACGCCCACCGCAACACACCTTCTTCTACCCCGAAGAGGAATACCTCGAAGAACACCTGGAAAAAATCGCCTCGCTCTGCGCTGAAGGCTACGGCGAAATCGAAGTACACCTGCACCACGACAACGACACCGAAGCCAACTTTCGCGCCACCATCAGCCGCTTCAACGACATCCTGCACGCGCGGCACGGCGCCCTGCCGCGCGACCCGCAAAGCGGCCGCCTGCGCTTCGGCTTCATCCACGGCAACTGGTGCCTGGACAACTCGCGCGCCGATGGCCGTTGGTGCGGCATCAACAACGAATTGGTACTGCTGCGCGAGCTGGGCTGCTACGCCGACTTCACCCTGCCCTCCGCGCCCAGCGACACCCAAACGCGCACCGTCAACGCCATCTACTACGCCACCGACGACCCCACGCGCCCCAAGTCCCACGACACCGGCGTGCCCGTGCGTGTGGGCGGAAAAGCCTGCGGCGACCTGATGATTGTGCAAGGCCCACTCGGCCTGAATTGGCACGACCGCCGCTACGGCATCATCCCGCGCATCGAGAACGCCGACGTACGCCGCGCCTGCCCACCCACACCGGCACGCGTCGACCACTGGGTACGCACCGGCATCCACGTCGAAGGCCGCCCCGAGTGGATCTTCATCAAGGTGCACACCCACGGCACACAAGAACGCGACATGGACACCCTGCTCGGCGAACCCACCCACGCCATGTTCGAACACCTCGAAAATACCTACAACGACGGCAACCGCCACGTGCTGCATTACGTCACCGCGCGCGAGCTGTACAACATCATCAAGGCTGCTGAAGCCGGCAAGGATGGTGACCCGAATCAGTGGCGGGACTATGAATTGCCGCCGCCGGCGTATGGGGGAACGCTTTCCTCTTGACTCCCTCTCCCCTCCGGGGAGAGGGCTGGGGTGAGGGGCGGGTGCTCGCGGAAACCTACAACAAGGCCACGCTTGATGAATCGACATCGCAAGATTGGCCCCTCACCCTAACCCTCTCCCCAGAGGGGAGAGGGAACATAAAGAACATTGGACTGGGCCCATAACATGCGCACCATCCTCATCTGCCACGCCAATGACACCTTCGACGGCCACGTACTGCACTACGTCACCGCGCGCGAGATGTGCAACATCATCAAAGCTGCTGAAGCCGGAAAGGATAGCGACCCGAATCAGTGGCGGGACCATGAATTGCCACCGTCTCAGGGAGGAACACACCAACCGTGAAAGCACCCCGCGACCCCACTAAGCCTCCCATGCCCCCTCACCGTCATCCCCGCGAAAGCGGGGATCCAGCGCCTTTCGCACATCGAAGCGAAAGACACTGGATCCCTGCCTTCGCAGGGATGACGCACATTCAACGTCGCCCGTCCTAACCACCCATGCGCACCATCCTCATCTCCCACGCCAATGACACCTTCAACCGCCAAGTACTGCACTACGTCACCGCGCGCGGGATGCGCAACATCATCAAGGCCGCCGAAGCCGGCAAGGACGGTAATCCGAATCAGTGGCGGGACTATGAATTCCCACCGCCGGCATATGGAGGTTCAAACCATCCGTGAGAAGCCCCTACATGCACCATCAACGGCACATCCCCCTCACCGTCATTCCTGCGAAAGCAGGAATCCAGTGCCTTCCGTGCATCGAAGCGAAAGACACTGGATCCCTGCTTTCGCAGGGATGACGCATCTATAACATCACCCTTAGCCCCCCATGCGCACCATCCTCATCTGCCACGCCAACGACACCTTCGACCGCGAAGGGTTAGCGGCCTGGCTCGCCTCGTTCTCGCAACTCGCCGGCATCGTCATCCTCGATGAAACCGGCCCGCAGAAGCGCGCCCGCGTCCGCCGCGAAATCAAGCGCGTCGGCTGGCTGCGCTTTCTCGACGTGGTCGCCATGCGCTTCTACCAACGCCTGGCACTCGCCTCCAACGACCGCGCATGGATGGACAACGCCCTCACCACCCTGCGCGACCGCTACGGCCCACCACCCACCGTGCCGCACATCATCGCCTCCAACGTCAACGACGAAGCCGTGGTGAACTTCCTGCGCGAAGCGAAACCCGATCTCGTCATCGCCCGCTGCAAACAACTGCTCAAGAAAAAACTCATCGCCATCCCACGCATCGGCACCTTCGTATTCCACCCCGGCATCTGCCCGGAATACCGCAACGCCCACGGCTGCTTCTGGGCGCTGACGCGACGCGACCTGCAACGCGTCGGCATGACCCTGCTGGCCATCGACGCCGGCGTGGATACCGGCCCCGTCTACGGCTACTACAGCTACCCCTTCGACGAGCGCCACGAATCGCACGTAGTCATTCAATACCGCGTCGTGCTCGAAAACCTCAACGCACTCGAAGCCCGGCTGACCGATATCGCGCACGGTCTGGCGCAACCACTGGATACGCGCGGCCACGCCAGCGCCAGTTGGGGCCAACCGTGGTTCACGCGCTATATCAGCTGGCGACGCGCCGTCGCCAAAGCGAGCGCAGCATGAACCCGCCCTCCCTGATGTATCACGACGTGGTGGCACTCGGGCACGAAGACGCCAGCGGCTTCCCCGGCCCCGCCGCAGCGCATTACAAACTCGACGGCGAAGCTTTCGATCGACAGCTCAGCGCACTCGCTGGCAGCGGCTTGCGCTTTCCAGCCGTCACCACATCGCCACTCCCCACCGACACCACCTGCCTGCTCACCTTCGACGATGGCGGCGCCAGCGCCGCGCATATCGCCCACTTGCTGAGCGAGCGCCGCATGGTGGGCCACTTCATGATCACCACCAGCCGCATCGGCACCTCCGGCTTCCTCAGTGCAGATGCTGTCCGCGACCTCGACGCCAGCGGCCATATCGTCGGCAGTCATTCGCACACGCACCCGGCGGAAATATCGCGCATGCCCGCCGCGATGCTCGATGCCGAATGGCGCGTCAGCGTGGAACGCTTGCAGCAGATACTCGGCCGCCCCGTCAGCGTCGCCTCCGTACCCGGTGGCTTCTACTCCCGCGCGGTGGCGCAAGCCGCTGCCGCTGCCGGCATCTGTTTCCTGTTCACCTCCGAACCCACCGTGCGCGAACACATCGTGGATGGCTGCCTGATTCTTGGCCGCTACACGCTGTGGCGTGGCATGGAGCCCGACACCACGTTGGCGCTTGCGTTGGGCACAGGGTCGTTGCGTCAACGACAGTGGCTTGCGTGGAATCTCAAGAAGCCGGTGAAGCGCTGCGCGCGGCCGGTGTATCACCTGGTGCGGCGACATTGGTTGGGTGAGGCCTGACCAAGCGCACTACGCCACTCTCGACACGGGACCGCGTGCCGTCGAATGCGACCGAAGACGGGATATCAAGACGTTGCCCACGCGATTCGCCACATCGCGGCGTGACGTGGCACTGCGACTCCACTGACAGCCACACCGTCCGCATGGCGTGCACAACGTATCGGCCATCACTGACAGGCGATATCGCCGCTGTTTTGCTAACGTCGCGTTGTCACTCGCGGGGGCAGAGGTTGTGCTTGGGCGAGTGGCCATGACCCTCGTGTCATGAGGCGCGGGCCGAGAGTGTCATCAGCACTCCCGACCCGCTAACCAAAACCAACTTATCGAGAGTTGATGATGGCTGCTCACGATCATACGACACGCGTCCGCCTGCCACCTGCCGATGGCAGAGGTGCTACGGCGCTCACCGGCGGCTCGCCAGCCCACGGCCAGGCCCCCGTCCACCCTCCCATGCGTCACCCGATACTGCTGGCGTCTGCGGTAGCAACCACGTTGCCAACGCACCGTGACCGCTGGCGCCAGCGTCGGGCCACCGCGCGGGTACGGTGGGCTCAGCCGGCGGCGCACCGGGCTTCCGGTGACATGAAGGCCGGCTTTGAGGCAGCACGTTGCTGTCTTGAACACACGGCCGATGGGTCGCAACACCAACGCACCGTCACCAGCTGACCGCGTTCGATGATCGCCCCGTGGCGCATCGAAGCTAGGTTCGGTGCGCCATCCTTCGGCGTTTATTGACCTTTGAACAGGGCATTCGCCTACACGATTCAGCGACCGCGCCGAGTCGTCGCTTCACCGTGCCTGACAGGAAAATCAGCCGTGTCCAAGACCTATCCGATCGTGTTCGTCTGTGGCGCGAGCGACTACCACAACGCCCTCGTGATGGAGCACGTGCTCGACACCCACGACATCGCCCTGCTGATCATCGGCAACCGCTCAGGCGCCGACCGCCTCGCAAAACGCTGGGCCAAGCGAACCGGCACGAACTACCAGATCGTGCCCGCCCTGCCGGAGTTTGGTGATGGCCCCGAGCGTTGGCGCGGGTTGCTGCTCGCCCTGCTCCCGGCAGATCGCGTGCTCGCGTTTGGGAGTGACGAGGTATCGCAGATGATCGTGGAAGAGGCGCGCAACACGACCCTTCCTGTCGAAATCTTCCACGACGACGATGATTGGCGTTCGTTGTCTCAATGAATCTGTCCGTGAAATCAGGAGTGGTCCAGTTCGAGAGAATGGCTCTGGTGCCTTATTAAATCGTCCGCGGAATCGGGGGTAGTCCAGATTTCCGCCCACATAGGCATAGACTTTACGCGTCCATTAGTCCAAGCGAATTCTCGGCCGCTTATACGCGATTCGGACCACTGATCCTTCCGAGAAGTAGATGACGAATTCAGAACCTGCCGGTTTGGTCGTGCCAACTTCAAACGACCAAACATCGTAAGCATTGATCGACGCGGGACCTCTGAGCTGAGGTTGATCCAGCGAGAACCAGGCCTGGTTCTCGCTACTTATTACTTCACGGACGGAAAGCGCATGATCATTCTGCAAAGCATATTTTAGGTTCGATTTCAGATCTTCCAGCGGCCGGCCAACAAAGCCTGACCATGTGTCATGAAGGTCACCGATAGCGCGCACTCCGGCTACTTGGCAATCGCCAAGTGTGAAGGTGACCTTCCCGCCGCCCTCATCAGAGAGCTCAATCGCCCGGCCGCTTCCTGGCAAAACCAGGGAGATTAGGTTCGAAAAGTTGACGCTTGGTGCTCCGCGCAGGGAACAAAGGGGTCAGAACCCTTTTCCCTTCACGCCAACGCTCTGGGTAGGAGCTATCCACTCGTACATCCACACCCGGAATACCTCACCCTTGGCTCCGAGGCCCATCTACGACAAGCCGCTTATCGCGACCTCTTCAAGCAGGCTCTCAGCGACGACCGGCTCTGCGAAATACGTACCCATCTTCAACAACAACGAGTACTCGGAACCGGTCGATTCCAGGCTATCGTCGATAGCCGAACTGGGACGGGTCGCAAATGCGGCCTCAAGGCCGCCCTCCTAAAGGGTTCTGACCCCTTTGTTTCCGTTCCCGTAGCCTGATTGCTAGAGGGAAAATCTCTTTCGCGTTATCGGTGAGTCCATAAACAGATCCTCCCCGAGCACGTGGGCTAACTCGGTCACTTTATCCGTCCATCCCTGGCCATGGGCATCCGGGAGCGGGTATTCCGTAAAGAGCACACGCTCACCATCCGGCATAATTCGGAAGACGCGAATACAACCTTTGTCCTGGTCTATCGTCACTAAATGATCGTGAGCTTTTTCCATCGTTAATTGTTCCAAGTGTTCAGTGGTGGAAGCGGTTGACCACGAAGGCAGGCAGCGAGTCGCTGTGTGGCCGACGCGTGGCAAGCCTCTCCCTTGATCGAGCCACGTCGACGGGTTATCGCGTTGCAGACCTGGGTTTCCTCTTCATATTGCTTGTAACACCTATCCGCCTTACCAGAACTGCACTCATTGGGGTTCTCGCCATCGCCGTGGTACTCATCTGCGCAACTCCCGGCCTGAGGTGAATACATGCAGAGCGCGAGCACGCATAGCTCAGGCTGAGCAGCACATGCCGTAACAGCTCGACCAATGACGCGAGTAGGGCTCGGCACATCAATAGGCTCAAGGGGTATTGGGCGTACTCCAGGATTCATCGGCCCAACGGGCGCCGCGCCAGGGATCGCAATTGCACCCTGCTGCCCAGTTGTCGCCTGCAGACCATCCGGATCGAAGTAGAGCAACGGGTTGTTCAAACCGTAGACGTAGAGGCCAACTCCGCCGCTAACACCTGATGGATCAGGTTGCGAGAAACGGCCAGTCGCAGGCTCGAAGGGTCGAGCACCGTTGTCACTCAGGCCACTCTCGGCGTCGTAGTACTGACCCATGAAGCGCGGATTGAAGATGTACCCATTCGCTGAGGTCGGCTGCTGCTCCCCAAACGGATTCCCTTGGTAAGGCAGCTGCCAGATCGTGCTGCCACTGCTATTGGTGACCGCACGCGGCGTATTCAGACCATCGGCCGTCACGTAGCTAACCGTACTGGTCGTGCCCGCCGTGTCCACCACGGCCACCGGCAGATCATCCAACCAGATGTATTCACGTGAGCTGCTTCCGTACTCCCCGATCAGCTGACTCGCCTCGTCGTAGGCAAACCGCTTGCTCGCCGCCACCGGGAACGTCACCACCTTCGCCGTACGCTGCCCCAGCGCGTTGTACGTATACGTCCCCACCGTACCGCCATTGCTCTGCACCACCGTCATGCGGTTCCGGCCGTTGTAGCCGAAGCCGTAGACATTCCCGGCCACTGAGCTGCTGGTCGTGTTGCCATTGGCGTCAAAGGTGCGCGTGGTGTTGCCGATGCCGGTGAGGTGATGTGTGCCGGTCTGATAGGTGTAGGTACCGGTGGCGAGGCCGCTTGCGGTTTTGCTCAACCGATCACCGGTCTTGCTGTACGTGTACGCCTCCTCCGGATTGCCGTTGGCGTCCTTCAAGCCCGTGAGTCGATACAGCGGGTCGTAGCTGTAGCTTTCCGTCGCCGGATTGGCCCCCACCGCGTTGCCCAGCGCAGTGATGTTGCCCATTGCATCCCGCGCGAAATGCAGGTTGAGTGCCGGGCTTACCACGTCCGTCAACGCGTAGTTGGCGTCGTAGCTGCGCGTGATGGTTTGGCCATTGCCCAGGGTGTAGCTGGCGATGGGACCAAACGGCAGGTAGCTGATGGCAGTGACCACGTTGCCCGCCCCTGCCCCGGTGGTGCCGGGCGGCAGCACGGTGACGGAGCTGATGCGGCCGGCCGCGTCACGGCTGTACTGGATGGAGGTGCCTGCAGCGGTCAGCGTGCTGGCCAGACGATTGGCCAGGGTGTAGCTGTACGACGTGACGTCGTTCGCGGTGCCCTGCACCTGGCTCTTCTGGGTGACGTTGCCCCGTGCGTCGTAGCAGTACACGGTGGTGACGTTGGTTTCCACGATGCGCGTAAGGCGCCCCACCGGGTAGGAGCTGGTGCAGCCGGTGGTGCTGTTGGGCTCGTCGTAGGTGTAGCTGACGCCCAGCGTGCCGTCGCTGCTGTAGCTGGTGGAGGTACGGCGGTTCAAGGCGTCATAGGTGCTGGTGCTCACCACACCGCGTGCGTCGGTACGCCGGGTGACGTTGCCGGCGGCGTCGTACACGTACCCGGTGGTGCCGGTATCGGGGCTTTGCACTGAGGTGGCATTGCCCAGACCGTCGTAGCCATAGACGGTGTTGAGCCCATCCGGATCACCCACACCCTGCAGCCGGTCGTTGGCGTCGTAGGCGAACACGCTCTGCGTGTTTTGGGTGGCGGTGTCGGTGCCGTTGTAGTTGTCGATGGTGCTGACCAGACGGTTGAGCCCGTCATAGCCCTGCTTGCGCTGCACACCCAGTGCATCGGCGGTGTGCACCAGGTTGCCGTTGGCGTCGTAGCTGTCGCTGTAGGCAGCATTGAACACGGCGTTGCTCAGGCCATCGGTGACCTTGGTGAGCTGGCCCAGCGTGTTGTAGGTGCGCGACAGGCTGCGACGTAACGTGCCACTGCTGTCGTAGACCTGCTCGGCGGTTTTGTTGCCGGCCGCATCGAGCGTGTACTGCACGTAGTTGCCCAGCGCATCGGTGATCTTGGTCAGGCGATGGGCCGCGTCGTAGCTGTAGTTGACCACCACGCCATCGGGATCGGTGATGGAGGCGACGGCACCATAGGGGGTATAGGTGATGGATGTCGTGGCACTGCCCACCGCGCGCGTGGCCAGCCAGCCGCGCGGCGTGTAGGTCATGTCGGTGTTGACGCCGTTGGCGTCGGTGATGCGCGTGACACGGCCGTTGGCGTCGTAGGACGTCATGGTGGTGACGTGACCGAGGGCATCCGTCACCTGATACAGATCACCCGTCTGATGGCAGGCCGCGCCCGGCGTGCCGCAGTTGGCAGCGCTGCTGCTCAGGTAGTAGCTGTAGGTGGTGGTTTGGGCAAGTTTCGTGCGCGGGCCGGTCGCAGAAAGCAGCAGCCCCGCTACCGGGCACTGCGTGGTATCCACCGCAGTGCAGTACGTATAGGTCCACTGCCGTACGCCCGAAGGCGCCGTGCTGGCGCTGCCGCAGTTATAGCTCGTCGCGCCCGAGACGGAGGGGTCGGCTTCGCAACGCGCGGTGGTCCGACCGGCGTTGTTGTACGCCCAGGACGAAGCCGCCACGAGACTGCCGGTGTTGTCCTGTACCGTGCGGGTCAGCGGCACACGTAGCGAGGCGTTCCAGGTGAAGTTGGCCGTTCGCTGGGTGGGCGTACCTACTGCCTCCACCCTCTGGGTCAGCTCGCCCGACCCGTCATACGTGGTCGTGGTCTGGACACCATTGAAGTCCGTATATGACGACGGATTGCCATTGGCATCATAGTTACGCGACTGCCATGGCTGGTCACATTGAAGCCCGCAGGGTTGATCCAACGCGGCCAGCTTGAGGGCACCATTCGGGGTGGTGAAACTCATGCGGCTGGCGAACCCCAGCGGATAGGTGACGGTGGCGGAGCCGTCACTGTTGTATGCCACGCTGGTCGCGCCGATGCCTCCACTGACCTGGGTCAGCGTGGCTCGCCCGATGCTGTCGTAGGCGGTGTCGCCGTAACGCACGCCAGTCTCATCGATGATGCCCGTGAGTGCATTGATCTGGCTGGTGCCACCATTGAGTGACGACTCGTTGTAAACGTATTGCCTCAACTTTCCGTCGGGATACTGCACGGCGACAAGGTTGTAGTTCGCGTCGTAGGAATACGTGTAAACGCCGCCATCCGGTGTCGTCATCTGACGAAGGCGAATATTGCTGTAGTAGGTAAATCGCAGCGAGCGGCCTTGCGGATCCGTGACGGCCAGAATGAGCCCTGGAACGGGTGCAATCGAGGGACTGGTACTTGCGTTGCTATAGGTAAGCTGGACGACATTCCCAGCCTTGTCGGCAATGGTCTGTAAAAAACCGTCTGCCGTGTAGGTTTCCGTTTGCTGAGTGGCGGCAATCGATGCAACATAACTGACTGGCGCGCCCTGGGCGTTATCAATTTCAACCAGCGTGTCCGTGACGTCAGGATCGCTTTGCCACTGACCGTTAACCAGCGTAAAGGTCTCCGCCAGACCGTCGGGGCGCGTCAGGGTGACGGTGTCAGGCAATGAGTTAGTCGTATCCCGGCGCAACCAACGGTCAAAACTGTGACGCCAATGGGACCCGACGACATTCACTCTGGCCGTCACATACGGCCCAGTTGAACTGTTGTAGAAACGTCTGAATTTGAGCCAATTAAGCCCATCGAAATCCGTTTCTTGAAGGTAACTGTTTCCTGTGGCCGCATTGATAGGATCCCCTACCAAATGGGCCGCACATCCTTCCGACCTAGGCCGACCATCGGCGCTGCCGTTGGTCACGGCGTTGCCACCACTGTGACCCAGACCGCCTGCACACGTTGCCCCGCTGCCCAGGTTTTTTTCCGCCACTGGCGCTTTGAATCCAGCGGGACAGGTGTAAATGAAATGGCCGGTGCCATCCACCCAGGTGGGATTTCCTAGGCCTTGGTATTGGACGGTGAACCAGTGCCACTGCGGCTCAAGCACGCATTTCCATGCGGCCACGTATTTGTTGTTTTGCCCCGCGATATAGGTCTGACACTGGGCTTGCTGCCTGTCAAAGTCTGGGCAGGTGGACGCGCGGGCCCCCAGGCTGCACAGCATGCTCAGGAAAAGGCATACCAATATTACGAGTCGCCTGAGCAGCACCGGAAATCCGTGCTGCGACCAGCCATTGACGGCGTCTTTGGAAAGACCCGCGACTAGCGCGCCCCCTGTTCTCATGCTCTTCTCCCTAAGCAACAAGTCTCCCTGAATCGCACTCTGCACGAATCACGGTGGAGAAGCCACCGAAGACGCCCCAGAAACGCGAAGTGGCGCACCTTCGGACACATACGCGGAACGGGCTACTCAACGAAGGTCATCGTGCACCTTCAAACGCCGTGGATGCTTTGCGCGGCAGCCCTCTTTCGGCCAGTCCGGCACGACGGGTGAGCCGAGCTACGTTAGAAGATCGAAAGCGCCTTCACTCCAGTGCATCCTGGCACGAGCCTTAAGGTGTTGGATGACCAGCCATTTGGCTGTCGTAACGCGACTCCTGCCTTCAACGGGATGACGAGCCTAAAAGGTCACGAAGAGGTGTTCGCGGCACTTATGCTCGCCGCCGCGCTCTCCCGCCGCCGCATCCCATGCAACCCACGATAGATACTCCGCAGCGGCGCAATAACCCCAAACCGCGCGCGCGGCACGCTCCCTCGCACCAGATACAACGACCCACACGGCGTCTGCCGATTAGCCAACACACGCTTGTACTGATTGTCGCCGTAACCAAAGTCGATGGTTTCGCCGGGAAAGCGTTCCAGCACGTCCTGCACGGCCTGAAAGATGAGCGACGAGCCGACGCCCAGCGAGCTGAATTCCTCGTCATAGCCGGTGTCATCAAGCAAATAACGGCCAGCAAGACGATAGCCGTGAACGTAGGCGATGGGCCGCTCGCCGAGCATGAGCATGTGGCCGATCAAACGGCCACCTTCCGCCAGCTTGCGAAACAAGGTCAGCCGCGCGGGTGACTGCCAGTCGATGGGCATGTCATCGGCGTGCCAGCTGCGAGCGTAGATCTGGTTCATTAGTGCGCCGTAATCGTCGACGCTTTCTGGCGTGTCGAACAGGCGCAGTTGTGCCTGGTCGCCCAGCTTTTTGTAGACGTTGCGCAGACGGCGCGAAAGGTCGTTGCGTTTCTTGGAGCCCAGGGTGGCGAGGTAGTCGGCGAGCGAGGGCTGGGAGTCGATGCTCCAGTTCAGCTGGTCGAGCATGTTGGACTGCACGAGGGAGAAACGGTGTGCGCCCATCGACATCGCAGACGCCAGCGGATTGGGAAGGCTGGTTTCTTGTATGCGTATAACGCGGGCGCGGCGGTCGTGCAGCAATGCGTTGGCCACGTGCTTTTCAACGACTCCGCGATGCGCGTCGGTGGCGACGACGCCGGAGCCGAGCAGGCGCAAAGTGTGGCCGCGGTAGACCTGCAGGTAGTGGTTGCCCAATGGGATCCGGACGTGGTGCACGTAGGAGAGCATGGGCGCGTAGCCGATGGCCTGCCCTCGTCCATCGCGCACCACGATGAGGTACGGGGACATGATGTCGCCGCGCCATTCCAGTTCGTAGAGCAGCCAATCGGGGTGTTGCGCGATGCCCGATGCGGCGCCGGGGTGATCGGCAACGGCCGCGAGTTCGTCACGCAGTTCGCGAAGTGCGGCTTCGCTCTGGATGGTGTTGCAGGTGATGCGATCGGTGACGGGCGGCATCATGGTCAGCTGTTGGCCCCCTGCCCGTGCAGACTGTTGAGCCCGCGCATGACGATGCGCCCAGGCGCACCAAAACGCTTGGCAATGGACGCCAGCAGTCGGAAATCGTCGTCACCCCAGTAGCGCACGAGCACGCTCGCGGGCACGAAGATACCCACAAATATCGCCCCGCCCAGCAAGAAGCCCCACAGACTGGGGATGGACACTGTCACGGCCAACGCTACGGCGGTTGCGACGATGCCCACGCCAAACAGCCGCGCCATCGCTGCCACGGGCAAGGCGCCGGTGGTGGCTTTGCGCAGGTAGAACACCGCGAGTACGAGCTCGGACATGCGTGTGGCGGCGTAACTCAATACGGCGCCAAGCAGCCCCCATGTCGGTATCAGCAGGATGCCGAGTACGGCGTTGACGCAAAGCGAGATGACGGCGATGCGGATGCGGTCGTCCTGGCGATCCACCACGGTCTGATACGCGGCGATGCCATTGCCGATCAGCAACAAGCCGGCCAGCACCAGCATGGCTTCGATGGCGGGAATGGCATCGGCATAGCGATGCCCATACATCAGCGTGACGATGTCAGGAGTGGTGACCAGGCCGAGCCCTGCGATCACCAATCCCACGGCCCAATAGAACCGCGTGGCCTCGCTGAGAAAGTGCACGGTGTGCGAGTGGCCGCGCTCGCCAAACGATTTGGCCATGTAGGGCAGCAAGGTGGTGGTGAGCCCCACCGAGAAAAGCTGCACGGCACCCTTGGTCAGCGTGCCGGCAATGGCGAAGAAGCCCACCGCGGTCGATGTCGCAAAGGTGTTGAGCAGAAACACCTCGATGGTGCCCGCCTTGCACGACATGATGAGAATCAGCGTGGCCGTCAGCTTCAGGTGGCGGTTCAGGCGCTGCTGCATTTCCGCCGGCACGGGGCCATCGGCGATGGGTTGGCCATAGTGCCTGTACGCGATGCGGTTGATGAGGTTGAGCAGCAGGCATGAGATGGTGAAGATGCCGACGAATGCGAGCAGATCGGCCCTGGCCAGCGTGGCAGAGATCACCAGCCCGACGCCGATGATGCCGGCCAGCACCGTGGCGATGGCTTCGGTTTCGAAGCGCTCCTGCCCTTTGGCAATGGCGACCCACATGGCGTAGTTGGCTTTGCTCACCGTGGCGACGACCACCAGCGCCGCTGCGGGCAACAGTGCGTCGTGCCACTCGGTGGGGCGTATCACCAGCAGCACAAGCATAAACAGCAGCATCACGATGGCCGTGCTGATGTGCTGCACGCGATTCAGACGATAGGCGATATGCGAGGCGGCATCCGGCAACCCTGCCCCATCGGCCTCGGCAATGAACTTCGTGGATGAGGTGGTGAGCGCGTGATTGCTGCAAACGATAAGCCAGCCGCACAGCCATACGGTAAAGGCGTAGCGGCCAAAGTCAGCCGGCCCTAGTGCTCGTGCAATCCACACACTGACGAACAGACCCAGCGCGAACTCGATATAGCTGGAGACCGACACAATGGTGATGCTGCGCAGTACATCCAGGCGACGATTGGCGGGGCGCGCCGTGGTCATGGAGCCCCTCGCTGCGCGACAGGCGCGGCGCCGCTGCCGGGTGGCTGGCGAATCAACCATTGCACGACGCCGCTGCCGCGATTATTCCAGTTGAAGCGACGCTTGGTATCGTCGATGGCGGCACACGACGTGCTGTACGACGCGGCCAGCTTGTCGAGCCGATGCTTGAGCGCGGCGCTTTGGGTGGGATCGGTTTCAAAGTAATAGGCAGCGGCCACCGGCAGTGCCAGCTCCACGTTGTGTCCGTCGCTGTACCACCCTTCAGAGTTCTGGATGGTTTCGATGGCTGCTACCGGTGCATGGGATGAGGACCAGTACCAGGCGATCTGTCCGTCGCCGCCGGAGCAACCGTTACGCCAGTCGTGCGGGCGCACGAGCAGATCGGGGCTGATCCAGCCGTATTTTTCCAGGTAGCGGCCGAACCCGGTGATCATCTCGGGAATGCGTTTGTCGCCGGTAACCAGCCAGGCGTGCCAGAGACCATCGATGATGTTTTCGCTCATCCACGGTGACGCGCCGCGCACGTCGGTCTCGGGTTTCCAGTCATCGCCTTCGTGGATATTCCAGCTATTGCGCCAGGAGCCGTCGTCGCCCAGCTTGTCGGGATTGTTGTGCTGGTGCTCGTAGAGCCAGCCGATGCGATCGTTGACCATGGCGAGGTAGTGCTTGTTGCCGGTCAGCTCGTAGGCGGCCACGGTTTCGATAAGGCCAAGGCCCGCGAGGCGTTCGGTGAAGTATTCCTGCGGCCGAATGTACGGGCCGGGCTTGTTGTTCCAGCCGCCGGTCGCCCATAGCGTGGCCATCTTGTTGACGGTGGCAGCGTCGTGCTCGCCATCGTTGCCGGTGAGTGCGACGGAAAGCAGGATGGGCTCGATGTAGACGTATTTGACGTCGCACACCTTGTCATTGAAGGTCCAGCCGCCGGCACAACTGGGGCTTTCCGGTATGCCGTCACGCTTGATGTACTTCATGTAGAAGCGATAGCTGAGGTCAGCCGCCTGCAGATAGTCGAAGCGTCCGGTGCGGATATACGCTTTGTAGAGTGTCGAAGGGCGATCGAACAGCCAGGCGGAGAAATCATCCACCGGCAGTTTGCGTGCCCACTCGAACTGGCGCGATACGTATTTCGCGTAGGGCTCGTCGGCTGCTGCAGGCTGCTGTGGACCGGCGATCAGCGATGCGGTGAGCCATGCCGGCGTCAGCGTGCCCAGCACGGCCGGCACATGAAGCCCTTCTGGGCCATCCACCAGGCCTGCGTCGTACGGCCAGCCGGCAATCTCCTCTTTGCGTGGCTTGCCGAGCGCGAAGTAGTAGGTTTCCTCATCACTGCTGAGTGGCGCGTGGAACTGCGCTCTCACGGCACGGATGCTGTTGTCTTTGAAATGCCAGCGCAGCATCACCTGCACAGCAGCGCCCACTTCGTTGCCCTTGGCATCGAGTATGCGCAGCTGCTGTGGATCGGTCAGTACGCCGGGTGGAAATGGGATGCCGACCGAGGCCAGCGCCGGTGCTTTGCCGCCGGCGTTCCGGTGCAGCACGATGCGTTGATCCGGCAGCAGATCCGGCGTCGCTGCGCTGGGCTCCGCAGTTTGCCTGCCGTTGCTGGCGGCGCCTTGCGTTGACTTGTGCGGAGCCGCTACCCCGGCACCCGCCATGGCAAGCAGGCACAGCGCCACGACAGCCAGCCAACTGCGTCGGGCCATTTCAAGCGACCTGGGCAACATGGGCAGCGCGCTGCACCAGCTTCTGCTCCCACAGGAATGCGGTGCGTACGATGAAATCGAGATCGTCATAACGAGGATGCCAGTCGAGCGTGTCCTGCAGGCGTTCGCTGCGCGCGATCAGCATGGCAAGATCGCCCACGCGGCGCGGCCGTTCAATGATGTTGAGGTGACGACCGCTCACGCGCGTGACCGCGTCGATCACCTCACGCACGCTGTAGCCGTGCCCGTAACCGCAATTGAGGGTGAGCGAACTGCCGCCATGGCGAAGGTGATCGAGTGCGCGCAGATGCGCGTTCGCCAGATCTTCCACGTGGATGTAATCGCGGATACCGGTGCCATCGGGCGTGTTGTAGTCGGTGCCATAGATGCAGAGGCTGTCGCACTTGCCCACGGCGTGCTCGCAGGCTGCCTTGATCAGCAGCGTGGCATGCGGTGCCGAGTGGCCGATGCGCCCGGTGGGGTCGCAACCCGCCACGTTGAAGTAGCGCAGGATGACGTGCCGCAGATCACTGGCCGCGCTCACGTCGCGCAGCATGTTCTCGGACATCAGTTTGGATTTGCCGTACGGGTTGACCGGACAGGTGGGCGTGTCTTCATCGGCGACGCCAGCTTCGGTCAGGCCATACACGGCGGCGGTGGAAGAGAAGATGAAGTGCTTGACCCCTGCTTCCGTGCAGCTTGCCAGCAGGTTGCAGGTGTTGCAGGTGTTGTTGCCGTAGTACTTCACCGGATCGGTGACCGATTCCGGTACTACCGTATGGGCGGCGAAGTGCAGCACCGAATCCACTTTGTGCTGGGCGAGCACCCGCGATACCAACGCACGGTCGCCCACATTGCCGACCACCAGCTCGGCGTCGTGCACCGCTTCCTGGAAACCCGACGAGAGGTTGTCGATAACCACGACACGCTCGCCGCGTTCCACCAGTTGCTGCACGACATGACTACCAATGTATCCGGCTCCGCCGGTGACAAGCACTCCATTCATGACGACGTACCTGCTTGAACAATGGGGAAGTTGTGGCGGAGCCACCCGTCAATGTGGTCGACCAGGCGCTGCCGGTCGCCCGTAAGCGAATAGGTGTGGTCGATTTCTTCGAGATAGCTGGCAGAAACCGCCGGGCTGGCCATCACGGGGCCAAAGCACTCGCGGAACTGCCGCTGGTGGTTGAAGTACATGTTGATGCCGCCGGTGTAGACGAAGCACAGCTTCAATCCACGCTCGACCATGCCTTTAAGGTCGGCGCTAACGACATCGCGGGGAAGCGGCGCCACGGCGAATGCGGGGTTCTCCTGCACGCCGGCATTCAACTTGCGCACCAGTCGCCGCCACCAGCGTCGCGGGTCAAGTACACGCGGCAAGTAATGGCGCAGCTTGAAGCCGAGCGTGCGGTAGGCGAAGCCATCCAGAAAGATCGCGCCACCTACCTTCTCGTGGCTGTGCGGGGCGCGCGCCACGGTGTGGGCCTTGTCTGCCCCGGCACACAAGCCCACCAGCACGAATCGATTGCAGCCGGCCTGCTGATGCAACAGCGCCATGGCATCTTCCACATCGGCGCAGATCTGCTGGTTGCGGGTTTGCGACTCGCCCGTGGCGGCGCTGTCGCCGATGGTGGAGAGATCCATGCGAAGCGTGGGATAGCCGAGTGCATTGAGCCGCCGGGTTAGCTCCACATGCATGCGGAAGGGGCCGATCCGATGCACCAGGCCCGCGTTCAACAAGATCACGCCCACGGCGTCGTTCACCGACGCCGGCACGCCGGCTATGCCGACGAGGTGGCGGGCGCGCCCAAAGCGGAAGGCTGCCTCACGCATAGGCGTGCTCCCGCCAGTGTTGGGTCACGGCCAGCACCAGTGGGTGGCAGAGAATCGCTGTTTCCAGATGGGTTAGTTCATCCCACGGCGTGACGGGCTCCAGCGGTACGACGCGTGCGTCGCGCACGGCAAGGCCACGCCAGTCATGGCTATGCGTGGGTGCCAACGAATCCAGCAACAGCGAAGGCATCGCGGGCCATTCCGCATGCAGTCCGTTGATTTGTTGCCGAAGCAATGGATTCACCGTGAAACCCAACCACTGCCCGGCGGCCTCGCTCGATGCGCGCGGGCGTACGAAGCGCTTGGTGTCCTGACGCATGGCGTCTTGCAGCGCGTCGAGCGTCGCGACATGCGCTTGACCGTCGATGACTGGGTCCCACACCACGACGTCATCCAGATGCGCCGCAGAGGCCGCTGCCAATGCCATGCTGCCACCCAGCCGCGCGCCGAAGGCAAGCACCTGCTCCGCGCCGCTGCGTGCACGAAGTTCATTGGCGGCGACCACGATATCGGCAAGGC
Source organism: Dyella sp. PARNA 12/25 (assembly GCF_055702865.1). Taxonomy (NCBI): domain Bacteria; kingdom Pseudomonadati; phylum Pseudomonadota; class Gammaproteobacteria; order Lysobacterales; family Rhodanobacteraceae; genus Dyella; species Dyella sp. PARNA 12/25. Next base: position 921,920 of record NZ_JBVQCI010000001.1, on the reverse strand, counting down.
AGCGATACCAGTCCACTTCGTCGCTGTCGCCTGCCGAGTCGCCGCAGCCGTAATAGTCGAACCGCAGCGTGGCGAGCCCTTGCGCTGCCAGCGCACCGGCCAGTTGCCGATAGAGGCGATGACTGCGGATGTGGTCTTGCCCCAGCGGCGAGCACAACAGCACCGCCCTGCCACCCGTGCTGGGCGCTGCGTGGTAGATGCCGAACAGTTCGTGATCGTGACCGAAGTAGAACGGCAGTTCGCTGTCGATGCGCGTCATCGCGTATACACCAGTGTCACGAAGTACTCGTTCTCGTGATAGGACTGCCCCACCGTGGTGCTGCTCTGGATCTGGCGTGCGTACGTGGCGCTCCAGCTCCAGTGTGGGGCGAACTTGTGGCTGAAGGCCGCGCCATAGCGATAGGTTTTGTCGCGACGGTCAATGTTCTGATAGTTGGTACGGCCCGCGGTGCCAAAGGCCGATACCGACATGTTCTGCGTCAACCTGTAGTCGGTGGTGAAGCCGAAACCCTTGCTCACCTGGTCGAACGTGGTGGTGTTGATGTAGTTGAGCTTGCTGTAGGAAGGCGTCAGCGACACGGTGAACCGTTCGTCGCGGTAGGTATACGTGGCAGCAAGCTGCCTTTCCTTGAAGATGTCGGAATTGATGACCACGTTGCCCACGCCGATGCCGCCACGCGCCGCGTCCATGGCATCGGTTACCGGCTCGAGCGGCACCAGTTCGCCACCGATGGTGATATTGGTTGGCTGCAACATGTCTTGCGCCGCGTCGGAGTACTGATAGGCGCCATTGACGGTCAGGGTGTTGTGCGGCGATATGCGCCAGCCCAGCGTGATGCGTGCAAGCGGCCCGTTCTGTGACGGACCCGTTGTGAAGTCGATGTTGGTCCAGCCGAGTGAGGCGTCGATATCTACCGTCTTGAGGCGACTGGTGTAACGCGCGTACGCCGCGTAGCTGGTGTAATTGGAACCCGCCGTGGTGCTGCTGAAATCGACGTGTTCGGCCTCCAGGTTGCCGGATATCTGGTCGGTGGGACTGACGTCGCGATACAGGCGCAGCGCACCCGCGCCACGCGAGGAGTTGAACTGGTCGACGCGTGACGCGTAGCTATTGATGTATTTCAGCTCCGCATCACCGGTCATGCCCTCACCGACGCGAAAGCGCAACGTAGGACCTATGGCCAGCACGTTGGTCTGCTGCTGGTTGCCTGGCGCGTTCGAGGCCAGCGAGTTCACCGGCTGCACGCCGGCCGAGTCCTGTACGCTCACGTCCAGCCGCTGCGGGATCGCCGACCAGTTGGCCGTACCATTGACCTGCGCCAACGTCTGGTCGCCGAATGCGCTGCTGGAGTAATTGCGATACTCCACGTTGCCCGCCACATCCGCCTGGAACGTGGAGCCCTGCTCCAGATAACTGAAGGTGGCGCCAGGCACGATGACATTGGTGCTGATCGGGTTGCTGGTGGTCAGCGCCGCGTTGTCACTGTGCTCGCCGGTGAGGTAGAGCGACCAGTTGAATTGACCCGCCCATGCACTGCCCGAGCAGGCCGCGAGTGCCACTGCAACGGAGCGAGCGAGTGTTTTGCGTACTGCCATATTCCTTCTCCTTAGGGAGTAGCGCAGCAGGAATCGCTCCAGTCACATGGATTGCGGCCCATCAGGGCACATGGTTGAACACCACCCCGGCCATCTTCTCCGGGTCAAAATTGGTAACGGCCTGGCTGATTGCCGCCGGCGTGTCGCGCCCATAGCCGGCCACCACCACCACAAAATCGGCGAGGTCGGAAAGGATGCGTGCGTCCGGCGAGCCCTTGATCGCGGGGCCATCGAGGAACAGGTAACGGTCGGGGTAACGGCAACGCAGCGAGTCGAGCATGGTGCTCATGCGGAACGAGGAGAAATACTCGCCGCTGTTCTCGCGTGCCCTGCCCGCTGGAATCAGTCGCAAGCGTGGGATGCCGGTGTGATAAAGCACCGGCTCGATGCCCAGCGACGGTTGTTCAAGGAAATCGATGAGGCCGCCGGAGATCGGTTCCACACCCAGCGCCTTGTGCTGGCTGGGGTAGCGCATGTTGCAGTCGATCAGCAGGCTGGTCTTGGCCTCATCGAAGGCGAAGGCCGTAGCAAGATTGCGCGAGACGAAGCTGCCGCCCGATCGTGGGCTCACCGATACGACCAACGTGACGAAGTTCTGATGGCCGGCAATACTGAGCAGACGGGTGCGAATTTCGCGGAACGCGTCCGATTGTCGCCGCACGGAATCTTCGCGATGGATCAGGCGGCGTTCTTCCAGCTGCAGTGGCGCGAGTTCGCGCCCCGGCTCCAGCATGCGGGCAATGGAATGCCCCGGCGCGCCGTGCCGCTGCAGGTTTCGAGCGGCCTCTTCCAGCACGCTCTCGAAGCCGTCGGAGACGTTCTGGTCGTTGTCGTCTTTCATGTTCATTGCTTCAACCTCAGCCAGAACATGGCTAGGTAGACCGCGGCAATCCCTGCCAGAAGAACCAGCAGAACCAGGTTGTGCATGCGATCGCGGTGGCGATCTTCCGGTGTGGGATAGAAGGGAATGGAGGCAAGCACGGCGAGGCCCGTGGTCTGTTCAAGGCGCTCCACCGAACGCACGCGCGGGTCGAGCCGCACCAGACCGAACAGCAACCCGACCGGCACGGCCAGCGCGAGCGCGATACCGGCCAGGCTGAAATGCATGAAGCGCAGGCCCGAAGGCATCAGGGGCAGCACGGCAGGGTTCTGGATCAGGAAGGTGAGCCCGCGCTGCTCTGCGTCAAGGTTCATGGACACTCGCGCGTTCTCGCGGCGCTTCAGCAGATCCTGGTAGACGTCGCGATTGACGTTGTAGTCGCGCGTCAACTCGGCGACCACGTTCTCCGAGTTGGCGATGCGTGCGCTGCGCTGCAATTCCGTCTGCAACATGGATTCACTGGCGGACAACCGCGCCGAGGCGGCAGCGGTGGACGCGCGTGTATTGGCCAGCTGGGTTCGGATCTGCTGATACGCCGGGTTGAACTGCACGTGGCTGTCCAGCGTAGTGGGCGTGCCAGACAGCTGCGCGGCCTCCTTGCGCTGATCTTCCTGGGCCATCTGCTGACGCAGATCCTGCATCTGGTGACGTATGCGAATGACGTCCGGGTATTCCTCGGTGTAGGTGAGCAGCAGCTTGTCGAGCTGCCCCTGCAGGTCGGCCATCTGCGTCTGATATATGCCGTTGACCGTCTGCACCGTGCTCACTTCCGATTCGCCGGAAAGTTGCGATGACAGCGAGCCCTCTTGCGAGCGTCGCTCCATCAGGTCCATGCGCGCGGTCTCGATCTGACTGCGCAACTGGCTGATACGCGCATTGGTGTCGGTTTCGCTGCCGGGCCGCGCGTCATCGTTGGCGTCGCGGTAGGCCTTGAGCTTGTCTTCCGCGTCGGTGAGCTTTTTGCGGTAAGCCTCGACCTGGCTATTGATGAACTCGTAGGCGTCGCGACTCTCGCGCTGCTTGGAGGCCAGGCTTTCACTGATAAACAGCTGCGCGAACTGGCGCGTGACGATGTAAGTGCGCCGCGCATTGGAGTCGGAATAACTGATGGTGATGAGGTTATCGCGCTCCATCTGCACCTTGGTGCGCGATTTGATGCCCTCGACGATGCGGTCCTGCTCAAGGGCGCTGGGATGCGTGGCCATCCAGCCGCCCGCCTCAAGGATCTCGCTCATCACCTTGCGGCTGAAAATGACATCGCGCGCGATGCTGGCGCGATTCTTGTTGGCCGTGGCCTGCGCGGCGCCCTCCATCAGCGGCGAAATGATGCTGCTTTCCTGCGCAAGGATGGTGGTGGTGGCCTCGTACTTCTTCGGCCACAACATGCCGGTGATCAGCGCGGCCAGCGCGATGATGGCAAACAGCACGCCCATGGTCAGGCGACGCCGGCGTCCTTCGCTCAGCAGTGCTGGCACCATGCTGGCAAAAGGTGTGAGTTCCCCACTCATTACCTCCCCCTTGTCCGCTTTCCCCGGACCATTCGAATCGTCAGAACGCGCGCAAAGGCACCGTCACTACATCGCCTGGCTGCACCGGATAGTTGGTCGCCAGATCCCCTTGCTGCAGCACCTTGTCCAGACGCACCGCATACGGCGTGGTGACGCCATCACCCGATTTGCGGTAAAGCTCCGTGCGGTCGGGTGCGGCGAATTCCGTAGTGCCCCCTGCCGCGAGCACGGCATCAAGCACTGTCATGCCCTGGCGATACGGAATGGATACCGGCGAACGCACGGCACCGGTGACACGCACACGCGACAAGTACTCGTGGCTGCGCAGCTCGGTGAGAATCACCGCCACCTGCGGGTCACGCACATAGGCCTGCAGCTTGTCCTTGATTTCCCCTGCCACTTCTTCGGGTGTCTTGCCACCCGCCATCACGTCGCCAATCAGCGGCACAGTGATCTTGCCGTCCGGTCGCACGGGCACGCTTACGCTCAGGTCGGGGTTGTGCCAAACGGTGATCTGCAACTGGTCATCCACACCGATGCGATAGGTGGAAACCGCCTGGGCAGCAGGGTCGACCTTGGGCGCCTCCTTCAAACCGCTGTTGGAGGCGCATGCCGAAAGCAGCAGCACCACGCACAGTACGAGAAGCTGCTGAAGACTCTTCATGACCGCCCCCTGAAAAAAGTGTGATGTACGTCACGACCGAGTATATCCACGGCAAAAACAAACTTGACAAAACCATAAGACGTATGACTTGCCGCACATGGACTCGCGCCATAAGCGTCATGCCGGGCGCACCGATGAGCTTCGCTCTTGGCTTTGCCGTGACTTGTCACCAGAAGGCCTAGCCGAAGCGGCAAGCCATGCCGCAGAAGTGCGTGTGAAGCACTGCGAAGTAGCAGCGCGCCAGCAACGACGCATGCCGGGTTAGACCGTTTGGCCGATGGCGAGGCTTTGGTGGGTCATCGACGATCGAATCGCACGAAACCGCGCCTGGCGGAGGGGCAAACAACATGAGCGATAACCCACACGCCACGCCCGCGCCGGGCGAGGCCCCGTACCATGTTGCGCCGGTGGATGCGGCCGATTTCTCCACGCATAAAGTCAGCAAACTTCGCCACACCTTTCATGCGCATCCCCTGCTCCAGCTACCCGCGCTTGCGGATCTGGCTGAGGAGTTAATGCCGCTGGGCCAATGCCGCTTCGTGCAGCCCGGTCTCGAACAACACTCGCCGTTCGCCCATGAGGGCGAGCACCCCGATGGCAGAAACATCAGGGAGTGCTTTCGACGGATGGAGGAACCGGGTTCGTGGGTAGCGCTGTATCACGTGGAGCACGTTGCGCGATATCGCGCTTTGCTCAACGACATTCTGGAAACCGTGCGGCCGCTGATCGAGCGTGAGCAGTCGGGTATTCAGGACGTCATGGGCTTCATTTTCATCTCGGCCCCGCCGTCGGTGACGCCGTTCCACATCGATCGCGAAAACAACTTCTGGCTGCAGCTGCACGGACGCAAGACCTTGAGCGTATGGGACCCGACGGATCGCGACACGGTGACAGCGGATGCCGTGGAAGACTTCATCGTGGACCGCTCACTGCGAAAGGTTCGCCTGAAGGAAGAGCATCGGTCGCGCAAGCACGATTTTGACAGCGGCCCCGGGGATGGCGTGTATTTTCCCAGCACATCGCCGCATATGGCCCATGTCGGCCACGACTGGGTGAAGCCGGGCAACGGCATCACCGCCTCCATCGGCATCACTTTCTTTACCCATGAAACGCGGCGCGCGGCGCGTATCCATCAGGTGAACCGCATCCTTCGCCACAAACTACGCATGCAGCCGAGCTATCCGGGAACATCGCCTCTCGCCGATGCGATCAAGGCGCCGCTGGGTCACCTGATGGGCCCGATGCGGCACTTGCTGATCAACAGTGCGAGAGTGGCGCGCGCCGTGACAACGGGTACACGACCCGGCAATGACCCACTGGGCGACAAGGCACCGCCGGGTTCCTACTGAGCGGCGTCACGCCTCTCGACTGAAGTAAAAACCGAAGTAGCGATCGAGCGAGTGCGAGGGATAGAACGGGATGTCGCACTGGCGATCGGTGTTTTCCCAGCGATCTCGCATGACGTAACCCAGTGCCTTCAGGCTATCTAGAAACTCACGTTCGGCCGTGACGCGATACGGACAACACGATGCACCCGTGTTCTGCACCGTGAAATAGGACGTGCTCATGTGGATGGGCACGGAGTTCAACAGCAGGTGCGCCGGCAAACGTTCCAGGCTGCGCAGCATGTCCGCCAGGGTGTAATCCAGGTATTGCAGGGAACCTGCAGCAAAAAGAATGTCAGTGCCGCTGGCGTCTTCGCTTCGTGGAGTAAAACTGAGACGTCGCAGACTGTCGTTCTTCTGCGCCCACTCTGCGCCGGCCTCCATCACCGCAGGTACGTCCAGCACCTGCCAGCGGATGCGATCCGGATAGCGGAAATATCGCTGATACGCGTAGTAAGCGATGCCGATATGACCGCCCAAATCAAATACGGAGGCGCTTCCCGCTTCAAACATGCGCGACAGCCACCACATCATCGGATAGTCATTGAGAAACACACGGCGCGTGCGCTCGCGGTAGAACGCCGCCGATGCCGCATTGTCGTAACCCTGCACGCGCGTCGACGGAATGCTTGCCTTTGCCTCGGCGAAACTGCCGTACACGCCGCGATACAGGTTCTCCATCGTCGAGTCATGCGCCAGAAAGCGCCGCTCGTAATTAGCACGCAATACGCCACGAATGCCCGGCCAACTCGATGTCAGCAAAGCAAGAGCTTGAATGGTGCGAGGCATATCCATGCAACAGGGCTCCCCCGAGCGAGTGCGTTGATCAGCCATGAAAACGGTGCCGCGAACGGATCGCAGCGGGCTATCACGCACTATCGCCCTGTCCCATGGGGCGCGCAAATTCTCGAAGGCACTATGGCCATTAGCCTATATTCGCGGCCTGCCGCTGATGGGTGGCGCGATGATGGGAACCGTCGCATTCCACTCCATGCCTCGATGCGAGCAAAGGCATCGGATCCATAGCCAAGCCAGGGTTAGCCCCGCTTCGACGGGCCTGAATTGCCGTGGCTGTGGCTGGCTGCCGACCGGTGCGCCATCATGAGTACCGCAGCGACGGCTGCGCCGTTTGCCAGTAATTGAAATAGCATGGATCCCTCCCCCGAGTTCATGGAAACCATCTCATACGGGGTTTTGAATCGCAATATTTTGCCGCAAGAATTAGCGTTACTGCGGAGCGCCGACGCCATCATCGGCGGCACTTAGGCCCCTCTCGCAAGATTCGAGACAGTTGCCGGCTGACACCAAGGCCTAATGCCCCATAGCGAATGGAAGCGCCGCCATGTCGCGGCGTCGATGGCGCGCCGGTAAAAGTCGGCGCGAGTACACGCAGCATGCGTGAATTGTGCGGGGCTCGGAGCACCACCTGGCGCGACCTTTGTGCCACGGCACGGGGTGCAGAGATACCCACCATGGCACGGCGGTGGGTCATCGGATACTTGCACCGCGGGGGCTCGTTTCCAGCCTTGCGCACTGTGTCAGCAAACCAAGCGCAGGAAGCATCGGAGAGTCACCAGGCACGTCAGGCGGCTGCAAAGTCCAGGCAAAGAAAAAGGCGCTTAGCTTACGCTAAGCGCCTGATTCAATTGGTGGGCCGTGTAGGATTTGAACCTACGACCAATTGATTAAGAGTCAACTGCTCTACCAGCTGAGCTAACGGCCCATAAAACTAAATTGTGCTTGCCGCCTCAACTGGGGTGGAAGATGGGACTCGAACCCACGACCCTCGGAATCACAATCCGATGCTCTAACCAGCTGAGCTACATCCACCGCAAAACTTGAGTTGGCGCGCCCGACAGGAATCGAACCTGCAACCGTCGGCTTAGAAGGCCGATGCTCTATCCGGTTGAGCTACAGGCGCTTGTGCACATTGTGCATAGCATCTGCATGGTCGGGGCAGAGGGATTCGAACCCCCGACATCCAGCTCCCAAAGCTGGCGCTCTACCAGGCTGAGCTATACCCCGATTTCGAAACCCTCAACCTTCACGGGCTGAAGCTTTGAAATGCTACGGGTGACGCCTAGCCCAGTCAATCCGTATCAAAGCACACCGAACGTAAAACCCTATGCTCGGTCCGATTGGCGATTCACTGCCTTGCGGTGCAAACCGTGATGTAAACATCACACCTTGCTTTAAATGGCGCGCCCGGAGAGATTCGAACTCCCGACCACCAAGTTCGTAGCCTGGTACTCTATCCAACTGAGCTACGGGCGCGTTTTTAACTTTTGCTTGTCGCTTAACCATTTTGGTGGAAAGCGCCGAAGCCAGAAGCGGAATTATTCAGATTCGAGGGCGGTGCGTCAACACTTTTTTTCAGTTTTTTTTCATCGCCGTTGAAGAAACTTCACGTTTGCGATGAGACGCCTTCACTCGAGCTGCACATTTTAGCCGGGCGTCTCGCGTTCGGCTATACCTTTTCGTAAAAAATTTTCGGTTTGTCTGACTCCACTGTAGGAGCGCACCTTGTGCGCGAACGCAGCGCTGGGTTCTGGCCTCAGTGAAATGCGTTCGACGAACAAACACTGGGGCAGTGGCATTGCGCTGCGGTCGCGCACAAGTGCGCTCCTACAACAAAAAAAGGGCGGCACTGGGCCGCCCTTCTCTCGTGCATTTGCGTCGATCAACGATCGGCGATGCGACTCTGCGTTGCCGGATCGCCCACCTTCGCACCCGCATCGCCACGCGGCGGCGGAGGCGGCGGTGTAGAACCCGTGCTGGAGTTCTTCGACCAATCCGCCGGCGGACCCGGAATGCGGCCAGCCATGATGTCGTCGATCTGGTGCGCGTCGATAGTTTCGTACTGCAGCAGCGCATCGGACATGACGTGCAGCTTGTCGATGTTGTCAGTCAGCAGCTGCTTGGTGCGCGCGTAAGCGCGATCCAGGATGTCACGCACTTCTTCGTCGATCTTGCGCGCGGTTTCGTTGGAGACGTTCTTGTGCTGCGTCACGGCGCGGCCCAGGAACACCTCGTCCTCTTCCTCGCCGTACGTCATCGGGCCGAGCTTGTCGGACAGGCCCCACTTGGTGGCCATGTTGCGAGCCATCTTGGTGGCGCGCTCGATGTCGTTCGAAGCACCGGTGGTGACTTTGTCTTCACCGAAGATCAGCGCTTCAGCCACGCGACCGCCGTACAGCGAGCACAGCTGCGACTCGATGGCCACGCGGTTTATGCTGTACTTGTCGCCTTCCGGCAGATACATGGTCACGCCCAGTGCACGACCACGCGGGATGATGGTGACCTTATAGACGGGGTCATGCTCCGGCACGAGACGACCCACAATGGCGTGGCCGGCTTCGTGGTACGCGGTGAGCTTCTTCTCGTCTTCGCTCATGGCCAGCGAGCGACGCTCGGTGCCCATCAGGATCTTATCGCGCGCCTTGTCGAGGTGGCTCATGCGCACATCGCGGGCGTTTTCGCGCGCGGCGAACAGCGCCGCCTCGTTGACCAGATTGGCGAGATCGGCACCGGAGAAACCCGGCGTGCCGCGCGCAATGGTCATCGGGTCAACATCCGGTGCGGTCGGCACGCGGCGCATATGCACCTTGAGGATCTGCTCACGGCCCTTCACGTCCGGCAGGCCCACCACCACTTGGCGGTCGAAACGGCCCGGACGCAGCAGCGCGGGATCAAGCACGTCCGGACGGTTGGTGGCGGCGATGACGATGACACCTTCGGTGCCTTCGAAACCATCCATTTCCACCAGCAGCTGATTGAGCGTCTGCTCGCGCTCGTCGTGACCGCCGCCCAGACCAGCGCCACGATGGCGGCCCACGGCGTCGATTTCGTCAATGAAGATGATGCACGGCGCGTGCTTCTTGGCCTGCTCGAACATGTCGCGCACGCGGCTGGCGCCGACGCCCACGAACATCTCGACGAAGTCGGAGCCGGAGATCGAGAAGAACGGCACCTTGGCTTCGCCGGCAATGGCCTTGGCCAGCAGGGTCTTACCGGTACCCGGCGGGCCTACCATCAGCACGCCGCGGGGGATCTTGCCGCCCAGCTTCTGGAACTTGCCGGGGTCGCGCAGGAATTCCACCAGCTCGCCCACTTCTTCCTTGGCTTCGTCGCAACCGGCGACGTCGCTGAAGTTGACCTTGATCTGGTCTTCGCCCTGCAGCTTGGCGCGCGAGCGACCGAAACTCATGGCGCCACGACCACCCGCACCGGCCTGCATCTGGCGCATGAACCAGATGAACACGCCGACGATGAGGATGATGGGCAGCCAGTTGAGCAGCAGACCGAGCAGCGAGAAACCGTTGTTGGACGGCTCCTGTCGCACTTCCACGCCCTTGTCCTGCATCTGCTTGACCACCGAGTTGGTGGACCAGCCGAGTACCGGCGCAACGGTGCGGAACGCATTGCCGTCCTTCAGCTTGCCGCTGATGGTGGCGGGCTGGTCGGCACTGATGGTGGCCGTGGCCACATTGCCGTTGTCCACGCTCTGCACGAAGCTGCTGTAAGGCAGATCCGAGGCGGACGCGCCACGCGGATTGAAGCTCTGAAACACCGTCAGCAGTACGACTGCGATGATCAGCCAGAGCAGCAAGTTTTTCGCCATTTCATTCATGCACGGTTCTCGCCCGATTGCCCACCGTGGATCTTCCGCCCCACGGCCAATGCGTACACCTCCCGCGAACGTGCGCGGGAAGCCTTTGGTTTACGCATGGTCACGCGGGTGAAGTCCGCGCGCAAGCTGCGTATGTAGTCGTCAAAGCCGGTTCCCTGGAACAATTTGATCAGGAAAGACCCGCCCGGTTTAAGCCATTGGCGGCTGAAGTCCAGCGCCAGCTCGGCCAGATCCATAGCCCGGATCTGATCGGCCAGGGCCACGCCACTCATATTGGGGGCCATATCAGAGAGCACAAGATCGACTTGCTGACCCTGCAGGCGGCTTTCCAGCTCTCGCAGCACCGACTCCTCACGGAAATCGCCCTGCAGGAAGTCCACCCCGCCAATGCCCTGCATGGGCAGGATGTCCATGGCCACCACGGTGCCGGTGTCGCCCAGACGCTGGCGCACCAGCTGCGACCATCCGCCCGGGGCGGCGCCCAGGTCCACAACCCGCATACCGGGCTTGAGCAGCCGATCCTTGTCGATCAGCTCCTCCAATTTGAAGACGGCACGGGAGCGCAGGCCCTCAGCCTGGGCCTTCTTCACATAAACATCATCGAAGTGCTCCCGCAGCCAGCGGGAACTGCTTTTGCTGCGAGACATAATCAGCAACGGCCACAAATACGGGGGAAGTAGCGCGCATGATACCCTTAGCGGTCCCATCGCAGCGAATCCGAGACTGAACGCATGGCACTTTCCCCTTCCCAGCGCCGTTATCTGCGCAGCCTCGCCCATGATCTCCACCCCGTCATCCTGCTCGGCGCCAAGGGCGCGACCGAAGCCGTGGTGAAGGAGCTGGACCTTGCCCTGTCTCACCATGAACTGGTGAAAGTGAAGCTCTCCGGCGGCGACAAGGATGAGCGCCAGCAGCAGATCGACTTCCTCACCGAGGGCACCAGGTCGGAGAACGTGCAGCAGATCGGCCACATCGTGGTCCTGTTCCGCCGCAACGAAGACGAGCCGAAGCTCGCCCTGCCCCGCTAAGGCTTCATTGCATGGATCTGTCGCTCGACCATCCCGGCAGCTACCTGTTTGTGCGCCGCGTGGGCGCGCGCTCGATCCTTGTTGTGGATCGCGAGCTCACGGCGAGCTTTCTGCTTTCGCCGGAGCGCGCTGTTGAGAATTGGCCTGTGACGGCGTCTGGCGAGCTGGACGCGAGTCATGTGGATGCGATTCTCGAACTGAAGCCCGAAGTGGTTCTGCTGGGTACGGGTGAGCGGCAGGTGTTCCCCGCTGCCGCCTTTATGGCGGGCCTGCTGCGCAAGGGCGTCGGTGTGGAAGTGATGGATAACGCGGCGGCGGCTCGTACGTACGATTTGCTCGCTGGCGAGAACCGTCGCGTAGTAGCTGCCTTTATCCTGCCGGCCGAATAACCGTCAGCTTTTTCTGTAGGAGCGCACTTGTGCGCGACAAACCTGCGGAGCGGAAAATTGACTCGCTGCGGTCGCGCACAAGTGCGCTCCTACAAGACCGCATTAACGGGAAGGTAGGTAACCCATCGGGTCGACCGGATTGCCGTCTTTGCGAATCTGGAACTGCAACTCGTCGCGCGATGCACCGGTGGAGCCCATTTCGGCAATCTGCTGGCCGGCGGTGACTCGCTGACCTTCTTTCACCAAACGCTTGCTGTTGTGGCCATAGGCCGACAGATAGCTGTCGTTGTGTTTGACGATGACCAGCTCACCGTAGCCCACCAGGCCATTGCCGCTGTACACCACCACGCCGTCGGCCGCGGCGCGCACCGGGTCACCGGTCTTCCCGGCAATCTCGATACCGGGAATGGCATCGCCGGACTGGAAGCGCTTGATCAGCGAACCGTCGGCCGGCCAACGCCAGTTCACACCGCCGTTGCTACGGGTGGTCCCCGGTGCTGCCGGGGTGGCGGGCGCCGGTGGCGGGGTATTGCTGGCCGTTGCGGCTGCAGCACCGGCCACGGGAACGACCGACGTTGTACTTGCCGCAGGGGCTGGCGCGACCGAATGTGCCGTTGCAGGCGCCGTGCTGGCTGCCGTTGCTGCTACCGTCGATCCAGCCGCCGGCTGGACGCCCGACTGAGTATCCGACGCAGCGGCCCCGACATGGGCGGGGGCCGAAGGCTTGGCTACCGTCGCTACTACCGGTGCGGTATGCGTTGCCGCTGATGCGGGCGGCTTGCCGTTGGCAGGGCCCAGCTTGAGTTCCTGTCCCGGCCAGATGGTGTACGGCGAATCGATATGGTTCCAGCTCGCCAGGTCGCGGAAGTCCACGCCGTTGCGGAACGCAATCGAATACATCGTGTCGCCCTTCACCACCTTATAGGTGCCGCCCGGTGCGGCCCGCGATGCGGGCGCAACAACGCGCGACGAGCTGTTGGCCGCAGGTTCGACAACAACGGATCGCTGAGTGCCACAGGCAGCCAGCAGGATGGCGGGGGTCAGGATCAGTGACCGGAGATATCCATTCATGGGGTCAGCATAACGAGGCGCAGCAGGATTTTCATGCGTACCGCACCGATGGGCCTGTCAGCCCACCGGTCAGCGTTCAGTGCGACAGGAACCACCACACGGCCAGCGCCGCCAGAATGATCAGCGCCGCCCAGCCGATGCGCTCGATGTGCTTGTGCAGCAGCTGCTCTGCGCGCTCACCGAACAGGCGGATGAACAACGCCAGCAACCACACGCGCTTGCCGCGCCCCACGGCAATGCACACCAGGAACGGAATGATCGGCACACCCACGATGCCCGCCGCCCAGGTCACGAACTTCATCGGCACCACCGGCTGCAGCGCCGCCAGCGCGAGCACCACCATCAGACCCAGCCAATGCTGGTTCATCTGCATGCGGAGGTTTTCCACGCCCGTTTCGATCGGCGCGAGCAGATGCATGCTGCTGAGCAAGGGCGACAGCGCGTGGAACGCCCAGTGCCCCAGCGCATAGCCCACCAGCGAGCCCAGCAGCGAGAACGCCAGACTTAGGTTGGCGTAGAAAAACGCCTTGTGACGCTTGCCGAGCATCATCGGCGCCAGCATCACTTCCGGCATGATCGGGAAAATGAAGGCCTCGATGAAGCTGAGACCGCAGAGGTAATACACAGCCTTGGGGTTGCGCGCCCACGTCAGTGCGCGCGCATAGAGCGTTCCAAACAGACGCATGCTTAGCGAATTCCTTGTGAGCTGGGGCGCATCAGCCGATGCCGCCAAGTAGTGGCACGAAACTGACGGCGGCCAGTTCCTCCTGGATAAAATCGCCCTGCCCGTCACCGCGCATGCGAATCAGCATCTGGTTGCTCGGCGAGCCCACCGGCGCCACCAGCACGCCCGTGGGGCTCAGCTGATCGAGGACAGCGTGCGGAATTGCGTCACCGGCGGCGGTAAGAATGATGGCGTCGAACGGCGCTTCGTCGGCCCAGCCAAGCTTGCCATCGTCGTGGCGCGAACGGATGTTGGTCAGCCCCAACTGACGGAAGCGACGGCGCGCCTGGCGCAGCAGCTCTTCGATGCGCTCGACGGTGTAGATCTGCGGCACGAGTTGCGCCAGCACCACCGCCTGGTAACCCGAACCGGTGCCGATCTCCAGCACCTTCTGCGGCACGCCGAATTCCAGCAAGGCCTCGGTCATGCGTGCCACCACCCACGGTTGGGAGATGGTCTGACCGTGGCCGATCGGCAAAGCGGTGTTTTCGTAAGCGCGCGAATGCAGCGCCTGGTCAATGAAATGGTGGCGTGGCGTATTGCGAATGATGTCGATCACCCGCTGATCGCGAATACCCTCTTCCTTGAGCTTGGTAGCCAGGCGGTCGCGAGCGCGCTGCGAGGTCATGCCCTCGCCTTTCAGTGCAGATGGTGGCAACGGATGCACGTTCATCACCTCAGGCAGCCTCGCCCGCCGGCTTCTTGCCCGCGCCCTCGTTCATGCCACCCACCCAGCTGCTGACTTTTTCCAAAGCCTGGAACCGCGTCAGATCCGTGTGGATCGGTGTGACCGACACATAGCCACGGCGCACGGCGTTGAAGTCGGTGCCAGGGCCCGCATCGTCCACATCACCGGCTGGGCCGATCCACCAGATTTCCTTGCCGCGCGGGTCGGTCTGCTTGATGGCCGGCGACGAGCGATGACGCTTGCCCAGCCGGGTGACCTCAAAGCCGCGAATGTCGTCCCACGGCAGGTCGGGCACGTTGACATTGAGGATGGTGTCGGCCGGCAGCGGATCCACCAGCAGGTGTCGCATCAACAACAGCACCGCATTGGCGGCGGAGTCGTAGTGCACGCCCTTGTGATCCTTGCTGACCAGCGAGACGGCGATGGCAGGCAACCCGAGAAAGCGCCCCTCCATCGCGGCTGAAACGGTGCCGGAATAAATCACGTCATCGCCAAGGTTGGCCGAATTGTTGATACCGGAAACGACGATGTCGGGCTCATGGTCCAGCATGCCGGCCAGCGCCAGATGCACGCAGTCCGTGGGTGTGCCCGCCACGCGGAAATGGCCGTTGTCCATGCGCAGCGCGCGGATGGGCCCGTCAAGGGTCAAAGAATTGCTGGCGCCCGAGCGATCGCGGTCCGGTGCTACCACCGTGACCTGGCCGACCGCCCCCAGGCGTTCGGCAAGTACGCGGATGCCCGGTGCATCCACGCCATCGTCGTTGCTTACCAGAACTCGCATGATGATCCGTACAAAGCTGGGGGTCTGGCGCACCGTCCCTGCCAACTCCTGGCGCGCCCCATAGATACCGAAGTCTAACCGAGCGGGCCCATGGTTTCACACGGGCGCGGGGCCGGCACGAAGCATCTTGAAGGCGTGCGTCCAATCGTTCCGCAGGAGTCCAGGGATACACCAGAGGATGCACAGCGGCTCAATGGCCCTGGCTGACTCGACGCCGCCCATGTCCTCGGTGTCCCAGCCGAACTCATCGAGAATGTTACGTACCTGTTGCTTGGCCGCCTCGTCATTGCCGCAGACGAACATGCTGGGGCGTCCGCCGGGCAGCTCGGGATTCACCATCAGGTTGTTACCCACGGAATTGAACGCCTTCACCAGACGCACACTGGGGAACGCCTGCTGGAGCCGCTCCATCAGCGACTCGTCCAAGGAGGTGAAGAAACGCAGGACGCCGTTCTGTGGCGGCTGATCATCAATCGGATTGGTGGCGTCGATCACCACCTTGCCGGCCAGATTCGACTCACCAGCCAGTCTCAACGCATCCAGCGCCGCGCCGCCCTTCACTGCGAGCACCGCTATCTCACCAAAGGCGGCCGCCTCCGCCACGCTGCCGACCCTGCCCGCTGGATGGGCAACCGCCCAGTCAGCCAGCTTGTCCACTGACCGTGTGCCCAGCAGTACCTGATGCCCGTGCTTGAGAAACCCGCTGGCCAGCGTTTCCGCCACGACGCCCGAGCCAATGATGCCTACCTTCATGGTCTTCGCCCTATGCCTTGTGGAAACGGACAGCGTGCACCCGGACGAGTGCACAGGCAGTCATCGCCGTCACACAAAGCGCATGAGACCCACGTTATGGATGTTGGGTAGGATGCCCTTATGAAACATCGCCCTCCTGCCCAGATCACCGATGACGACGCGCGCCTGTTCCGCGACGCGATTGGTGAAGTACGCCAACTGGATCCGGTTGCGCCAGCGCCCGCGGCACCGAAGCCCGAACCGCAAGCCCACATGTTCGAAGCCGACGAAGCCGCCGTACCCGGCGAGCTGCTGGATATGGCGTTCGACCCGGGCCTGATGGAAGTGGGTGAGGAACTGAGCTATCTGCGCGACGGCTATCCACCCAAGTTGCTGAAGCAACTAAAGCGCGGACAGTTCAGCATCCAGGACGATATCGACCTGCATCAGATGAATGCCGCGGCAGCACAAGCGACGATTGCGGATTTCCTGGCGGAGGCCAAGGCGCGCGGGTTTCGCTGCGTGCGCATCGTGCACGGGAAGGGATTGCGCTCGAAGGCTGCCGGGCCGGTGCTGAAGGTGCTCACCGATCGACTGCTGCGGCGGCGCGATGATGTGGTGGCGTTTGCGTCGGCGAGGCCGATGCAGGGTGGAACTGGGGCGGTGGTGGTGTTGCTGAAGGGGTGAGGCCATTCTTCCGTCACTTCGAAAGGAACCAGGCGCTTCCGCCTTGGCGTCGCACACGCCTTAAGCCCTCTTCGTAATGGCGCGTTGCGGTGTAGCCGTACCGCGTGTCGGACGATCGTGACGATCGGGCCCTCGCGGACGCCATGGCTCGTATTAATCACGACGCTACGAATACCTCGCTCTGGAGGCCGTTTTCTTTGGGTTACTTTTGACGCGAAGCTAATCCCCGTGGGACTTTTGGGCCAGCAAAAGAAAAGTGACTCGAGCGTCCCACGGGGACTAGCTTTGCGTCGTAGGCGGCACCCTGACGGGAGCGCGACAACCGAGCGAAAAATCACTGGACCCCGGCCTTCGCCGGGGTGACGGTGAGGGGAACACGCGTTCTCGCGAGCACCCACCCCTCACCCCAACCCTCTCCCCGGAGGGGAGAGGGAGCAGAATGCAGCGCTAGCTAGTGCGCGCCAACTCGCGCACCACCGTCGTGGCATACGCCCCCGCCGCCAACTCAAAACTCAACTCCAACGCATCCCCCTCCAGCCACCGCCATGCAAGCTTCTGCGGAATCATCCGCAACGCGCGCCGCTCCTGGTCCATCTTGGCCGCCACCAACCCATCCGCCAGGTCGGCATTAGCCGCAGCCATCGCGTTCTCCAGCGCAGCAACATCCGCCTTCGCAGGCGTCTCGCCACGCCCCCATAGCGGCCCGGACGGATGAATGTCGCCACGCGCCAAACGCTCAGACAACACCGCATCGAACGGCTCCGGACCAAACCACGAACGCGAACCCGCCAGCGCCCAGATTTCACCTTCCATCGGTGAATCCCACGCACCCTGCTCGACACGCGCTGCCAGCACGGCGTTGAAGATATGCGAGCGCGCAGCGGACAACAGGAAGTGACGCTTGTCGCGATCAACACGACGACCCGCAAACATTGCCCTCGCCTGCGCCACGTTGCCGCCTTCGCGACCGAAGCGCTGCTCGCCAAAGTAGTTGGGCACACCGCGCTGTGCGATCTGCTGCAGTACTTGCTCGGCCACCGCCCGATCACCGGTGACGTCACGCAATACCAGCACAAAGCGATTGCCGCGCAGTGCTCCACGCTTGAGCTTTCGTTTGTGGCGTGTAACGGCCAGCACCTTCACTTCGTCGTGCACAAACGCCTGCCAGTCCGGTTCTGGCTTGCCGGCGAGCTGCACGGAGAAGGTCTGCCGCGTTACGGCGTGGCGGTCCTTGAGTCCGGCATAGCCGACATCCAGTGGTTTGATACCAGCAAACTTCGCGAGCTCGCGTGCCACCCAGTCCGTATTGGCACCGCGCTTTTCCACCCAAAGCAAGGCGTGGTCACCCTCACCGTCAGCGTCGTAACCGAGAATTTCCTCCACCTGGAAGTCTTCAGGGCTGCTGCGCAACACAGCGGTCAGCGGCGGGTTGCCGTAGGCATAAGGCAGTTCAAGATCGGACATGGGACTCCACCGGCAAAACCGGTCAAAGAAATTCGATACGCGGGCTTTCGCCCATTAGATCAGCTCGAACGTGGCGAGCTTGAGAAAGCGATGGCCGGCCTTAGGCCATGACCAGCAGCACGCAAGCCTGCGCCGCAATACCTTCGCCACGCCCGGTAAAACCCAGCTTCTCGGTGGTGGTGGCTTTGATGCTGATACGGTCGATGTCGCAGCCAAGCTCTTCGGCCACCGCTTCGCGCATGGCGAGGGAATGCGGGCCAACCTTGGGTGCTTCGCAGATCACGGTGACGTCGGCATTGCCTATGGCATAGCCCTGCTCGCGCATCAACTTCGCAGCGTGCTGCAGAAAGATGCGACTGTTTGCGTTGCGCCACTGCTCCTGGCTCGGCGGAAAGTGCCGGCCGATGTCGCCTAGCGCCAGCGCACCAAAGATGGCATCGCACAAAGCGTGAATCACCACGTCGCCATCGGAATGTGCCACCAGACCGCGGTTGTGCGGCACGCGGACGCCGCCGAGCATCACATGGTCGCCTTCGCCAAAAATGTGGACATCAAAGCCCTGGCCGATACGCATCATGGGATGTCTCCTTACCTGGTTCGCGGCAACAGGAACT
Source organism: Dyella sp. PARNA 12/25 (assembly GCF_055702865.1). Classification (NCBI taxonomy): domain Bacteria; kingdom Pseudomonadati; phylum Pseudomonadota; class Gammaproteobacteria; order Lysobacterales; family Rhodanobacteraceae; genus Dyella; species Dyella sp. PARNA 12/25. The sequence goes on along the minus strand of NZ_JBVQCI010000001.1, from coordinate 903,079 downwards.
CGGCCAACGCAAAATCCGTCGCCGTGGTTACCTTGATATTGTCTTCGGCGCCTTCGACCAACAATGGTGCAAAACCCGCTCGTTCCATCGCCATTGCCTCGTCGCTCACCGTGACGCCGGCTACCGACGCGGCAAGCAAGGCGGCCGACAGTTCACCACGACGAAACATCTGCGGCGTGAAGGCACGCCAGCGATGGTCGCGTGGTTCGGTTTCCTGGCTGCGCCCGTCACTGCCTGCACGCTTGAGCGTGTCGCGCAACGGCGCCCCCAGCAAGCCACCGCCTGCAGGCACACCTAGTTCAATCAGTCGGCGGATGTCCGCTTCGCGCACGCAGGGGCGCGCCGCGTCATGCACCAGCACAAAGTCGCTATCCGCCACATCGGCGGGAAGCGCGCGCAAACCAGCAAGCACGGAATCGCAACGCTCGGCGCCACCGAGAGTAGTGAGCACCGGCTTGCCACCAAGCTCGGCGACACCGGGCCAATACTCGTCCTTACTGCCGAGCACGACCATCAAACCGGCAATCTGAGGATGTGCCGCCAAATGCTCCAGCGTGTGCAGGATCAGCGGCTTGCCTGCCAGTGGCAGGTACTGCTTGGGAATGTCACCGCCGACGCGCGTACCGCGCCCTGCTGCCGGCACCACACACCACAAGGACGCCATGTTCAACGGCCACCAGTGGAAGTGGACGGCGCGGGCGCCTGGTTGGCGCCCGGCTTTTCGACCACCTGATAGAACGTCTCGCCCGGCTTGATCAGGCCAAGCTCGGCGCGCGCGCGCGCTTCGACGGCCTGATTGCCATGCTTCAGGTCGTCCACGTCAGCACCCAGCGCCTGATTGCGCGCCTGCAGCTTGTCGTTGTCTTCGCCCTGCCTGGTGACAGCGGCGCGCAGGGTTTCCACCTCATGCACGCCACCGTTGCCGTTCCACAGTTTCATCTGCAGAGCGATCAACACCAGGATCAGGATCAGGGCAACCCAACGCAGCATGGGCGGTTCGCGCTCCCTATCAGCCCGGCAGGCTGGTCAGGTTGGGGAATGCGTTGCGACCGGCGTACTTGGCGGCCGAACCCAATGCTTCCTCGATGCGCAGCAGCTGGTTGTACTTGGCCACGCGGTCGGTGCGGCACAGCGAACCGGTCTTGATCTGGGTTGCCGTGGTCGCCACGGCGATGTCGGCGATGGTGGTGTCTTCCGTCTCGCCCGAGCGATGCGACACGATCGCGGCGTACTTGGCAGCGTCGGCCATGGCGATGGCTTCGAGCGTCTCGGACAGCGTGCCGACCTGGTTCACCTTAATCAGGATGGCATTGGCAATCTGCTTGTCGATGCCTTCCTTGAAGATGGTCGGGTTGGTGACGAACAGATCGTCGCCCACCAGCTGCACGTTCTTGCCGATGGCGTCGGTGAGGTGCTTCCAGCCGGCCCAATCGCCTTCGGCCATGCCGTCTTCGATGGTGACGATGGGGTACTGCTTGGCCCAGCTGGCCAGCACGTCAACCCACTGTTCCGGGGTGTAGACCTTGCCCTCACCTTCGAGGTCGTACTTGCCGTCCTTGAAGAACTCGGAGCTGGCGACGTCGAGACCAAGCAGGATGTCGCTGCCGACCTTGTAGCCAGCCTTGATGATGGCTTCGAGGATGGTGTCCAGCGCTTCGATGTTGGAACGCAGGTTGGGCGCGAAGCCGCCTTCGTCGCCCACTGCGGTGTTGAGGCCCTTGCCCTTCAACACGCTCTTCAACGCGTGGAACACTTCGGTACCGGCGCGCAGTGCTTCGGAGAAGCTGGAAGCGCCCACGGGAAGGATCATGAATTCCTGCACGTCGACGTTGTTGTCGGCATGCGCACCGCCGTTGATGATGTTCATCATCGGCACCGGCAGCGCACCCGGCTTGCCGGTGGTGCCGTTGATGGTGGCGAGGTACTGCCACAGCGGCTGGCGGTTCTGCGCAGCAACGGCGTGAGCGGCGGCCATGGAGACGCCGAGGATGGCATTGGCGCCCAGCTTGCCCTTGTTCGGCGTGCCGTCGAGGTTGATCAGCTTGGCGTCCAGGCCACCCTGATTGGCGGCGTCGAAGCCCTTCAGCTCGCTGGCGATGGAGTTGTTGACGTTGAGCACCGCGCTCTTCACGCCCTTGCCCAGGTAACGCGACTTGTCGCCGTCGCGCAGCTCAACGGCTTCACGCGAGCCGGTGGAGGCGCCGCTCGGCACGGCCGCGCGACCGAAGCCGCCGCCGGCCAGGGTCACTTCGGCTTCAAGCGTGGGGTTACCGCGGGAATCGAGGATTTCACGGGCGTGGATGCGGGTGATTTCGGTGCTCATGGTGTCCGTAGCGTTGATGAAGTGACTGAAGCGGTTGAGAACATCCTGCCTGATGCGCGGGGATTTCGCTTCATTCGCTTCCCCGCGACGAATCAGAGCGTGTGTTCCAGTAACGTGTGGCGCTTGGTGACCTGGTCGAGCTCGAGCAGGGTTTCCAGCAGCGCTTCCATCTTGCCCAGCGGCCAGGCGTTGGGGCCGTCGCTGAGTGCTTTTTTCGGGTTCGGGTGCGTTTCGGCGAACAGGCCGGCGACGCCCACGGCCACTGCCGCACGCGCCAGCACCGGTACGAATTCACGCTGACCACCCGAGCTGGTGCCCTGCCCGCCCGGCAGCTGCACCGAATGCGTGGCGTCGAATACCACCGGGCAACCGGTGTCGCGCATGACGCTCAGCGAACGCATGTCCGAGACGAGATTGTTGTAGCCGAAGCTGGCGCCGCGCTCGCAGACCATGATGTCGTCGTTGCCGACGGCCTTGGCCTTGTCGACGACGTTCTTCATGTCCCACGGCGAAAGGAACTGGCCCTTCTTGATGTTCACCGGCTTGCCGGCGCGCGCCACGTTCTGGATGAAGTCGGTCTGGCGACACAGGAAGGCCGGCGTCTGCAGCACGTCGACCACCGAGGCCACTTCGTTCATCGGCGTGTATTCGTGCACGTCGGTGAGCACGGGCACGCCGAGCTGGCGCTTCACTTCGCCCAGAATCTTCAGGCCCGCTTCCAGGCCGGGGCCACGGAAGCTGGTGCCCGACGAACGGTTGGCCTTGTCGAAGCTGGACTTGAAGATGAAGTTGATGCCGAGCTTGCCGGTGATTTCCTTGAGCTTGCCGGCGGTGTCCATCTGCAGCTGTTCGGATTCGACCACGCAGGGACCGGCAATCAGGAACAGCGGCTTGTCCAGGCCGACGTCGAATCCACACAACTTCATGCGACAGACTCCTTGGCCAGACGCTCACCCTCGCGCACCGCCTTGAACTCGCGGGCGGCCTGCACGAAACCGATGAACAACGGGTGGCCATCGCGTGGGGTGGAGGTGAATTCCGGGTGCGCCTGGCAGCCGAGGAACCACGGGTGCTTCTGCTGCGGCAGCTCGACGATCTCCACCAGCAGGTCGTCCATCGACTTGCCCGAAATCACCAGACCCAGGTCTTCGAACGGCTGACGGTAGCGGTTGTTGAACTCGTAACGGTGACGATGACGTTCGCGCACCACGTCCTGGCCGTACAGCTGGCGTGCCAGCGTGCCGGCCTTGAGGCGGCATTCCTGCGCACCCAGGCGCATGGTGCCGCCGAGGTCGGAGCGCTCGTTGCGCTGCTCGACTTCGCCGGTGGCGGTGGTCCACTCGGTGATCAGCGCGATCACCGGGTCCGGCGTGTTGCGGTCGTTTTCGCTGGAATCGGCGGCGCTGAGGCCGGCCACGTTACGGGCAAAATCCACCACGGCGGCATGCATGCCGTAGCAGATGCCGAAATACGGCACGCCCTTTTCGCGGGCGTACTTGGCGGCCAGCACCTTGCCTTCAAAGCCGCGCTTGCCGAAGCCGCCCGGCACCAGGATGGCGTCGGCATTGCCGAGCACCTTGGCGGCGCCTTCGGCCTCGACCTGCTCCGAATCAACCCAGTTGAGATTGACGCGGGTGAGCTGTTTGATGCCGCCGTGGCGCAACGCTTCGCCCAGGGACTTGTAGGCGTCCTTGTGCTCGACGTACTTGCCGACGATAGCGACGTTGACCTCATCCTTCGGGTGCTCCACGGCGTCGACCGTGCGCTGCCACGAGGACAGGTCGGCCGGACCGGCCTGCAGGCCCAGACGCTTGACCACGATCTCGTCGAGGCCCTGCTTGTGCAGCCACAAGGGCTGCTTGTAGATGATGTCCACGTCCGCCGCGCTGATCACCGCGTTCTCGGGAACGTTGGTGAACAGGGCGATCTTGCGGCGCTCGCCGTCCGGCAGCGGCTGCTCGCAGCGGCACAGCAGCACGTCCGGCTGGATACCGATGGAGCGCAACTCCTTCACGGAGTGCTGGGTGGGCTTGGTTTTGATCTCGCCGGCGGCCTTGATGTACGGCACCAGGGTCAGGTGCATGAACATCACCTTCTCCGGGCCATGTTCGATGCGCAGCTGGCGGATGGCCTCCAGGAAGGGCAGCGACTCGATGTCACCCACCGTGCCGCCGATCTCCACCATCGCCACGTCGAAGCCGCGCGTGGCCTCGTGGATGCAGTGCTTGATCTCGTCGGTGATGTGCGGGATGACCTGCACGGTGGCGCCCAGATAGTCGCCGCGGCGCTCCTTGCGGATCACCGATTCGTAGATCTTGCCGGTCGTGATGGAATTCTTGCCCGTGAGACGGGTGTTGACGAAGCGCTCGTAGTGGCCCAGGTCCAGGTCGGTCTCCGCGCCGTCGTCGGTCACATAGACCTCGCCGTGCTGGAAGGGACTCATGGTGCCGGGATCCACGTTGATGTAGGGATCCAGCTTCATCATGGTGACCGAGAGGCCACGCGCTTCCAGAATGGAAGCCAGCGACGCCGCGGCGATGCCCTTGCCAAGAGAGGACACCACACCGCCGGTGACGAAAATCAGGGGGGTCATGGGATGCAGCCGTGCTGGAAATCGGCATTTTAGAGGAAGAACGGTCTGGCTGCGAGGGTTTACAGCGGCCTAGATGACTGGGTTGTTCAAGTTGGGGGTCACCATCCTCCCGCCGCCCACCCCTTCCTGCCCCTCACCGTCATTCCGGCGCAGGCCGGAATCCAGTAACCGTGCGCGACGGTTTTCGCCGGATTGCGTTGAGCGCTGCCGCGACAACCGACTGCAGTCGCCACTAGATCCCGGCCTGCGCCGGAATGACGAGCGTGGGTGCTGAGGCGTCGACCGCACCATGACGCCAAGGCTGCGCAGAAAAACAAAGGCGCCCAAAGGCGCCTTTGTTCCGAACTTCCGCAATGACGGCCTTACTCGACCGGCATCATCTGCGACGTCGGGTGCATCATGTTCACGTTCATGTTGTGCAGCACCCACAGCGAACCGACCACCACGATGGCCAGGATCAGGATGGTGAACAGCATGATGGCGAGGTTGCCGCGCTGCGACGGCGACGTACCCATGTGCAGGAAGAACACCAGCTGCACAACCAGCTGGGCCACACCGAACACGATGATGCCGGGCATCATCAGGTTGTGCGGCACCATGCCGCTCATGACCACGCCGAACGAGGCCAGGGTCAGCACCACCGACAGCGCGAAGCCAATCAGGTAGGACTTAGTGCTGCCGTGGTCGGCATGCTCGGCGCCGTGATGGGCCGCATCGTGGGAATGGTGGTTGCCGGACATCAGATGGCCCCCCGCAGGTAGACAAAGGTAAAGACGCAGATCCAGACGATGTCGAGGAAGTGCCAGAACAGGCTCAGGCACGACAGGCGACGACGGGTCATGTCGTTGAGACCGAAGCGGCTGATCATGTGCATCATCACCGCCAGCCAGATCAGGCCGCAGGTCACGTGCAGACCATGCGTGCCCACCAGGGTGAAATAGCTCGACAGGAACGCGCTGCGGCTCGGGCCCGCACCCTCATGGATGAGGTTGGCGAATTCGTAGACTTCCATGCCGATAAAGCCGGCACCGAACACGAAGGTCACCGCCAGCCACGCCAGCACCTTGCCCTTGCGACCGGCATGCATGTTGAGCATGGCCATGCCGAAGGTGACCGACGAGATCAGCAGCAGCATGGTCTCGCCGAGCACGTACTTCAGATCGAACAGCTCTTTGCCGGTCGGACCGCCCGCCGTGCTGTTGGCCAGCACGGCAAACGTAGCGAACAAGCCTGAAAAGATCAGGCAGTCGCTCATCAGGTAGATCCAGAAACCCAGCAGGGTCTTGGATCCGTCGTCGTGATGGTGGTGATCGACGCCGCCGCCGTGGCCGACGCCGTCCACTGCGCCATGAGTGACGCTAACTGCTGCACTGCTCATGGATTACGCCACCTTCTGACGCGAGGGCGCAGCCACCGGAGCCACCTGCGTGGTCTGGAACTGCTTGAGCTGGGCGTGACGCGAACGCTCGATCTTCTCGACCTCGGCCGCCGGCACCCAGTAATCCACGTCACGGTCGTAAGCGCGGACGATGAACGCACCGATCATGCCCAGCAGGCCCACGGCCGCCAGCCACCAGATGTGCCACACGAGCGCAAAGCCCAGGACCGTACCGAACGCACCCATGACCACACCGACGCCGGTGTTGCGGGGCATGTGAATGTCTTCGTACTTGGCAGGTTGCACGTAAGCGACTCCGTTTTGTTTGTCTTCCCAGAACTGGTCCAGATCGCGGACCTGGGGAAGCGTTGCGAAGTTGTAGAACGGTGCCGGCGAGCTGATGGACCATTCCAGGGTGCGGCCACCCCACGGGTCGCCGCTGGGATCGGTGAGCTTCTTGCGGTCACGCACGCTGACGTAGAACTGCAGCACGGTGAAGAAGATGCCGGCCGCGATCACTGCCGCACCGATGGCGGCGACGACCAGGTACGGCTGCCACTCCGGGTTGGCGTAGTGGTTCATGCGGCGGGTCATGCCCTTCAGACCCAAGATGTACAGCGGCATGAAGGCGAGGTAGAAGCCAACCAGCCAGCACCAGAACGACCACTTGCCCCAGCGCTCGTTGAGGCGGAAGCCGAATGCCTTCGGGAACCAGTAGTTGATCGCGGCAAGACAGCCGAACACCACGCCGCCGATGATCACGTTGTGGAAGTGCGCGATCAGGAACACGCTGTTGTGCAGCACGAAGTCCGCACCCGGCACCGCCAGCAGCACGCCGGTGACGCCGCCGATCACGAAGGTGACCATGAAGCCCACCGTCCACAGCATCGGCACGGTGAACTGCACGCGACCGCGGTACATGGTGAACAGCCAGTTGAACAGCTTCGCACCGGTGGGCACAGAGATGATCATCGTCATGATGCCGAAGAAGGCATTGACGTTGGCGCCCGAACCCATGGTGAAGAAGTGGTGCAGCCACACCAGGAACGACAGCACGCCGATAGCCGAGGTGGCGTACACCATCGACTTGTAGCCGAACAGCGGCTTCTTGGAGAACGTGGCAACGATTTCCGAGAACGCGCCGAAGCACGGCAGCACCAGGATGTAGACCTCAGGGTGGCCCCAGATCCAGATCAGGTTCACGTACATCATGGCGTTGCCGCCAAGCTCGTTCGTGAAGAAGTGCATGTCGAGGTAACGGTCAGCCGTGAGCAGCGCCAGCGTCACCGTGAGGATCGGGAACGCGGCCACGATCAGAATGTTGGTGACCAGCGCGGTCCAGGTGAACACCGGCATCTTCATCAGCGTCATGCCGGGCGTGCGCATCTTCATGATGGTCACGATGAAGTTGATGCCGCTCAGCGTGGTACCCAGACCGGATAGCTGCAGTGCCCAGATGTAGTAATCCACGCCGACCGTTGGGCTGTATTGCAGGCCCGACAGCGGCGGATACGCCAGCCAGCCGGTCGCAGCGAAGTCGCCGACGAACAGCGACATCATCACCAGCACCACGCCCGACAAGAACAGCCAGAAGCTGAGCGAGTTCAGGAACGGATAGGCCACGTCGCGCGCGCCGATCTGCAGCGGCACCACCAGGTTCATGAGACCGGTGATGAGCGGCATCGCCACGAAGAAGATCATGATGACGCCGTGCGCGGTGAACACCTGATCGAAGTGGTGTGGCGGCAGATAGCCGGCCGCATCGGAAGCGGCCATGGCCTGCTGCAGACGCATCATCACGGCGTCGGCAAAGCCGCGCATCAGCATGACCAGCGCCACGATGACGTACATGATGCCGATCTTCTTGTGGTCCACCGAGGTGAACCACTCGGTCCACAGGTAGCCCCACAGACGGAACTTGGTAAGAGCGGCGAGCGTCGCCAGGCCGCCAAGGACAACGGCAGCCAGCGTGATCATCACGATGGGCTCGTGATACGGAATCGCCTCAAGGGTGAGCTTTCCAAACATGGCTTACTTCTCTGCCTTGGCCGGGGTGATGTTCGAGGAAACAGCTTCCCCGTCCTCGTGGTGCTGCATGTCCATCTGCATGCTTTCCTGCGACATGTCGTGCTGCATCTGCATCGGCATCTCGCCGTGCGTGGCAGCGTCGTGGGACATGTCGCCCATATGCTTGTTGATGACGCTGGCGAACAGGCCCGGCGTCACGGTGCCGTAGTAGGCCACCGGTGCTTTCTCGCTCGGCTTCGCCAGCGACTTGTAGCTGTCGACGTCAAGCACGAGCGGTGCAGCCTTGGCCTTGGCGATCCAGTCCTTGAAGCCATCTTCCGTAGTGGCGATGGCCTGGAAATGCATGTCCGAAAAACCTTCGCCACTGAAGTTGGACGAGAGACCTTCATAGGTGCCCGGCTCGCGTGCGATCAGGTGCAGCTTGGTTTCCATGCCGGCCATCGCGTAGATCTGGCTGCCCAGCTGCGGAATGAAGAAGGCGTTCATCACCGAATCGGAGGTGATCTGGAAATTCACCGGGCGGTCGGTCGGGAAAGCCAGCTCGTTGACCGAGGCCACGCCGTATTCCGGGTAGACGAACAGCCACTTCCAATCCATCGACACCACCTGCACCGTCACCGGCTTGGCTTCGGACTCCAGCGGCTTGTACGGATCCAGCGCATGCGAGCTGGTCCAGGTGATGGTCGCGAGAATGGCGACGATGATGGCCGGGATGGTCCACACCACCACTTCGATCTTGGTCGAGTGCGACCAGGTCGGCGCGTAGGTGGCCTTCTTGTTGCCGGAGCGGTAACGCCAGGGGAACCACAACGTCATCGCGATAACGGGGATCGCCACGATGGCCATCAAGCCCAGCGCAATCAGAATGAGCGACTTTTCCTGGGCGCCGATATCGCCCTTAGGCGTGAGAACTTCCAGATTGCAACCGCTGAGGAACACAGCGGCGCCTACGCCTGCGTAGCGCAAGCGCGAAAAAAGGGCATGCATATTCACTGACTACCTGGGGTGCAGCGTGGGGACGCGGCATGGTAGCCATGTTAGGTTCGTGTTTGAACGCCTTTGGGACACAATGCCGCAGGGGCAAATTTTTGCGCAGGCGACTGCGGCGACTTGACTAAAAAATGCAAGTGCGCGCACCCGCATTCAACCGTCGACTTTGGTAGAAAAACCGCGAAATCGACGGTGCGACAGCCCTGCTACCATGCGCCAATGGATCCGACTTCGCCCGCAAAACTGACCGCCCTGCGGCACGCCATGAAGCAACAGGGCGTCGCTGCCTGCCTTGTTCCGACGGCCGACCCGCACCTTTCCGAGTACCTGCCCGGGCACTGGCAGGCTCGGGTCTGGCTGTCCGGCTTCACCGGCTCGGCGGGCACGCTGGTGGTGACGCAGGACCACGCCGGCTTGTGGACCGATGGTCGCTATTTCGCCCAGGCCGTTGCGGAATTGGCCGGTAGCGGCATCGAGCTGATGAAACAGCGGATAGCACACGCGCCGGAGCATGTTGAATGGCTGCAGCAACATCTCCAGCCGGGTCAGACGCTTGCGGTGGCGGGTGACAGCCTTTCAGTAACGACGGCACGCCAGCTCGAGCGCCGACTCGAAAGCGCAGGCGCCCGCCTGCGTACCGACCTCGACCTTCCCGCCCAGATCTGGCCGGATCGCCCGCCCCTGCCCAACGCCCCCGTGGTGGAGCACCCGCAGCGCTACGCCACCCAGCCGCGCAGCGAGAAGCTGGGCCGGCTGCGTACCGCCATGCGCAAGCTCGGTGCCACGCATCATCTGGTTTCGAGCCTGGACGACATCGCATGGCTGACCAACCTGCGTGGCAGCGATGTGGAGTGCAACCCGGTCTTTCTTGCCCATCTATTAGTGAGGGCTGAAGGCCACGCCACGCTGTTCGTCGGTCGAGGCAAGCTCACTGATGCCTTGGTGAGCGCGCTCAGCGCGGACCAGGTGCGCATTGCCGACTATGCAACGGTCACCGATGCGCTCTCCGAACTTGGTGCGCAGGATCGCCTGCTGCTCGATAGCAGCCGCGTCGTGGTGGCTGTCGCTTCGTCCATTCCCTCCTCGGCGCAGATCGTTGAGGCCGCCAACCCCTCCACGCTGTTCAAGGCGCGCAAAACCGAAGCCGAGCTGGACCATATCCGCGACGTGATGCGCCGCGACGGTGCGGCATTGGCACGCGCCTTCCGACGACTGGAAGAACGCGTCACCGCGGGCATGGCCCAGAGCGAAATGGATGTGGACGCGCTGCTGCTCGAGGAGCGCTCGGCCCAGCCCAACTTCGTCGGCGAGAGCTTCTCCACCATTGCCGGCTATCAGGCCAATGGCGCATTGCCTCACTATCGCGCCACGCCGGAAGCGCACAGCGCGCTGAAACCGCAGGGCCTGCTGCTGATCGACTCGGGTGGGCAGTACCTTGGCGGCACCACCGACATCACGCGCGTGCTCGCCCTGGGTGAAACCACCATCGAACAACGGCGCGACGCCACCTTGGTGATGAAGGGCATGATCTCGCTCAGCCGCGCGCGCTTCCCCAAGGGCGCCAGCGGCCCACAGCTTGACGCCCTCGCCCGCGCCCCACTCTGGGCCAGCGGCATGGACTACGGCCACGGCACCGGCCACGGCGTCGGCTACTTCCTTAATGTGCACGAAGGCCCGCACGGCATTCGTCCGCCATCTTCCGGCGCCACGCTGGTGTCGCTGGAGCCGGGCATGATCACCTCGATCGAACCCGGCCTCTACAAGCCTGGCCGCCATGGCATCCGTCACGAGAACCTCGCGGTGGTGGTCGAAGCGGACAAGACGGAGTTTGGCGAGTTCTACGCTTTCGAAACGCTGACCCTGTGCCCGTTCGACCGGCGCGCGCTAGAGCCGGGCCTGCTGAACCCGGAGGAGCGCGCCTGGCTGGACGACTACCACGCCACCGTACGCGCCGCCCTGGCTCCCTTGCTGGAGGATGCGGATTTGATGTGGCTGGAGCGCCACTGTGCACCGCTGGCCTAGCCCCTCTATGTAGGGGCGCACTTGTGCGCGACCGCCCTGCCGCAACGCTGGTCGCGCGCAAGTGCGCTCCTACATTGGCTTCTTGAAACGCTTGACCGCCCCGCCCGGGCACCCCATCCTCCCCGGCCTAATCACGCTGAACGCCCTCCCATGAGCAGTCGCTACAACGCCGCCGACATTGAAGTCCTCTCTGGCCTTGACCCGGTCAAGCGCCGCCCCGGCATGTATACGGACACCTCCCGCCCGAACCATCTGGCGCAGGAAGTCATCGACAACTCGGTGGACGAAGCCCTCGCCGGCCACGCCAAGTCGATCGAGGTGATCGTGCATACCGACGGCTCGGTCGAAGTGTCCGACGACGGCCGCGGCATGCCGGTGGATATCCACCCGGAAGAAGGTGTGCCTGGCGTTGAACTGATCCTTACGCGCCTGCATGCGGGCGGCAAGTTCTCCGGCAAGAACTACAACTTCTCTGGCGGTCTGCACGGCGTGGGCGTGTCGGTGGTGAACGCGCTGTCCAACCGCGTGGAAGTCACCATCCGCCGCGACGGCAACGAATACCGCATGGCCTTCGAGAACGGCGATCGCGCCAGCGAGCTCGAAGTGATCGGCACCGTTCCCAAGAAGAAGACCGGCACCACCGTGCGCTTCTGGGCCGACCCGAAGTATTTCGACTCCCCCAAGATCTCGCTGGGCAAGCTGCGCCACCTGCTGCGCGCCAAGGCCGTGCTGTGTGCCGGCCTCAACGTGAAGCTGACCGACGAGGCCACCGGCGACGTCAACGAGTGGTACTACGAAGATGGCCTGCGCGATTACCTGCGCGATGAGCTGTCCAACGCCGAGGCGATTCCCGCCGAGTTGTTCGTGCACCACGTGCAGCGCGAGGCCGACGGCCTCGATGTCGCCCTCGCCTGGCTGCCGGAAGGTGAGCTGGTGCAGGAGAGCTACGTCAACTTGATTCCCACCGCACAGGGCGGCACGCATGTGAACGGCCTGCGCTCGGGCCTCACCAATGCCATCCGCGAGTTCTGCGATATCCGCAACCTGCTGCCGCGTGGCGTGAAGCTGGCGCCGGAAGACGTGTGGGAGCGCCTGGCTTTCGTGCTGTCGGCCAAGCTGCAGGATCCGCAGTTCGCGGGCCAGACCAAGGAGCGCCTGTCGTCGCGCAATGCCGCCGGCATGGTGGAAGGTGTCATCCACGACGCCTTCAGCCTGTGGCTCAACCAGCACGTCGATCTTGGCGAGCGCATCGCGCAGCTCGCCATCGAACGCGCCAGCGCACGCCTCAAGGCCGCCAAGCAGGTGGTGCGCAAGAAGATCACCCAGGGCCCCGCCCTGCCCGGCAAACTCGCCGACTGCACCGCCACCGACCTCTCCCGCACCGAGCTGTTCCTGGTGGAAGGTGATTCGGCGGGCGGCAGCGCCAAGCAGGCGCGTGACAAAGAATTCCAGGCGATCCTGCCGCTGCGCGGCAAGATCCTCAATACGTGGGAAGTGGAATCGGGCTCTGTGCTCGCTTCGGAAGAAGTGCACAACCTCGCCGTGGCCATCGGCTGCGATCCGGGCAAGGACGATCTTTCCGGCCTGCGTTACGGCAAGGTGGTCATCCTCGCCGACGCTGACTCCGACGGCCTGCACATCGCCACGCTGTTGAGCGCCCTGTTCCTCAGGCATTTCCCCGCGCTGGTGCGCGAAGGCCACGTCTTCGTGGCGATGCCACCGCTGTTCCGCGTGGACGTGGGCAAGCAGGTGTTCTACTGCCTGGACGAAAACGAAAAGAACGCCATGCTCGAGCGCGTGCAGCGCGAAAAGATGAAGGGCCAGGTCAGCACTACGCGCTTCAAGGGCCTGGGCGAAATGAACCCGGGGCAGCTGCGCGAATCGACCATCCACCCGGACACTCGCCGCCTGGTGCAGCTCACCGTCGACACCGACGACGGCACCACCAAGCTGATGGATATGCTGCTGGCCAAGAAGCGCGCGAGCGACCGCAAAGCATGGCTGGAAGAAAAGGGTGACCTCGCAACGCTGGAGGTCTGAGCCCCTTTTACTCCCTCTCCCCTCCAGGGGAGGGAGTTCAGCTCTGCACTGATCGATGTCAACGTCGCACTCACATGCAGGCGTTAGACTGCAAAAATGCATGCCGCCTGGACCCGCCGCGCCGTCCAAATACTGGAAGCCGAAGCCCACCGCTCGGCCGACACGCACTTGATCCGCCTGGATCTCCCCGCCTTCCCCGGCATTCCGCTTTACCTCAAGGACGAATCCGTCCATCCCACCGGCAGCCTCAAGCATCGTTTGGCGCGCTCGCTGTTCCTGTACGCCATCTGCAACGGCTGGCTGGAAGAAGGCCGGCCAGTGGTGGAAGCCTCCAGCGGCAGCACCGCGATCTCGGAAGCGTATTTCGCACGCTTGCTCGGCCTGCCCTTTTTCGCCGTGATGCCTCGCAGCACATCGCGCGACAAGGTGACCCAGATCGAATTCTTCGGTGGGCACAGCCACTTCATCGACGATACGGATGTGTACGGCGCGGCGCAGCGATTGGCGAGTGAACTCAACGGCCACTACATGGACCAGTTCACCTACGCAGAACGGGCAACCGATTGGCGTGGCAACAACAACATCGCCGAATCGATCTTCCGCCAGATGCAGCGCGAGCCCGACCCCATCCCGCGTTGGATCGTGGTGCCTGCGGGCACCGGCGGCACCTCGGCCACCATCGGGCGCTACCTTCGCTATCGCTGCGGCGAGCACGGCCTGGTCAGGCTGGCGGTGGTCGATCCCGAGCACTCGGTGTTCTACGACTATTACCGCAACCGGGATGCAAGCCTGCAGCTCTCGCGCGGCTCTCGCATCGAAGGCATTGGCCGGCCCCGCGTGGAACCCTCCTTCATGCCCGGCGTGATCGACCGCATGATGCGCGTTCCAGATGCGGCATCCATTGCTGCCCTGCGCCTGCTCGAAACCCTGCTGGGGCGCCGCTGCGGCGGCTCCACCGGCACCAACCTGGTGGGCGCGCTGCAACTGATGGCCGAGCTCAATGCCAGCGGGGAGCGCGGCCCGGTGGTCACCCTGATCTGCGACGGAGGGGACCGCTACAGCGGCACCTATTACGACGAAGCGTGGATTGCCGGGGAAAACCTGGACCTCTCAGGCGAGCTCGCACGACTGAACGCGGTGATCAACGAGGGACGCTGGATAGACTAGACCGCCCTGCTTACACTCTGGCCTTGTCGCCGTAGTCGGCATCCTCTCTCACGGAACGCACCATGGCTTTGATGCCTCCCATCGACATGAAGCGCTGGATTGACGAGCACCGGCACCTGCTCAAACCACCCGTGGGCAACAAGTGCATCGTCGATGGGGATTTCATCGTGATGATCGTTGGCGGCCCCAACGCACGCACCGACTATCACTACGACGAAGGCCCCGAGTTTTTCTATCAACTTGAAGGCGAGATGGTACTCAAGGTGCAGGACGATGGCGTGGCGCGTGACCTGCCCATCCGTGCCGGAGAGATGTTCTACCTGCCGCCCTGCGTGCCGCACTCACCGCAGCGCATGCCCGACTCCATCGGCCTGGTGATCGAACGCCGCCGGCTCGCCGGCGAAAAAGACGGCCTCATGTGGTATTGCGAACGCTGCAACCACAAGCTGTACGAGGAATACTTCACCCTCGACAGCATCGAGCACGATTTTCCGCCGGTGTTCGAGCGCTTCTATCGCTCCATCGACGCGCGCACCTGCGTGGAATGCGGCCATCTGAATCCCGCGCCGGCGAAATACGCCTGAGGCGTTGACCGGCTCGCTGTGGTGGGAGCGCACCCTGTGCGCGACATCGGGCTGGCTGTCGCGACGCGGCCAACTCATCCCCAGCCACGTACTCTGCTGAAGTAACCTGCAAGATCCAACTTCGCGGCATCATCGGTCGCGCACAAGGTGCGCTCCTACAGATTTCGTTGCAGCCACTTGCCGGCCATGCGACGCAGCGATTTGTCACTGGTTGGGTCCGCAGCAATCTCGCGGATGGAGCGCCACGCCAGGGCGATCGATTCTCCGCTGACGATGTACGCCTCATTGGAACTCGCCCTGACGACGTAACGCACGTCGTAGTGCCAGTGTTCCGGCTCAGCACCACGCGCCGGAATGCGATGACGATCCAGATCGAACGGCGCCGATTCCACGCTCAGCCTGTCCAGCCCCGACTCTTCTTCGGCCTCGCGTAAAGCGACCTGGGCAAGGTCGGTGTCGCCATCCGCGTGCCCACCCAGCTGCAACCAACGGCCCAGTTTGCGGTGAT
The DNA here is from genome assembly GCF_055702865.1 of Dyella sp. PARNA 12/25. NCBI lineage: Bacteria > Pseudomonadati > Pseudomonadota > Gammaproteobacteria > Lysobacterales > Rhodanobacteraceae > Dyella > Dyella sp. PARNA 12/25. The sequence goes on along the minus strand of NZ_JBVQCI010000001.1, from coordinate 887,446 downwards.
GGGTCAGCAGCACACGCTCGCCATCGGCGCTGACCAGCCAGGCCGAACCGGTGAAATGACCCTCTCGGTTTTCGCGCACAAAACCGTGCTCGCCGACGGCGAGAAGATCAACAAAGTGCTGCATATCCGTTTCGTCCGGCCATTGCTGCGCATAGTCGTAAAACTGATGAAGAAGTGGGGTCATGCGTGACTTCTTTGATAGGAATGATCGGGGCGTCGATCGCACCCTCCACCCACGCATTATTTCAGATTCGCCTGATAGAAGCGCAGCCGGCGTGCTCTCTAGCATCGATGGCAGTCCGCGAAGAAATACTCGGACTACTCATCGCATCGCTTCCACCAAGACGGGCCCGCCCATGCGTAAGGTCGCCACCGCCCTGTTCACATTTTGCGTAGTGACGGCAGCCACCGCCGAAACGCGCAAGGCCAATTTCACTGGCCCACTTGTGACACCGAACGCCTCGGCGTTGCCTGCCGGCACGGTGGTCATTGAGCCCTATCTCGTTTACACCGAATCTCACGCGCTTTACGACACCGAGGGCAAGCGCCGTTCGGTTCATCCTGGATCGCACCAGTGGCTACTGCTGGCGCCCGTCACCGTCGGCATCACCAACAGGTTGAATGCTCAGCTGGTTACCGGAAGCGCTTACAACGTTTCAGGTAAAGACCACAGCGATGGCGCGCGCATCACCGATACAACGGTGATGCTGCAATACATGTTCGTTGCGCCAAACGCAGATGGCACCGGACCCGCCGTCTCGGCGAGTTACACCCATACCTTCCCTACAGGCACATACGACCATCTCGGCGACAACCCGCTCAATGGCACGGGCACGGGTTCATCGACTAATCGGCTTTCGGTGTTCGCTCAACAGCTGTACTGGCTTCCTAACGACCATCCATTGCGTCTCCGTGCTTTGCTCGCCTGGGGGCCTTCGCCATCGCAAGTGCGCATTGAGGGCACAAGCACGCACGGAACCCCTGCCGGGTTCCGCGGCACGGCCAAGCTTGGCGCCTCCTTTGGTGCTTCCGCGTCGCTCGAGTATGGGCTTGACCGTCACTGGGTGTTGGCTGCTGACGTGACCTGGGATCATCAGAAGGGAACCCGTATCAACAGCCAGCAATGCCTGCCCACGGGCGCTTGCGGCGACGTGGTTCAGCGCAATCCTCCGCATTGGACCTACAGCGTCGCTCCCGCCGTGGAGTACAACTTCAATGCCTCGGTCGGCCTGATCGTCGGCGCACAGATCAGCTTTGCAGGACATAACAGCGCCGCTTACTGGGCGCCTCAGGCTGCCCTCAATATGGTGTTCTGACCGGTGAGGCCGTGCACCATCCCGGTAACGAATTTGCGAAAAAGACAGGCCGCCAGCCCAGCCGCAGTGCAACTTGTGCCTGCGCGCCCGGCTGGGCTATGGTGGCCTGTCGTCGTTGGGATAGCGACGCACCCACTGTGGCGAAAGTCACGGTTTCACGCTTTTAAAAACGAAAGAACCACGACAGGCGGTAGGGGAGAGACATGCTGAAAAACCTGTTCGCGACGCACCCGATTCAGGCGTCGCCACACGTCGACGCGGGCGAACTGCCCCACGACAGCCTGCAAGGCGAAGCCAGCCTCAAGCGAGTGCTTACCGCTCGCCACCTGATCACGTTGGGCATCGGCGCCGTCATCGGCGCGGGCATCTTCGTGATCACCGGCCAGGCCGCCGCCGAGCATGCCGGCCCTGCCCTGGTCATCAGCTTCATCGTCGCGGGCATCGCCTGCGCCTTCGCAGGCCTGTGCTACGCGGAATTCGCCGCGATGATCCCGGTTTCCGGCAGTGCTTACGCTTATTCGTACGCCACGCTGGGTGAAATCGTTGCCTGGTTCATCGGCTGGAACCTCGTTCTTGAGTACCTGTTCGCGGTGGCAACTGTCGCCGCCAGCTGGTCAGGTTATTTCAACGAGTGCCTTTCCATTGTGGGTCACTGGACCGGCATATCGATGACGCTGCCGGACTATCTTTCCAGCGCGCCGCTCCGCTTCACCGAAACTCACCGCATCGTGCAGACCGGCGCGCTGATCAACCTGCCTGCTGTGATCATCGTCTCGGCGCTCACCCTGCTCTGCTACCGCGGGATCACCCAGTCCACTTTCGTCAATTCTGTGATTGTGACGATCAAGGTGGTGGTGATTGCGCTGTTCCTGATCTTCGCGTTCCGTTACATCAATCCGGAAAACTGGCATCCGTTCATTCCGCCGCAGGAAGGCCCGGGCCGTTTCGGTTACAGCGGCATCTTCCGCGCTGCCGTGCTGGTGTTCTTCGCCTACGTGGGCTTCGACGCCGTCTCCACGGCCGCCGGCGAAGCCAAGAACCCTCAGCGCGATATGCCCATCGGCATTCTCGGCTCGCTGTTCATCTGCACCTTGCTGTATATCGCGATGGCGCTGACGCTCACCGGCATCGCGCCGTACCACATGCTGGGCACGCCGGAGCCGGTGGCGACCGCACTGAGCCTCTATCCGCAGTTGCTTTGGCTGAAGGCCATCGTCTCGTTCGGCGCACTGGCTGGCCTTTCGTCGGTGATCCTGGTGATGTTGCTGGGCACGTCGCGCATTTTCTTCAGCATGGCGAAGGACGGTCTGCTGCCGTCGCGGATGTCGCGCGTCCACGCATCGCATCGCACCCCGCACGTGGCCACCATCATTGCTGGCGTGGCCGCCGCCGTCCTGGCGGGCCTGTTCCCCGTGAGCATCCTCGGTGAGCTGGTGTCCATGGGCACCCTGCTGGCCTTCACCACGGTGTGCATCGGCGTGCTGATCCTGCGCTACACCCGCCCGGAACTGGAGCGCTCGTTCCGCGTGCCTGGTGGAGTGCCGGGTGTGTGGTTCGTGAGCATCTTCGGTTCGGTGATCTGCCTGTACCTGTTCTGGCAGTCGTTCCGCGCCAACTGGCCCCTGATGCTTGGCTGGACCACCGTCGGTATGCTGATCTACTTCTTCTACGGCTACGCTCATAGCAAACTGCGCAAGCAGAATGCCTGATCCGAGTTCCAGGGCCGGCGACGTCGCCGGCCCTGTCGTTTCTATCGAGGGTGCATCCAGCACCTTTCGCTTCACCAGACCGACGCATGCTCAAACAGCTACTCGCTCGCAAAACTGATTTTTCCGATGCCGACGCCCCATGCCACGGCCCCACACTGCGCCGCACGCTGGGCCCCTGGGGTATCACGGCGCTTGGCATTGGTGCCGTGATCGGCACGGGTATTTTCGTGGTCACCGGCCAAGCCGCCGCGGAACACGCCGGCCCAGCAGTGCTGATCTCGTTCATCCTGGCGGCCATTTGCAGCGGCTTCACCGCTCTGTGCTACGCCGAGTTCGCCACGCTGATCCCGATCTCGGGCAGCTCCTACTCCTACGCGTACGCAACGCTGGGTGAACTAGTGGCCTGGTTTATCGGCTGGAACATGGTGCTGGAATACGGCATCTCCGCTTCGGCGGTGGCAGCCAGCTGGACCGGCTACTTCACCAGCTTGCTCGATCACATGGGCATTCATCTGCCGAAAGCGCTCACCGAAGCACCGCTCGCATTCACCGACGGGCATCTGGTGACCACCGGGCATCTGATGAATCTGCCGGCCGTGGCCATCGTGTTGGCGCTCACCTGGCTTTGCTACGTCGGCATTCGTGAATCGGCTGGCCTCAACGTGCTGATGGTGGCGCTCAAGGTCGGGCTGATCATCATCGTCGTGGTCGCAGGCTACCGCTATATCGACCCGGCCAACTGGCACCCGTTCATTCCGCCGAATGAGGGACCAGGCAAGTACGGTTGGTCCGGCATCATGCGCGGCGCGGCCATGGTGTTCTTTGCCTATATCGGCTTCGAGGCGACATCTACTGCGGCGCAGGAATGCAAGAATCCGCAGCGCGATCTGCCGTTCGGCACGCTGGTGTCGCTGGTGATCTGCACTGTTCTGTACCTGGCAATGGCCGCCGTGCTCACCGGGCTTATTTCCTACACCGAACTGGGAACCAGCGAGCCGGTGGTCACCGCCGTCAAGAACCATCCTGAGCTCGGCTGGCTGCGCCTCATTGTGGAAATCGGTGCGCTGATCGGCCTGTCGTCGGTGATCCTGGTGATGATCATCGCCCAGCCGCGCATCTTCATGATCATGGCGCGTGACGGTCTGCTGCCGCCGGTGTTCAACCGCATTCATCCAAAGCACCGCACACCGCACATCAACACGGTGATCACCGGCATCGGCATCGCCATCCTTGCCGCCGTGTTCCCGCTGGATCTGCTTGCCGACCTCACCTCAATGGGCACACTCATCGCCTTTGTGGCGGTCTGTGCGGGCGTGCTGATCCTGCGCTACACAGCACCGCACTTGCACCGCGGTTTCCGCGTGCCGTGGGCCTGGTTCATTTGTCCGGCAGGCGTGCTCAGCTGCCTGGCCCTGCTGGGGGCCATGTCCTGGTTCAACTGGCTGCTGATGATCATCTGGACCGTGGTCGGCCTGGTCATTTATTTTGGCTATGGCATCCGCCACAGCCGCCTCCATACCCCCGCCAGCGGGCAGGAACCGGGCATCGTCGGCGAATAAGGCCGAATTTCGCCGAAATGGCGGAATTCACCCAGCCAAGCCCTGAGGAACGAATGGTCGCCGGTTGGCGATCATTCGTGAGGCCCAGTCTGCAATTGAGTTTCAAGTGATTGTTTTTACTCGTTTTAACGAGAGTTTTTCGAGAAAAATTTGGCGTTTGCGGGCCCCAAACTGCCCCACCAGGAGTATCATCTGTGCTCCGTGGGTTGATCACTTGGCAGTGGGCCCCGGATTGCCGCCCGGCGCGTCAGGCGGGTCAGCTCCTCGGCCTGACGCGTCTGGGCAGCATCTTCTACTCACCGAGTTCTTCGGTTCGAGTTTTGTCTTTCATGCAAACAACAATGAGCGCATTCGCTCACGCGTTGTGCATGCGCATGCACGTGATGATCACGTCGACACCATCGCCAACGAATCGAAGTGAGCGCGCACCTTAGGGTTATGCAGAGGTTTTGTTAGCCGCGCTTAAGAAAAGCAAAGGCCGGCACCAGGGCCGGCCTTGCATGGTGCAGCGACAGAAACTGATCAGGCTTTCTTGGGAGCGTGCGACACGCACCAACCCTTCGCGCTGACAGCCTTGCCGGGGAACAGCTGGCACGGACCAAAGCCCGACGGGCCGCCGGTGTAGAACTGGCAATTGGCGCACGTGTCGCCGGCCTTGCGCTTTGCATCGGTGGTCTTGCTGGCGTCTTCGACGTAACCCAGTGCCTTTGCGGTCGCGTCAGACTCGGCCAGGTGCGGCAGATCCGTGGCGCGGGCGAAACGCGGCACGCCACCCATCACCACGGCAGCTGCGGCAGTCCCGGCGGCAGCCTTGAGAAAACGACGACGCGATTCAATATCTTTCTCGTGCGACATGGATTCAATCTCCGTCCCTAAAGTGTGCTCGTCCGCCACGCCCGTGGCCGAACTTCCCCGAATGCTACTCGCCTGAGAAATAGGCTGTGAGAATGGATCGCATTTTCGGCCTTTGGCGCAGAACGGCCGTGATATAGTGCCCACTCATTTGGACGTCCATACATCATGAGCCAGGTTCTCCCCGCCACCATTTCACCCGAGCTGTTTGCGCAGCGCGCCGACGCCATTGCCGATGCTGCGCGCGAGCTGGCCGCTGCGGGCTGGACACCGGCTACCAGCAGCAATTTTTCCATGCGTCTGGATGGCGATCACGCGGCCATCACCATCTCCGGCCGCGACAAGGGCAAGCTCGGTCGCGACGACATCATGGTGATCGACATGCACGGCCAGGCGGTGGGCACGGCTGCGCGCCCCAGTGCGGAAACCGACCTGCACACGCAGATCTATCGACGCTTTCCCGAGATCCAGGTGGTGCTGCACACGCACTCACGTACACAGAGCGTTGCTTCGCGACTATTTGCAGCGGAAGGCGTGGTGAAACTGGAAGGCTGGGAACTACAGAAGGCCATTTCCGGGCAGACCACCCACGACGCCGAACTGGCCATTCCGGTGTTTCCCAATACGCAGCACATGCCCGAACTGGTAGCGCAGGTCGATGCGTGGCTGGATAGCGGACGCCCCCTGCACGCGTACCTGATCAACGGCCACGGCATCTATACCTGGGGTCGTGACATGGCCGAAACGCGGCGCCATCTTGAGGCGCTGGAATTTTTGCTCGCCTGCGAACTTGATCTGCGGAGGTTGTCGGCATGAGTCGTCTGCGCATTTTCAGCGATACCCAACCCCAAACGCCTCTATCGGTGCATACCGACCACGCCGACATCGTGCGTGAGCTGGCGAAGATGGGTGTTCGCTTCGAACGCTGGGAGGCCAGTCAGCCGATCGCGCCGGGCGCCAGCCAGGAAGAGGTCATTGCCGCGTACCGCAGCGATATCGATCGCCTGATGGCGGAAGAAGGCTATCAAGCCGTCGACGTGATCAGCCTCAAGCCCGATCACCCGGATCGCGCCACGCTGCGCCAGAAGTTTCTCAGCGAACACACGCACAGCGAGGACGAGGTGCGCTTCTTCGTCGCGGGAGCCGGCCAGTTCACCCTGCACCTGGGCGACAAGGTTTATGACGTGCTTTGCGAACAGGGCGACCTGATCGGCGTGCCGGACAACACCCGCCACTGGTTCGACATGAGTGAATCGCCGTACTTTGTCGCCATTCGCCTGTTCACCAACAAGGATGGCTGGGTGGCCCAGTTCACCGGCGAGGACATTGCCCAGCGCTTTCCCCGCATGATCCCGCACGCCACGGCGGCAGCCTGACGATTCCGTCACCCCGGCTGCGGCCGGGGTGTGCCCCCTAGGGGCGGCGCCCGGTCAGGTATCGACCACATCATGCCTCAGGCTACGGCTACTCGCCCCTGACGCCCGGGGCCGGGTAAGCTTGTCGTCCCTGCATTCCAAGCTTCCCCGCATGACTGTCATTCGCGCCATCGTCACCGATATCGAGGGCACCACCAGCTCGATCAGCTTCGTCAAGGACGTGCTGTTTCCCTATGCACGCAAGCGCCTGCCAGCCTTTGTCGAGACCCATGGCGACACGCCCGAGGTGCAGCACTGGCTGCACGAGGCCGCCAAGGAAGCCGGCATCATCGAGGCGCCGCGGCAGGAAGTGATCGAGATGCTGCTGCGCTGGATCGACGAGGACCGCAAGTCCACGGCTCTCAAGGCACTGCAGGGCATGATCTGGAAGGAAGGCTACGAGAACGGCGATTTCCAGGCCCATGTCTACCCGGAGGTGTCCGCCCGGCTGCACGCGTGGCGTGGCGATGGGCTGCATCTCTACGTGTATTCCTCGGGTTCGGTGCCGGCGCAGAAGCTGTTCTTCCGCTTCAGCGAGGCGGGCGACCTGACGCCGATGTTCTCCGGCTATTTCGATACCGAAACCGGGCCCAAGCGCGAACGCACCTCCTACGAGAAAATCGCTGCGGCCATCGATGAGCAGCCGGGGCACATCCTGTTCCTCTCCGATATCGTGGAAGAACTGGATGCCGCCAAGGCAGCCGGTTTCCACACCGGCTGGCTGCTGCGCGCGCCGCTCGACATGCCGGAAGCTCCGCGGCACCCTGCTTACCGCCATTTCGACGATATCGTTCTCTGACTCGCCAGCGAGCCCTCATCATGCGCACTGCACTGACTGCCCTGCTCGCCTTCGCGGCCGGTGTGTTGCTCATGGTGGGCCTGTCTCACCACGCGCCACCGACTGCAGCGCCCGATACCGGCAACCACCACGCCGCGCAGACCATCGCGGCGCCGGCACCTGCCGAGAGCACCTCCAGCGAAGAGGAAGGCACCGCCGGCGCCGACAACTGGCCGCAGCAGGCGCTCTCACCCGAGCAGGTGATGTATGCGCAGCACAGCATGGTGCACAAGGCGCTGGCACAGCTCAGCCCTCGCATCGCGGGCCGGCCCAATCTCTATGTGCTCGCCTTCGGTGGGGATGGCGGCGAAGACGTCTTCCGCAACGAGGCCGAATACGCCGCCAAACTGTTCCCGGAACGTTTTGGCGCCGGCACCCATGTGATGGTGCTGGAGAACAACCCCGCAGCGCTCGAACAACGCCCGCTGGCCACCTGGAGCAATCTGGAGGAGTCGCTGGACGGTCTGGCGGATGTGATGAAGCCGGATGAAGACATCCTGCTGCTCTACATGACCACGCACGGCGACGAGGACCACAACCTGCTCGTCGACATGGATCCGCTGCCACTGGACCAGATCGGCGCCGCCGACCTGGCCGACATCCTCGGCAAGCGCCCGTTCAAATGGAAAGTGGTGGTGGTGAACGCGTGTTACTCGGGCGGTTTCGTCCCTGCCCTGCAAGGCAGCGGCACGCTGGTGATCACCGCTGCGCGGACGGACCGCAGCTCTTTCGGCTGCGGCTCGGATTCGGACATCACTTATTTCGGCCGCGCCTGGCTGGTCGATGGACTCAATCGCACGCCGGATTTCATGGAGGCCTTCCGCCAGGCATCGGGTGAAATCGCGCAGTGGGAAGCAAAGGACAAACTCACGCCATCCGAGCCCCAGATGAATGTCGGCGCCGGCATCGCCGATCAGCTCGCGCTTTGGCGTCGTCACGTCGTGACGGGGCCGACGGTGGCGTTCAAACCGGCCGCGCCAGCGATCCTTCTGCGTCACTCAAGCAATCGCTGATCCCCGGAGAGCGATCAGGCGGGCACCGGGCTCCGCGCATGCCAGATCCAACGCTCCTCGCTGAGTGCGCGGCCGCCGTCCTTCGGAAACAGCACCGCACTGCGCGGCGCTACGCGCAAATCCATCCCAGCCTGTATGCCCAGGCGTGACAGATCCTCACTGGCGACATCCGCTTCAAGCGCCTGGTCGAGCGAAGGCACGTACAGGTCGAGATGCGCCACGCTACCCGCCAGGTAGATGTGGCGCAGGCGAGCCTCCCAGCCGGACTGCGATGAAGATGCCGCCACACGCAATTGCTCGGGCCTTACGTAGGCCACGGCCTCGGGATATGGCCCTCGCCAGGGGTCGTCCTCCAGCAGCCAGTCCCCAGCGGCAAATCCGGCCCCTTGGCGGCGCACCGTGAGGCGATTGACCTTGCCGATGAACTCGCAAACGAAAGGTGTGGCCGGCTGCTGATAGATCTCTTCCGGCGGACCAACCTGCTCGATGCGACCGTTGTTCATGACGATCACGCGATCCGCCAGCTCCAGCGCTTCTTCCTGATCGTGGGTCACGAAGACCGTGGTGAGCCCCAGCTCCTCGTGCAGCTCGCGTAGCCAGCGACGCAGCGAAACACGCACTTGTGCATCGAGCGCGCCGAACGGCTCGTCAAGCAGCAGCATGTCCGGTTCCACCGCAAGCGCACGCGCCAGCGCCACACGCTGCCGTTGGCCGCCTGACAGCTGGGTGGGAAAACGGCCGCCCAAACCGTCGAGTTGTACTCGTCGCAACAGGCGATCAACGCGCTCGCGAATGTCGCGGCGAGAGGGACGCGATCGCCACGGACGCACACGCAAACCAAAGGCAATGTTCTCGATCACCGTAAGGTGCCGGAACAACGCATAGTGCTGGAACACCATGCCGATGCGGCGCTCGCGTGCAGGCGTCGCCAGGAAATCCTCACCGTCCTTTACCACGCTGCCGCTATCGGGATAATCCAGGCCCGCCAGGATGCGTAGCAGGGTTGTCTTGCCCGAGCCGGACGGACCGAGCAAGGCGAGGAATTCACCGGGTGCAATGGTCAGGCTGACATCGTTCAGCGCGGCGAACCCGGTAAAGCGGCGATTGAGATGTGACAGTTCCAACGCCATGTCAGTGCCCGCCCGGCGCATGCGCGGCTATTTCGTCGCTGTAGCGCCATTCCAGCAAGGTTTTCACTGCTAGCGTCACCAGCGCCAGCAAGGCCAGCAGCGAGGCCACGGCAAACGCACCCACGTAGTCGTACTCGTTGTAAAGCATCTCCACTTCCAGCGGAATGGTGGTGGTAAGGCCCCGGATATGCCCGGACACCACGGAAACTGCGCCGAACTCGCCCATGGCGCGCGCATTGCACAACAACACGCCATAGAGCAGTGCCCAGCGGATATTGGGCAGCGTCACGCGGAAAAACATCTGCCAGCCACTCGCGCCCAGCACGCGCGCCGCCTCTTCCTCCTCACTGCCCTGCGATTGCATCAGCGGTATCAGTTCACGCGCTACGAAAGGCAGCGTGATGAAGATGGTTGCCAGCACCAGCCCAGGCACCGCGAAGATGATCTTGATGTCGTGCGCATCCAGCCAGGGCCCAAACCAACCCTGGGCGCCGAACAACAGCACGTAGACCAGGCCGGAAATCACCGGTGACACGGAGAATGGCAAGTCGATCAGCGCGCCGAGTAATGACTTGCCGGGAAACTCAAAGCGAGTCATCGCCCAGGCTGCTGCGATGCCGAACACGACGTTGAGCGGAACGGCAATGACCGCGACGATCAGCGTGAGTCGAATGGCGGCCATCGCCTCCGGTTGTCGGATGGCTTCGAAATAAGGCACGACACCCTGCCGAAAAGCTTCCACAAATACCGTCGCCAACGGCAGCAGCAAGAACAGCACCAGAAACACCAGGGCAACCGCGATCAACCCGACGTGCACCACGCGACGGGGCCAACCGATGCGGCGCGAAGCCATGCGTGCGCTCATGACGCGTGCTCCGCCCAGCGATTGCTCCACCGTTGCAACAAGGCAACCAGTACAAGCAATACGAAGGAAAGCAGCAACATCGCAGCGCCAAGCGCAGCCGCACCGGCATAGTCGAACTGCTCCAGCTTCTGCACGATCAGCAGCGGCGCAATTTCCGAATGCATCGGAATATTGCCCGCAATGAAGATGACCGAGCCGTACTCACCGACGGCACGGGCCAGCGCGAGAGCAAAACCGGTCAGCAGCGTGGGCGTCAGCATCGGCAGGATCACCCGGAAAAAGGTTTGCCAACGTTGTGCGCCAAGGCTTTCCGCGGCCTCTTCCACATCGCGCTCAAGTGCACTCAGTACGGGCTGCAGCGTACGCACCACGAAGGGAAAACCCACAAAAACCATCGCCACGAATACGCCCAACGGCGTATAGGCGACCTTGATGCCCAGTTTTTCAAGCCAGGCACCCAGCCAACCGTTGGGTGCATAGAGGTTAGTCAGCGCAATACCGGCCACCGCCGTCGGCAACGCAAACGGCAAATCCACCAATGCGTCGAACAGGCGCCTTCCTGGGAAGCGGTAGCGCACCAGCACCCACCCCACCAGCAGGCCAATCACGGCATTGATCAGCGCCGCCAACAACGCACCACCCAGGCTCAGCCGCAGCGCAGCGAGCGTCCTTGGTGCAGAGAGCAGGCGTATCAACTCATGGAACCCTATGCCTGATGCTTTCCAGGCAAGCGCGGCCAACGGCAGCAACACGATCAACCCCAGGTAGGCCAGCGCATAGCCCAGGCTGATGCCGAAACCTGGGAGCACTCGTCGCCGCATTCGCTCAGCGCCCCGCGCCTATCTGATCGAAGATGGCACCGTCCTTGAAGAACTTGGCCTGTGCCTGCCGCCAATCGCCAAACACCTCGCTGATGGTGAAGGTATGGGTCGCCGGAAACTGACTGGCGAAACGTGCAGCCACATCCGATGAGTACGGGCGGTAATAATTCTTCGCGCCGATTTCCTGCCCCTGTGGCGAGTAGAGAAACTCCACGTACGCCTGCGCTACGGCGCGAGTGCCGCGCTTGTCCACATTGGCATCCACGACCGCCACCGGCGGCTCGGCCACGATGGTGACGGACGGCACAACGATCTCAAATGCGTTCTGGCCAAGTTGTCGCTGTGCGAGCAGCGCTTCGTTCTCCCACGCAATCAGCACGTCGCCGATTCCACGCTGGACGAAGGTGTTGGTAGCGCCGCGTGCGCCGGTATCGAGAACGGGCACATGCTTGTAAAGCTCTGTCACATAGGCCTTGGCCGTCACATCGCTGCCGCCCGGCTGTTTCAACGCATAACCCCAGGCGGCGAGGAAATTCCAGCGTGCGCCACCGGACGACTTCGGATTCGGCGTCACCACCTGTACACCGGGACGCACCAGGTCCGCCCAATCCTTAATGCCCTTGGGATTACCTTTGCGCACCAGGAACACGATGGTCGAGGTGTAGGGCGATGCGTTATGCGGCAGCCGCTTCTGCCAGTCCTTGGCCACCAGACCACGATCGGCAATGGCGTCGATGTCGTAGGCGAGTGCCAGCGTCACCACGTCCGCCGGCAGGCCATCCACCACGGAACGCGCCTGTTTGCCCGAGCCACCGTGCGACATCTGGATGGTGACACCATCGCCATGCTGCGCCTTCCACTGCGCCACGAAAGCGCTGTTGATCTGCCGATATAGCTCGCGTGTCGGGTCATAGGAGACATTGAGCAAGGTAACGTCCTTGGCCGCCGCCGCTGCGGCCAACAACACGCCGACGGTGGTGAGCAAGACAAGGATGAACTTCTTCATGATGTCTCCTGCGGAACGATGAAAGGTCAGACTATCGGGGATACGCAGCCAGACGAAATCGCAATATGTCATAACGACATGTCGGCGCATTGCGCAAAATCAGCGCACCCCTGGCATGAATCAGCTTCACGGTCGCTCCCCAAAGCTGCCACATGCATCGCCCGCAACTGCTTGAGCCAGCTGCGTCGCCAGTCGATGCGCCGCCGCGCGAATCTCGGGCATGGCCGTACACTCCCACAAGTTGCCACGCAGCAGCGAACCGATGGCATACAAACCCTGGCGCGGTTCACCCGCCGGGCCAAGCCATTGGCCATCAGGCTGCGCGAGGATGCCCAGCTGCAACGCATCTGCCACGGCGAGGCCGTCACTCAAGAGCTGGGACAGCAGTTCATGCGCGCCATAAGCCACAGCCGTATCCAGCCCGGTAGCCTGGATTACAAGATCAGTCTCCAGCACGCTTACCAACTGGGTCGCACGTTCGCGCAATATCACCTGCAATGGCGCCGTGCCATCGACATCGAGCACGCGCGCAGCCAACACCTGCAGGCGGCCCTCTTCCTGCAATTGATAGATCGCCTCGCCAGATGCAGGTGCCATGCGGTGCCGTGACGCCTCCCAGATCCAGCGCACGTGGCGCAGGAACTGCCGGCGTTGGTCATGACTGAGTCGCTGCCACAGCAGCGCATTGATCGGTCGCATGCCATCGATGACGCTGCGCCAATCTGTTTCCGGCGCACGCTCGATGGCGCGACGGACTGCGCGCAGCATGGGCGCCACGCCGTCGCAATCGAGGAGCGCCTGGTTGAGTTCAGCCTGCGCGGGATACGCACCGAGCGGCAAGGCCGAATGCGTAAACGGCCACAGCCCATGCCGGGACACTGCCACCAGCTCGGCATGGGGCCAACGCACCGCCGCCGACAGCAGCGTATCGACCGCGGTCAGCCCCGTGCCGATCACCAGCACGCGGCGCGGTGCTTTGACATGCCGGTCCAGCCGCCACGGGTCCAGCTCGTACGCACCACTGGCCAGGGCTGTGCTCGATACCGTGCGCAAGGGGCGCTGCGCCAACGCGCCTACCGCGAGAACCACATGAGAGACATCAAGCCATCGGTCAGGCCCAACGCGCACGCCATAACCGTTCTCGCCACGCGGGACGATCTCCCGCGCGCTCTCCGGATGAATACGGAAACTACGCCCCGCACGACGCGCCGCATCGATGCGCGCGCCGACTTGTGCCTGGATGAAATCGCCGAACACTCGGCGCGGCAGGAAATCCGTGCCCTTCACCTGTCCGAGCTGACGGGCGGCATGCTGGATGAAATCGTCACCGTGCTCCTGAAACACGCCCATGCTCGACGCCCGCACATTGAGCAGGTGCCGGTCATCGCGTGTGGCGTAAGCCACGCCACGCCCTGGCTCATGCTGGCCAACGATCCAATGGATCGTGCCCGCATCGAAGCGGGCGAGCAGCTCCCCGAATGCGGCCGCCCCGGCAGCACCACCACCGATTACTGCGATATCAGCCATGCACTGTTCCTCGGACTGAGGGCACAAACCCGTGCGATCTGCCGGCGGCAGGTCACCCCGTTTGCATCCCATTGCTTGAAAACCCAGGTGAAAGCGACCTTCACATTCGAAGGCGCGACCGCAGCATCAGCACATCAAAGTGCGCGACTCCGCGCGCGTGAACCCGTGTTGCCCATCCGCATGAAGCGCCTGGTGGCGATTGGCATAGTGCTGTCCCCGGCATGTCTGCGTGCCCGGTACAGAATCAATCATAGTGCCCGTTAAGGCGACGCTAGCCATCTGTCGACTTGCGCCGGTGCTTATTCCCGGAAGGTTATGACGCCCGGGTCGCAAGGTATTGCAGGGCTATACAGTTCCGTGCGCCCCACGCACTGAATGCCGTTGTGCCAATACCGCCGATACCTCGGCCAACCCCAGCCCACGTGCGCGCAAGACCACCGTCAAGTGATAGATCAGATCAGCGGCCTCACCCAGCAAAGCTTCATCATCCTGGACCACGGCAGCGAGTGCGGTTTCCACACCCTCCTCGCCCACCTTCTGCGCCATGCGGCGAATGCCGCCTTCGAACAATTGGGTGGTGTAGCTGCCCGGTGGGCGCTCGGCGTATCGCTGCGCCACCAAGGTATCCAGCTCAGCGAGGAAACCCAGCGTAGGCTGCACGTCGTCGCCAAAACAACTGCTGGTGCCCTTGTGGCAGGTCGGACCATGCGGCTCCGCCTGGACTAGCAACGTGTCCGCGTCGCAATCCTTGCGCAACGATTTAAGCGTCAACACGTGGCCAGAGGTTTCACCCTTGGTCCACAGTCGCTGCTTGCTGCGGCTGAAAAAGGTGACTTTTCCGGTGGCTTGCGTCTGCGCGAGCGCCTCTGCATTCATGTAGCCAAGCATCAACACTTCGCCAGTGAGCCAGTGCTGCACGATGACGGGAAGCAGCCCGTCGCCCTTGGCCCAGTCGAGTTGAGAGTTGTCGAGGGAAGTCGGAGTCATCATGAAACCTCATGCGAGCAACAAGTGAAGTGGCGCGATTGATCAGAGCAGGCCTTGTCCCTCACTCCACATCTCTCACCAGAACCTATCTCACATTAGAAGGCAGCCAAAAGTATCGAAACGTCATTCCCGCGGAAGCGGGAATCCAGTGCCTTTGAGCGCTTGCAAGAACCACGACACTGGATTCCCGCTTTCGCGGGAATGACGGCCTATAAATAAGGTGCGTCGTATTTGAGACAACTTCCACAAATTCCTAAAGCCGTACCATCACACCCCAGCCCGCCAGCGACTGCTTCAGATCCGGAATAGCGATGGCACCTGAATGAAACACGCTGGCCGCCAGCGCGCCATCGACGTCGGCCTCGGTAAAGGCATCGCGGAAATGCTCCGAAGCGCCCGCACCACCGGATGCGATCAATGGCACCTGGCAAACGGCGCGAACCACGGCGAGCTGGTCCAGGTCATAGCCCTGACGCACACCATCGCTGCCCATGCAGTTGAGCACGATTTCCCCGGCACCGCGCTCCTGCGCCTCCACCACCCAATCCAGCGTGCGGCGCGGCAACGCCTGCGTGCGCGAGGGGTCGCCGGTGTACTGGCGCACGCGCCATTCGCCATCGCTGTCGAGCAGGCTGTCGACACCCACCACCACGCATTGCACGCCGAATGCGCCAGCCAGTTCACCGATCAATGCCGGTCGTTCCAGCGCGGGGGAATTTACCGAGATTTTATCGGCACCCGCATGCAGCACGGCTCGCGCTTCGTCGACACTACGAATACCGCCCGCCACACAGAACGGAATATCGATGACTCGTGCCACCCGCTCAACCCAGCTGCGATCGACGCTGCGTCCTTCCGGGCTGGCGGTGATGTCGTAGAACACCAGCTCATCGGCGCCTTCATCGCGATAGCGCAGGGCGAGATCGACAATTTCACCTACCACGAGGTGGTCGCGAAAGCGCACGCCCTTCACGACTTTGCCGTCACGCACGTCCAGACAGGGAATGATGCGTCGACTCAGCATGCGAGTGCATCCTCCACAGTGAAACGCCCTTCCAACAACGCTCGGCCAAGAATCACGCCCTGCGCGCCTGCCTCGCGCGCCGCACGGATGTCATCGAGCGAACGCACGCCGCCAGATGCCTGCACGGCAAGCGTGGGCACGGCGGTGGCGAGATAGCGGTAAAGATCGAGATTGAAGCCCGCCAGCATGCCGTCGCGGTGGATGTCCGTACACAACAAATGCCTGGCACCTCGCGCGGCATACCACGGGGCAAGATCATCAAGCGTCTGTGACTCGGATTCGGTCCAACCCGCGCTCGGCAGAGTCCAAGCGCCATGCTTCTGCAGTGTGTCGAGGGCAAGGGTGAAGCGATCAGCGCCATAGGTCGCCAGCCAGCCGGCCACCTGTTCCGGTTCGCGAATGGCCAGGCTGCCAAGCACCACACGCGATACACCCGCGTTGAACAATCGCTGCACGTCGGCTTCGGAACGCACGCCCCCGCCCGCCTGAATGTGCATGCCATCACTGGCTATCTGCTCGATCACAGTCAGGTTGTCCAGACTGCCGCCGCGCGCACCATCCAGATCCACCAGATGCAACCATGCGGCCCCCGCACTTGCATAATCGCGGGCAAGCTCGCGCGGTACGGCGGCGTAGGTGGTTTGTTGCGCGTAGTCACCTTGCTTGAGGCGCACCACGCGTCCGTCGCGAAGGTCGATCGCTGGAATGACTGTGAAGCTCATAGCTCTAGGAAGTTCTTCAGCAGACGGGCGCCGACCTCAGCCGAGCGTTCCGGGTGAAATTGCATGCCGTGGAAGTTGCCGCGCTGGATCACGCAGGCGAACTCACCGCCGTAGTCGGTCGTGGCCAGCGCATAGTCGCCGGTGGGTACGGCGTAGCTGTGCACGAAATAGGCCCAGTCTCCCTCGTCCAAACCCGCGAGTAACGGATGCCCACGAGTCGGCCGAAGCTGGTTCCAGCCCATATGCGGAACACGTAGCCCGGGTTGCTCCTCGAAGCGGCGCACGGTGGCGGGCACGACGCCGAGACAGGGCGTGTCACCCTCCTCCGAATGCGCGCACAACAGCTGCATGCCGAGGCACACCCCAAGCACCGGCTGGGTAAGCGAGCGCATGAGATCCACCAGGCCAAGCGCACGCAGACGGGCCATGCCCGGCCCTGCTGCACCGACACCGGGCAGGATCACCTTGTCGGCTTCACGGATGGCGGAAGCGTCCGACGTCAGCGCCGCATCCACACCCAATCGCTGCAAGGCATAGCGCACCGAACCAATATTGGTGCCGCCGGCATCCACCAGCACCACGCTCATCACAGTGCTCCCTTGGTGCTGGGCAGTTCGCTGCCTTCGCGGCGGATGGCCTGGCGCAAAGTACGCGCCACCACTTTGAAGCACGCCTCGACCATGTGATGGGCGTTGTCGCCCTTCACACTCAGGTGCAGGTTCGCGCCCAGCGTTTCGCACAAGGAGCGGAAGAAGTGCGGCACCAATTCGGTTGGCACATCCCCCACGCGCTCACGGGGGAACTGCCCCTCGAACACGAAATACGGGCGCCCGGAAAGATCGAGCGCCGCACTCGCCTGCGACTCGTCCATCGGCAAGGTGAAGCCGTAGCGCGCAATACCGCGCTTGTCGCCCAACGCCTGACGCAGCGCCTGCCCCAGGGCTAGCGCGCAGTCTTCGATGGTGTGGTGCTCATCGATGTGCGTATCGCCATCGCAACGCAGCGCCAGCGCAAAGCCGCCGTGCTTGCCGATCTGCTCGAGCATGTGATCGAAGAAGCCCAGCCCCGTGTGGATCTGCGGTTCTGCAGCCTTGTCCAGATTCACGCTGACGGTGATCTGCGTTTCGCGCGTGTTGCGATCCACGGTAGCCATACGCGGAGCATCGAGCAGCTGGTGCGCGACCTCGTCCCAGCTCAAGCCTTGCGGACCCACGCGAAGACCACGCACGCCCATGTTCGCGGCGAACTGCAAGTCGGTGTCGCGATCGCCGATCATGGCGGATGCGGTGCGGCTCCAGCCGTCATCGGCCAGGTAGTGGCGCAGCATGCCTACACCCGGCTTGCGCGTGTCCTTCCGCTCATGCAGGAAGCTGCGATCGATCAGCACCTCGCGCAGGCGAATGCCCTGCGAAGTCAGAATCCGCATCAGCAGCTCGTGCGGCCCCGTGAAATCCGCCTCAGGAAAGCTCGACGTCCCGAGGCCATCCTGGTTGGTGACCATCACCAGCTCGTAGCCCGAAGCCACGAAACGCTGAAGGGCGGCAATCACGCCGGGCAACAGCGCGAACTTTTCGTAGCTGTCGATCTGGAAATCTTCCGGCTCCTCGATCAGGCAGCCGTCCCGGTCGATGAAAAGAATCTTGCGGCTCATGATTTACCTGATGCCGATCCGTCGGCAAACACCCGGCCGTCGATGGCCGGACTCTTCAATGCACCAAGCACGCGGTCGTTTTCTTCCGCACTGCCGATAGTGATGCGCAATGCATCGCCAAGGCCGGGATAGCGACGCACATCGCGCACCACAATGCCGGCATCGAGCAGACGCTGGTAAACCGCGCCCGCATCATCAAAACGCACAGCAAGAAAATTAGCCTGCGACGGCAACACTTCACGCACGCCCGGAAGCTCGGTCAACGCTTTGCCCATGCGGTCGCGTTGTTCGCGCACGATGGCGAGATGGGCTTGAACTTCCGTCTTTCCTTTCCGGGACAACGCCTCCATCGCCAACGAAATGCAGGGGCGCGGCAGCGGGTACGGCGCCATAATGCGGCGTAGCAAGGTAATGACCTCCTCGTTGGCGAGCAGGCTGCCGATGCGTACACCGGCGAGCGCCCAGGCTTTCGACAAGGTGCGTAACACCGCGAGGTTTTCATAACGGCTGATCAAACCTGCCACGCTCGATGCATCGGCAAACTCGATGTAAGCCTCGTCCACCACCAACATGGCACGCCCGGCGAGCGCAGTTGCCAGTCGCTCGATCGTGCCGGTAGGCACCAACTGTCCGGTCGGGTTGTTGGGTGTGCACACGAACACCAACTTCACTGCTGGCGTCATCGCCGCCAGCAGCGCATCCGCGTCGAGCGAGAAATCGCTGGCCAACGGAATCTCCACCACCCCAGCGTTCTGTACGCGGGCGCAGACGGCATACATGCCGAATGTGGGTGGCTGGATGGCGATGGCATCCTGGCCGGCGCGACAGAAGGCGCGCACCAGCAGGTCGATGGCCTCGTCGCTGCCACGCCCCACCAGCACCTGCTCCGGCCGCACACCATAGAGAGACGCCAGTGCTTCGGTCAGCTCACGTGGCTGGGGATCAGGGTATCGGTTGCAACCCAATCCGTGATCGCCCGGCGGTGCCCAGGCCGATTCGTTAGCATTGAGCATGACTTTGCCGCCGCTCGCCTCCATGCGTGCGGAGGAATACGGCTGCATGGCGCGAAGGTCGGGGCGCGCGAGGTCGAGCACGCTCATGCCACATTCTCCAGCGCGGCCAGACGCAAGGTGACCGCGCGACGGTGCGCCTCCAACTGCTCGGCAGCGGCAAGCGTCGCCGTGCACGGACCGATGGCGCGCAAGCCTTCCGGAGAAAGCTCCTGCACCGTGATCTGTTTCTGGAAGCTGGCCACCGATACGCCGCTGTAGCTGCGCGCATAACCATAGGTGGGCAACACGTGATTGCTGCCGCTGCAGTAGTCACCCACCGATTCGGGCGTCCACGCACCGAGAAATACCGAACCGGCGCTTTCGATGCCGGGCAGCAAGTCACGTGGCTGGGCCACCTGAAGAATCAGGTGTTCTGGAGCGTAGCTGTTGCTCACCTCGATAGCCTGGGTCAGAGTCGAAACGGCGATGAGGCGGCTTTGAGATAAGGCCATTTCTGCAATCTCCGCTCGCGGCAAGGACGCGCACTGCCGCGCCACTTCAGTCTCCACCGCGTCAAGCAACCTTGCCGACGGGCTGAGCAGGATCACCTGGGAATCCGGACCATGCTCCGCTTGCGACAGCAGATCCGCCGCCACAAAAACTGGATTGGCCTCGTCATCCGCAATGACCAGCACTTCGGAGGGACCTGCCGGCATGTCGATAGCAGCGCCATCCGGGTCACCGGACACCTGCAGCTTGGCCTCGGTGACCCATGAGTTGCCCGGCCCAAACAGCTTGTCGCATTTGGGTACCGATTCGGTGCCGTAGGCCATGGCTGCAATGGCCTGCGCGCCGCCAAGCTTGAATACCCGGTGCACACCCGTGAGGCGCGCGGCGTAAAGCACGGCGTCATCGCAACGGCCGTCGGCTCGCGCCGGGGAGCACAACACCACTTCAGTGCACCCCGCGATGCGTGCTGGCACGCCAAGCATCAACGCGGTCGATGGCAACGGCGCGCTACCCGCTGGCACATAGAGACCAACACGACGGATGGGGCGCAGCACGCGTTCGACCACCACACCTTGCGCTGTGTTGAGCGCCACCGGGCTCGGTGCCGCTACGCGGTGGAAGGCTTCGATTCGGGAAGCGGCCTCCTCGATGGCCGCCTTGAGCGCAGGCGCCAGGCGCGCCTCTGCCGCGTGAAACTCCTGCTCGGTCACCTCGATGACATCGAGCACGCAACGGTCGAAACGCGCACTCAGCTCACGTAGCGCCGTGTCGCCATCGGCGCGCACGCGAGCAATGATCTGCTCGACGCCGTTGCGCAGATTCTCGGCACGCGACTGCGCGGGGCGCTCAAGCGCCGCACGCTGTCCAGCGCCATCCAATGCATTCCAGTCTAGGCGGTTCATGCCACGCTACCCTTCGGTCGCCTGCATTACGCAAGCATCTTTTCCACCGGCAGCACGAACATTTCGCGTGCACCGGCCTTCTTGATCTCTTCTAGCTGACGCCAGCTCACCTCGCCAGCGCACAGCGCCTGCAGCATGAGCTGGTCGGGCTGCCCAGCCACCGGCAGCAAGGTCGGCTGCGGGCCGCCCGGCAACAGGCGGATGACCGCATCCAGTGCGTGACGCGAGGTTTGCAGCAGCAACAGGCGCGACTCGCGCACCTGGATGACGCCGTCGAGTCGCTTCAGCAGCAGGTCGATCATGTCGCCGCGTTCGTCGGTCGGCAGCGCCTGCGGGCCGGCGAGTACCGCCTCACTCTCCAGCAGCACTTCAACTTCACGCAGCTGATTCGCCACCAACGTACCGCCACTCTGTACGAGGTCGCAGATTGCATCGGCCGTACCCAGCTTGGGGGCAATCTCCACCGAGCCCGCCAAGGTGACCACACCGGCTTCCACGCCACGCTCACGCAGCCACTCACCCAGCAAGCCGGGGTAAGACGTGGCGATGCGCTGGCCATGCAGTTGTCCGGGCTCGCGGTAATCCATCTCCTGGGGCACGGCGATGGAGAGGCGGCAGCGCCCGAAACCCAGCGGTCGCCACTCCGCCAGCTCAGGCCCTTCACGGCCGGCCGTGAACTGGAACTCACTGAGTACATTTCGACCCACGATGCCCAGGTCGCATACACCTTGTGCAATCAGCCCCGGGATGTCGTCATCACGCACGAGCAGCAGGTCAACGGGCTCACCCTCGCCAAAGCAGAAGAGCTTGTCGCGGCTCTGCCGGAAAGTAAGGCCGCAGCGGTTGAGCAGCTCAAGCGCCGGCTCGGTGAGCCGGCCGGACTTTTGCATCGCGATGCGTAGACGGTCGCGCGGCTTCATGCTTTTGCCTTCTTGCTGGTCGCCTTGCGACGGGCAGCTCGAGCGGCAGCAGCGAGATACCCACCGCTGCCCTGATTGAGAAAACGCGCGACGCGACCGATGGTGGTGATGCTCACCGCGGTCCGCTCGTGAATCTCGCGATAGGACACCTCGTCCAGCAGATAAGGCACCACGCGCCAGCGGTCCACCAGCACCTCCAGCTCCGCGGGCGTACACAGGTCGTGCAGAAAAGCCGACATCTCTTCGGCATTCTTCAGCGACAGCAGAGCCTCGCAGAGACTGAGTTCAGCGGACTCAGCAGGGGTCTCGGGATCGAGCGATCGGCGCTTCATAATGTACTAATGCGTTAATACGATGGAGCGCATCATACGCGACGTTCCGCAGCGCAGCAAGCCAGCCGGCAAGGGGGCCGGCGCCTTCGGTTAAGCCTTCCGGACTAATGAACGACCAGCCCACCCACCCTTTGGGATATCGCAAGTCAAGCAACTTCTTGCGAGCATCCGCAGGACTTCGTCGCAAGATCCCAGCCATGGAGGAGCTGCTGATGAGTCCTTTCGAAGCACCATGGGGCAATGCGGGCCAGCTGCAGGCCACCCTGACCGTCACCCGGGTACTCAGCCGACTGGCCGAGCAAGGCTTTCTGGATGGCGCCCCTGGAACGCTCGCAGACCAGCTGGTCACCCAGGTGTGGGGCAGGAAACCCGGCATCTTCGAAGGAAGGATCGGCCCCAAACCCCACAAGACCTCGGTCGCAGCCATCGCTCTGGCATCAGCCATCCACCGGGCAGCCATACGACGCGACGAGACACTGTGCGGCGCCTATATGCTCGGACTCGGCTTGCTTCTCGATGACATTGCGAGAACGGCCAAGTCCTACCGCTTCCACGATGTGGATCACCAGCTGCTGGATGCGGCAACCACCATGCTCTCCGGCAATCCGGACGACCTCCAGCGCGACCCCCTGCTCCAC
Source organism: Dyella sp. PARNA 12/25 (assembly GCF_055702865.1). Classification (NCBI taxonomy): domain Bacteria; kingdom Pseudomonadati; phylum Pseudomonadota; class Gammaproteobacteria; order Lysobacterales; family Rhodanobacteraceae; genus Dyella; species Dyella sp. PARNA 12/25. The sequence goes on along the minus strand of NZ_JBVQCI010000001.1, from coordinate 864,717 downwards.
TGGCACGGCCTTTAAGCAGGCGCCATTCGCCCACCCACGCGGGCGGCGTGATGCACGCAAGCGCCCAATGAGTTATCTGGGCGTGACGCTTGCGTGGCTGGCATGGTGGTAGAGCCCGCCATCCCGCCTGCTGCTAAACGTATTGATCGCTTTGACTTTGCTTTGGCTGGGATGGGCCGCACGACCATGACGACGAGCGGGCTGGTCGCGGGATTGAGTCGCGCGCAAGCGCGCTCCTACATGGGGCGCGGAACACACTGTAGGAGCGCACTTGTGCGCGACCCGCTCCACCTCACGCCACCAAAAAGAAAGGAGCGCCGAAGCGCCCCTCTCTCCATCCATTTACTGAGCAAACGCCCGCTGCCGCACCAGCTCGCAAATGGTCCGCACATCCCCATCCATCGCGCGGTCACGCGACATGAAACCAATGTGCTTGCGCAATGCCTCGTGCGCCTTGCGCACGGCGACACCGGAGTGGAAGTCACCCACATTGGCCAGCGCCGCCGTCAGCTGCTGCACTTCAGTTGCGAACTGCGCGTAGTGGGCATGCCCTTCGCGCGGCGCATTGGACACCTTGCCCGCCAACGCCTGCCAATCACCCCGCGAAGCAAGGCGGCAGGCCGCATTGAGCATGGACTGACGGATATCCAGCGCCTGTGCCGCGGTGTAGAGCTCCATCGCGATCACGTAGCCAAGGTCTTCCATCATCTCCAGCACATGACGCGCTTCATTGGCGCCCATCGAGACATGATCTTCCGCATTGGCGCTGGTCGGCACCGAGTACACGCTGGCCGGATGCGCGCGCGTAGCCAGGTCATTCACCAAGGCTGCGGCGGTGTATTGCACGATCATGAAGCCAGAGTCCGTGCCGTCTTCATTGCCGGTGAGGAAGGCCGGCAAGCCGTCATTGGTGGCCGGATCCACCAGCTTGTTGAGACGACGCTCGGAGATCGACGCGAGCACAGGAATGGCCGCTTTCACGTAGCTCATCGCCAGCGCCAACGGCATGCCATGGAAGTGGCCCGCCGAAATCACCTGCTCCTCGATGAACTGCGCGTCCTCGGCATCCGGGAAGATCAGCGGGTTGTCGGTCACCGAGTTGAGCTCGATGTCGATCACACGGCAGGCCTGCGCCCAGGCATCACGCACCGCGCCATGCACCTGCGGCATGCAGCGCAGACAATAGGCATCCTGCGGCTGGTGCTTTTTGCCGCCCTTGAACGGCAGGAAGCGCGAATAGAACGCCTCACGACCGTGGCGCTGATTGGCCGGCACCCAATCCCAACCAATATCGAACGTAAGCGCCTGATCAGCAGGATCGGCCCAGGCTTCAGCCGTCCACTGCTTGAAGCGCGGCACCAGGTGATACGGAATGTCGACCAGCGAGCTACCTTCCAGCAGTTCGCGCACATGAGCCGCGGTCTCCACCTGGCCCGGATGCGGACGCAGCGCGTGCACCTCGGGGCGCAGCGCTCCGCTGCGACCAGCGAAGGCGTCGAGCGTCATCGCAGCCGCCAGATCGGCGAGATCGAGCAGGTGCTCCAGTTCATCCAGCGCCAGCGTCGCGGTCGCCAGCATCTGCGCTGTGCCGTTGTTGAGCGCGAGGCCCTCTTTGAACGACAAGCGGATGGGGCTGAGCCCGGCGCGCTTGAGCGCCTCGGCGCCACTCAGACGTTCGCCCTGATAGAACGCCTCGCCACCGCCCAGCAGCACGATCGCCAGATGCGACAACGGCGCAAGGTCACCACTGGCGCCCACCGAACCCTTTTCTGGCACCACCGGCACCACACCAGCATTGAGCATCGCCGTGAGTGCTTTCAAGGTTTCTACGCGAATGCCAGAGTGGCCGCGCATCAGCGTGTTGATGCGGATCACCAGCATTGCGCGCACCACATCAGGTGCGAACGGCTTGCCGACACACACCGCATGCGTCGTGATGAGGTTGTGCTGCAGCTCTTCCAGCAGCGTGCCTTCGGGCTTATCCGGGTTGCCGCCCGGCAGCTCGTCACGCATGCGATGCGCGCCAAGCAGCTTGTCCGCGTTGCTGCCGAAGCCCGTGGTCACGCCATAGGTCGGCTCACCACAACTCACCTTGTCGGCCAGGAAATCGGCAGCATGCTGCACGCGCTGAAGCTGCGTTTCGTCCAGCTCCACGCGCAGCCCCTGGCGCGCCACGGCCACCAGCTGATCACGGGTCAGGCTATTGCCGTCCAGGAGTATCGTCTTTGCCGTCATGCTTGCTCCGAGCCCGGACGGGCTGTGATTGAGTTGGTAAGTCGCAGTCGCCACGCCATGACGGCGTAGCGACCATCCACGTGCGTGCGCTCAGCGACTGATTTCGGCCTGTGCCAGTTCGACACGCAACGTCTTGATGAGTTCGGCGCGGGAAACTTCGAACTGATCCTCGCGGCGTAGATCCTTCACCGTCACCACGCCCTTGGCGATCTCGTTTTCGCCAAGCACGATGACGAAGCGAATGCCGGATCGGTCGGCATACTTGAACTGCTTGCCGAGCTTGCCGCCTTCCAGCACCACCTCGGTGGCGATGCCGGCACCGCGCAGCTCGCTGGCCAGCGCTAGGTAGGCTGGCATCTGGGCTTCGTCCATCTGCGTCACCAGCACATCGACTGTGCTCTGGCCGGTGGCGATCAAGCCCGCGTCGCGCAACTGCCAGTAAAGACGCGTGAGGCCAATGGAAATGCCCACGCCGGGCAACTTCGACTTGGTGTACTGGCTGGCGAGGTTTTCGTAACGACCACCCGAGCAGATCGAGCCGATCTGCGGATGATCATTAAGCGTGGTTTCGTAAACGGTGCCGGTGTAGTAGTCCAGGCCACGCGCAATCGAAAAGTTCAGCACGTAATGCGTTTCGGGCACACCGAAATCATGGATCAGGCCCAGCACTTCCTTGAGCTCGGCGCGACCCTGCTCCAGGGCATCGGAGCCATGGCCCAGCGCATCGAGCTTGTCGAAGGCATCCTGCAGCGAGGTGGAACGCACCTGCGAGAAATCGAGGATCTTCTGCGCCGTCTCCGCACTGAGGCCAAACTGTTCGCCCGTCAGCGTTTCGCGCAGATAGTCGGCGCCGCGCTTATCGAGCTTGTCCACCTCGCGGAGCACCAGCATCTGTTGCTCGGCATCCACGATGCCCAGGGTTTCGTAAAAACCGCGAATCAGATTGCGATTGTTCAGCTGGATGGTGAACGGACCGATGTTGAGCTCGCGGAACACGCTATAGATAACGGCCGGCAACTCGGCGTCATAACGCACCGACAGGCTGTCCTTGCCGATCACGTCAATGTCGCATTGGTAGAACTCGCGGAAACGACCGCGCTGCGCACGCTCACCGCGGTACACGCGCTGCATCTGGTAACGGCGGAACGGGAACGACAGGTCATGCTCGTGCTCGGCCACATAACGAGCCAGCGGCACCGTGAGATCAAAGCGCAGAGCCAGATCCGGCTTCTCGCCCTGCTCCAGCGAGCCCGTGGACTGCACGAAATAAACCTGGCGCTCCGTCTCACCGCCGGTCTTGGTCAGCAGCACGTCGGAAAATTCGATCACCGGCGTCTCCACCGGCAGGAAGCCAAAGCGCTCATAGTTGCGGCGGATCACGTCGAGCATGCGCTGGAACGCGATCTGGTCGAGCGGCAACAGCTCGAGCACGCCGGGCATGGTGCGGGCCGGGGTAAGCGCCATGAAATCCTCTGCTAAAACGTTGGGGGAGCACGTCAAATCACGTCCGACGGCGCACCGCCAGACAGAGCCGTATAGGTTAGCAGAAGGCCGCCTCCGGACCCCTCCTCAGGCTTCGCTGCGACACCGCCACAGAGGTTCGTGAAGAATTTTTTTCACAAACTGTTGCCAAGCCCCCGGGGGGTCGTTAACATACGCGGCTCCCACGGGGTGTAGCTCAGCCTGGTAGAGCGCTACGTTCGGGACGTAGAAGTCGCATGTTCGAATCATGTCACCCCGACCAAGATTCAATAAAAAAGCCGGCCTAGTGCCGGCTTTTTTATTGGGCTCACAACGACCTGCATTACTGGCGCAGCGGCAGAAACACCGCGAACGATGCACCCTGCGGGTCGCTCAGCACCGCAAAGCGGCCGATGTTGGGAATGTCGGTCGGTGGCACGCACACTTCGGCACCCAGCTTCTTTGCCTTGGCAGCAGTGGCGTCGACGTCGGTGACGTGGACGTACGGCAACCACATGGACGATGAGCCGTTGTCGTGCGATGCCATCAGCCCGCCACGGCGATCAGTCTCGCCCTTCTTCAGTACGTAGTAGGTGCCACCTGATGAGGGCATGGCATCGTGCTTCAGGCCGAACAGGCCTTCATAGAAGGACAGCGCCTTCTGCGCGTCATTCGCATGCAGTTCGTGCCAGCACCAGTGTCCGGGCGGCACATCAGCATCTGGCTTGTCATCCATGGTGCCGCGCCAGATGGAGAACATGGCGCCGACCGGGTCGATCATGGTGGCACCGCGCCCTACCGGCGGGAAGTCAGTAGGCGGCATGCAGGTCTTGGCGCCCTCGCTGGTGGCCTTTTTGTGGGCCGCATCCACGTCTGCCACGCTCAGGTAGATGCCCCAATTGGTGGGCTCGCCTTCCTGCGCGGATCGAAAGCCACCAATCCCTTCGCCGGCATTCATGATGACGTGGTATGGCGCGCCCGACACATCCATCGGCGAATCTTCCCAACCGAATAAACCGGCATAGAACGTACGCGCCTTCACTGGGTCAGTACTGGCGTGCTCAACCCAGACGAGTTTTCCAGCCTCTGTTTTCATGGGGGTAGCCTCTTCGCTTCAGTCTTGCAAACGACAGGCGCCGATCTGCGGCGCGATCACCGCAGATCGGCGGGGGATGGCTATGCCGCGGTGAAGGTTGCCTCGGTGGCGATATAGCTTTCACGAGCACGTATAAGGGCCTGGGCACGGCGGATATTCGGATACTTGCCCATCAAGGCGGCTCCCTCCGGGTATTGCTCCAGGTAGCAGAGGATGGGCGCCAGCAAGTAGTCGCACATGGAGATGGAGGATCCCGTCAGATAGTCGTGCCCGCCATAGGCTTGCTCGAATACGGCGAGTTGACGATCGATCTCAGGCAGCGCGGCATCGATCGCTGCACGATCGGGTTCACCATTGGCACCTTTGGGGAACAGATACTGCACCACGTAACGGCGCACCACGGCGTCGTAGAAGTAGCAATTGATGACGCTGATCCATTGCTCGTTGCGCATCCGCGCGGTCAGGCCGTTGGCGGGCAGCAAGCTTGGGCCGTCGAAGCCTTCGTCGATATAGCCGAGGATGGCGCGCGTTTCGTAGAACTCGATCGGACCATCGCGAAACACCGGAATGCGTGCAAACGGATTGATCTCGGTGACTTCTGGCGCGTTGGGAGCGGCCGGTTGCAGCGTATAGGCCACACCCTTCTCCGCCAGCGCCATGCGCACGGTACGGCAATAGGTGCTGCGCGGGTCGCCGATCACGGTGACCGTCGCCGCACTGCCTGCGGGGTCGAGGTAATCCACCAGGTGATTGAACACCGAATGCCAGCCGGACATGTGGCCGTCGCGCATCATGGCGTCCGGGAAGCCGGTATGTCGCATGTGCATGGCGGTGCCGCCGTCGCGCGCCGTCAGTGTGACTTCAATCAGCGTGACGCGGCCCGTCATCGGGCCCTGTTCCCACGACCAGGTGTAAGCGAGGAAATCGGCGCGATCCAGCACCTGGTATTCGCCACCTGCCGCGTAGCTTGAGCCATCACGCGCTGTCATGGCGATGCGGAAGCGACCGCCGATGTGCCCGTCAGCGCTGGCATCAGTGACATGCATGCCGCGGGGGCAGTGCCAGGCCGCCAGTGCATCCCGCTGCACGAAGGCATCGAACACCTTTTCGCGCGGTGCCCGGATGAAGCGCGTCATTTCCAGCTCGAAGCTGGCAGCTTCCGCTTTGGTTCGCTCTGCAACTACGGTCATGGCTTTTTCCTCCGCGCACCGGCAGTGCGCTTGATGTGAGCGGTGTCGGCGGCATGTGTGCGCTCGACAAATTCGACCAGGCGATCGAGGTTGTCTTCCCAGTGACGGCGATAGGTTTCGAGCCAGCCATGTGCGCCCCGCAAGGCTTCGGCGCGCAGATGGCAGATGCGCCAGCGCGCATCGATTTCGCGTTCGATCAGGCCAGCATCGGCCAGGACGCGTAGATGTCGCGAGATGGCGGGTGCCGAGATGTCGAACGGGCTGGCCAGTTCGCTGACGGTGGCCTCCCCTGCGGCGAGACGCTCAAGGATGGCGCGACGCGTGGGATCGGCGAGTGCGGCGAAGGTGGCCGAGAGGGTGTCGGGGACGGTGGACATGTCGTCACTTAACCACTTGGTTAATCGACAGTCAAGTGCCAAATCCAACTTCAGGGCGCAAGACACGCCAATGCCGTCATCCCTGCTTTCGCAGGGATGACGAGCAAAAGCAGCTTTCGCCCCTTTCTAGGGCCGCTTCAGATTTCGAGCGCCAGTGCGGTCAGCTGGTCCAGCTCTTCGTTGTCGAAACCGGCTTCCAGACGCGCCGGCCGGTTGAACGGGCCGCGCAGGTTGCGGCCCATGTAGTCCCGCAGCAGATCAAGGAAGGTTTCGCGCGGATCGATACCGTCACGCGAGCAGCAATAACGGAACCAGCGCGTGCCTGCGGCCACATGCGCCACTTCTTCGCGCAGGATGACTTCGAGTACGGCGACGGTTTGCGCATCGCCGACACCAAGCAGGCGCTCGATCATGCCGGGCGTGACATCGAGCCCGCGCGCTTCGAGCACGCGCGGCACCAGCGCCATGCGCACCGTGTCGTGATGCGCGGTCTTCTCCGCCATGTCCCACAGGCCGTTGTGCGCGTCGAAGTCACCGTAGACGTGACCGAGCTCGGCGAGACGCTCGGACAGCATGGCGAAATGGCGCGCTTCGTCATTCGCGCAGCTGGCCCAGTCACGGTAGTAATCGAGAGGCATGCCGCGATAGCGGTACACCGCATCCCATGCAAGGTTGATTGCGTTGAACTCAATATGCGCTACGGCGTGCACCAGCGCGGCGCGACCTTCGGGTGTGCCCAAGCCACGGTGTGGCACCTGCCGCTGCGGCACCAGCTGCGGTTTTTGCGGGCGACCGGGGGCACCGATGGGCTCGGGTGCCGGTGATGCGTGATCGGGGCGCAACTCGCCCGCAAGGAACGCAGCCCACGTCTCGTGCGTCAGCCGCAGCTTCTCCGCGGAATCGGAAGCGTTGAGACAGCGTTTGGCGGCGGCGTGAAGGTCAGCGGTCATAAGCGATGATCGCGAAGAAAAAACGAACTGTAGGAGCGCACTTGTGCGCGACAACCCGGCGGAGCGAGGGTTCTGCTATGTCGCGGTCGCGCACAAGTGCGCTCCTACAGGGAAACGCCATAGCTTACGCGCTGCGGCGGGCGGCCTTGGCGTCGTCGGAGCGCAGCATTTCGATCTGCTGCAGGTAGTGCTGATCCAGACCGGTGACGTACTCACCGGAGAAGCACGACGTGTCGAACTGCTTCAGCGATTCGTTGCCGTCCTGCACCGCCCACACCAGATCCGGCAGATCCTGGTAGATCAGCCAGTCAGCGCCGAGCATCTGCTGGACTTCTTTTTCAGTGTGGCCAGCGGCCACCAGCTCGGACGCGGCCGGCATGTCGATGCCGTACACGTTCGGGTAGCGCACCGGCGGTGCGGCAGAGGCGAAGAACACGTTGCGAGCGCCAGCATCGCGTGCCATCTGGATGATCTGGCGCGAAGTGGTGCCACGCACGATGGAATCATCCACCAGCAGCACGTTCTTCTTGCGGAACTCCAGCTCCACCGGGTTGAGCTTGCGGCGCACGGATTTCACGCGCTCGCCCTGCCCCGGCATGATGAAGGTGCGGCCGATGTAGCGGTTTTTGACGAAGCCCTCGCGGAACGGCACGCCCAGCGCTTCGGCCAGTGCGGAAGCTGCCGTACGCGCGGTATCGGGGATGGGAATCACCGCCTCGATGCCATGGTCCGGACGCTCGCGCAGGATCTTCTCCGCCAGCTTCTGGCCCATGCGCAGTCGCGCCTTGTACACCGACACGTTCTCGATCATCGAGTCCGGGCGCGCGAGGTACACGTACTCGAAAATGCACGGCGCATGTACCGCACCGTCGGCACAGTGACGCGCAAACAGCTGGCCGTCGTTGGTGATGAACACCGCCTCGCCCGGCTCAACGTCGCGCAGACGCTTGAAGCCGAGGATGTCGAGCGCGACCGACTCGGAGGCCACAGCGTATTCACGGCCTTCCGCCGTCACACGCTCGCCCAGCACCAGCGGACGGATGCCATTGGGATCGCGGAAAGCCAGCAGGCCGTAGCCCAGCACCAGCGCCAGGCAGGCGTAACCGCCGCGAGCGCGCTGATGCACGCCAGCCACCGCCTTGAAGATATGGTCCGGGGTCAGCGCCATGCGGTCCTGGATCTGCAGCTCGTGCGCGAGCACGTTGAGCAGCACTTCGGAATCCGAATCGGTGTTGATGTGACGGCGATCGTCTTCGAACATTTCGCGACGCAGGGACTCGGTGTTCACCAGGTTGCCGTTGTGTGCGAAGGCGATACCGTAGGGCGAATTCACGTAGAACGGCTGCGCCTCGGACGAACCGTCGGAACCGGCCGTGGGGTAACGGCAGTGGCCGATGCCGATGCGGCCGTGCAGCCCGCTCATCGCGGTCTGGTTGAACACGTCACGCACCAGGCCGGCGCCCTTGTGCAGGCGAAGGCGCGCGCCGTCCACCGTGGCGATGCCGGCAGCGTCCTGGCCGCGGTGCTGCAACACGGTCAAACCGTCGTAGAGGGACGCGGCGACCTCACTGGTGCCGACGATGCCGATGATTCCGCACATGGTTGAAAGCCCGTAATTAGTAAGTCGTTGCCGGTGCAGCCGTGGTTGCGGCTGCGGGATGGATGTCGTGCCCGGTCGCTGGTAAAGCGCCCGGCAAGCCCGCCGGCAAGGCGGGCAAATGGTCCAGTACGGCCGGGGGATTCAGGTAATGACGGACACTGTCCGGCACCCGCTCGCCCAGCCACGCAGCCATTCCCTTGAACTGCGGCAATAACACCGATTCATGCCACCATGGGTCGCGCGAGAACGCGGTAAACCCGAGCAGAAACACCGCAAGCGTCACCAGCAGCACGCCGCGCACAAAACCAAACACCATGCCCAACAAGCGGTCGGTACCGGACAACCCGGTGCCCTCCACCAGTTTGCTGACCAGGAAGCGCAACAGCGCACCCGCAATCAGCACGGCAAGGAAGCAAATGCCGTAACCCACCAGAATCCGCGCCGAAGGCAGCTGGATGCTGTGTTCAAAGTACTCTGCCACGCTCGGACCGAACGTCCATGCCACCCAGAACGCGGCAGCCCAGACCGCCAGCGCCAACACCTCTGAAATGAGGCCACGCCACAGCCCGATCAAGACCGAGACGCCCAATACGGCAACGATGATGTAGTCGGCCCAATTCACCGGGTCACCGTTCAGGGTGCGGTGACGACGTTGCCGTCCACACCGAGCTTGGTTTTGATCTGGTCGCGAATGCGCACGGCATCGGCGCGCTGGGTTTGCGGACCCGCACGAACACGCCACAACTGTTTGCCGTTGGCATTCACCGTATCCACATAGCCGTCAAAGCCACTGGCGCGCAGCTTGTCGCGCAGCGCATTGGCGTCGGCCTGGGTGCCCATGGCGGCCACCTGCACCGCCCAGCCACCGGCACGTGCCGGAGCGGTGGCGCTGCTGGCGGCAGGCGCATCGTCCTGGGTCGGCGTGCTGGCACTGCCTTCCAGGCGGGCCGGGGCCCCCGGGATGGTCTGGGTGATCTTCAGGCGCGCCGCTTCAGCAGCGGCACGCGACTCGAACGGACCCGCCGTCACCATGGTCAGCTGCTTGCCAGCCTGGGTGATGGTGCGCCCCGATGCCGGATAACCCAGCCCGCGCACGCGCTGGATCAGATTCTGCGCGCTGGCGCTCGACGCATACGCGCTGAGATTGACGGAGTACTGGCCATGCGCCGCCGTGGCCGGCGACGTTGCGGGTTGCGTCTGCGCAGGAAGGGCCGGGGTGCTGATGGAGTTCGCCTGCTTGGTCGCGGCGCTGGCGGCGGCCGTGGCAACGGCTGCGGCGGCGGCCCCTTTGGTCTGAGCCGGGATGACCGGCTGGGCCGCGCTGGAACCCGGCTTGGTGACCGTGGTCGGCTCGGGCTTCTGGCCGGCCAGCGGATCGGTCTCCACATCGCGCGGGCGATTGGAACCGATATTCACCGTGGCCAGCTGATCGGTGGAACCCACCGGCGTGGCGTTGGCAGCAGGTGTCGGTACGGCCGCGGCCGGCTTGGGTGCCGGTGCCGCGGTAGAGGCCGACGCCGCACCCGGCGTCAGGCTCATGGTCTTGGTCTGCAGGTCGCGATCGGGCGCTGGCGGAATGGCCAGGCTTACCGAGTCATCACCACCCTTAGCCGGAGGATTGCTGGAGAAAAACATCGGCACGATCAGCACAGCCAGCGCGATGAGTACAGCAGCTCCCAGCAGACGTGTTTTCAAGACGGGCTCCAAACGACAGGGGTGCGAGGACGGGCGCGATTATACCTGTCCCGGTCGCCGCTCAGGCCGAATTGGTGCCACGCGATTCAGCCAGCACCGCCGCGGCGACGAAAAACGAGCCAAAGGCAAGCACGCGTTCGCCGGGTTGCGCACTCGCCCGCGCGGCCGCCAGCGCCTTGGCGACACTGGGATGCGAGTCGTAGCGTGCTTGCGGGAATGCGAGGGTCACCTGCTCTGCCAGCACCGCAGCCGGCAAGCCACGTGGGGTGTCGTGCTCCAGCCCTGCCAGATGCCAGTGGTCGATGCGCGCACCCAGGGCGCGGATCACGCCCCCCACATCTTTGTCGGCCAGCGCGCCATAGACGGCGTGCACCCGACCACCCGGGTTCGCGTCGAGCCATTCGGCCAACGCCCTGGCGGCCTGGGGGTTATGACCGACATCCACCACCAACGCCGGGTCGCCGCCGAGCGATTGCAGACGCGCCGCCACATGAGCTGCACGCAAACCCTTAACCGCGGCGCCAGCGAGATCGCTGTTTGCCAGCGCACTGTCCGTCAGTTGTAACGCATGCAAGGCCGCGATGGATGCTGCTGCATTGGCGTACTGCACCGGCGCGGCAAGCACGGGGTCGGGCAAGGTCAGCGCGGTGCCGTCGCGGTGACGCCACTGCCATCCGCCACCGGCCAGACGATCGACCATGAAGTCCACGCCGGCACGTTCCACGCGTGCACCGATGCGACGCAAGGCATCGAGCAGCCCTCTCGGCGGATCGAGCTCACCCACCACCGTTGCACGCCCAGTGCGCGCAATGCCGGCTTTTTCTGCGCCGATGCTGTCGCGATCAGGGCCGAGCCAGTCCATATGATCGAGATCGACGGTCGTAACGACAGCCACATCAGCGTCGATGATGTTGACCGCGTCCAGCCGGCCACCCAGCCCGACTTCCAGCACCGCGACATCGAGGTCGGCGCGGGCGAACAGATCCAGCGCCGCCAGCGTGCCGAATTCGAAATAGGTGAGCGGTATCTCGCCGCGCGCCACCTCGATGCGCTCGAAGCTGGCGATCAGCGCCTCGTCCGTCGCTTCCACACCTTCGATGCGGATGCGCTCGTTGTAACGCAGCAAATGCGGCGACGTGTAACAGCCCGTACGCTGTCCTGCCGCCGTGAGCATGGCTTCCAGCATCGCCACCGTGGAGCCTTTGCCATTGGTGCCGCCCACGGTGATCACGCGCCGCGCCGTTGCAGGCACGCCCATGCGTTGCCACACGGCACGCACGCGATCGAGCCCCAGCTCGATGCTGCGCACATTCACGCGCTCCTGGTAGGACAGCCATTCGTCGAGATTACGAGTCATGCGGAGGGTATTCGCCAAAAGTCAGGTGTCGATGGGGCGCAGCCAGAAACGCAGGCGATGATCGGTCGGCGTCAGGGCGTCGACCTCGGTCCAGTCAAGCGTGCAGAACATGTTCTCCTGCCGCTGGTAGCCGCGCTGCTGCCAGAACGCGTCATGCGGCCGATAGTCCGCTGGACGACGAGGATCATTCGGTGCGCGTTCCACTGCGCAGAACGCCGTCCAGTGGTAGCCCTGAAGGCCACGAGCGTGCGCTTCGCGCAAATCAAAGAAACGATGGCCGATGCCCTGCCCCCGATAAGCTGGCAGCAGCACCGATTCGCCGAAATAGAACACGTCACTCAGCAGCATGCCGCGCTCGGCGAATGGCAGCTGGATGGCTGGAATCTCATCGCCCAGCGGCATGCCGGTGGAACAACCCACGACTTCGTCGCCATCCCACGCCAGCACGAACACGCTGCGCTTGGACTGCGCATAGCGGTCAAGGTAACGATGCTCGTACGCCATGTCCCCTTCATAAAGATAGGGGTAGTCGCGGAACACTTGGGCACGCAGCTTCGCCAGTGCCTCCAGATGGGGCCGCACGGCATGACCAACGCTGGTGACGATGCGCACGTTCACGGTTTAGCTCCCGGTGACCTGCGCGATCCAGTCCTGCAGGTTGTAGTAGTTGCTGACCCGCGCAATGCGACCGTCACGGATATCGAAGAATGCCCCGCCCGGCAATACATAGGGCTGACCGCGTGCTGGCGGCAGCCCTTCGTCGTCGGCGAGATACTCGCCGTGCACCACGTACTCGGTAGCGGCGCGGGTACCGTCTTCGCTGGTCATCACTACGATGTCACGCAACTGCTCGCGGTAGCTGCGATTCATGCGCTCCAGAAAACGCCGGAACGTGTCACGCCCGGTTTCGCGATGACCCTCGTTGATGTCGTGGGCCACGTCGTCGGCAAGGCAATCCAGCATGGCCTCCCAGTCGCCACGATTGAATGCCTCGTAGTAACGCTCGATCAGGGCACGGCTGGAGGACATCGGGGCTTCCTGCAAGAACTTGGATGCACAGCTTAAGGCAACACTGATGAAGTATCACCGTCGGTACCAGCCATGACGAATGTCCCTCGTGCGACCGCGCACCGACGTGCCACAGTCGCCTGGCACGCACCGCCAGGCATCACCCGCGAAACGTCGAGCCACTCAGGAAAAGAGAAGCCTCATGATTCGTCACGTATGCATCTGCATGCTCGCTTTGGCCTCCGCCCACCTCTACGCCGCCGAAGCCGCGCCAACGGTATTTGCGCCAGGGGTGATCTCCGGACCAGCACATGACAGCGCACCGGCCTTCACACCGGATGGACATACGGTGTTCTTCTCGCGCACCGGCGACGGCAAGCATTCCACCATCCTGGTCAGTCACCTCGACGGCGATCATTGGTCATCACCGGTCACTGCGGCGTTCTCGGGCCAATGGAATGACATGGAACCGAGCATGTCGCCCGACGGTCGCTTCATGGTGTTTATTTCCAACCGACCCAAAACCGCAGGCGGCAGGCCACTGGATGGCTTCTTCAATGGTCGAAGCTTCCCTGAAGCCGGCGGCAACCTATGGATCGTGCGCCGCGAAGGCAACGCATGGACTGCGCCGGTGCGGCTGCCGGAGTCTGTCAACCACAGCGACTCCACCTTCGCTCCCAGCGTTACCGCTGACGGAACGCTGTATTTCATGCACCCAGGCAACGACCCAAAACACTTCCAGCTGTTCCGCGCTGCTTACGTCAACGGCGCCTATCAGGAGCCGCAGCCCTTGCCCTTCAGCGATGGCACCGTCACCGACGTCGACCCGGCAGTGGCTCCCGATGAATCTTTTGTGGTGTTCAGTTCCGGCCGCGCGCCGGCACGCCAGATCGATCTGTTCATTGCGTTTCGCGACAACGGGCGCTGGGGTACACCAATCCATCTTGGCAACGTCGTCAACAGCGCGGGTTCCGACGCCGAGTCGCGTCTGGGTCCCGACCACCACACGCTTTACTTCGCCAGCGACCGGCTTACCGATGCACCTGCCAGTGCTACTCGGGCCGACTGGGATAACGGCAAATACAACATCTGGCAGGTATCGCTGACGCCCTGGCTCGAAGAGCACGCCAAGGCCATGCAACATTGATCCGCCTTACCAATGAATGCCGCTCACCCTGAGCGACCAGTACATGCCAAATACGGTCCAAAGCATTTTCTTCAGGGCGCGTCCAGCAAGCAATGCCACCAGCAGGCCCAACAGCAGCGGCATGGTTTTATCCAGCGTGCTGCGCGTGTCGTTGATGATGGTCATGTGATGCCCTCCCGCACCCCATCGGTGCGGGAGAAATGATCCGCCCTGCCTGTGCTGGCAGGCAGGGCGGTCCGTCAATCATCGTGAGTGACAACTATCACAAGGGAGCGCGGCGCAGACGCAACGCGTTACCCACCACCGATACCGAGGAAAGGCTCATGGCCAGCGCCGCCACCATCGGCGACAGCATCACACCGATCAGCGGATACAGCAGACCAGCAGCCAGCGGCACACCGACCGCGTTGTAGACGAATGCAAAGAACAGGTTCTGGCGGATATTGCTTACCGTCGCCTGCGACAGTGCACGCGCACGAACGATGGCGGTGAGTTCGCCCTTCACCAGCGTCACCTGCGCGCTTTCCATCGCAATATCGGTGCCCGTACCCATGGCGATACCGACGTCCGCAACCGCCAATGCGGGAGCATCGTTGATGCCATCGCCCGCCATGGCGACACGATGACCTTGCGAGCGCAACGACTGGATCAGCGCTGCCTTATCGGCCGGCGACACATCGGCATGCATCTCATCGATGCCCAGCGAATCGGCAACGGCCTTGGCCGTGGTGGCGTTGTCGCCGGTCAGCATCACGATGCGCAAGCCAGCGGCATGCAGATCGCGAATGGCTTGCGGCGTCGTCGCCTTGACGCGATCGGCCACCGCAATCAGGCCGGCCAATGCACCATCCACCGCCAGATACATCACCGTAGCGCCTTCGGCACGCAACGCATCTGCACGCAGCTGGACGCTCTCCGCAAGGTGGATGCCCGTATGGGACAGCATGCGCGGGTTACCCAATGCCACGGCGTGGCCCAGCACCGAACCTTCCACACCGGCACCGGTGGTGCTGCGGAAATCTTCCACCGCCGGTACACGGATGCCGCGTGCCTCGGCACCCTGCACGATGGCACGACCCAACGGATGCTCGCTGGGCTTCTCCAGTGCGGCGGCCATGCCAAGCAGCTGATCGAACGGCAATGCGCCAAGGCTTACCACATCCTTCAAAGTGGGCTTGCCCTCGGTGAGCGTGCCGGTCTTGTCCACCACCAGCGTATCGATGCTGCGCAGCGACTCGATAGCCGCCGCATCGCGGAACAGCACACCGTTCTGCGCAGCGCGACCGCTGGCAACCATGATGGAAATAGGCGTGGCCAGACCAAGCGCACAAGGACACGCAATGATCAACACCGACACCGCAGCGATCAGCGCATAGGTCAGCCGGGGATCCGGCCCCAGCCATGCCCACAGGCCAAACGCCAGCACCGCCACGCCCACCACCACCGGCACGAACCATGCCGCCACGCGATCAGCCACACGCTGCAACGGCGCCTTGCTGCGCTGGGCCTGCGCCACCAGCGTCACGATCTGCGACAGCATGGTTTCGGCGCCGACCTTCTCCGCACGCATCAACAATGCGCCGTCCTGATTGACGGTGCCGCCCGTCACGCGCTCGCCCTTGGTTTTGCTTGCCGGCAACGGCTCGCCCGTGAGCATAGATTCGTCCACGTGGCTCTCGCCATCGATCACCACACCATCCACCGGCACCTTCTCACCGGGACGCACGCGCAGCGTGTCACCTGCGTGTACCGCATCCAGCGATACATCGTGTTCGCGGCCATCAGCATCGACACGCCGCGCCGTTTTCGGCGCAAGACCGAGCAAACCCTTCAAGGCTGCACTGGTACGACGACGCGCACGCAGTTCAAGAAAATCGCCAAGCGTTACCAGGGTGACAATCACCGCCGCCGACTCGAAATACACCCCGACGCGGCCGTGCATATCGCGAAAACCTTCCGGGAACAGCGAGGGCGCGAGGAAAGCGATGGCGCTGTAGACCCAGGCCACGCCCGTCCCCAAGGCGATCAGCGTGTACATATTGGGCGACCACGGCTTGAGCGACCGCCAGCCACGTGCAAAGAACGGCGCGCCACCCCACAGCACCACCGCGGTGGCCAACAGCGCCTCGGACCACGCCGCCACACCATCCCACGGCATCGGCAGATGCCAGCCAAACAGATGCGGCCCCATCGCCAGCAGAAACACCGGCAGCGTCGCCGCCGTCAGTGACCAGAAGCGGCGCGCCATGGCGCGCAACTCATGGCCATCGTCCTCGTCCAGGCTCGGCATCATCGGTTCCAGCGCCATGCCGCACTTGGGGCAATCACCGGGACCGACCTGCTGCACTTCCGGGTGCATGGGACAGGTATAGATGGCACCGGGGATGACTGGTGCCGGTGGTGCATCCGCTTGCAGGTAGCGCGCGGGATCGGCAAGGAATTTCTCTTTGCAGCGCGCAGCACAGAAGTAATACGTGTGCCCGTCGTGCTCCGCTTGATGAGCGGCGGTCGAGGGGTCCACGGTCATGCCGCAGACGGGATCCTTGGTGGACGCTGCGCCATGGTCGTGATGATGATGACCATGGTGGTGCCCATCGTGGTGATGATGCTGGTCGTGATGGTGGGCGTGGGTCTCCGCGGCAGTTGACGCGTGACCGCTACAGCAGGACTCGGCGACGGGTTCCGCAGCCTCCTCGATGGAAAGTGCGCCGTGACCCTGATGATCGTGGTGGTGATGCCCGTCATGATGGTGGTGCGCGTGAGCCACCGCGGCGACCGGCTCGTGGCCACCGCAACAGGACTTGGTCATCGGCTCAGTCTGCGCTTCCTTGCTGCAGCAATCGTGCTTTTCCATGCTCATACCTCACCTTCCTGGTCTGCCAGCGCACGCAGAATCGGGCACTCGTCCGGCGCGCCGTGCCCCGGACACGCATCAATCAGTTGCTCCAGTCCATCGCGCACGCGGGTGAGCTCAGCGATACGCTCGTTGATCGCCGCCAACCGATCCTGCGCACGCTGCTTCACCGCCTTCACGCCGCGATGGCGATCGGCGGAGAGCGCCAGCAGGTCGCGGATCTCTTCCAACGTAAAACCGAGGTCCTTCGCGCGCCGGATAAAGCGCAACTGCCGCACCGCGCCTTCGTCGTAGCTGCGATAGCCCGACTCACGCCGCAACGGCTCGGGCAGCAGCCCTTCGCGCTCGTAATACCGAATCGTGTCGATCGCCACGCCGACGCGCTTGGCGACGGCACCGATAGTCATGCTGGTATGGAGAGTGTTCATGGGTGCAAGTCTAGACCATTGATCTAGGTCCAGAGTCAAGCACTTTGACCAAACGACTTGCCACTGGATGTCTGGTGGCGCTGGCCCTGCTTATCATGAGTGTCGGATTTGGCCTCGCAGCGTGGACTGCATGACTCTCTCTATGAACACGCCGCCTGCGCACCATTCAACGATCAAGCTTGGCCTCAAGGAAAACTGGCGACAGTTCGCGTTACTAGTGCTTATCAACGCGTTTGTCGGTGGCATGGTCGGCATCGAGCGCACCGTGGTGCCCCTGATCGGCTCGGAGACGTTTCACATCGAGTCGACCACGCTGATCTCGTCGTTCATCATCAGCTTCGGCATAGTCAAAGCGCTGGCCAATCTCGTGTCCGGCCAGCTCGCGGATACCTGGGGACGCAAGCGCGTGCTCGTCATCGGGTGGTTGGTCGGGCTTCCCGTGCCCTTCATGATCGTGGTCGCCCCGAACTGGGAGTGGATCATCGCGGCCAATGTGCTGCTGGGCCTGAGCCAAGGCTTCGCCTGGTCGATGACGGTCATCATGAAGGTGGATCTGGCCGGCCCCAAGGCCCGTGGCTTCGCGGTGGGGCTCAATGAATTCGCCGGCTACCTCGCGGTGGGCGCCACGGCCTTTCTCACCGGTTATCTCGCCAGCCGTTACGGGCTCCGTCCGGTGCCGATCTATCTTGGTATCGGCTACGCCGTACTGGGAACGGCCTTGTCCATTCTTGCCGTGCGCGATACACGGGATCACGTTCACGTCGAGGCGCACGGTGCGGGCCATCCCGCATCATCCTTGAGCTTTCGGGAAGTCTTTGCGCTCACCTCGCTTCGCAACCGCAACCTGTTCGCGGCATCGCAGGCAGGACTGGTAAACAACCTCAATGACGGCATGAGCTGGGGCATTTTTCCGCTGTTCTTCACCTCACTGGGCATGGGGGTGGAACGTATCGGCATCCTCAAGGCGGTGTATCCGGTGGTCTGGGGCATGGGCCAGGTGGTGACGGGCCCGTTGAGCGACCGCTGGGGGCGCAAAGGCCTCATTGTCGCCGGCATGTGGGTGCAGGCAGGGGGCCTCTTTCTCACGGCCGCTTCGGGTCACTTCGTAGGGTGGCTCGTCGCCAGCGTGCTGCTGGGTGCGGGCACGGCGATGGTGTACCCCAGTTTGATCGCTGCCGTATCCGATGCTTCAGCACCGGCCTGGCGTGCCCGTTCGCTCAGCGTGTATCGCTTCTGGCGCGACCTGGGCTACGCCATCGGTGCGCTCTCGGCAGGCCTCATCGCGGATCGCTTCGGGTTTGCCTATGCCATCTACGCGATTGGTGCCCTTACTTTCATTTCCGGCGTCATCGTTGCCGTTGTCATGAAAGAGCCAGAGCTGGTACCGGCATGAACCCGTTACGCAAGCGACACCATGACGGGCGCGCGGCAAAGTACGATGAGCGGACTGGCGGGTGTCACCGCTGCCGCTGACAACGCGCGGGTGTTCTGACGTGAAGCCTATCTATCTCGACTACAACGCCAGCACGCCGATCGACGCGGCGGTGCAGGCGGTCATGCAGCCCTATCTCCACGACGCTTATGGCAACCCGTCGAGCGGACACTGGGCCAGTCGTGCGGCGAAAAAAGCGCTGACCCGTGCGCGCCAACAGGTAGCGTCTCTGCTCGGTGCGCAACCGCATGAGATCATCTTCACCAGTGGCGGCAGCGAGGCCAACAATCTGGCCCTCAAGGGCAGCTTCTTCGCGCTGCGGGAAAAAGGCGACCACATCATTACGCAGGCCACGGAGCACCCCTCCGTGCTCAAGCCACTGAACTTTCTGCAACGACTCGGAGCATCGGTGACTTGCTTGCCCGTGGACAGTACGGGGCAAGTGGATCCCGAAGCCGTGCGCCGCGCCATCACGCCACGCACGATCCTCGTCAGCATCATGCATGCGAACAATGAGACGGGCACGCTTCAGCCCATCGAGGCCATCGCCGACATCGCACGCGCACACGGCATCCGCTTTCACAGCGACGCCGCGCAATCTGTTGGCAAAGTGGCGACGCGCATTGATGAGCTTGGCGTCGACCTGCTGACCATCGCCGGGCACAAGCTGTATGCGCCCAAAGGCGTTGGTGCATTGTATGTTCGACGCGGCACGGCGCTGGAGCCATTGATCCACGGCGCCGGCCACGAACATGGCTTGCGCGCGGGCACCGAAAGCGCGCTGCTCACTGTCGCGCTGGGTGAGGCCTGCGCCTTGGCGAAGAACCTGGCGTCAATCGCGCCGGTCCGCGCGCTGCGCGATCACTTGTGGCAAGGCTTGCAGGCCATCTACGGCGATCGCGTCGTGCTCAATGGCCACGCTACGCAACGGCTGCCTAACACGCTCAACGTAGCGTTCGTCGACCAGATCGGCGCTGAGATACTCGCGAAACTGGAAGGTGTCGCCGCCTCCACGGGTTCGGCGTGTCACGCCGGCGCGATCGAGTTATCACCCGTGCTGGCGGCGATGGGCGTCAGCGAGCGAGTCGGCATGGGCGCCATACGCTTCAGCCTGGGTCGTGGCACGACACGGGAAGACATCGACGCCGTCATTAATGGCTTTCGATCGATGGGCGTCACCTGACGGCCAAGACACGCGCCACTAGCCTTGTTAGGCATGACAACCAAGCTCAAACAGCTTCGCTTTTGCGCGTTTGAGGTTGTGAACCTGGCCGCGCGTCCGAAACGATCGCACCCGAGTCGAGCGCAATCACCCGGTCGGCCATATGAAAGTAACGGTCATCGTGGCTTATCGCGATGATGGTTTTGCCGCTGGCCTTGAGCGCTGGCAAAAGCGAGCAATAGAAGTAGTCCCGGAAGTGAATATCCTGGTCCGCGGCCCACTCATCGAAAAAGAAGATATCCCGATCCTCGGCGTAACACTGGAGCAAGGCCAGTCGCTTCCGTTGTCCCGTGGACAAGGTCAGGCGAGATAGTTCGCCCTCTTCCGTTTGCACCTGAGTGCCAAGGTCAAGAACATCTAGCAGATGCTCGATTCGCTCGTCCGAAAGCGGGCTACCTGTAGCGCCCAGAACGTGAGGGAATAGAAAGAAGTCGCCAAACACACCGGTGAACCGCTCACGGTACGACCAGATCTCCGTCGTGACCGGCACGTCATCGATGTAAACGCTTCCTTTGTCTGGCGCTATCAGGGAGCTCAACAGGAGGAGCAGTGTCGATTTACCGCTACCATTTCCGCCGATAATGAACAGCATCTCCCCGCGGGAAATCGTGAGATCGACAGGGCCAATGACGGGCTTCGAAGTGGTGTTGCCCGGATAGCTGTAGCAAACCCCCTCCATTCTTATCTCACTCCACCTGTCGAACGAATGCCGTTCGAGCTGGCGTGTTTGATCTTCGTTGAGCTCGGCGCCCAGATGCATGCCCACTCGCTCGAGGTGGCGCAAACTTGCGGCCCCCAGGGCCACCTGCCTGCCCGCACTCACAATAAAGTTCACCGGTCCGCAGAGAAACACCGCACCAATCACGAAGTGGATGATCGTGTCTTGCGACAACGCCAGAAAGGCGTACCCCAGATAGACGATAAGGAAGATGGCGGCATACATGACGGCCATCGACCACGCCTCATTGAGACCCAGACCGGCGTAGGCCCGCACCATGAGGCCCCGCGCACGAAGAATGGCGGGATTCATCAACTCCCGCGTGAAATGCGCAGCGCGCTGCGCATTCAGCGTCATCTCCTTCTTGCCATCGCTGATAAAGCGGAAGTACTCAAACACCTTCTCGTTGGCTTGACGAAGTTCGTCGAGCTTGCCGCGCAAGATGCGCTCAAGCATCAACGAGGCTGCGAAGGTCGCACACAGGAAGATGGCGAGAATCCCGAGTAGCGCCATCGACACCGTGGCAAGGTAGCCCGCATACAACGCAGCGAGTAGCAGGTTGTACGCCAGCAAGGGGGCGACCAGCGCCAGTGGCGCTATGTTTGCAACATCCTCGATGAGCGAGCCGAACACGGTGTGCTTCTGGTCCGCCAGCTTTTCGTATTCCAGCTCGATAAAGCGCTTGGACAACTCCATGCGAAGCTGCGCCACCAGGTTGCCACCCAATCGTGCCAGCAGCACCTGCGATAGTGCGTTGGTCACAAACAGCGCTACCAGCCATAGGACGCCGGCAAGAAGCGGACGCAGCGCATGGCCGTGAATACCCTCGGATGCCAGCCGATTGATATGCGAGAGCAGGGCCACCGTGGATGCCGCGCTGGCACAGGACAGAAGCGCTGCGCCAGCGAGCGGTCGGTAGAAACGACGTAGAAAGCGCTTCAGGATCATCGGCCACCCGGTCTGTGTGCCTCGAACTAAGCCGTCAGGAGTTCCCGTTCAAACGCCTCACTTCTGATGTACTCACCTACTCGACATTCCATCAGCAAGGGCGACGGGATGGCGCACTCCGGATGCATACGAATGAGCTGGTGGATGGATCCTGAGATGCCACTCATCAGGCCGGGCGAAAACGCATCTCGCGCGAGGCCACCGACAATGCCGTGCTCTTCGATGCTGGAAAGGATCACCGCCGCGCCCGGCATCGCCTCCGGCGGCACCAGATCCGGCACCAGCTTGCTGGCACGCATCATCAGCTCCCACATGCTGAGGTCGCCATGACACAGCGTGTGGCTGTATCCCCATCCGCCACGTCGTGCCGCCTGTACGGCGCGACGCAGGGTACTGAGATGCCGTTCGCCCCCCGTGCGGGCATAGAGATCACACGCCGCCAAACCGATACCGACGCTACCGTGGCACCAGGTGTTCGGAAAATCCTTGCTCTCCGGCTTGCGCACATCGATCCAGTTGCCAGCGCTGGCGTCGTAAAGCGATTCCTCGAAATCGAAAGCACGATCACCCAGCGCTAGCCACCGTTTACGATCGTCTTCGCTGCCTGCTTCGCTCAGTCCAAGACGCGTCAGCGCCCAACCGGTTCCGGAGGCGCCATGAGCAAATCCGCCGATGGGCTCATCGAAAATCGAGGCCGGCCATCGCGCACCGCGTTCGTCGATGATCGCCGCCTGCTCCAGCCGCCTGCCTGCTTTGGCCGCCAGATCGAGCCAGCGTGAATCACCCGTCACCTCGGCGAGCTGGAGCAAGGGCACGATGGCACCCGACACACCTTCCAGGATGTCGAGTACGCGCTCGTTATCGAAATCCCATTGCTCAAGGGATTGACCCTGCCTTATCGCCATAGCAAGAAAATCGGATTGCGGCTGGATACCGTGCAGAGTGAGCCAGGCAAGTATCTGCGAACCCAGACCGATGAATGCACCTACCGCTTCGGCTGGACGTACCAGCTCGGTATTGCGAAGCACCTTGAGCACGCCGTTCAGGGCTTCTTCTACGCCTTCTACTATGTCGGCCCTGCCCCGCTGCATCTCCTCGAGATAACCCGCCAATGCAATGGCGACACCACATAATCCAACGTAAAGGTCGGACTGAAGGCTGCGCATCGCCCATCCGCTACGCCCGAGGACGGGGCTGATCCAGGTCATCGTTCCGTCACTTCCCCGCACGGAAAGCTCAAGTAACTCCTTCACCGTGAGCGCGGCCATGGCGCGACGGCGACGATCCAGGTTGCTGGCGCTGGGATGCCGGGCCTTGAGGTCGTAGGGAGCACGCTTGTCGTCGTTCAGTCGTGCGTTGAGATGGAGCGTGACGAGTGCGCCGCGTATGGTCAGCTCTTCAAGGTCGACGCGCATCGCCTGCCAACCGTTGAAGACCTCATCAAGCTGGTTCTGATCAAGCTCGTTGGCAAATACCGGGACATCGCCGTAGCGCATATCGTCAATTTCGTTGACGATCACTACCGCCTCAGACGATGCAATTTTGGCGGCGACCGCTTGCTGCGTTAGTAGATCGCGCGCCCGCTCGATAGCCGCCGGTTCGTCATGCAACGAGGCGGGATGCCACAGCATGCGCATAACCTCAACGTAGACTTGCGTCGGGCGTTGAATGTGACGAATGCGACAACCACGAAATGCGGCGAGCTTTGGCGCGAGAGCCCCTTGGTCGTGAAGTACGATGAATCGGCGAGTGAGCTCTTTGAATCCCGTAACGATGTCGGCCCAGAAGTGCGAGATATCCGGATTGGCGCATGGGTGATTCTTGGCCATGTCCAGGTCCACGCTGACCAGGCCAACATGGGCCTCGGTCGTGCCGTGCTGGACGATTTCGGGAACGCGAATCTTCGGTTGCTGCCCCGGCAGCGCGCCGATGCCAGAAATATCCACGCCATCGAGCCCGAGTACAGGCGCGCGGAATGGCACCAACCCCGTGCGTAGCACTGACGAGCGGATCATCGCCTCAGCGAGATCCACTGCTTGCCCCAGGTCGGAAGGCGCGACCAACGGATCGGGCACGAAGAGACTCTCTACATCCACCACAAAAGGCACCGGACCGGACGCAATCAGGTTCTCGTGATGGATGTCGGTGCCACCCAGTAGCCGCATGACGGCAAGCCAATGGCCGATGTTGCGATAGAAGGTCGCCAATTCGTTCTGGCTGGTGCAGTACCTGTGTTCCGCGAAAGCAGTCCAGCCGTACGGGCCTCGGTCAAGCACCTCGGGGACCTCGATGTGGTTCTCGTGGCCCTGAAACAGATCGTCCAGAAACCCGGCGAGCGCCGCGTCGATCCGCAGAGAGCGCGGCTTGTACATGACCGTGCCGCCGGTGAACTCGATCTGCGCTACGGTATGGCCACCATCGTGCACATCCCCTTCCCCGAGTCTGACGACACGGAGCTCACCCGCAGGCCCGCTTAGCAAGCTGGAGAGCAGGTGCCGATCGGATGCGATGCGCTCAGCCAGGCTGACGATGGCGGCGCCCTGTTGTCCTAGCGTTTTTCTCAGGCGGTCCTCTAGCACCGGGTAGCGTCGCCTCAGTGACGCCTTGAAGTCCTCGCGTGTTGCAAGATCAAGAAACTGGGCGAACTTTCCGCTCTCATCAGCCGCAGTGAGTTGCCCGGAGAGCTTGGCCGCGTGCAGTTCGAGCAGAAGCACGCGATTGAGCTTTCGCTCCCCGCTATCGCGCATTGCCCTGTCTGCTTCCTTGGCGAGAATGGCAGCTTCATCGGCGCTCAGATCAGGGACGGACAAGATCCTGTTGCCCACCGACCGCCTGGCATCGGCCGTCAGAAAGTCGATGATGACAGCGAATGTATCCGTCGATGGCACGTCACCCATGGTCAACACCTGTCAAGCAAGGGAAGGACTTGTAAGAAAGTCGCAAAAAACAGCCGTGGCCAGAGCCACGGCTGCTATGCAGGCCCGCTATCAGCAGCAAAGGCCCGGCCGCGAGGCCGTACAGGAACTGCAGTGCGACACCAGCGCGATATCCGTGTTGGTAATCGCAGCGATCGTCACTGCGTAACCTTCGGTATAGAGCGAGCCCGCCGGATTGGCGTAGCCGTTCACGCTGTCAGAACCGTTCAGCCAACCTTCCACAATGTTATCGGTTTGCATATGTTGCACTCCTTAGATGGGTGGTTTGGACTAAGCGCTCAGGAAAACCGCACGTGCCTCTATCGCAGTGAGCGCTGCTGCGATGAACCTGTGATGATGGGATGGCCTCGAGGATCTGACGCTCATCTCTCGACGGCGCGAAAAGAGGGGGGCTTGAACGGGATGGCGTCTGGTTGCCTTACTGGCTCGCGGAGAGTTCCCGACGTGCGCACCTGGTCGATGTCGCGATGAGGCATCGAAAGCGCTGCGCGAAGAACGTGGTGAGAGCCGACCCATTGCTCTCACAGCATCCCTGCCCTGTACTGCCTGATCCATCCGGCTGCGTCCCCCTGCATGCGTCTGGGTCACTGTTGTGACCTTGTCCCTGGCACGCCCTGGCGGGTGCACCCCGTATGCCCAAGCGTCTAGTCAACCATCCACTCGTGTGAAGAGCTCGTGACCTCTGCAAAACGAGTGCGACGCAAGGGTTGCCAGCAACTCATTGTCAGAATCTGGGAAGGTCAGGACTTTGAGAGCTCTTGCACATGAATGTCGTGCGTCACATCACAGTTCATCGCGATGATTGAGCAACTGCGTCGCAAGCTTTTGCACCCGACGCTCTCTCTCGCAATGAAGCATTACGCCCTTCATCAGTGCTAAAGCACAACGATCGCGGCAGCTCTTGTTCTGGTCTAAAGAACCAGGGCGAGACGAACAGCGCCGCCTTGCGGCCACACCTGCGATCTACGTTTTGATCAACAGTGCAGCCACTCACGCAACTGGGTGCAGTGTGGCTGGGGTCCCGCTACTTCGCAGCGGGCAGCAAAACGTTGGTCGGCATGGGGCCAAAGAACATCTGCCTCATTTTGCCGTGCCCAAGGGCGCGCGCGATTTCCACGAAGATGCAGTAGTTGCCCACCAGTACCAGCAGCAACAGCTGGATGGCCAGAAAGTGGGGCCAGTTCAAGTTGGCGAGCAGCTCTTTATTGGCAGCACCAAGGTCGTGGGTTTCCTTCCAGAAGTCATAGAGCTTCTCCAGGAAGTGAATGATGGTTGCAATGATCATGTAGATCAGTGTTTTCCACGCAGCATTCCAGATCAGCGGTTTTTCAGGAAACCGGTTGATGAAGGGCAGCATGTTGGCAAGTAGCACGGACTTGCCGAGGATCAACGCGGCAATGGTGACCGCCCCCGTAGTAGGCAACGAAATGCCGGTTCCTTTCGTCATCAACGCACGTACGATGGCGACGATGTGCAGCGCGATGAAAAAGAAGATCGTCGGCGGCAGCATCTCAAGGAGTTCATGCTTAATCTTGGCGGTCAGCTGGCTCATGTTTCACTCCCGAGTGGGTTGGTTTCACCGGTGCTCGCTTGGACTGCCATGCGCTGCCGAAATATCGATCAAGACAGATGCGGCTACAACCGTAAAACTACGGTTGCGCGTGGCGCGCGCTGTGCGCCAACTCAATCTAGTGACGGTGAGGAATCATTGTTCTGCAATAACCGCGTGGCTCTCACGGTCATTCACTCAGTAACCCGTAGCACACAGTCAAAAACCTGAGCATTTCCATGCCGTCATTCCAGCGCATCGCTTTTCGACGACCGGTGGAATGATCACGCAGGTATGACAGCCGCCTTATTGATGGCCCTTATGGGCGCTGACCCCCACCGTGAGGTGGATCAGACATCTGCCTGAAATATTTGCGGGCCAATCAAAATGAGAAAGGTACACGACAGCTTCCGTGGCAGCCATCTCAAACCCGTAAGAAATCGCGATGAGCGCGTGTAAGAAAACAGCCCGAATATCACAAACTAGTTGATAAGAATCAAAGATCTGGAATAACCACTCGGATTTGGCTTAATTTAGTTGCGTTCCCGCTCCTTCGGCGCGCCAATGGCTACCTTGCTCGACACAATTTCCCATTGGCAGCCTGGCCACAGAGAGCCTGCTCTTTTGCGAGCTGCCGCATATATAAGCCGCCTGTCGAAGCGGCTGGTCACCCGGCCACTCGATGATTTGTTTGTCCGCGTCAACGCAAGGCCGCCGCGCCCGTTCGACAGCTTCGCTGAAAAGAGCGTTGCTATCGATTCTGGTTTAGACGAGGCGCCTGCGGTGACGCAGACAAACCACCTTATCCCCACGTGCGTTTCGCACGACCTTGCCCCTCCGCACCGTTGCGTTGTCCAAGACTTTGTCCAACCCCTTACTAACACCGGTGTCGCTTGAACCCATCTATCGCGCATTCCAGGCAGGAGCCGCTTCCGCGGAAAGGAATTTTTCGCATTCTTGTTTGCCGGCCGAATCATCGGCTGGGAAACATGCTTTTGATCACGCCGCTTATCGCGGAGCTGGAACGCCTTTATAAGGGCGCGGAGATCGACGTCATCGCCGAAGGCGATATAGGGAAAGAGGTGTTCTCCACCTATTTCAGCGTGAAGAATATCTATTGCCTGCCCAAGCGTGGCTTCAAGCATCCGTGGTCGTTCCTGCGCTTGCTAAGCAAGGTGCGCAAGACGCGTTACGACCTCATTATCGACCCCACCGTCGGCTCGGGTTTCAGCCGCGCGCTGACGCGCGTGCTCAATGGCACTTATAAGCTCGGCTTCGACGACAAGTGGGCCGGCTCCGGGCTGACGCATGCCGTGCCGGAAGACGCCGCGCCGCGCCATATGGCTCAGCGCTCGGTGGAGTTAGTGCGCTGGGTGGGCTCGCAGGAGCCTGCCGACGACCGGCAGTACCCCATGCTGGATATCCGGCTTACCGACACCGAGCTCGCGCAGGGGCGTCAGGTCATTCGCGAACTGCTGGACGTACCGGAATCAACCACCATGCCGCTGGTGGTTGGCCTGTTTGGTAACGCCACGCGCGCCAAGCGCTATTCCTCGGAGTGGTGGCGCGAGTTCATCGACACACTCAAGACGCAATGCCCGCAGGCACATCTCATCGAGCTGGTGCCGATGCACGGACATTCCATGTTCGGCGCGGAGTGGCCGGGCTATTATTCGACGGATATTCGTCGAATGGGTGCGGTGATGGCGGGCATGGATCTGATGATTACGGCTGATTGCGGCGTCATGCATCTGGCGGTGGCCTCCAAAGTGCCCACTGTCGGCATGTTCTCCGTCACTGACGCCACCGTCTATGAGCCCTATGGCATGGGCAGTTGTGCGGTGGAAACCAAGGGACTTTCCGCGCAGGAGGTGGCCAACCGCATCGTTGCCCACTATGCGCGCCTGCTCGAGCACAAGGCACCCACGGGCGTGCCCTGGCAGAATCCCTCTTCGCTTGAGCAGCAGGTTCGGATGTAATGAGTGAACACCGCAGGAAACCGCGCGACATCGCGTCCACCAACGCCGATGTCGGCGGGATGAATGCTTATCGCACTGACGATACGAGTGGCGGCATGGGAGGCTCCCATGCCGCCACTCCGTTGTCGCCCCGCGAACGCCTGCAACGCTGGTGGCTGATGCTGGGTGCCTTGCTGGTGCTCGCGGCCGGTATGGGCATGCGCGGCCCCACGCCGTCGGATGAGCCACGCTTCGCGCTGGTGGCTCGTCAGATGGTGGAGTCCGGCAACTGGTTGATCCCGCATCGCGGCACCGACTGGTATTCGGATAAGCCGCCGACCTTCATGGCGCTGCAGGCCGCGTCTTATGTGGTCACCGGTCAATGGTGGGTTGCGTTCCTGCTGCCGTCGCTGCTCGCGTCCATCGGCACGCTGTGGCTGGTCTATGACCTTGCACGGCGACTGTGGGGACACCGTGTGGGCATGTGGGCGGGGGGTGCCCTGCTGTGCACGATCCAGTTCGTGTTCCAGGCCAAGCGCGGGCAGATCGACCCCACGGTCACTTTCTTCCTCACCGCGGCGAATGTGGGGCTGTTGCGCCACTTTCTGCTGGGGCCGGACTGGCGTGCATTCTGGCTCGGCTGTTTCGCGGCGGGGCTGGGCGTCATCACCAAGGGCGTGGGGGTACTGGCGTTCCTCATGCTGCTGCCATGGCTGTTCGCTCGTCACCGGGCGTGGAACGGCCTGTCGCCCCAGACGTGGCGCCCGCTGCACTGGTTGGGCGGTGTCGCTGCCTTCGCTGCGGCTATCGCGCTGTGGCTAGTACCGCTGCTGCTTTATGTGCACACGCACGACAGCGAGACAGCACGCGCGTACGTGCATGACATCTTTTTCAACCAGACGGTAAACCGCTACGTCCATCCGTGGAACAGCATCCAGCCGCCTTGGTTTTACCTCGAGGTGATTATCACTTCGTGGCTTCCGCTGACGCTGGCACTGCCGGGCCTGCTGCCTGCATGGTGGCAGCGGCTGCGCGCACGCGATGCACGTTTGTTGCTGCCACTGGCGTGGGTGGTGATGCTGATCGTGTTCTTCAGCCTTACCCGTGCCAAGCGCGACGTGTACATCATGCCGGCGCTGCCGTTGCTGGCGTTGAGTGCGGCGCCGTTCCTCGAAAACATCATGCAGCGTCGCTGGGCACAGTGGACGGCCATCGGCTTTCTGCTGTTGCTCGGCATGGCGACGCTGGGCATCGGCGTGGCGGCGTGGACTGTTCACCCGCCGGCTGCAGCACGTTTTGTGGCGGCTCGCCAGCTGGGTGACCAGGCACCATGGCTTTGGGCCATGTTCGCTGCCATGGGTGCATGCTTGCTGGGCTCCGCGCTGGTGTTCCGTCTGCGTCGCGCCGGGCTTGCGGTGCTGGCAGGTCTTGCCGGCGTCTGGCTGCTGTGGGGCCTGGGCATTGCGCCAATGTTGGCGCGCGCCAGTTCGCCTGCAGTCATGGCCGCGCGCGTGGAGCAGACCATCGGCCCCAACGCCGAGCTGGCGCTGGTGGCGTGGAAGGAAGAACTGCCGCCGGTGTTCACCCACAAGCTCACCGACTTTGGTTTCGTCACGCCGTGGCACGACCAGTTGAGCGACGCCATCCTCTGGCAGAAAGAAGCGCCCGAGCAGCGCTGGGTGCTGGTGCTCGCCGATGTGATGCAGCCCTGCATCGACCCGGCCGCCACCAAGGATATGGGCGTCACCAGCGGCCGCGACTGGCGACTGTTCCGCTATGACGCCGTAGTGCCGGCCTGTCGCGACGGTCATGTGCCGGTCGGTACCGTTGAAGACTGGGGCGGCATCGATATCCGTCGCTGATGAAGCGATGCGCGAGTTATCCCGCATCGCGGCTCTTACCTCTTTACGTTTCGAGTCCACCACGTGATCTTTTTCGATACGACCGGCCAGTCCACCCGTTTCGCGCGCTACCCATGGCTCGCGTGGGCCGCGCAGTGGTCGTGGCTGCTGTTGTTTATCGTGGCTGCACTGGTGGCCATCTTTCAGCATGGGCCCATGCCGATGTATTCCACGCGCACCCTGTCGGTGGCGTGGGAAATGTGGACGCGACACAGCCTTCTGGTGCCCTACCTCAACGGCCTGCCCTATAGCGACAAGCCACCGCTGCTGCTGTGGCTGATTCACCTGGGCTGGGCCGTGGGCGGTGTGGGCGATGTATGGCCGCGTCTGCTGGAAGTGGGGCTTGGTGCGCTCCAGCTGGTGCTGGCGGCTCGGCTGGCGCAACGACTGTTTCCTGACAAACCCGTCGTCGGCCACATCACGCCGTGGATCCTGATGGCCTTCACCTACGGGTTCTTTTTCGGCCTGCAGGTGATGTACGAAGTGCTGCTTGCCGTGTGCGTGCTCAGCGCCCTGCTCTGCCTGGTGCCCACGCCGAAACGTGAGGCGCCGCGCTTCGCCTGGTTTGCACTCGCGGTAAGTCTTGGCTTGCTGACCAAGGGACCGGTGATGCTGCTGCATGTGGCCTTCCCGTGGCTGCTGGGTCCGTTGTGGAACGAGTGGGCCCGACGCGAGCGTCGTCGGTGGTACAGCCGTGGCGCACTTGCCGTACTGGTGGGTTGCGCCGTGCTGTTGACCTGGGCATTGCTCGCCGCGTGGTCCGGCGGCGAAGCCTATCGGCAGAAGCTGCTCGTACATCAGACGGCAGGTCGCGTGGTCGATGCGTTTGCGCATGCCGAGCCCTTCTGGTGGTACATCCCTGCTCTGCCTGTGCTGGTGCTGCCGTTCTCGCTGTGGCCACGCGTTTGGGTGGCTGTGGGTAGCCTGCGCCGCCCGTTCGAATCTGGTTTGCGCTTTCTGTTCGCTTGGCTTGGCCCGGTGCTGGTGGGCTTCTCGCTGGTGAGCGGCAAGCAGCCTTACTACCTGCTGCCCGAATACACCGGCTTCGCCATGGTGATGGCCGTTGCGCTGTGGCGTATGCACGAGCGACAGCCCGACGGTCGGCGCTGGCTCTCGCCCTGGCCCCTGGCGCTGGCCCTTGGTGCCATGGGCGTCGCCTTGATGGCGCTGAAGCACTTTGTGACGCATGGGCGGCTATCGGACCCGCAGTTCGCCTCGCTCGCCAGCGTCAGCATGCCGTTTGGCGTGCTGTTTCTGCTGCTGGCGCTGGGCCTCGTGCTGATCCGCAAGGGCGAGCTCTACCGCGTGTCGCTGGCAGGCCTGATCGCCACGGTTGCTGCCAACGGCCTCTTCACCATGACGCTATGGCCGGCCTACGACTTCATGCCGGTGGCGTCGTTGCTGGCCAAGGCGGAAGCACATGGCCAACCAGTGGCCAATCTGGAATCCAACGACGGCCAGTACACCTTTCTTGGACGCCTGCAGCGCCCCGTCGAGCAATTGCACGGCACCGAGGCGCTCAAGGAATGGGCGGAACAACACCCCGACGGTCTGGTCATCATTTATCCCAAGCGCCTGAGCGCCGCAGATCACGAACACGCGGTTTATACGCAAGCGTTCCGCGGCGTCTGGCTGGCGATATGGCCCGCCCAGGAACTGGTGCAGGCGTTGCCTGAGGAACGTCTGTAACAAGGCCTTACCGGCGGATGTCTGCCGCCCGCACAGCACGGACTCCTATCGTCGTGCCGTGAGACCAGCGCTCAGCGCTCCCGCGACCTCATGGCGCGATTACGCGCAGCCCGTTTGGCGCCTGCGGCACGGCTGGTGACAGTCGCGCCAGCGGCTTTCTTCGTAGCTGTACCCTTCTTGGCAGGGACCTTGATGCCCGCCTCGCGCGCCTCAGCCAGACCGATGGCCATCGCCTGCTCGACCGAGCGTGCGCTCTGCCCACCCTCGCCCATGTGACCGGTTTCCTCCCGCACGAACTCGCCGGCCTGGGTGCTGGCCGACTTGCCTTCACGCGGGTCCTTGCGCGCACGTGCCAGGGCTTTTGCGATGGGCATCACGCTGCTCCGAAGACGGAAGGAAGCGTGATGCTGCCGCGAGCCAGGTGAAGCACGAGACAAAGAAAGCTCAAACTGTTGTAGCCGCTACATGACGCAAGCAGCGTGCGACAGCAGATGCGCTTTACGCCATGCGCGTACCAAGTGAGAACGTCGCCCGCTCAGGCGACCGCGTTGGCCTCATCTGGATCTTCCGCCGCCACGAATCCACCGGTCTGACGTCGCCACAAGCGTGCGTACAAGCCGCCTTGCGCGACCAGCTCGGCATGTGTTCCGGTTTCAACGATATGTCCCTTGTCCATCACCACCAGGCGGTCCATCCGCGCAATGGTGGAGAGACGATGGGCAATGGCGATCACCGTCTTGCCGCGCATCAGCAATTCCAGGCTGTCCTGAATCGCCGCTTCGGCTTCCGAATCCAGCGCGGACGTCGCCTCGTCAAGAATCAGGATGGGCGCATCCTTGAGCAGCACACGTGCAATGGCGATGCGCTGGCGCTGGCCGCCGCTGAGCTTCACCCCGCGCTCGCCCACATGGGCGTCATAGCCGACACGCCCTTCACCATCCACCAGCTCCGGGATGAACTCTTCAGCGCGCGCCTTGCGCACGGCGTCCATGATTTGGGCCTCCGTCGCATCCGGACGGCCATACAGCAAGTTGTCGCGGATGGAGCGATGCAGCAGCGAGGTGTCCTGCGTCACCACCCCGATCTGCGCGCGCAGGCTCTCCTGCGTCACTTCGGCGATGTCCTGCCCATCGATAAGGATGCGCCCGCCTTCCAGGTCGTACAGCCGCAGCAATACATTCACCATGGTCGACTTGCCCGCGCCCGACGGACCTACCACGCCGATTTTCTCGCCCCCGCGCACGACCAGATTGAGGCCGGAGATCACGCCGCCCGTCTTGCCGTAGTGGAAGTGGATGTCCTCGAAACGCACACCGCCTTCGGTCACTTCCAGCGGCATCGCACCTTCGTGATCCTGCACGGTACGCGGCTTGGAAATGGTCTCGATGCCGTCCTGCACGGTGCCGACATTTTCAAAAATGCCATTGATGACCCACATGATCCAACCGGACATATTGTTGATACGGATGACCAGTCCGGTGCTGAGCGCGATAGCACCCACTGTGACCTTGCCCTGGCTCCACAACCACACGGCCAGTGCGGAAGTACCGACGATCAGGAAACCGTTGAGCGTGGTGATGGTGGCATCCATGGCCGTGGTGAGACGCGTCATGGCACGCATGCGCTTGATCTGCTCGCCCATGGCATCGGCCACATACGCTTCTTCGCGCTGCGTGTGAGCGAACAGTTTGAGCGTGAGGATATTGCTGTAGCCGTCCACGATGCGGCCCATCAGCCGTGAGCGCGCCTCCGACTGTCGCCACGAACGCTCCTTGGTGCGCGGCACGAAGTACCGGAGCGTGGCCACGTAAGCCACCAGCCAGACCACTAGTGGCGCGGCCAGCCAGACATCCGCCTTGGCGAACAACACGATGGCGCTGCCGGTGTAAATCGCCACGTACCAGATGGCGTCGACAATCTGCACCGCCGATTCGCGCAGTGCGCCGGAGGTCTGCATGATGCGATTGGCGATGCGGCCGGCGTAGTCGTTCTGGAAGAAGCCGAGACTCTGCCGTATCACATACCGATGATTCTGCCAGCGGATGCGGTTGGTGAGGTTGGGCACGATGGCCTGATTCACCAGCAGATCATGCAGGCCAATCAGCACCGGCCGCGCGACCAGCGCCACCAACCCCATCCACAATAGCTCGCGCCCATGCTGGCGAAAGAAGTCGGCGGCAGGCACGCCCTTGGTCATGTCCACGATGCTGCCGATAAAGCCAAACAGCGACACTTCGACCAAGGCCACGCCAAAGCCCACCACCAGCGCGGCGGCGAACACCGGCCACACCTGGCGCAGGTAGAACACATAGAAGCGCCACACGGACTGTGGCGGCATGCCGTCGACGGGCTCCTTGAAGGCGTCGATCAGCGACTCGAACCAGCGGAACAGCATGGGGATCGTCCTTGGGAAAGGTGCTGCGGGGTGGATAACCACTGGGTGAAGGCACCCGGCGATGGTTTCAAGCAAACCCTGCCCCGGACGGGCGAGGCACTTGCAACGGGCAAATTCTACGATATATCGTACGACTGTTACTTACGATATATCGGAGTGTGTCATGCGATTCCATCATTGCTTTGATTCATCGACGTATCACCTCTACCAGGAAGGCCGTGATGCCTGGATCCGCGAGGCCATGGGCATGGGCCGCGGACGCGGCTTTGGCCGTGGCTTCGGCGACGACGAAGGCCAGGGCGGCTGGGGCGGTATGGGTGGCCGTTTCCGTAGTGGCCGCATGTTTGGCCCGGGTGATCTGAAGCTGATCCTGCTTGCCCTGATCGCCGAGCAACCGCGCCACGGCTACGAGCTGATCCGTACCATTGAGGAAATGTTTGGCGGCGCCTACGCACCCAGCCCCGGCGCGGTCTACCCCACACTCACCCTGCTCGAGGAACTGGGCCACGCCAGCGTGGAAACCAGTGAGGGCAAGAAGCTGTACACCATCACCGAGGAAGGCAAAGCGTTCCTGGCCGACAACCAGGAGGCGGTCGACGCAGTGATGTCGCGCATGGAGCACACCGCGAAGATGTACGCACGTGCTGCCGCGCCGATGGCGTTACGCGAGGCCATGCACAACCTCAAGCGCGCGCTGTTCATGCATGGCGGTCCGTGGAACACCGCAGAGGTGAAGCGCATTCGCGACATCATCCAGAAAGCCGCGGATGAGATTGCCAAGGGTAAGGGAAGCTAATCACACCCTTGTCACGCAGTTGATTGCCTCACCGTCACCCCCGCGAAAGCGGGAGGTGCTTTGCAACAGCGACGCTGGCCATCCAGCGCCTTTCGGCTTCTTGTGGCGCATAAAGGCACTGGATCCCCGCCTTCGCGGGGATGATGGTGAGGTTGCGCGGAGGCCCTGCGCAGACGTTTACCTACACAGAGTCTTAAATGTTCTTCTTCCGCTCGCGATCCCTGCGCGACGCCAATCGATCCGCCAATCTCGTGGGTTCCGGCAGTCGATAGCGCGTGCAGTACGCCAGCACCAACTCCGGCGCGGCCGCCATACTGACGCAGTGACCCGGCGACACGATCAACGGCCGGATTTTGTCTTTAGTGCGCAAGACACAGCCAATCACTCGGTCTTTGTAGCGCAGCGGTACACGGTCACCGCGTTGCGGGCCGAGTTCGTCGTGCGTACCCACCAGTATCGATTTGGCGACCCCGATGGTGGGCAATCCCGTCACCACGCCCAGGTGTGCGGCGATGCCCAGTCCACGTGGATGCGCAATGCCCTGCCCGTCCACGAAGACTAAGTCAGGCGCCTCCGGCAATTGCTCGATCGCCTGCAACAGCGCCGGCAGCTCGCGAAAGGACAACAGCCCGGGGATGTACGGCATGCGCGTCGGCATGCGCGCGACCACTTCAGCCAACGGTGTCAGCGTTTGTGCATCGAGCAACACGGCTGCAGCGCGAGTCACCGCGCCGCCCTCCTCGAAACCCACATCGACGCCTACGACCCGCTGTAGCGGCGGGTGGTCGTCCACCAACCGCACTTCCGTGGCCAAAGTCGTTTGCAGAGCCCGCGCCCTGGCGACGTCGCCATCCCACTGTGGTGCGGTGTAGCGCGCCTTTGCCTGAGTCATCGCGACAGCGTGAAGGCGATGATCTGAACAAACCGTCAAGACAATTATTCATTGACCAGTTCAGCGACTGACCGGGATCATGCCGTCATGCGCATCCTACCCCGCCTTTTGCTGGTCCTCTTTCTCGCCACCGCCTGCGGTGTCCCCGCCCTGGCCCAGAACAACCCGAGCAGCCAGGCCCCGGCACAGATTCCGCAGACGACCATCGCCAGTCCCGATCAGCTGAGCGCAAAGCTGGACCAGA
Source organism: Dyella sp. PARNA 12/25 (assembly GCF_055702865.1). NCBI lineage: Bacteria > Pseudomonadati > Pseudomonadota > Gammaproteobacteria > Lysobacterales > Rhodanobacteraceae > Dyella > Dyella sp. PARNA 12/25. Next base: position 828,639 of record NZ_JBVQCI010000001.1, on the reverse strand, counting down.
TCAAGCAAGCGATCACTGACAAGACCAAGCTCACCGACAACCTGCTGGTCGACGCACGCACCAAAGCGCAGGCGGTGCAGCAACAGGCCGATCAGCTCACCGCCAGCCTGTCGCCGCAGGTCGACGCCGTGCAGGCGAAGCTCGACGTCTTGGGGCCTGCGCCGGAGAAAGGCGCGCCGCCAGAAGCGCCGGAAGTCGCCAGCCAGCGCAAGCAACTCACCAAGGACAAGACCGATCTCGCCGGGCAAGTCACCCAGTCCAAATCACTAAGTCTGGAAAGCCAACAGCTGATCACGCAGATCGCCTCGTTACGGCGTGATCTGTTTCAAGCACAGACGTTCCAGCGCACCGCATCGCCGCTGAGCGGCGCCTTCTGGGAGCGCCTTGCGCAGGCCATACCGGATGACCGCGCGGCCTTCGCCACGCTTGGCAAAACGATTGAGGGGGCGCTGGAAAAAGCATGGGAACCCGCCAACCGCCTGCCGCTCATCCTGTGCCTGCTGGCGGCAGTGGCATTGTTCGCTGTAGGGCGCCGGCTGCTGGAACACCAGATGCTGGATATGGTCAGCAAGTATCTTCCGTCTGGCCATCTGCGCCGCAGTGCCATGGCACTGCTGATTACGCTAGGTGCCACGCTCACTTATGGCCTCGCCGCCTGGCTGCTGTATCTGGCGTTCAACTGGAACGGTGTGTACGACCAGGACCTGGATGATCTGGTTCGCCCGTTCGTCGCCATCATGTTCTTTACGGCCATGCTGGCCGGACTCGGGCGCGCGCTGCTCTGCGCAACACGTCCTTCCTGGCGACTGCCCCCCATTTCTGACAACCTTGCCAAACGCTTGGCGCCGTTTCCCGCGCTGTTCGCCTACAGCACCCTGGTGCTCGCCCTGTTCGAGCGCATCACCAACGATATTGGCGCGAGCCTTGCCACCACCATGGCGGCTAACGCAATCAGCGCCACCCTCATCGGTGGTCTGGCTGGCGCAGCCCTGCTTCGCATGGGGCGCGCCCGCCGCGCCATGATTGCCGCTGGCGGAAAACCTCAGGAACGGCCGCTGTGGGTTGGGCTGATCATCGCCGGTGCTTTCATCGGCTGCATCGCCACGTTGCTGGGCGTTGTCACCGGCTACATTGCTTTCGGCTTCTTCGTCGCTAGGCAGATGTTGAGCGCTGGGTTCCTGATCGGCGCGCTGTATCTGTTCATGCATCTGGTCAACGACCTGTGCGACTCGCTGCTATCCCCCGAGTCACGTTCGGGCGTGCGCTTGCAGGAAACCTTTGGCATCTCGCCAGCGCGCCTTGAACAAAGTTCGGTGATTTTGTCAGGCGTGATCCGCGCCTTCCTGCTGTTACTGGCCGTGCCAGCAATACTGGCGCCGTACGGCGCGGGCCCCAATGAGTTGATGGACCGCGGCACCAAGCTCTTCGCCGGCCGCTCGGTCGGCACACTTACCATTGACCCGACCAACATCCTCAACGCCTTGCTGGTGTTGCTGGTCGGTGCGGTGGTGCTGCGCCTGATCAAGCGCTGGCTCAGCAAGCAGCTGCTGCCCAAGACCTCGCTGGACGTGGGCATGCAGACGTCCATCGTGACCCTGCTCGGTTACGTCGGCGCGATCCTGGTATTTGTACTGGTGCTGGGCTCGCTCAAGGTCGATGTACAAAGCATCGCGTGGATCGCCAGTGCACTGTCTGTCGGTATCGGTTTCGGCCTGCAGGCCATCGTGCAGAACTTCATTTCCGGACTGATCCTGCTGGCGGAACGTCCCGTCAAAGTGGGCGACTGGGTTAGCATCAGCGGCGTGGAGGGCGACATTCGCCGCATCAACGTGCGAGCCACCGAAATCCAGCTCAGCGATCGCTCCACCATGATCGTGCCCAACTCGCAGTTGATCACCCAGAACGTGCGCAACGTCACCTTGGCCAATGCGCTTGGCCGCGTGCAGATCCGCCTGCCTATGCCACTGAGCAGCGACGCCAGCAAAGTGCGCCAGATCATCTTTGACATTCTGCGCAATCACCCCGGGACGCTCACTACGCCTTCGCCGAACGTGCAGCTAGACAGCATCGACTCCGGCTCGATGATGTTTGTGTGCACTGCCTACGTAAGCAACCCGCGCGAGGGTGGCATGGTGAAAAGCGACCTGCTGTTCGAGATCATCGACCGCTTGCGTCAGGCCAACCTGCCTCTGACCACCCCGCAGGACATGGTGGTGCGCACCATGCACCCGGAAAGCAGCCCGCCAGCCAATTCGTTGCCTACGGTCATCCCTGGCGACAAGACCTGACATGACCATCCCATCGGCCTAGACTCGGGTTATTGCCTGGAGCCAGCCGATGGGACACCACGTCGTCGCCCCTGCACCGCCGCTCAACGCCCTCGTTTCCCGCTTGTGGGACTGGGATATGCCACAGGCTGGCCACTACTACGAGCGCGTGCTGCCTGTGCCGGGCGCCGCGCTGATCATCAACCTTCACGAGAACGAAACCCGCGTCTACAGCGATGACGGGTTGCGCCGATGCACGCGTGCGGCCGCTTCCGTCATCGGCGGCCCCTGCCTGCGCAGCCAGATCATCGACACCTCCGAGCAGGTACGGGTGATGGGCGCGGTATTTCGTCCCGGTGGCGCTCATGCCTTTACCGGTGAACACCACGAGGTGTTGGTGGCCAGCGATATCGGGTTGGAGGACATGTTTGGCAGCAGTGCGCACGGGCTCCGCGAGCGCCTGCTCAACACACCCCATGCGATGGAAAGGCTGGCTGTGCTGGAGCAGTGGTTGCTTGCTCACATGCGCATGCCAGAACTTGCACCCGAAGTGCTGTATGCATTGGGGCAGATCGGCAGGCAGCCGCAAGTGATGCGTATTGGGGCCATGGTGCGCGAGACGGGTCTTTCCGAGTATCGGTTTGGACGTCTATTTCGCCGGCAGGTTGGCATGGGGGCCAAGCGGTACGCTCGATTGATGCGCTTTCGTGGCGTGGTGGATGCGGTCTATCGATGCGCTGACGTTGACTGGAGTGGCGTGGCGGCGGATGGCGGCTATGGGGATCAGGCGCATCTCGTGCATGAATTTCGTGTGTTTGCAGGGATGACGCCCACGGCATTTATGGCGGCCAGGGGGCCGTATTTGAATCATTTGCCGATGGAGTGAGGGCTCCCTTCTCCATCCATCGTGCTGTCATTCTTGATGGGTTTCCGCGCTCGCACTTATTTGGTACCTCTCTCCTCATAGAAAGGGCGCCAACAGCGCACCGCGTTTCACACATGTATACCCTCCTCCAAAACGCCTCCCATCGTTCAGCCTGGAAACACCCATCACCTCCCCCATGGCATCATCCGTTCCCCAACCATCCCCCACCTTCCAATGCACAGCGATCTGTTCTCCCCAGCCCCCGGCAATGGCCTCGCCTCGCGCATCCGCGTCGGCATCGGCGGCTGGAACTTCGCACCGTGGCGTAACAACTTTTACCCGGCAGGACTAGTGCAACGGCGCGAACTCGAGTTCGCCAGCCGGCACCTACGCGCTATCGAAATCAACGGCACGTTCTACGGCGCTCAGAAACCCGCGACGTATGCAAAGTGGGCCGCAGAAACACCCGAAGGTTTTGTGTTCTCGCTCAAGGCACCGCGCTATGTCACCGAAGGCAAACGGCTTGCCGACACGGCTCGCGGTATTGATGGCTTTGTGTTTGGCGGCTTGGCGGAATTCGGCCATCGGTTGGGACCGGTGCTTTGGCAGCTGCCGCCGACACGACCGTTCGATGCCGGCGACCTGGCGGCGTTCCTTGAATTGCTACCGCGTGAGCTCAACGGACAGCCCATGCGGCATGTGCTGGAGGTACGCCATCGCAGTTTTCTCGATGCGAGTTATGTCGAACTGACCCGCCGTTACCGCATCCCTACGGTATTCACCGACTCGCCGCAGTACCCGTCGCTTGCCGACCTCACCGGCGATTTTGCGTATGCCCGGCTGATGCGCAGCGAGTCGCATATCGATACCGGCTATGCGCCTGCCGAGCTGGATAGCTGGGCCACGCGAGCCAGCCTTTGGGCGGAAGGCGGCGACCTTGCCGAGCTACCGCATGTCGCGCCGCCGCTCGCAACGCAGCGGCCACGGGATGTGTTCATCTACTTCATCAGCAGTGCGAAGGAGCGCAACCCGGCTGCTGCCATGGCCTTGCAGCAGCGCGTGGATGCACCCCGCTGACATGGTGAGTGCCTGACTCCCGTCGAGGCTCTACACTCGCGCCATTCCATGGAGGTGTTCTCCCATGCGTGCACTGAAACCGTTGTTACTGATTGCCGTGCTGGCGATTGCCGCACTGCTGTGGGGGCGTCACACGCCCGAGCCATCGCCGCCCGACGCAGGCACGGCCACCTCCCATGCCGTTGCTCCAGGCGGCAACCAGGGGCTGCCTTCGTTCCTGCCGCCAGAGGCCGTCGACACGCTGACGCGCATCGCCCATGGCGGCCCGTTCGAGCATCGACAGGATGGCGTGGTGTTCCAGAATCGCGAGTCACGCCTGCCGCCCATGGCGGAGGGCTACTACCACGAGTACACCGTGGATACGCCCGGCCTCGACTATCGCGGCGCGCGACGCATCATTACTGGCGGTACGCCGCCGCAGGTCTATTACTACACTGACGACCACTACCGCACCTTTCGCCGGTTCGAGGTATCCCGATGAATGCGCAATTTGATCTCGACTTTGGCGATGCGTCGCACGGCGGCATTTTCTTCGTCACCAGCGAGGACCTGGAACCACTGGCCGAAGCCGCCGGCATGCAGGGTCTGCGCGTCTGCCGGATCAATCTGGCCAGTTACACCGACCGCGAAGCGCTGTTCGACCGCCTGACTCAGGCGCTGCGTCTGCCGGCCGATTTCGGACGTAACTGGGACGCGCTGGCCGACAGCATGCGCGACCTTTCGTGGCTGAAGGCCACCGGCTTTATTCTGCTGTTCGATCGCGCAGAAGACATGCGTGACGCTAACGAAGAGGATTTCGACACCTTGCTCGACATCCTCGAAGAAGCAGTGGATTACTGGCAAGAAGCCGACAGCCCCTTCTTTGTATTCTTCGCGCTGCCCGAAAGCGCTTTTGACGATACCGATAACTGATATGCACGAACTCGAATTTGAACTGGAAGGCGACTACGTGGAACTCAACCAGCTACTGAAGCTGGTGGGGCTTTGCGACAGCGGTGGCGCCGGCAAGGCCATTGTGGCCAGCGGTGCGGTGTCGGTGGACGGTGAGCAGGAGCTGCGCAAGACCTGCAAGATCCATGCAGGTCAGATGGTGCAAGTGGAAGACATCGTCATCCACGTGCACGCCGCAGAGTGATCGCGATGTAACTCAGGCCGGCATCGGCAGGCTATCCAGGCGCTGCTTCAGCCCTGGATAGTCGGGTACGCGAATACCGAATTTCTCCTGCAGCACCTGCACGATCTCGTCGGCATCGCGCAGCGTGCGTCGTACAGATTCGGCACCGAACCGGTGCTCCACATAATCGCGGTCGCGAAGGCCAAGGCGTCGGTCGGCCAGCGCGCGCGCCACGATCAGGCCATGCAGAAAGTGCGATTCGGGATAGGTCGACGTGAAATGGTTGGCCACCACATAGTCGATGGCTTCACGTGGCTGCAGATCGAAGCGATAGAGCGTGCGCCATTCGTCGCGAACGTTGGCCTGCATACGCCACATGCCACCGTTAGTGATCAGTCGAAACGGTTCAAGCGACGTAGCTTGCGCCACATCCGGCTGCAGTCTCAGTGCACCACCGAGCGCCATGCTGCCAAAGCCCACATCCGCCAACCAGCTCTCGCCCTCCAGTTCCACACGCAGCACCATATGGGTCTGTGCGACGAGGGCGTCCTCCGGCTTGTTCCACAGTACACGGGCAATCAGGCCGGATACGTCAAAGCCGATGGCCTTGAGCACCGCCATCAACAACCCGTTCTGCTCAAAGCAGTAGCCACCTCGCCCGCCATGCACCAGCTTGCGTTGGATAGCGTCAAGCTCTAACGACACGGGAACACCCATCAAGGGGTCAATATTCTCGAACGGTATCGTCGCGACATGGGCCGTTGTGAGTGCCTTCAGCGTTTGCAGATCGGCCGCCACGGGGCCCTTGTAACCAATGCGCTTAAGATAGGCGTCGAGGTCAACCGCGTGATTCATGAACGCTTCCGTGACAGGGGTAGCGCACCATAACACCGCGTTGGCGTCGGCTTCGCACGCCGATAGTCACGACGTGACAGTCTCGAGGTAACCGGGAGCCTTCCGGCGGCGAATACCTGACTGAGACAGCTCGTCGCGCAGGCGACAGGCTGCACTGTCCGGTCTGTTGATGGAGTTCACCATGAGCATCCGCCGTTTCAAGCTATTCCCCGCCGTCGCAGGCCTGTTGACCATGGTGGGGCTGAGCGCGTGCAGGTTGGCCACCGCAGGCAATGGCGCGGCCAGTTTGCCCGACCCCGCCGTGGACGCCAGTCATGACCAGGGCGACCAGATAGCCGTTCTCGCGGGCGGTTGTTTCTGGGGCGTGCAGTCGGTGTTCGAGCACGTGAAAGGCGTAAAGAAAGTGTGGGCTGGCTACGCCGGCGGCCAAGCCAGCACGGCACAGTACGAACGCGTAAGTGATGGCGATACAGGTCACGCGGAGTCCGTGAAGATTCTCTATGACCCTGGCAAGGTCAGCTATGGCCAGTTGCTGAAGGTGTTCTTCTCGGTCGCCACGGATCCCACCGAACTCAATCGTCAGGGGCCGGACGTTGGTACCCAGTACCGGTCGGTGATCTTCTATGGCAACGATGAGCAGCAGCGCATCGCCAGCGCATACATTGCGCAGCTCACCGCCGCGCACGCCTTCTCCGACCCGATCGTGACGCAAGTCGTACCGCTAAAAGGCTTCTATGTCGCGGAGTCCTATCACCAGGATTACGCGAAGCGCCACCCGAACGAGCCATATATCGTGTTCAACGATGCACCGAAGGTCGCGCATCTGAAGCAACAACTTCCGGCGCTATATCAGCCCGAGCGGGAAGTGGTCAGCGTTGAACTGCATTAACCGGCCTCTGGCGGCACCAGGCGCAGGTGCGAACTGCCCTGGCGCCGATTGGACGTGAGCAATTGCGCAATCACTTCCGGCTCTACCGGTCTGGAATAGAGGAAGCCCTGCCCTTCGGTGCAGCCGGCACGCAACAGAAATCGATGCTGCTCTTCGGTTTCGATTCCCTCAGCAATGGGGCTGATATCCAGCTTGCGGCACAGCATGAGCATGGTTTCGACTATGGCGCCATCGCTGCCATCCTCGGGCAGGCCGGCGACGAAACTCTGGTCGATCTTGAGGTACGCGATGGCGCGCAGCTTGAGGTAGCTCATCGATGAATAGCCGGTGCCGAAGTCGTCGATGGCCACGCCAACGCCCAGCGCATGAAGCGCGTGCAGCACACGCTCCATTTCTTCGCCCAAGCGCAGGATCGCGCCCTCGGTAATCTCCAGCATCAAGCGGTCCGGCGCCAGGCGCCGCGACTCCAGCAAGGTGCGGATGTCGTCAACGAAGTTGGCCTGACCGAACCAGTTGGCGGAAACATTCACCGCCATGCGCAATGGCGGCAACCCTTCGCGGTCCCACAGGTACATCTGCGTGCAGGCGGCCTGCAGTACCCACTGATCGATGCGCCGGATAAGCCCGAGTTTCTCCGCCATGGGAATGAAGTCGCCGGGTGGAATCAGCCCTCGGCGCGGGTGATGCCAGCGCAACAACGCCTCCACCGCCACAATGCGACCGCTGCGCATTTCCACGGTGGGTTGATAAAGCAGATGAAACTGGTTCTCCGCGAGCGCCGTACGCAGTTCCGAGGCGAGTGCGATGCGTCGGCGTGCATCGGCTTGCATACGCGGCGAATAAAAGCGGAACGCGTTGCGCTCCTCAGTCTTGGCGGCGTACATGGCCGCGTCCGCATTGGTGATCAGCGATGGCACGTCCGCGCCATCCAGCGGAAAGCAAGCGATACCAATACTCGCGCTGAGCGCCAGCTCGTACTCGCCCACCACGAACGGCGCGGCGAGAGTGCTCAACAGGCGGCCAGCCAGCGCACTCGCCTGTTCACGCGAATGCAGATCCGGCAGCAAGACGGTGAACTCATCGCCACCAATGCGGCCAGCGATGCCCCGGTCACCCAGCTCGTAGGCGATGCGTTCGCCCACTTTGACCAGCAGATGGTCGCCAATCGCATGTGTGTAGCTGTCATTGACCGCCTTGAACGCGTCCAGGTCGATAAACAGCACCGCCACCATGCCACGTTGCCGTTCGGCTCCGGCCACCGCCTGCACACAGCGGCGCTCGAACTCGGCACGATTGGCCAGACTCGTGAGGGGATCGTGCGCGGCCATGTATTGCAGGCGCTGCTCGTTGGCCTTCGCCGTGCTGATGTTGTTGATCACGGCGACATAGTGCTGCACCTGCCCTTCCGGGTCGCGGATGGCGCTGATGCTGAGCAGTTCCGGATAAATCGAGCCGTCGTGGCGCCGGCTACGCACTTCGCCGACCCAATTGCCTTCGGCATCGATCACATCCCAGACGGAAGCTGGTAGCGGCAACCCATCCGGCAAGCAGCGCAGGTCGTCGAACCGGACATCCTGCAAAGCTTGTGCGGTAAAGCCCGTCATGCGGATGTGCGCGGCGTTGACACGCGTAACGCGCCGGCTCGCGTCGGCAATGATCACACCCTCCGCAATACCGGCCAGCGCCTCGGAAGCAATACGGCGCTGCTGCTCCAGGTTCACGCGCTCGGTGACATCGCGCAGAATCGACTGGCGTACCCGTTGCGTGCCCCAGTGCGTCACACTGCTACGCATTTCCACCGGACGCATATCGCCATGGGGGCCTTGCAGTTCGCCGGTGATGGCGCCATCCGCGCGGTGCAATAAGGGCGCAAACAGCGTTGAGAAATTCGCCCCGATCAGCGAATCCATGGTTCGCCCAGTCCACTGCAGCGCGGTGCGGTTCGCGCCCAGGATACGCCCGGTACTGTCCTCAACCATCACAATGGCGTCGGCTGCACTGTCAAAAAGCAGGCTGTAACGCTCTTCCGTGCCGTGGATGCGCGCAAGAATGCGCCGGGCCATACGCAGCCACAGCAGCGAGGCCAGCAGCGCCGCTGAAAATACGCTGGCAAACAACACACGGCCGAGCCAGATGGCACCTTGCGCCACTTCCAGCGAAAAGCGCTTCGTCAGCGGCTCCAACTCGTTGTTGAGCGCGTTGATGCGCTCTTGCTGTGCCTGGACCCACGCCTGATTCGGCACGCCTTTCGCGTACACCTGCGCGACATCCCTGGCGATCAGGCCCAACTGCTCTAATGGGCCATCCGCCGCGCGCCATGCCGACACCGCTTCGCGCATGTGTGGCGCGCTCGTACAACAGCGAAGCATGAAGATCATGCCCGGTTTGGCCTGCGGCAAAATCCTTCCGCGCGTGAACGCCGCATCGACACGGGCGCGGTCGTACGCGCCGGAGGCAATCGCGTCGCGCGCCCATCCATCGGAGATGAGCAATTCGTAGTTTTCATTGAACGCGGCGAGCCGTTCCGCATCGCCGGACTCGACATACGCGGCGAGATCGATCACCGACTGCTTTTGCGCCTTGCTCCAGACACTCTCGCCGTTGAGAAAACCGGCGAGAGTGACCTGAACCTGGAGCGCACCCCAGGTCAACAAGAGGATCAGGCCGATAACGGCCACCAGCCCATAGGCCAGTGGCCTCAAGCGTCGGGATAGCGGTCTTAGAGAGGTGCTACGGATGGACTCCATGGCTTCCCTTGTATACGACCACTTCATAAACCTTCTTCTCGTCCCATCACACTGTCGACAACGAGATGCCTCGTTATGCCGCTTGCTCTTCCAACTGATTCACCGGCGACTGCATCAGGCAGCGCTCCAGCCCGTAATGCAAGCTTACATAGCTACGCTCGATACATTCCCGGAGGTGGTCCACTTCTTCGGGTGTTGGCTGATTGCCCATCAACGTGCAGACAATCTCCAACGCCTCCCAAGGATGGGTATCGTCATAGTCGGCATGAAGCTGTAGCCAACGCAACGTCGCTTTGCGGCCAGCCACCGGCAGGCTTTCTGCATAGGCGAGGCTATCGTAGACCTTATGCGACCACTCGCCCGTAACCCCTTCGATGGCGTAGTTGGTGGCAGCCATGCCCGCGGCGAGCGTGTCGTGCCCACTCACCTCGTGGCACCACTCCATCGCGGTCTGCGTACCACGCGGGGGGCGACCGTCAAGAACGTCCTCACGCGACACGCCGGCGCCTTCAGCCCAATCCAGCCAGTACTCGGCGTGGTTCTGCTCCACACGGATATTGCGGACCAGCCAGCGGCGGGCAAGGTTGTCACCGGCACTACGGCCATACTGCGTCTTGAGCAGGTTCTGTGCCATGAATGAGGGAAAGCGCTCAATCAGCGACCACGTGCCAACCATGAAATTGCGCATGGTGGTCGGATCGATCTTGCCCTCGCGCATCAAGTCCCACATCCGGTGGTCTCGGACGCTCCGGCGGGCGGGTTCGCATGCTTCAATCATTTCCTGGGCCCAAGTCGGGTAGCTGGAAATTTCTTTCAGCGGGCCGGTGAGTTCAAAGTTGCCTTTCATGCCATTCTCCAATCGTCGGTTAGTAACCACCGGCCCCTGGCCGGCAGCCCGGCGCAACACGCCGGAACCTCAGTGTGGTGATGCATGGAAGGTCTTGCGAACCGCCACCTACCGCAGCAATGCAGGAATTACCGTCAAGTTGATGAAAATTATGAGAAACAGCCCCTGGTCCGTCGTTTAGTCTTCGGCCCTTGAAGCAGGCCGGGCGTCAAGAACCGGGCGTCAAGCATTTGACGGATGCCATTTTCTTGCCAGCAAGACACATGCCTCCGCCCGGCCGTGAAAGCCGGTGGAGGCTCAATGCAAAGTACGCCTAGTTCAGAGCAAGGCAGTCAGTACCGATACGATGCCAACGATCGAGACGCCCCATACCAGCGTGCGCAGATAGGGGATACCAATGGCGTATACGGGCAGATATACCACGCGCGCCCAGAAGTAGAGCTGCACCCCGAGCGCGGTGGATGCGTTGGTGCGTTGGGCTACCACTACCGCAATAGCAGCGGCGGCAAAGAACGCAAACGTTTCGAGGAAATTGCGGCTTGCGCGATCGATACGGGCAGCGGCACCCGTGAAAGGCTTGGCCTCGACATCGCGGTTGCCTGCATTCCACGCAAGGCCACGTTGAAACACGGAAATCAGCACAGGTAACAACACGTACACCAGGCCCAGCGCCACCGACCACCCCAACATCTTCAGTTCGACCGGCATATCGCAGCTCCCCGTTGGATGTGGCGACATGATGCGCCCTGGTGACGTGTCGCACCAGCGCAAGCCAGTTTCAGGGATGGACGGCTGTACTGATGCCCTTTGCCAGGTCTGCAAACAACGTACCGCGCTGCTTATCCGAGGCGGGTGAATCGGACAGGAAGGTGGCCACGATGACCGTGTGGCCATCCGGCCAGGTGAGTATGCCGATGTCGTTATACGCGCCCGTTCTGCCTCCGAACGAACCGGAGGTACCGGTCTTATCAGCCAGACGCACACCTGAAGGCACGCCGGCGCGCAAACGATTGGGGATAGTCTGCGCTTCCATCAAGCCAAGCAGATGGCGCGTCGACGTGGATGACAACAATTCGTTGTTGCTGAGCTTGCGCAGAAACGTAACGGCGGCATCAGGTGTGCTGCGATTGCGCGGGTCAGCCAAAAACGCTTCATAGCCACGTTGATAGCGCTGCTTCGTCGCCTGCTGACTCTCGCCGGCTGGTGCCTTTTCCCCGGGCTTCAGGCCGCTGAACACCTGACTGAGGCCAGCCTCGTCCATATCGATGCGCATGCCATCGATGCCATGGGCCTTCAGGAACGCCGTTACCACCTCCGGGCCACCCACGACCCTTATCAAGGCATCGACCGCTGTGTTGTCGCTCTCGCTGACGGCTGCCTTAAGCAGCTGCGCGACCGTAAACGTCATCCGGTCGCCGTGAAAATGCGCACCGATCGATGGCACCGCCGCGCCGTCATTAACCTGATCACGCGTAATGGTGACTTGCTGTTGCAGGGACAACGAACCGTCATCGACATGTGAGAGCACCGCAGCGGCCACCGGCGCCTTGAACACGCTCATCATCGGAAACGCCTGGCTCGCATTGACCCCTGCCCTGGCACCGCTCTGCACATCCAGCACGGCCACACCCAGTACACCGGGCTGCGCACGCTGCGCCATGGCTTCAAGAGTTGCCTGGAGCTTGGCTGGCAGGCCGTTCGGCGCTGGCGATGGGGCCGATGCCATCACAGGCAAGGCGTTGGCCCATACCAGGGTTGCCGCCAAGACGGTACGGCGTAGGTGAGAAGAAAACATGGGGCGGTTCCTTGCCGACGAGTATGAAGCTCGCACGATGTCAGCGCACCATGGCAAAAGCATGGCGCGCATCTGGCGAAAATAGTCGACGGTGCCTCGCGCATACGGCGCGAGACACCACCATGTCAGAGCATCGGCAGCTTCAGGCCCTGCTCTTTCGCGCACTCGATGGCGATCTCGTAACCGGCATCGGCATGACGCATCACGCCCGTGCCCGGATCGTTCCACAGTACGCGAGCAATACGCTTGTCGGCGGCTTCGGTGCCGTCGCACACGATCACGACGCCGGAATGCTGCGAGTAACCCATGCCCACGCCGCCGCCATGGTGCAATGACACCCACGTGGCGCCACCCGCTACGTTGAGCATGGCATTGAGCAACGGCCAGTCGCTGACCGCGTCAGAACCGTCACGCATCGCTTCCGTTTCACGATTCGGGCTGGATACCGAGCCGGAGTCGAGATGATCACGACCGATCACCACCGGCGCCTTCAACTCACCTTTGCGCACCATCTCGTTGAACGCCAGACCCAGCTTGTGGCGCAGCCCCAAGCCGACCCAGCAGATACGCGCCGGCAGGCCCTGGAAGCTGATGCGCTCCTTGGCCATGTCGAGCCAGCGGTGCAGGTGCGGATCATCGGGAATCAGTTCCTTCACCTTCTGATCGGTCTTGTAGATGTCTTCCGGGTCACCGGACAGCGCCACCCAACGGAATGGGCCGACGCCACGGCAGAACAGCGGACGGACGTACGCCGGCACGAAACCCGGGAACGCGAACGCATCGGCGCAACCTTCGTCCTTCGCCATCTGGCGAATGTTGTTGCCGTAGTCGAAGGTGGGAATGCCCTGCGCGTTGAACGCCAGCATCGCTTCGACGTGCTTGCGCATCGACTGCTTGGCCGCCTTGGCCGTGCCGACCGGATCGCTCTTGCGGCGCTCGAACCACTGCTCGACGGTCCAGCCCTGCGGCAGGTAGCCATTCACCGGATCGTGCGCGCTGGTCTGGTCGGTGACCGCATCTGGGCGCACGCCGCGACGAACGAGTTCCGGCAGCACGTCGGCCGCGTTGCCGAGCAGTGCGATCGACTTCGCTTCGCCAGCAGCGGTGTACTTGGCGATGCGCGCGAGCGCGTCGTCAAGGTCAGTGGCCTGCTCGTCCACGTAGCGCGTCTTCAGGCGGAAGTCGATGCTCTTCTGCTGGCATTCGATGTTGAGCGAGCATGCGCCGGCCAGCGTCGCGGCGAGCGGCTGCGCACCACCCATGCCGCCGAGGCCGGCAGTGAGAATCCACTTGCCCTTGAGATTGCCGTTGAAGTGCTGGCGGCCCATCTCCACGAAGGTTTCGTAGGTGCCCTGCACGATGCCCTGCGAGCCGATGTAGATCCACGAGCCGGCCGTCATCTGGCCGTACATCATGAGACCCTTCTTATCGAGCTCGTTGAAGTGCTCCCAGTTCGCCCATGCCGGCACCAGGTTCGAGTTGGCAAGCAGCACGCGTGGTGCATCCGCATGGGTGGGGAACACGCCCACCGGCTTGCCGGACTGAATCAGCAGCGTCTCGTTGTCGTTGAGCTCGCGCAGCGCGCGCAGGATCGCGTCAAAGCACTCCCAGTTGCGCGCGGCCCGGCCAATACCGCCATACACGACCAGCTCGGCCGGGTTCTCGGCCACTTCCGGGTCGAGGTTGTTCTGCAGCATGCGGAACGGCGCCTCGGTGAGCCAGCTCTTGCAGTTCAGCTCGCTGCCGCGCGGCGCGCGGATGGTTCGGGTCGTGTCGATACGGGTGGGAGCGTTCATGGGAAGCGTCACAGCCTGGGGGAAACCCCGATTGTGGCGAGCCCAGGCCCCGCCCGCAAACCGCACTGCGGCAAAAGCCGCCGACGGGCACGAACCTCCGCCATCCGGCTGATTGAATGAAAGATTCGGGCTTAACAGACTGCTCGAGGGGGTACCCGGTTGCGACCGTCACGGCAACGCGTTGGAGAACCACCATGAACGCGAAGTATCTTGTGGCCTTGTTGCTCGTCACCGTGCTGGGCAGCGGCGCCAGCGCTCAGGCGGCGGATAAAAGCATGCCATCTGACCAGGAGCTGATCGCCAGTGCCATACGCGCTGCGCCACCCGGTGTAGCCAAGGACGCCACCATCATCACCGTGGATGAACACGGCAAGATGCGCACGCTCCGCAAGGGCACGAACGGCTTTACCTGCATGCCTGACAATCCGGATACGCCAGGCCCGGATCCTATGTGCATGGACAAGAATGCTTTGGATTGGGTCAACGCATACATGGCACACAAACCGCCGCCGGCAGGCAAAATCGGACTGATGTACATGCTGGAAGGCGGCACCGATGCGAGCAATACCGACCCGTATGCGGGAAAACCCACCGCTGGCAATCATTGGATCAAGACCGGTGCGCACGTGATGATCGTCGGCGCCGACCCGGCGTTTTACGACAACTACCCGAAGAATGCGGATCCGGACACCAGCGCCCCATACGTGATGTGGGCAGGCACGCCCTATCAGCACCTGATGGCCCCGATCAAATAACGACGCGGGAACGGCTCTGAGTATTGATGTCCGAAAACGGCGAGTCGGGTCGTGCGTGTGGTGCTAGCCTGAACCCATGCCGATCACTCATGACCCGCTCCTCGATGTGCGCGCCTGCGAACAGGCGCGCATCAGTCGCGACGCCCGCTTCGACGGACTGTTCTTCACCGCCGTCACCAGCACGCGGATTTATTGCCGACCGGTGTGCCCTGCCCCGTCGCCGAAGCCGGAGAACATCCGGTATTACGCCAGCGCGGCCGCCGCGGAAGCCGCTGGCTTCCGACCCTGCCTGCGCTGCCGCCCCGAGCTCGCACCAGGCAATGACGCATGGCAACGTGGCGATCATGTGATCGCGCGCACGCTGAAATTGATGGATAGCGGTGCATTCGACGAGTTAACGGTCGAGGCGATGGCCGAACGGGTGGGCGTCGGTGCACGCCAGTTACGCCGCTTGTTCGTTGAGCGCCTTGGGGCGCCGCCGATCAGTGTCCACACTACGCGCCGCCTGCTGTTCGCCAAGCAATTGCTGACGGAAACAACGCTGCCAGTGACGGAAGTAGCGCTCGCTTCCGGCTTCCGTAGCCTGCGTCGGTTCCATGCGGCGTTCCTGCAGGCCAATCGCGTGCCACCGCGTGAACTGCGGCGCCATCCGACCGCAACGAACGGCGATGCATTGACGCTGCGGCTTGGTTATCGCCCGCCATACGACTTCCCCGCCATCCTCGCGTTTCTGCGTGGGCGTGCGTTGCCCGGTGTGGAAGTGGTGGACGAACACAGTTATGCGCGCGTATTCGGCCCCGCCGATGCACCGGGTTGGCTGCGCCTGAGCGCCTGGCCCGGCGATGCCAACGCCTTGCAACTGCAACTGCATTGCCCACAACCGGCGCAGATGCTCGGCATGGTGACCAAACTGCGACGCATGTTCGACCTGGATGCGAACCCGCAATCCATTGGCGACGCATTGAAGCAGAGCACGGTGCTGCGGCCGATGCTACGCAAGCGCCCGGGCCTGCGGCTGCCGGGCGGCTGGGACGGTTTTGAAATTGCGGTGCGCGCGATTCTCGGCCAACAGGTGAGTGTCGCTGCGGCGCGCACGCTGGCCATACGCATCGTGCAGCGCTACGGCACGCCAGTGGCATCACCCGTCCCAGGTCTGGAGCGCCTGTTCCCGGGGCCGGAAGCACTGGCCGACGTCGACCTGCGCGAAGTGGGCCTGACCACCGCCCGTGCAGCCACCGTACGCGGCGTGGCGCAAGCACTACTGGACGGCCGTATCGATTTCCGCAGTGAACAACCGCTGGCCGAATTCGTCGAACGCTGGGTGGAACTGCCAGGCATCGGCGAGTGGACGGCCCATTACATGGCGATGCGCGCGCTGAGTCATCCGGATGCGTTTCCCGCGGCCGACCTGATCCTGCGTCGCGCAGCGGCGGGCGATGGCGATGAACTTTCCACCAAGGCGCTTACTTCGCTGGCCGAAGCTTGGCGCCCCTGGCGTGCCTATGCAGTAATGCACCTCTGGCGAAGCGCGAGCGACGCGGCGAGTGCAAAGGCGAAGAAGGTAGCCTGATGCTCGAATCATCCACCATCTGGTACGACAACATGCCCAGCCCCGTCGGCACGCTGCGACTGGTGGCTGACGACCAAGGGCTGCGCGAAATCTGGTTCGAAACCGGGCGCCACCAACGGTCACCGCAACCGCATTGGCGTCAGGCAGCGGAACCGTCAGCGCAGGCGAGGCAGCAGCTGGAAGAGTATTTCGCCGGGACGCGCCAGCATTTCGATCTGGTGCTGCACCCACTCGGCACGCCGTTCCAACGCGAGGTGTGGTGGGAGCTGGCGCAGATCCCCTATGGCGCCACTATCAGCTATGGAGAACTGGCGCGCCGTATCGGCCAGCCGCAGGCGATGCGCGCGGTGGGTGCCGCGAATGGCCGCAATCCGCTGCCTATCGTGCTGCCCTGCCATCGTGTGATCGGCGCCAACGGCAGTCTCACCGGGTTTGGCGGCGGTTTGCCCACCAAGCGTTTCCTGCTGTCGCTGGAAGAGCGCGTCGCTCACGGCGATCTGTTTGGTCTGCCGCTACGCGATGGTGCCGCCTTGTGGCACGGCTAACGCCGTTCAGCGCCCCGCAACCACTGGCAACGGTGTTACCGCGTTCCGGTAAGCGTCCATCGGGTTGCCCACATGCGGCATGTAGTAACTATCGGTGGTCGGCTTGGCGGCCTTTGCCGCTGGCGGCTGATGATGTCCCACGACCACAGGCGTGTGCGTATGCAACACGCGCTGCTGCTGCGCGGCATTGAATGGCAATGCGTGAACCGGCGCGGTTGTCGTAGACGCGCCGGCGGAGGACTGCGCGGCAACGGGTGTTGCCAAGCCGGTGCCTGCTGCACCGAACAACGCCATTGACGCCAGGTAAAAGAAAGGACGTGTAATGGTCATACGGCTGGGTAATGATACGGGGTTTGCACCGATGGTACGGACTCACGCATGAAAATCCCGTTTCGCTTGCTGCTTTGTTCGCTGATTGCCCTTGGTACCGGCTGCGCCACCCCATCCACGTCGCCGACCTCCGCGTCTTCCGCGCCCACTGCCGCTGCGGCGAAACAGGCCCCAGCGCCGCTGTTGCTGATTTCCATCGACGGTTTTCGTGCCGACTATTTCGAGCGCGGTCTCAGCCCGACGCTGGCCATGCTGGCCAGGGACGGCGTGCACGCAGCCGGCATGCAGCCGTCGTTTCCGTCACTGACGTTCCCCAACCACTACACCATCGTGACCGGCCTGCGCCCTGATCACCATGGCATCGTCAACAACACGATGATGGATCCCCAGCTTGGCAAATTCTCGCTGAGCGACCGCATCGCCGTGAGCAATGGCAGCTGGTGGAACGAAGGCACGCCGCTGTGGGAAACCGCCGCGCAGCACGGCCTCAAGAGCGGCACCATGTTCTGGCCCGGCACCGAAGCGGATATCCGCGGCAAGCATCCGGACTACTGGCACACGTATGACGGCAATGTCACGCCCGAACAGCGCGTGGACCAGGTGCTGTCGTGGCTCGATATGCCTGCCGGCGAACGCCCCACGTTCATCACGCTGTACTTCGATGACGTGGACCACGCCGGCCACACCTACGGCCCCGACACGCCGCAAGTCGACGACGCGCTGCGCAAGACCGATGCCGCCCTCGCTTACCTCGTGGAAGGCCTGAAGAAGCGTGGCCTGTTCGGCCGTGTCAACATGATCATCGTCTCCGACCACGGCATGGCGTCGGTGCCGGCCAAAAACAACGTGCTGCTGGACAAGGTGATTCCGATGACCCGGGTGGATGTAGTGAGCCTGGGCGTCGTTGCCGGCCTCAACCCGACGCCGGGCCATGACTTCTCCAAGATCGAAGCGCAATTGGAAAAGCCGCAGAAGCACATGACGTGCTGGGACAAGACGCGCGTGCCGGCTCGCTTCGCTTACGGCAGCAACCCGCGCGTGCCGCAGCTGCTGTGCCTTGCAGACGTGGGTTGGCGCATCACCACCACGGACTCGCTGGCCAAGAAGAAAGGCAAGCTGAGTCTTGGCGAACACGGTTACGACAACGACGCACCGCAGATGCAAGCGCTGTTTGTGGCGCGCGGCCCGGCGTTCCGCCAGGGTGCCACGGTGCCGACGTTTCCCAACGTGGACGTCTATCCACTGATGTCCCAACTGCTCCACCTGCCGCCTGCCGCCAATGATGGCGACTATCAGGCTGTGAAGGACATGCTCAAGCCCGAGGCGCAGTAAGCGCCATGCATCATCGACCACAGCACACACGCCGTGGTCGATAACTTCAGGCCCCATGCCTCACTGCGGAATCGGCGGTTCGGTACCCGGTGACGGCGGTCCCGGCAACGGCGGCAAACGATACAAACGCCACGCGATCAGCAAGCCTGCCAACACCAGTGCTGCGACGAACAGCGCAACGCCGTTCCAGCCATGCGACGCGTAGAACAAGCCACCACTGGCACCTGCGATACTGGATCCCATGTAGTACGAAAACAGGTACATGGAAGAAGCCTGCGCCTTCGCGTTGCCGGCACGACGTCCCACCCAGCTGCTGGCGATGGAGTGTCCGCCGAAGAAACCAAACGTAACCGCCACGATGCCCAGCACGACCAACAGCAGTGGCTGCATCATGGTGAGCAGCACGCCGAGCAGCATCAGCGCAAACGCTGTCCACAGCACCTTGCGACGCCCCAGCCGCCCGGCGAGATGCCCCATCCAGGCGGAGCTGAAAGTGCCGATCAGGTAAACACTGAAGATGGCGCCCACTGCGGTCTGGCTCACGCTATAGGGCGGCGCCAGTAGGCGATAGCCGATGTAGTTGTAAACGGTGACAAAAGCGCCCAGAAGCAGGAAACCCTCGGCGAACAACCACGGCAGGCCCGCATCGCGGAAAGCCAGCCTGAAGCGCCCCAGCAACGCGCCGAGATGCAGCGGCTGCCGCACGTGATGCCGTGACGGCGGCAGACTGCGCCAAAAGATCAGGCCTGCGACGAGGCCAATGAGGCCGACCGTCGCCACACCCCAGCGCCAGCCCACGAAATCGGCAAGCACGCCGGCCACCAGTCGGCCGCCCATGCCACCAATCGCATTGCCGCTGATATAGAGCCCCATCCCGAGGCCAATCGACTCGGGGTGCATCTCCTCGCTGAGATAGGTCATTGCCACCGCGGGCAGACCGCTCAGGGTGAGGCCAAGCAGCGTTCGCAGTATCAACAGCATGTGCCAATCCGGCACCAACGCCGTCAACAGCACCAGAACCGCCGACGAAATCAGTGAAAGCGTCATCACCGATTTGCGCCCCCAGGCGTCGGAAACACCACCGGCAAACAGCATGGCAAACGCCAACACACCCGTGGTGAGCGACAGCGACAAGGCCGCGGTGGCGGCGCTCACGCCGTACACCTTGCTGAATTCGGGCATCAGTGGCTGCGTGCAATACAGCAGCCCGAAAGTGGCCACACCGGCCGCGAACAGGGCGAGGTTGGTCTGGCGAAAAACCGGCGTGCCGTGGCGGATGAATCCCGGTGGTTCAAGTTCATGCGCGGGCGGCCGATGCTCTCGCTGAGACACCGCTTCCACGCCTTCCGGTCTTGCCATGTTCTTCGTTGCCCTGGGCCGCCTGAGGGCACAAGCATAGAGCCTGCCGCGTTCGCGTTCGAGCCACGTCTCAAACACTTGTTTGGAACGTTATTCCCTGCGCCGCTGGAGGCGACACCAGGGACACATCTCGTCCAGAGAACGTGATACATAGAGCGCATTGAGCCTTCGGCTGCGGGAACGGCCAGACTCATGAACCGGCGACAGGGGGCCGGGATATAAGGGGGAACATGGTGTATCGCGCACCCGTGGTGGTTTTCGTCGCATGCGTGTTGGCGGCGCTGTATGCGTTGGCCGCGCAGGCCGCCCCCGTGGCAGGCAACCACCTGCCCGCCCTGCAGATAGCCGCCCTGCCCGCAAGCACCCCGGCCCCAACGCCCGAGCAGATCGTGCATGGCCGCATGGATACCGCACTCGCCCCCTCTGCCTCCCCCTACACACCCAACGCCGTGGAGACGCAACGGTGGTATCGGCTGAATCTTTCCAGCGACTGGAAGGAAAGCAGCGCACCGGTACTCCATTTCAGTGGCGCCACCTATGTGCGCATCTCGGTTTTTGCACCACCGGATTACCGCCCACAGGAACTCTGGTTCGCACAATCCGACGGCTCCGCCCGCTTCTCACGTCATCACCTCGCCTTGGAGCTGCCGCACGACCTGCGCGCCGACCAGCCGATCTACGTACGCGTAGCCGCCGACAGCTTCACGCGGCCGATCAGGCCTGGGCTCAGCGACATGGCGACCTATCAGGCCGAAGATCTCAACCACGTGCGGCTGACGACCCTGTTCGCCAGTGTGCAGGTCACCATGATTCTGGCGGCGCTATGCCTGTGGGTGGTGCTACGCGACCGCGTGCTGGCCTACTTCATCGGTTACACCAGTTTCTTGCTGGTGTACCAGATGCTGACCAGCGGCGAGATCTACGAGTTGCCGGGCGGCCATCTGCTGGTGCCGCTGGGTACTCACGCACCGTGGTTGTTCGCGGCCTTGAGCGCGCCACTGTCGATCTCTTTCATCATTGAGTTCTGTGAACTGCGCGAGATCACCCCGGTGGCTGCGCGCCTGCTGGGCCTGATGCGCTGGCCCTACTTCATACTCGCGCCGCTGCTTTGTTTTCCATTCGCCGAACGACTGCATGCGCTGGCCTCGGTCTTCAACGTGTGGTTCATGTTCACGTCGCTGTACTCCTTCGCTGTGGTGGTGCTTGCAGTGATGCGCCGTGGCAGGCAGGCTCGCTTCTTCCTGATTGCCTGGACCCCGCAGGTGCTGCTGACCTGCCTGCGCGTGACTCAGGTGCTGCTCTCGCTCGACCTGCCGCGCTGGCTGGAGTACAGCTTTCCGTTTTCCATCGCGTTTTTCAGCATCGTCGTCACCATCGGCCTGGCTGACCTATCGCTGCGAGCGCGCCGTGAGCGCGACGTGGCCCACCACCTGGCCGATCACGATGCCCTCACCGGTGTACTCAATCGCCGCGCGCTGGTGCGGCGACTGCACGCAGGGATTACAGAAGCGCGCGCGCACCACGTGCCTCTCGCGCTGCTGTTCCTGGATATGGACCACTTCAAATCCGTGAACGATCGCTACGGCCATCAAGTGGGCGACGCCTGCCTGCGCGCAGTGGTCGAAGCCATCGCCGACGAACTGAGGCCCGCTGACTGGCTGGGGCGTTATGGTGGCGAGGAGTTCGTGGTGGTATTGCCGGGCACCTCGCGCGACAACGCAATGACGGTCGGCGAGCGCATCCGCCAAAGCATCGAAGCGTTGCATGTCCATTCGCGCGGCAACACAGTGCAGACCACGATCAGCATCGGCATCGCCCATCTGGGTGGCCCCGCCGATACGGCAGATGATCTGATCGCGCGTGCCGACGCTGCGCTCTATCGCGCCAAGACCGAAGGTCGCAACCGCGTGGTTGCTCACGAGCTGTTGACCCCCGGCGACATCTTCACAAGGCCGGCATCCTCGGCGTAGCGCCAGTTCAACTAACGCTAATCGTTGCCCGTGCCGTAGGCCCAGCGTAAGAATACCGGCAGCATGCGCTTCCATGTCGCCTGATTGTGTTCGCCATCCGGCAGCAGGTAGAAGGCGACATCGGCGGAGCGCGCGGAGGGTTTGGCCGCGTCCATATCGACGCGATAGCCCAGGTCGCGCAGTCCACGAAGAGTGGAACCGTCAGCGGCGTGATGACCGTTGATCAGGTCCTGCACATCTTCGACGGCATCGATCACGCCGTTGCCATTGCGATCGTTGGTCTCTTCGCGTCCGCCCACCGAAAACCAGAAGCGCACGGGCTTGGCTCGATCCGCCTGATTCACCATGGCCTGCGCCAATCGGGTGGATTCGATCGCCTGCGCACTGCTGCGATCCGAGGCCAGCCAAAACGATGGAGAGAAGGCACCGACGCGCCCAAACACATCGGGGTACTCCCAGCCGAGATTGAAGGCGTTGAGGCCACCCAACGACCAGCCGAGTGCAGTACGCCTCGCCGCTGAAGGCTGGGTGCGATAGTGCGTATCGATATAGGGCACCAATTGCGTGGCAACCCAATCCGAATACTCGTACGCGCGGCTGCCGATAGGACCAATGCGTGAGCCACCTACGACACTGCGCCTGCTGTTGCGATCGGAGAGGCCATAACCCGAAACACGGTCAGCCAGCATATCGACCGCAACGACAATCACCGGCTCGATCGCATGATCGGCATACAACGCTGCCAAAGTATCGTGCAGCCCGACGGCACCCATGTCCTGGCCGTCGTTCGCATACAGCACGGGATAACGGGTGCCGATAGCGCTCTGTTCCGTATAGCCGGGCGGTAGGTAGACCGTCAGCTTGAGCTGCTCCGGCGTGAACGCCTTGGCATCCAGGGTCAACTTACTCACCGCGATGCCATCGGGTGCAACCGCCGTTGCTGCATGGGTGACGCCACCCATGCACAACGCCATCACAGCCACCAACACTCCACTCGGCCACAGCTTTGCCCGCATACGATGCCCCTGTTCTCGTTTCACTTCATTCCACCACGATCAGCCAGCCCTTGCCGGGCTCCAGGGGAATCTCGTCGCCGGGTTTGAACGTAGCCGCTGTCTGAAAGCCCTCGACTGCAGGAGCTGTCAGCGTCACCTTGTTCGGCGAAAGTCCCAGCGCCTTCCAGTCAATGGCAAGCTTCACGCTGGTCTTCTGCGGGGCCCACGAGGCCAGCGCAATCAGCGTCTTGCTGCCCTTGCGCACGTAGCTGGTGGCGAGCACGTCGTCGCGGTGGGTCTTCACCGGCGTGTCGTGCACCCACCAACCCGCCATATCCGCCTTCTCGATACCAAAGGCATCCCACAACTTCCACAATCCACGCGGGTCGCTGCCGGGCGACCAGCCCAGGCGATTGGTCATGCCGAACAGCATGCCGCGCCACGGGTTGCCGTCGTTCTGCAGCATTTCACCCATCAGGCCATAAGGAATGCCGGAAATTTCGGTGAGCCAGTAAGTGGGCGAAGTCTTTTCGTAATCGAACTCTTCGCCAAACCACAAGCGATCGATGTACGGAAACAGTTCCATGTAAAGCAGCGCGCTGTTGATGTAGCCATCGCGCGGGTTGTACTGGCTGGCGGAATGCAGATCGATCAACGCGTGCGGGCGATGCGTCTGCAGCACCTTCCGCACGCGCTTCATGGTGGTGCGGTCGTAGGCCACGTCATCCAGATACAGGCCATCGATACCCACGTTGCGGGCAAGCCAGTCCAACCCTTCGATGTAGTAGTTGTGCCAGCGACTCTGCCCTGCGTTGATCACCGCCGCGTCCCGATTCTCCGGCACATGCCAGGCGGCAATGTAATCGCCATCCAGATGCTCCTGCAGCCAGGAGAAGCCACCACCCTTGCCACTGCTGATGATCTCGTGCCCCAGGCTTTCCAGCATCGGCAGTTCAGGCGCGCGGTCGGATACCTCGCGCACCGTGTCGTAGATCTTCACGCGCATGCCGCGCTGATGAGCGGCATCGATATACGCGCGCATCGCTTCAGACTCGAGGAACGGATAGTTGATCCACGGATTGATTGGCGTGGCGTGGTGAATGTTCACCACATTCGCACCGTCGGCCTTGATGGCATCAAGATCGCCGTACTTGTGGAAGAAGCGCTCGCCAAAATGCTCGGCGGGGTTGATGGTTTTGAACGGGGTGACGCGCATGACAATGTCGTAGTGCAGCGTCTCGCCGGCCTGCATGGTGCGCGTGCCACTGAACGCCTCGGCGAGATAGTTCCCCTTCTCACTGTGCAGCCGAATACCACCTTTCCCGCCGTTATCCCAGGACACCGGCATGCGCAACGGCTGCTGATGATAGAAGTTGGTATTCAAAGGACGCTGGTAATGCTCGTCCCGCAAGTGGAACTCGAGACCCGCATTCACCGTGCCGATCCATGCACCATCCTGGTTGTCCTGCACGTTCCATTTCCAGCTGAAATCGTCGGGAGCGTGGTCGCCTTGCCTTCCGAGGCCCAACTGGTACTGCGCCACGTCACGTTCGAGCGGTATCTCCAGACGGATATCACGCAGCTCCGCGGCCTGGATGGCCTTAAGTGCAACGGCGTAAACGAGGGTGCCATCGGCCTCCAGGCTTGCGGTCAGTTCACCTTGCAGCGGACCCGCGTGGGTCGCCACCTGCCAATGCACCTTGCCCGGCCCGTCGGTTTGCACCTGGGGGATACCTGTTGCGTCAAGCGCGTGCGCGCCGGTGGCATCTTCCACGATCAATTGCATGGGCGCTGCAAGCAAGGCCTTGGGCTGCTGTGCATACCCTGTCATGCGCTCGTCGAAACGGCTGGTGATTTGCCGCGGCAGACCGTTCGCACTCAGCGTCACATCGCGCCCGAGAATACCGAGTGTCGCCCCCTTCACGCTTATCGCGGTGAACGGTTTGACCAGTGCATCGTCCTGCGCCAGCGTGGAGTTAAGCCAGCGCAGTCGCGCGAGCTGTTGCGGGTCGTTATCTCCGCGAGCGGAGACAACGCCCTCGCCCACCGTCATTGACAGCGGCACCCGTTGCGGCGCCACGCCATCCGCCGTGATGGTCACCTCACCGCGATAGAGGCCCGGTGCAGCAGATTCAGGCACATCGAGTCCCATCCACAGCGGCTGCACGCGCCCTTGCGCCACATCGACACGCGTCGTGAACGGCTTGCCGGCATAGTCGACGCCACCGAGGTTGAAGCAAGTGAATGCGGTGGCGGGAATGCTGCCACCATCGTCCTTGCGCAGTTCGCTAAAGGTGACGCGAACGTTGTTAACCGGCCCGCGTGGCGCCCAGGCGCCGATCTGGAAGCTCAGATATTCGCCACGCAGCGCGTTGTCGATCAACGTGCCGCCTGGACCGCTTTGCGCCCAACTCTCAGGCAACGCGTCAAACATGCGAATCGGGTTGGCTCGGGTTTCGGGGAACAGCAGCAAGGCTTCTGACGCGTGTTTGGCCAACAAAGCCTGCAACTCACCCGGCGTGGCGGTGCGCTCCATCGAGGTGTAGGCATCGAAATCGTCGACAGCCTCGTAGCGCACGACCTTTGCCTGCGGCAAGTGCGACCAGTGCTTTGCGTCACCCACTTTGCCTGACCATGCAGCATCGGCCGTGTCCTTGGGTTGGGCGTACGTCACGGTCGGGTAATTGCTGCGTCCCTTGCTGACATACGGTAGGTAGTAAATCGCATAGGTGCCTGCCTGCGTCGCCTGGAACGCCAGTTCACCGCTGGCCTGGTCGATGTTGCCCCGGCGGACATTGGCGACGGTGGATCCATCCGGTGCCGTCACGATGACAGCGA
This sequence comes from Dyella sp. PARNA 12/25, assembly GCF_055702865.1. Taxonomy (NCBI): domain Bacteria; kingdom Pseudomonadati; phylum Pseudomonadota; class Gammaproteobacteria; order Lysobacterales; family Rhodanobacteraceae; genus Dyella; species Dyella sp. PARNA 12/25. The sequence goes on along the minus strand of NZ_JBVQCI010000001.1, from coordinate 802,693 downwards.
CCTGCTCGGGATGCGCATCGCGTCGACGCCACGGGATCACCACATGCACTGCCGTCGCCGGCGTATCGACCTGAACCAGATAGCGGTGGTTGCCCAGCGCATCCGCGTTCCAGCGCAGCGGCTGCTGCGTAACAGAAGTCTGTGCATGAGCAGTGCACGTTGCCCCCAGCAACACGCCGGCCATGATCCAAGCGCTACGTCGATACACCATGTCCACCCCAGATAACCAAAAAGCCGGCGCCGTTTGTGGACGCCGGAATGGGGTGTTTAACCCGAGCGGGTGGATCGGGGCAAGTTCCGGAAGGGCTAAAAGCGAGAAGTGAGAAGAGAGAAGTGAGGGAGCTCTCTCTCGTTTCTCACTCCTGCTCTCAAGCTCCGCGGTCAGTGCGCAGCGTGCGAACGTCTTCCTCGTGTCCAGCTGCAGAGCGACCGCTGACCCAGCCGAACAGGGCAATGCCCACCACGATCACCACCGCACCGAACGCGGAGAAACCGTGCGGCCATGCTTCGCCGAGCAAGGTCGCACCGATCACGGTGGCAAACAGCAACTCGGCGGCCTGCATGGCTTCCACCGCCGCCAGCGCAGTAGGTTCGGTGCGTACCATGTCGGTCGCACGGAAAAACAGCACGGTGGCGATCACGCCCGAAGACAACGCCACGCCACCTGCGAGCAGCGCCTCGCGCCATCCCGGCGGCCCGACGACAAACCACGTGACCGCGGCCAGCACCAGCCATAGCGGCCAACTGCACAGCGTCATGCCGAACACGCGCTGCGTCGCGCCAATGCGCGTGCCACTATGTTCCAGATGCAAAAGAATCATGCGATTGCCGAGCGGATAGGCGAATGCGGAAAACACCACCGCCGCCATCGCCAACCAGTCACCCGCGCCCAGCCGGCCTTGCGCATGGCCCCACTGCAACGCGAACACGCCGACCACGATAAGCACGCCAATGGCCAGGCTCCGCCATGCGAGATGCCGCCGTTCGTCGCGATAGATGAAAGGAGCCAACAGCGGGCCTGCCAGCACGGTGGTCTGGAAACTGCCAGCCACCAGCCATGACGGGCCGCTGTTGGCTGCCCATGTCAGCGGAAGGCCGAACAGTACGAAACCCACGGCACTCCACGTCAGCCAGGTGCGCGGGTACCGGCGCAGTTCCTTCGGCAACTTACCAAGCCCGCCCTGCCAAGGCAGCACCAGCGCCAGCAGTGGCAGTGTGATCAGGTAGCGCAGGATGACCGCCCACGCCCAATGACCACCGCCCGCTACCAGACTGCGGTTGAGTACGTACGTCATGGTGAAGAACAGCGCCGCACACAGCGCCAGCCCCACCGCGGCGAGAGCGTTAGAGCGCATCGCGGGTTCACTGCCAAAAGAGGGAGTGTGGCAAATGTGGGGGCGTTTTCGAAGAGTTGAGTGCTTCGCTCGCCTCCCGGGCACACGCGAAGACAGCCCGTTTGTCAGAGCCTCCAGATGCTCGTCATCCCCGCGAAGGCGGGGATCCAGCGCCGTTGCACTTGAGGAGCTGAAGGCGCTGGATTCCCTCCTTCGCGGGAATGACGGGCAAAACGGCAATCTCGAAGTCCCCTATGAAGGAATAGGGCCTTCGGCGACCAACGGCAACTGCAGCCTCACCTCAAGCCCACCACCATCCGCATTGCTCGCCTCAATATCGCCCCCATGCGCACGCACCACCCGCTGCACAATGGCGAGGCCCAAGCCATGCCCCACCGCACGTGACGCATTGCTGCCACGAAACAACGGACGGAACAGCGAATCCAACTCTGCCGATGGCACACCGGGACCATGATCGCGAACGGTAACCTCAACCGTTGTAGCTTTACCCTGCACCGCCAGCTCAACGAGCCCACCCAGCGGGCTGAACTTGATGGCATTGGCGAGCAGGTTGTCGAATGCACGTTCCAACAACAGCTCATTGCCTGACACGATAGCAACGCCTTCGGTGCTCAGGCTGAGGGTGATCTCCCGCGCTTCGGCTTCCAACCCAGAGCGTCGCACGCATTCGGCCAGCAACGCCGTGACGTCAACCGGCTCGCGATGTCCACCAGGGATGCCGCCTTCCAGACGCGAAAGCGCCAGCATTTCGCCCGTCATGTGGTCCAACCGGCTGATTTCCTCTTCGGCCTGCTGGAAGTAGCGCGCAGCCTCCTGCGGATCGCGACTGCGACGTGCCAGGTCAAGAATCAAATGCAGGCGCGCCAGCGGCGAGCGCAACTCATGCGACAGATCCTGCAGCACGCTGCGATCGTGTGCCACCAGCGCTTCGATGCGCTCGGCCATGGTGTCGAAGTCTTGCGCCAGGTGCGTCAGCTCGTCGTGCGCGCGCCGTTGTTGGCCTTCGACGCGGGCCGAAAGCTGACCCGCCGCCATGCGACGAGTTGCTGTGCGGATAGCCTCCACGGGCTTTGCCACGCCGCGCGCCACCCACCAACCCACTAGCCCAATGAACAGCAGTGACAGCACGCCCTGGACCAACAGGAAGATGGACTGGCGCGTGCGCGGACGAATGCGCGAATGCGTACGACTCAACGCCACCAACTGGCGAGTGTGGCCATCCTCACCTTGCACTCGCTGGATGGCGAGATAGAGGTTCGGCCAGGGCTGCAGCACCATGTCGCGCTTTTCGCCCAGCCACGTTTGCAGCGAATTCTGCACCGAAGACGGCAAGCGAATCGGCACCAAGGGCTGCCCGTCTTCGAACAGGGTGGCCTCGATACCTTCCTCGCGCCGCTGTTGCACCGACCATGCAGCAAGCGCAGAAGCACCGCCACTTTGAAAGGCCTGATCAGCGCTCTGCCCCAACGCAGACCAGTTGATCTCCACCGCCGTGCTGTATTCGATGAAGCGCTGCGTGAGAAAGCCGCCAAACACCAGCGCCAACAGATTCGCCGCGCAAAAGCTGATCAGCAGGCGCCAGTAGAGCGAACTCTTGAACGGACTCACGCGGCCCCCGCGACCAGGCTATAGCCGGCGCCACGCACCGATTCGATACGCGGCGCCTGCGCCGATGCTTCCGACAGCTTGTGACGCAGGCGGCTCACATGCACGTCGATGCTGCGGTCGAAACGCTCAAGTTCGCGCCCCAGCGCCATGCGCGTCAGAGTGGCCTTGTCCACCAGTTCGCCCGCGCGTTGCGCCAGGGCCAGCAGCAGCTGGAACTCGGCCCCGGTCAGGGAGAGCTCTTGTTCTTCGATATACGCCCGCCGCTCGCCGGGCTCCAGGCGCAACGCGCCAATCTGCAAGGTACTTGCGGTGGCCGGCGCATTGCGTCGCAGCTGCGCCCGCACGCGCGCCAGCAACTCACGCGGCAGGCAGGGTTTGGTCAGGTAGTCGTCCGCGCCCAGCTCCAGCCCGATCACCCGGTCCACCGGTTCACCCTTGGCGGAGAGCATGATCACTGGCAGGCGATGCTTGAGGCGCAACTCGCGCAGGGTATCCAGCCCGTCTCGCCCCGGCATCATTACGTCGAGGATCAGCAGGTCTGGCCGCGTGGACTGGTTGTGCAACTGGGCCAGACCGCTTTCGCTGTCATGGGCCACATCCACCACAAAGCCTTCGCGTTGCAGGTACTCGGCCAGCAGCGCGGCCAGTGCGCGGTCGTCGTCTACGATGAGGATTCTGGACATATCAGGTAGGAAGTCTCGCTTGCCTGGCGACCATTACAAAGGCGGCGAAGGATCTTGCTCCACCAGCTTTACCGTTCTTTACCTTCCCGCAAAGAACATACACATAGCGCTGTCGTCAAATGGACACCAAGCGATTCACCCCCGTGGTCGCCCTGCAAGTTCAATTCAACGACAAAGGTACTTCCCCATGCGCAAGAAAGTTGCTCTCGCCCTGGCACTGGCCTCTGCTGTCGCCCTCGCCCCGTTCGCCATCGCCTCCGCGCAGGACGGCGGCTGGCAGGGTCACGGCCATGGCCACGGCCACGGCGGCGCGTTTGCCATGTACAGCAAGCTGAACCTGACCGACGCACAGAAGGCCAACATCAAGCAGATCGTGCAGAACGCCTTCGCACAGACCAAGACCCAGCGCCAGACGCTGCGCCAGCAGCGCGAAGCCTTCGAGCAGATGGCCCCGAACGCTTCGGGCTACCAGACCGCGGCGGCCGCCCTGGCCCAGGCTGAAGGCGCCGCCGCGCAGGCTCGTGTGCAGCAGCGTGCGGCCATCAACGCGCAGATCTATGCGCTGTTGACCCCGGCGCAGCAGTCGCAGCTGGCCTCGCTCAAGGCGGAGCGTCTTGCCCGCCAGCAGCAGTGGCAGCAGTACAAGGCCACGCACCCGGTGTCGGGTTCGTCCACGGCCCAGTAATTGGAACGGCGTAACAACGACAAAAGGCGCACTTGATGCGCCAAATAAACTTCGGCGCCAGCCTGCATGCTGGCGCCGATTTTTTTTGGTGATTGGATCAGTCTGCCGCGAGGGCACCCGCTGCCTGCGCCGGCACATACACCGGCGGTGCATAGCTGGCCGGCTTGCTACCCACGCTGACGCCACCGTGCAGGCGGGACTGCTGCACGTCGCCAAAGAACCAGTACGGGAAGGTGGCTTCCAGCGCGCTGACCGCATTCAGCCGTGCGCGCAACTCAGCGGGAATCTCAAACGACAACGCCGACAGGTTGTCATCCAGCTGAGCCAGCTTGGTCGCACCCACGATGACGGAAGCGATGCCGGGCTGCGTGGCCACCCAGTTGAGCGCCACCTGCGCCATCGGCTTGCTGAGTTTCCTGGCGACGTCTTCCAGCGTCGCGACAATCGCCCAGTTGCGTTCGGTGAAGCGATCGAAGCCAGGCACACCGGAGACCTTGGCCAGCCGTCCCTCGCCCGCTCCGCCTGCCTCGCTGGGTTTGTACTTGCCCGACAACAGGCCCATGCCCATCGGGCTCCATGCGGTGATGCCCATACCCAACTCGCCCGCCATCGGCACGAATTCGTGTTCGATGTGGCGTTCGATCAGCGAGTACTCCAGCTGCATGTTGACCAGCGGCGTCAGCGCGTGCGCTTCAGCGTAAGTCTGGGCGCGTGAGGCGTACCAAGCCGGCACGTCGGACAAACCGGCGTAACGGATCTTGCCGGCGCGCACCAGGTCGTCGAGCGTGCGCACCACTTCTTCGGCGGGCGTCAGGCGATCCCAGGTGTGTAGCAGGTAGAGATCGATGTAGTCCGTACGCAGTCGGCACAGCGAACCCTCGACGGCGCGCAGGATGTTCTTGCGGCCATTGCCGCCTGCGTTGGGGTTGCCCGGCTGGGCGTTGTAGCTGAACTTGGTCGACACCACCACGCGATCGCGGGTGCCGGTTTCCGCGATGAAACGGCCCAGCAGCTCCTCGCTCGCGCCTTCGGTATACAGGTCAGCGGTATCGATGAAATTGCCACCCGCCGCCAGATAGCGGTCGAACATGGCGCGAGCCGTCTCCTCGGCGGCGCCCCAGCCCCAGCTTTCCCCGAAGGTCATGGTGCCCAGGGCGAGGCGGGTTACGCGCAGACCGGAACGACCGAGGGTGTAGTAAGCGTCAAGCGACATGGCGAACTCCCTTTGCTGATGGGTGTGAGGGGGACCCATGCAGTCTGCACCTTGCCATTACCCGGAAAAACCCGGATCTTGTGCATGCTTTATTAAGAAAAACTAATTAATGGCTACCGACCACGCCATCGCCTTGCGTGCTTTCCGGCTGATCGCCCATCACGGGAGCTTTACCCGTGCCGCGATGGAGATGGAGGTCACCCCTTCGGCCCTGAGCCAGACCCTGCGCCAGCTGGAAAACCACGTAGGCGTACGGTTGCTGCATCGGACCACCCGCCGGGTCGGCCTCACCGAAGCCGGCCAGGCGTTTCTGGAACGCATAGCCCCCGCGCTCAGCGAAATCGACGACGCCATCGACACTCTGCGCCAGCATGGCGACCGGCCGGCCGGCACGCTACGCATCGCCGTACCGCAATTGGTGCTGGACCATTTGATCGCGCCCATCATGGCGCCCTTCATGCGCGCGTGGCCCGAGCTAAAACTGGATATCCAGGTGGAGAACCGGCTGACGGACCTCATCGCCGAGGGTTTCGACGCTGGCATCCGCCTGGGCGAACGACTCGCTCGCGACATGGTGGCGATACCGCTGGGCGGCCCTCAGCGTGCCGTAGTGGTGGGCTCCCCTGCGTACTTCGCTACGCATGGGCGGCCACAGCATCCGCGCGATCTGGCATCGCACCACTGCGTGCGCTTTCGCTTCAGCAGCCACGCCATCTACCGATGGGAGTTCGCCCACCCCGCCGGGCCTTCGAAAGGGCAATGGTTCGAGATCGATGTGAATGGACCGATCACCACCAACGAACCTGCCGTAGCCATCCGTGCCGCACTCGACGGCCTGGCCCTGACACACATGATGCGGCCTTCAGTGCACGCCGCCGTTGCTAAAGGCCAACTGGAAACCGTGCTCGACGACTGGCTGCCGCCATTCGACGGTTTCTATCTCTACTATCCCAGCCGCATGCAGGTGCCGCCGAAGTTGCGTGTTTTCATCGAGCACGTGCGAAAGCACATCGAGACGACGCGCTCGGTGTATCCCCTGTAGAGGTCCTCATCACTCGTCATCCCCGCGAAGGCGGGGATCCAGTGCCTTTGCGTTTAACGCCTGGAAGGCCCTGGATCCCCGCCTTCGCGGGAATGACGAGCAAAAGCAGGGTTAGCGGGACTCCCTACTGTCACATTACGCGCGCCAGTGTCCCGAGACATACACGCCAGCCGGCGCCCAATAGCCAGGCACCCACACCCGCGCGACGTAGTGCGGCCGTGGCGCAACAACCACGCATCCGGTGAGCGAAAGGCTCGCGGTGACCATGACCGCGAGACCAAGACCGATCAGCATGAGTCGACGCATAACGCTCTCCTTGGTGAGGGTGTTTGCATCGGAAAACGCCTAGGCCATGCGCGAGATGACGCCAGCACGCGAATGCCGATGGCTGCCGTTCATGCTGACTTGAAGCTTGCGCGTCAGTGCCGCGCCAGTCGCTCCATGACGGTTCGATAACGGGCGGCAATGCGATCTTCATCGTGGTGGGCAAAGCCGCGGACCACCCACTGCCCACCCACCATCACGTCGCGCACCAGCGGCACGTTGCCGGCAAACAGGAAGCTGTCGATCAGCGAGCTTTCGTCGCGTGCAGCAAGCAACGGCGCACGCTCATCCAGCACCAGCAAATCGCCGCGTGCGCCGACACGCAGTTCGCCAATCGGCATACCGGATGCCAACGCGCCGCCGCGAAGCGCCGCAGGCCACAGCGTTTCACCCACGCTGTCACCTTGATGACGCGCGGCAATATTGCGATGACGCGTCGACAGGCGCTGTCCGTATTCGAGCCAGCGCAGTTCTTCCACCGGCGATACCGAAATATGCGAATCCGAACCAATGCCCAGCGTGCCGTGCGCATCCAGGTAATCGGCAAGCGGGAACAAGCCGTCGCCGAGGTTCGCTTCGGTGGTCGGGCACAAACCGGCGACAGCACCGCTGCGCGCCAGCATCGAGGTTTCATGCGCGCTCAAATGCGTGGCATGCACCAGCGTCCAACGCGCATTGACCTCAGCATGCTCGAACAGCCATTCAACCGGTCGCGCACCGCGCGTGGCCAGGCAATCCTGCACTTCACCAATCTGCTCGGCGATATGGATGTGAACCGGGCAATCGCGACTCGCATCGTCGGCAAGCACGAGGCGCATCGCTTCCGGCGGCACCGCGCGCAGCGAGTGCAGCGCGATGCCGACGCGCAGCTTGTCGTTCTCGTGCGCACGCAGCGATTCAAGCAGGCGCAGATACGTAGGCACGTCATGACCGAAACGGCATTGACGCGGAGCCAGCGGTCGACCATCGAAGCCACCGGTCATGTAGAGCACGGGCAGCAGCGTGAGATTGATGCCAGTTTCACGTGCCGCCTCGATCAGCGCCAGCGACATCGCTTCGGGTTGTGCATACGGTTTGCCGTCCGGCTGGTGATGCAGATAGTGGAACTCGCACACATGCGTGTAGCCACTCTTGAGCATCTCCATGTAGAGCTGCGCGGCAATCGCCTGCAATTCTTCCGGACCGACCGTGGCAGCGAACGCATACATGGTTTCACGCCAGGTCCAGAAGCTGTCGTCGCTCTTGCCCTTGCGCTCGGCCAACCCCGCCATGGCGCGCTGGAAGGCGTGCGAGTGCAGGTTCGGCATGCCCGGCAGCACCCAGTGCCCCAGCCGCTCCCCCTCGCCCGAGGTCAGCCCGGCCACCTGCCCACGATCATCCATCTGCACGCCAGCGTCACGCGTCCAGCCATGCGGCGTCCACAGGCGATCGGCGGTGTAACGGGTCGGGATAACGGCGGCCATGGCTGGCTCCTTGGGGACGAAGGCGGAGTGTAACCTCTCCATACACCCCTTCGTTTACAGGCCGTTTATGGCCTCTCCGCTTGCTGCGGCATAATGTGTCGATGGCCAAGAAAAACCAGGAACACACCCCGAAACTGCTGGTGCGCCAGGCCAAGCCGGCCGATGTGCCCGCACTGGTCGAACTCACGGGGCGCGTCTATACGCCCGAGTGGGGACATTCGGCCGAAATGCTGCGTTCCCAGCAGACCCACTTCCCCGAAGGCCAGTTTGTGGTCGAGTACGAAGGGAAGATCGTGGGTTACTGCGCCACCTTCCGCATCGACGAGGCGACGGCACTGGCGCCGCATACCTGGATGCAGATCACCGGCGGCGGCATGGGTTCGCGCCATCGCCGCGACGGCAATTGGCTGTATGGCATGGAAGTGGTGGTACACCCCGATTACCGCAACATGCGCATCGGCCAGCGGCTGTATCAGGCGCGCAAGCGCGTGTGCACCGATCTCAAGTTGCGCGGCATCGTGTTCGGCGGACGCATACCCGGCCTTGCACGCAGTATTCACCGCTACGGCAGCGCTGACGCTTATGTTCAGGCCGTGGTGGAAGGTCGGCGCCGCGATCCCACGCTGAGCTTCCAGCTGAGCAACGATTTCGAAGTCATCGGCCTGCTGCGCGGTTACGTGCCTTCGGACTATGACTCGCTGGGTTATGCAGCGCATCTGGTGTGGCGCAATCCGCAGCTGCTCAACCAGCCGGATATTCCTTCGATTCCCTCCACCCAGCGCCTGCCGGATCTGGTGCGTGTGGCAACGGTGCAGTACCAGCAGCGCCGCATCCGCTCGTTCGACGAGTTCGCCACTCAGGTCGAGTACTTCACCGATATCGCGGCCGACTACAACGCGGACTTCGTGACGTTCCCCGAACTGATCACGCTGCAACTGCTGTCGATCGAAAACGAGGAATTGTCACCGGTCGATTCGATTCGCAAGCTCAGTCAGTACACGCCGCAGGTGAAGGAGCTCTTCAGCCGTCTGGCGGTGCACTACAACATCAACATCATCGGCGGCTCCCACCCCACCGAGCAGGCGAATGGCGACATTCACAACGTCTGCTACGTCTGCCTGCGCGATGGCTCCATCCATGAGCAGGAAAAGATTCACCCCACGCCAAGCGAACGCACGGTGTGGAATGTCAGCGGCGGCGACACCGCGGCCACTATCCAGACCGACTGCGGCCCCATCGGCGTGATGATCTGCTACGACTCGGAGTTTCCCGAAGTCGCACGTCACCTCACTGACCAGGGCGCGCTTATTCTGTTTGTGCCGTTCTGCACCGACGTGCGCGAGGGTTACCTGCGCGTACGCTACTGCTCGCAAGCTCGCGCCATCGAAAACCAGTGCTACGTGGTGCTGTCGGGCAACGTGGGCAACCTGCCCGGCGTGAACAACTTCGACATCCAGTACGGCCAGAGCTGCATTCTTACGCCGAGCGATTTCCCGTTTGCGCGTGACGGCATTGCGGCGGATTCCACGCCCAATATCGAAACCGTGCTGTTTGCCGACCTGCACCTGGAAAGCCTGGCCCGCGCACGTAACGCCGGCGCGGTACAAAATCTCAAGGACCGTCGTTTCGATCTCTACGAAACGCGCTGGACCCGCAAGTCGGAGAAGCAACCGTGAGCGACAGCGGCGACGACGCCCGCCCCAAGGCACCGGGGCGCATGCAGCGTCTGACCGACTCCGAGTTGTTTTCACCCGTGGAATGGCGGCGACGCGTGTTGTTCTGGAGCGGTGCCGTGCTGGTGGGTCTGGCGGCGGTGGGCTTTGCACAAGCTGCCGACTGGGCTTATGGGGTGTTTCGTGGCGTGGTCTCGCACAACCGCTACTGGCCGTTCCTGATCACGCCACTGACGTTTGCGGTGCTGGCCTGGCTTACCCAGGGTGTGCTCAAGCCCACGCGTGGCTCGGGCATTCCTCAAGCCATCGCCGCACTGAAGGTGGAAGACGAGGACTTTCGCAGGGGCCTGCTGTCGCTACGCGTGGCCATCGGCAAGATGGCATTGACGCTTGCGGCCCTGCTGGGTGGCGCGTCGGTCGGGCGCGAAGGCCCCACAGTGCATGTGGGCGCGGGCCTGCTCTATTCACTCGGCCGACGCTTCGGCTTTGCCGAGCCCGCCGCAGCCGGTCGCTTCATTCTGGCCGGCTCCGCTGCGGGTCTCGCGGCTGCGTTCAATACGCCGCTGGCGGGCGTGGTGTTCGCCATCGAGGAAATGAGCGGCGCATTCGAACACCGCATGAGTGGCACGTTGCTCACCGCTGTGATCATTGCCGGTGTGGTGTCGCTGGGCATTCTGGGCAACTACTCGTACTTCGGTCACTTCGATATCGGCCTGCCACTCGGCAAGGCATGGTGGGCTGTGCTGGCCACGGGCATCACCTGCGGTTTGGCCGGCGGCGTGTTCGCACGCCTGATCCAACCGAGTGACCATGGATTCCGCGGCCTGGTCGGTCGCCTGCGTACACGCCAGCCCGTTGTGTTTGCAGCCGCCTGCGGTCTCGCCTTGGTGCTGCTGAGCCAACTCACCCCTTCCGGCATTTACGGCACGGGTTACGCGCAGGCCAAGGATATTCTCGACAATCACGCAGATACGGCAATGAACTTCGGCGCGCTGAAGTTCTTGGGCAATATCGCGTCGTACTGGGCAGGGATTCCCGGCGGCATTTTTTCGCCAGCGCTGGCGGTGGGTGCGGGCCTGGGCCATAACCTGAGCATGATGCTGCCCAACGTCGACCCTTCGGCCGTGGCGTTGCTGGGTATGGCCGCTTATCTCTCAGGCGTGACACAAGCGCCACTGACGGCCACCGTGATTTCCATGGAGCTCACGGCCAATCAACAGATGGTGCTACCCATCATGGCCACCTGCCTGATTGCGCGTGCTGCCTCGTCGCTGTTCTCGCACAAACCCGTGTATCGCGCTCTGGCCGACAAACTCATCGAAAGTTACGAGCACGAACTGGCACGCCGGGCCACCGAGGAAAGCGACGATGTCGACGCGACTGATCACCCCGTCGATGCGATGCACGATCACCCGGTGATGGTGGAAGAACCCTCCACACCGGTACCGCCGCGACACGATCGCCACGACGACACACCACCACACGACCGCCCTACGCCATGACGACTCACTGGGACCACCTGCTACTCGACGCAACGCTTGCAACCTTTGCGGGCGACGCTCCCTACGGACTGATTGCCCATGGCGCCATAGCGCTGCGTGAGGGCCGCATCGCCTGGGTCGGACGTCGAGAGGATCTCCCCGGCGATGCAGTAAAACTGGCAACGCGCGTCGAGCATCTCAATGGCGCACTGGTGACACCGGGACTGATCGACTGCCACACGCATCTGGTGTTCGGCGGCAATCGCGCGCATGAGTTCGACATGCGCCTCAACGGCGCAAGCTATGAAGAGATTGCCCGTGCGGGCGGCGGCATTGTTTCCACGGTCAAAGCCACACGTGAAGCCAGTGAGGATGAACTGTTCGCACAGGCACTGCCGCGCGCGCACGCATTGTTGGCCGATGGTGTGACCACACTGGAGATCAAGTCCGGCTACGGTCTGGATCTCGAAACCGAGCGACGCATGCTGCGCGTCGCGCGTCGCCTGGGCAAGGCACTGGGCGTCACCGTGCGCACCACGTTCCTGGGGCTGCATGCGCTGCCGCCGGAATATCGTGAAGATCGCGACACCTATGTGGCGCGGGTTTGCGACGAGATGTTGCCTACGCTTGCAGCGGAAGGCCTGGTCGATGCCGTCGATGCCTTCTGCGAAACGATTGGATTTACGCCCGCGGAGACGCGCCGTGTCTTCGATCGCGCCACCCTGCTTGGCCTGCCTGTGAAATTGCATGCCGAACAGTTGTCTGATCTGGATGGCGCAGCCATGGTGGCCAGTTATCGCGGCCTTTCCGCCGATCACCTGGAGTACCTGAGCGACAGCGGCATTCGCGCGATGGCCAACGCTGGCACGGTGGCGGTACTGCTGCCCGGTGCGTTTTATGCGCTGCGCGAAACCAAGCTTCCGCCCATTCAGAGCTTGCGCGCGCACGGCGTGGCGATGGCTGTGGCGACTGACTGCAACCCAGGTACCTCCCCCCTGCTCTCACTGCGCCTCGCCGCCGGCATGGCGTGCACGCTGTTCCGCCTGACGCCGGAAGAGGCATTGCGCGGCGTGACCGCGCATGCGGCACGAGCACTCGGCTTCACCGATCGCGGAACGCTGACGGTGGGCCAGCGCGCCGATCTTGCCGTGTGGAACCTGCGCGACCCCGCCGAGCTTTGTTATTGGATTGGCGGCAGTCATGCGCTGCGCAACGTTTACCTTGGCGGCGAGCTGGTATCGCCTGAGGCATGAAGCCGTCCCGGCCTTGGCCGGAACGGCCTGAGCATGCTTAACGCTTGGCGGCAGGTGTCAGCTCGTTGAGCACGTTGCCGTCGGCATCAAGAAACTTGAGGCTGGAGCTGCCATCGGCGGCTACGCCCATGACCAGGCGTGCGTGGCCCTGCGCATCGCGTAGGCTGATCTTGGCCACGCCATCGTCGCCGCGTGCGACGGTAATGCGGGTAGCGCCGTAATAACCATCCTTCGCGCGCTGTTCCAGTAGTGCATTGCGCTGTTCCTCCGACATGGCCTTGAGCTTGTCGGACTCTTGAAAGTCCAGTTCTTGCGAACGGTCCTGGCGATCGCTGACGATCAAGCCGGCCATGTGACCACTGTTGTCGTGCGCGCCCAGCAGCTGCACCAGCTGGTCCTGCTCGTACTTATCAAAGGTGAGGCTGCCGCCACTGTCGACGAGCTTGCCGTCCTTGTCCTTGTGGCCACTGAAAACCAGGCCACCGTTCTCGGTGCCTTCGTCGTTGTAGAAGATCATGCCGGCTTGCGGCCGCGGGTGTGCGTATTCCTTGCCTTTGTAAATCGCGCCAGGAAAATTCGCCTTGTCGGAAATCACCATGCGCAAGGTGCCGTCCGGCTCCACCAGGTTGATGCGCTGAACATCCAGCTGATCCAGCTGCAACTTTTTGGGCTTGACCACGAAGCCGCTCAGCACGGTGACCGCGAATGCCGCCGTGAGCACGCCGGCGTAGATCACCAGAAAACGCTGCCCGAACTGTCCTTTCATCCGCCTCTCCTTAGGTTGCGTAGCAGGCCATTGGAGCATTCGTCCGAGCGGACTTTCAGTGCCAGCTGTCATATCGACGGCCGCACATAACAAAACCCCCGCATAAGCGGGGGTTTTGTGCGAAGCGATGACGGCTTAGGCCGACTTCTTCTTCGGAGCGGCCTTCTTGGCGGCGGCCGGCTTGGTCACGGTCGCCTTGGCACCGGCCACGGCCGGCTGCAACGAGTGCGCGCGGCTGTTGCCATAGCTGCCACGGTAGGTCTTGCCACGACGGGTCTTGCGATCGCCCTTGCCCATGGGGGAACTCCTTGATTCGTTAGGGTGAACACGGCCGACCATCGTATCAGCGACCGTACAAAGCGCAATAGTCAGCGCGGACCGTGCCCTGCGCAGCCCCGCGTATGGTCGGGACAGGGCTCGGAGTCGATCTGCACGGTGACATGCTGAATGCCGAAGCGTTCCGCCAGCAGGCGATTGATGGCGACAATAGCCGCCGAGCTGCTCTTGTCGTCGTACAGCTCAGCGTGCAGTGTCGCCATGCGTGAGCCGGAGGCCAGCTGCCACACGTGCAGGTGGTGAACATCGCGGATCGAGGTATCGGCATGCCGCAGCGCCTCGGCCACCTCGCCGGTATTCATGCCTTCCGGCACGCCTTCCAGCAGGATATGCGCCGAGCGGCGCAGCAGACGCCACGCGCTGTTCAGAATCAGCAGCGACACCAGCAACGAAAGCACCGGGTCGGCCCAATTCCAGCCCTGCCAGCGCACCAGCAATGCGGCCACCACGGCAGCCACTGAACCCAACAGGTCGCCCAGCACATGCAAGGTAGCACCGGCGAGATTCACGTCATCGTGTGCGTGGCCGTGCAGGGTGCGTAGCACCAGCAGGTTGACCAGCAGGCCCACCACCGCCACCACCAGCATCATGCCGGACAGGATATGGGTGGGCTCGAACAAGCGCAGGATCGCCTCATAGGCGATGAAGCCCACCAGTGCGAACTGGGTCAATGCATTGACGAAGCCAGCCAGCACTTCCAGGCGGCCATAACCGTAACTGCGGCGCGCATCGGCAGGACGTCGGGCAAACCAAGCGCCCACTACTGCGAGCAGCAGCGCCAGCGAGTCGATCAGCATGTGACCGGCATCTGCCACGAGCGCCAACGAACCGGACCAGAAGCCACCCACCGCCTCCACCACCATCATCAGCGTGGTGAGCACGAAAGCGAAAATCAGCTTGCGCTCACGCCCGCTGATCTGACCGTGGTCGTGATCGTGGCTGTGCGCATGACCATGATGGGCATGGTCGTGATGATGGTGGGTATGCGCGTGAGTCGTGTTCATAGCGCAAATGCTAGGAACCGCATGCCCCGTTACACAATCACGGCGGCTCATGCCGGCCGTTTCAGTGGACACACTGAGGCCCGTGCACGTGCAGTGCGCGATGCGTGCGCAGGTTGACGAAATGCGCAGTGGCGACCAGCAAACCACCACATGTCACTAGCGCACTGTGCAACGCGATCGAGTAGCTTTCCGCAAAGGTGACGCCCACGATCAGCAAGACAAGGCCCGGCATGGCCAGCAACAGCGGCAGCGGGCGATGGTGATGGCGATAGCCGCTGATCAGGCTGATCAGAGCCAGCGTGCAGGCGAACATCACGAAACCGCGCTCGAACGCGTGGTCGGCGAGAAAACCCAGGCCCAGCAGCGGCAACAGCGCGAAAACGAACGGCAGCGCTGCGCAGTGGATGGCGCAAAGGAACGACGCGGTCGCGCCTAACCGGTCGGCCAAGGACCACCAACGGCTCTTGTTCTCTTGTCGGGCTTCCATCGGATCCGGGGCGGAGCGCTTCGCAAGTCGGGCCAGGGGTGGCCCGGAGACCCACATGTTACATTATAACGTCACGGACGCAAACCCACCCGTTCAGGGCCGCCTGGGCCCATGAAATGGAGCCGGAATCAGACCTTGCGGCAGTTCTTGCAGAGGCCGTGCACTTCCAGCGTCTGCGCCTGGGGGCGGAAACCGAAGGCGCGGGCCTGCGCCTCGATCAGCTCGGCCACGCGCTCGTCACACACTTCTTGTGCGCTGGAGCAGTTGTCACAAATGAGGAACGGCACCTGATGTGCCTCTGCCGGGTGGTGGCAGGAAACGAAGGCGTTGATGGATTCCAGCTTGTGGATGAAGCCGTGCTCCAGCAGGAAATCCAGCGCCCGGTAAACCGTAGGGGGCGCGGCATTGCCGTGGCGCTCGCGCAGCTGGTCGAGCAGGTCGTAAGCCTTGACGGGCTTGCCCGCAGCAGCCACCAGCTCGAGCACTTCCTTGCGCAGCGGGGTCAGGCGCAGGCCGCGTTCCTCGCTGGCATGCTCCACCGCACGCACGAAGCTCTGAGCATCGTCGTGATGATGGTGGTGCGTATGCGGCTTGCTGGTAACGGTCTGGCTCACGGGATTCACCTCAGGCTCCATCATACACCGCGGCGCGAACACGCCCTTGAGTTCAGGAAGACATTCCCGGTTTTCCCAGAGCACACTTCAATAACCCTCACCGTCATCCCCGCGAAGGCGGGGATGACGGTGAGGCAACTACGAAACCATTCTGGGTGCTTGGGAAACCCTCAACTCCGCTTCGGCAAAGGCGGCGGCTCCGCCTTAGGCTTGGGGCGTGGGCGCATCAACACCACGAACCAGCCGAACGGACCCAATACCGCAGCCCACACGATGCCCTCCACCAGACGCCCACGCCACCAGCCGATCAAGGCGCCCACGACCAGGAACGCTACGCTCCACCAGAACATGGCAGCCCACGGGACCAAGGCCATCAGGTTCAGGAATATGTGAAGGAACGCATCCGGGCTGTCCATATCGACGCCCTGTGTTGCCTTGTCCAACCATTGATCCATGAGAGCCCCGTCCGCTCATCTACCATAGACAGATGATGAAGCGTCGGAGCGTTGAGTGCATCCGCCAACCTTCAGCCACTAGCCGGATTGGAGCCATGCGCTGCCTGCTGATTGAAGACGACCTACCCACTGCCGAGCTGATCCGCGAAAGCCTGAGCCAGGCCGGGCATCAGGTCGAGGTGTGTCATGACGGCGCCGGCGGCCTTGCGCGCGTCAGCAACGAGCTGTGGGATCTGGTGGTGCTGGACCGCATGCTGCCGGGTGGTGTGGATGGTCTCGACATACTCGCCGCCATGCGCCTGCGCGATGACCGCACGCCCGTACTCGTGCTCAGCGCGCTGAGCAGCCTGGACGAACGCATCCGTGGATTGCGCAGCGGCGGCGACGACTACCTCACCAAGCCGTTCGCGCTGGACGAAATGCTGGCTCGCATCGAGGCACTGGCCCGTCGCGCCGGCCAGCGCGTTGAGCCTGAATTGCTGGCGGTGGGTGACCTGACACTGGAGCCGCGCACGCGCCGCGTGTTCCGCAACGGCCGCCCTATCCTGCTGCAGCCACGCGAATACCAGCTGCTGGAATACCTGATTCGCCATCAGGACGAAGTGGTGACGCGCAAGATGCTGCTGGTCGCGGTGTGGGGCTATCACTTTGATCCCGAAACCAACGTCATCGATGTGCAGATGAGCCGGCTGCGCAACAAAATTGACCAGGGCAGCGCGCAGCCACTGATCCGCACGGTGCGCGGAGTCGGCTTCACCATTGGTGCAGCGATCGACGACGAGCCGCAAACCGATGCCTAACTTCCGCCACTCGGTGGTGTTTCGCATGGCCGCAGGCTACGGCCTGTTGCTGCTGCTTTCGGTGGCGCTCATTTCCACTGTGTTTTATGTCGCCACAGCCGGCTTGCTTCGTCGCAATATTGATGAGCAACTACGCAGCACCTCGCGTCATCTGGTGCAGGTGAAGGAGCAGAGCGGCATTGGCGCCTTGGTGCACGACGTCTACGGCCTGCTGACGGACAACAAGGACAGCGATACCGAGATTTACCTGCTGCTCGACACGAAGGGCCAGAAACTGATCGGCAACCTCACCGCATGGCCTGCGGCGGCGGTATCGAGCAGCGGCCTGCGTCAGCTCGAAGTGGAACGGCTCGGTCACCACTCGCCCAGCCGCTTGCTTGCTTATCGCTTTACCGACGGCACCGTGCTGTTGGTCGGGCGTGACATGCACGATGTCCGCGAGCTGGAACACCGGGTAATGGTGGCGCTAGGCCTGGGTGGCGTGCTGGCCTTGCTGCTGGCCGGCGGTGGCGCTGTGCTGTTCCACTCGCAGCTGCAACGCAGGCTCCGTGCCATCCATCGCACCACCACGGAAATTGCCGCAGGCCAGCTGGACCGCCGCGTGACGGTGGGAACCTCGCGCGACGAGTTTGCGGTGGTCGCTCACGACATCAACGACATGCTCGATGAAATCGAGCGGCTGATGGACAACGCACGGCAGGTATCGAACGCCATCGCCCACGACCTGCGCACGCCGTTGGGCCGCATGCGTGCCGCACTGGAACAGGCCTTGCGCTCCCCCCAGCGCGAGGCCCGATTGACGCAGGGTGCGCAATACACCATCGACGAAATTGACAGTCTGATCGCCGTGCTCGACAAGCTGCTGCAGATCGCCGAAGCCGAAGCCGGCATACGGCGCGACAGTTTCGAGCCACTCGCGCTGCGCGGCCTGCTTGACGACATGATGGAGCTCTACCAGCCGGCAGCGGAACCGCTATCGATCGAATTGCGCTGTGCAGTGGAAGGTGATCCCTGCGTGCTGGCCGATCGCCACCTGTTGGCCGGCGTGCTGGCCAACCTGCTGGACAACGCCTTCAAATATGCAGGCGCGGGATCGCATGTCGAGATCCACGCCGCGCAAACGGCAGATCATGTCGTCATCAGTGTTCGGGACAACGGCCCGGGCATCCCCGAGTCTGCGCTTGCGCGGGCCACCGAGCGTTTCTTCCGGATAGATGCCAGCCGCCATCAGCGCGGCAACGGCTTGGGGCTGAGCATCGTGTCGGCGGTGGTGGCATTGCATCGGGGCCGGCTCACCCTGGCCAACACCTCGCCTGGCCTGAAAGTCGATATCGAGCTGCCCGCAGCCAATCTTTCCAAACCGTAACTGTCCGCTGTGATCGTGCGCGACTAAGGTGCCCGGGTCTTCCCGTGTGCCTGTAAGGGCTGCCTGGCCCTGGGCTGGCGCGGGGAACCCGTTACCAGAACCCTGCCCGCAACGCCTCGCGCCATCCCCGCGCCGGGCCTACTCACCACTGGCCCATGAAGAAGCATCAAGGACGACTCATCGCTGGCGGCTGCATTCTGGCAGCCGTGCTGTTGGCACTGTTTGTTCGCACCGGTCCCGCAGCGGCACCCAAGCCCGCCCGCACTGCGCCCGTCGATGAGCAAAGCGTGACCATCACTGCTCAGCAGGCGCAGCAGGTTCATGTCTCCGACGTGATCACGCGCGAATTCACGCCGCTGGTCGAGGCCGTGGGTTACGTCGATTTTGATCAGGATCATCTCGCGCAAGTCTCGTCCCCTTATGCGGGACGCGTGCGCGAAGTGTTTGCTAAGTCGGGCGATAACGTCGCGCGCGGACAGGCGCTGTTCTCTGTGGACAGCCCTGACCTCGCACAGGCTGAGGCTACCCTGGTGAGCGCAGCGGCAGCACGCGTGCAGACCGCCGCGGCGCTTGAACGTGCCAAGGGCATGGCGCAGGTGCAGGCCAATGCGCCGCGCGATCTGGAACAAGCCGTATCCGATCAACAGACCGCGGAAGGTAACTATCAGGCGGCACGTCGTGCCTTGCATATCTTCGACAAGAGCGATGCCGAGATCGACCACATCGCCGCCACACGCCGCGTGGATGGTGAACTGCGCATCGCCAGCCCGATCACCGGTCAGGTGACCGCGCGCACCATTGCACCGGGCGATCTGCTGCAACCGGGCAACAGCCCCGCGCCCTTCAACATCTCTCATGCAGACGGCCTGTGGCTGGTGGCCAACGTCGCCGAGTCCGACGCGCCGCAGGTGCATGTCGGCGACAAGCTCACAGCCTCGCTGCCCGCGCTGCCCCAGCACCCTATCACCGCAACGGTCGACTATGTGAGCAGCAGCTCAGACCCTGCCACACGCCGCGTGATGTTGCGCTCGGTGCTGCACACCACGCCTCTCGGCGTGCGTCCGCAGATGCTGGTCAACTACAGCATTTTCACCGCCGCCCCCACGCGCCGTGACGCCGTGCCGGTGGATGCCGTGGTTCGTGAAGGAACAGGCGCCATGGTGGTCTTCACCACCACTGATGGCCTGCACTTCACACGTCATCCAGTCGAGGTCGGCCCTCTGCAGGACGGCTACTACCCGGTGCTGTCCGGTCTGCCGCCGCATCTGCGCATTGCGGCAGAGGGCGCGCTGTTCCTGAGCAATGCATTGGCGCTGCAGGCGCAATAAGCGTGCTGGCCTCGAAAATTTCATAAGGATTGATCGTGTTCAGAGGTCTTGTCGCATTTGCGCTGACCCGTCGCGCCATCGTGCTGATGGCGCTGGGGGCGTTTGTCATCGCCGGTCTGGTGGCGTATGCCAAGCTCAACATCGAGGCGTATCCCAACCCGGCTCCGGTGATCCTGGAAATCACGGC
Organism: Dyella sp. PARNA 12/25; assembly: GCF_055702865.1. Classification (NCBI taxonomy): domain Bacteria; kingdom Pseudomonadati; phylum Pseudomonadota; class Gammaproteobacteria; order Lysobacterales; family Rhodanobacteraceae; genus Dyella; species Dyella sp. PARNA 12/25. Next base: position 782,570 of record NZ_JBVQCI010000001.1, on the reverse strand, counting down.
CCAGGCACCGGGCCTGTCCGCCGAGGAAATGGAGCGCAGCTATACGCGCCCGATGGAAGTGGGCCTGGCCACCACGCCCGGCGTGGAAAGCATCCGCTCGACGTCGTTCTACGGCTTGTCATTCGTGCGCGTCACGTTCAAGTACGGCACCGATTACTACTTCGACTACACCCAGGCCGCGCTGTCATTGCAGCAGAACGTTAGCCTGCCCAATAACGTACAACCGCAGATTCAGGCCTCCAGTCTCGTTGGCGAAATCTTTCGCTACCAGCTGACAGGTCCCAAGAGCATGAGCCTGACCGAGCTGCGCACGCTGCAGGATTGGGTGGTCACGCGTCGCTTGCTGTCGGTGCCCGGTGTGGCCCAGGTGGTGACCTGGGGTGGCACGACCAAGGAATACGAGGTCGAAGCCGACCTCAACAAACTGCAAGGCTACGGCATCACCCTGCCCCAGCTGATCACCGCCATCGGTAACGCCAACAGCAACGTGGGCGGTCGTACCATCAATATCGGTCAGCAGTCGGTGAATATTCGCGGCGTGGGATTGGTCAAGAACGTCGACGACATCGGCAACATCGTGCTCAGCCAGACCCATGGCACGCCCGTGCTCGTCAAGGACGTGGCCAAGGTAAACATTGGCGCCGTGCCACGTCTCGGCCGCGCCGGCCGCGACAATCAGGACGATGTAGTCACCGGCATCGTGGTGATGAACCGCACGTTGCAGACCAATGAAGTCGTGGCTCGCGTCAAGAACGAAGTCGCCAAGCTCAATAGCGATGGCACCCTGCCCGCCGGCGTCAAGCTGGTGCCCTTCTATGACCGCTCGACGCTGATAGCGGTTACCACCCACACGGTGTTGCACAACCTGATCTTCGGCTGCCTGCTGGTGTTCCTGATCCAGTGGGTTTTCCTGGGTGATTTGCGCAGCGCCATCATCGTCAGTGCCAACATTCCGGTGGCGCTGTTCTTCAGCATCATCATCCTGGTGCTGATGGGCGATTCGGCCAACCTGCTTTCGCTTGGTGCGGTGGACTTCGGCATCATCGTTGACTCGGCGGTGATCCTGATCGAGAACATCTTCCGCAACTTCCAGAAGAGCAAGGAAGAGCAGCGGGAGATTCTGCACGAGGCGGCGCAAAGCGATCTGGGCACCTATATGCGCGCCTCCGGCACACAAGGCTGGACCGATCGCCTGCGCCTGATGTTCATCAGCGCCATGCAGGTGGATCGCGCGGTGCTGTTCTCCTCCGCCATTACGGTGGCAGCGTTCATCCCGCTGTTCACCATGCAGGGTGTGGAAGGCCAGATCTTCAACCCGATGGCGCGCACCTACGCCTACGCGCTGACGGGCGCACTGATCGCCACCTTCACCATTTCCCCGGTGCTGGCCTCGCTGCTGTTGCCGAAGCACATCAAAGAGACCGAGACGCTGTTCGTACGCGCGATCCGTCGCGTCTACACACCCGTGCTGCACTGGGCGCTGGAGCGCCGTCGCACCACGGTCGCCCTTGGCGTCGGTTTCCTGCTGCTGGCCGGCCTGCTGCTGACACGCGTGGGTACGGAATTCCTGCCCGCGCTTGAAGAAGGCAATCTGTGGATTCGCGCCTCGATGCCACCGACCATCTCGCTCGAGGCGGGCGAGGCACAGGTCAACCAGCTGCGCCGCATCCTGCTCACGCATCCGGAAGTGGTCACCGTGGTGTCACAGCACGGCCGCCCGGATGACGGCAGCGATGCATCAGGCTTCTACAACGTGGAACTGTTCGTGCCACTGAAGCCGGAAGGCGATTGGCCTCGCGGACACACCAAGGAGAAGCTGGTCGCCGAACTGCAGCATGAGTTTGACGACGCCATGCCGGGTGTCGAGTTCAACTTTTCCCAATACATTCAGGACAACATCGAAGAAGGCCTTTCCGGCGTGAAGGGGGCCAACTCGGTGAAGATCGTGGGCCCCGAGCTGCCTGAACTCGAACGCCTTGCCGACCAGGTCATGCGCGAGATGCAGAAGGTTCGCGGCGTGCAGGATCTTGGCGTGTTCCATGTACTGGGCCAGCCCAACCTCAACATCACCATCGACCGAGCGAGAGCGGCTCGCTACGGACTCAATACCGGCGACATCAATGCTGTCGTACAGGCCGCTGCGGGCGGCACCTCAGCCAGCACCGTCCTGGAGGGCGATCGCCAGTTCGACCTGGTGGTGCGTCTGGCCCAGCAATTCCGGCGCAGCATTGAGGACATCGGCAACATCCAGGTGGGCTACAGCCTGCCCAATGGCGATACCGGCTATGTGCCACTGCGCGAGGTGGCCAAGATCTCGCTCGACACCGGTGCGTCGTACATCTATCACGAGCGCAACGAGCGCTTCGTGCCGGTGAAGTTCAGTGTTCGCGGCCGCGACCTGGGTGGCACCGTCGCAGAAGCACAGCGTCGCATTGCAGAACATGTGACTCTGCCGCCCGGTTATCACCTCGCATGGGCGGGCGAGTTCAACGACCTGCAGCAGGCCAAAGAGCGACTGGCCATTGTGCTACCCATTGCGATGGGCTTGATCCTGGCGCTGCTGTTTGCGTTATTCAACTCGCTACGCGACAGCTTGCTGACGCTGGCTGCGATTCCGTTCTCCATCGCTGGCGGCATCATTGCGCTCTATCTCTCCGGGCTGGATCTCAGCGTATCGGCGGCGATTGGTTTCGTATCGCTTTTCGGCGTATCGGTGATGAACGGCATCCTCGTCATTACCTACTTCAATCATCTGATCTTTGCCGGACACTCGCCGATCGACGCGATGACCCAGGCAGCAGAGCAACGCATGCGCCCGATGCTGATGACCGCACTCTCGGCCTGTATCGGTTTGCTGCCAGCGGCGATCTCCACCGGCATCGGCAGCCAGGTGCAGCGTCCGTTGGCCACGGTGGTCGTAGGCGGCATGTTGATCGGCCCAGTGATGCTGCTGGTGGTAGCCCCGGCCCTGCAGGTGCTGGTGGTGGAGTGGACACAGAAACGCAAACAGCGACGCCTGAGCGGAGGTGCGCCATGAGTCGACTCCTGAAAACCTGGCGCAGCACGGCGCTGCTGGCAGCCATCATCGCCTGTTGCGGCGGCTGTGCCATCGGCCCCGACTATAAGCGCCCCGACGTGGCGACACCGACCGAATTCACCCGCCAGCCGCTGCCATCGACAGTGGGGAGCGACACAGGTCATCCGCAACAACTGATGTCCTCCCAGGCCATTGCGCAAACCTGGTGGCAGGTGTTCGGCTCGGATGCGCTGAACGACCGCGTGCAACGCGCGCTGGCGCACAACCCCGACCTGGATGCCGCGCGGGCTGCATTGCGGCAGGCGCAGGAGACCGTCGCTGCGCAACGCGCGACCTTCTTCCCCTCCGCCCAGGTGAGCTATGCCCCTTCCCGCCAGCGCGACGCCGTGGGCACGCTATCACCCGCGCTCACGTCAAACGCCACCTACTACACGTTGCACACGGCCCAGCTCAACATCAGCTATGCACCCGACGTTTTCGGACTCAACCGGCGCACGGTGGAATCGTTGCAGGCGCAGGCCAACAACCAGCGTCTTCAACTCGAGGCGGCACGGCTTTCGTTGGCGGCCAACGTGGTGAATGCGGCCATCCTGGAAGCTTCGTTACGTGCACAGATCGAGGCCACCGAAGCGGTGATCGCCGCGCAGACACGCGCACTGGCCATCCTGCATGACCAGGCCCGGCTTGGTTATGCCTCCGCCCTGGATGTCGCCGCTCAGGAAACTGCACTGGCACAAGCACGGCAGGCATTGCCCGGTCTGCAGAAACAGCTGCAACAGAATCGCGACCTGCTGGCCGTGCTGTGCGGTGAACCGCCCGCCCAAGGCGGCGATCCGGAGTTTGACCTGGAGCACCTCACCCTGCCGGCCACACTGCCACTGAGCGTGCCGTCGCAACTGGTGGAGCAACGCCCGGACGTGCGCGCCGCCGAAGAGAACGTGCATGCCGCGAGTGCCGAGGTTGGTGTAGCGCTGGCCAATCGCTTGCCACAGTTCGCGTTGAGCGCCGCCTATGGCGGCAGCTCCACCTCGTTCACCCGCATGTTCAGCGACGACAACATTTTCTGGGCGCTAGCCGGCAGCGTTACCCAGACCGTGTTCGACTTCGGTGCCCTCAAGCACAAGCAGCGGGCTGCAGAAGCTGCGCTACAGCAATCCGCCGCCCAATATCGAAGTGTTGTGCTTGGTGCCTTCCAGAACGTGGCTGATACGCTTTACGCCATCGACACCGACGCCCGCGCGCTATCGGCCGCCAATGACGGTGAGCGCGCAGCGCAACGCACGCTGGACCTCACGCAGAAGCAGCAGCAGTTGGGCTTTGTGGGCGCGCTGGTTCTGATCAACGCGCAGCAGGCGTATGAGCAGGCACGCATCACACGTATCCAGGCACAAGCGGAGCGGCTCAGTGATACGGCGGCGTTGATACAGGCACTGGGTGGTGGTTGGCAGGAAAGCGAGGCTTCGGCGCAAGCCAAGTAGGCGGACTGAGCAAAGCGATTATTGGGTAGTGGTGAGGCAAGATTGACCCCTCACCCCGGCCCTCTCCCCCAAGGGGAGAGGGAGAAGTGGAGTGCATCGCGCGATCCCTAACCGCCAACGAAGCGAGCGACTGCCTTAAGTCCTCTTGGCGATGGCGCGTTGCGGTGTAGCCATGCCGCATGTCGTGCGATCGTGACAATACGGGCTTCGCGGACGGCAAGGCTTTTATTCAACACGACGCTACGGCAGCCCCGCTCTTGAGGCCATTTTCTTTGGGTTACTTTTCTTTTGGGCCAGCAAAAGAAAAGTGACTCGAGCGTCCCACAGGGACTAGCTTTGCGTCGTCGGCAGACGATCGAAACGCCCGCCGCGTAGGCGGCACGCTGGCGGGAGCGCCACGTTAAGTGCCAAGAACGAAGTCGCTGGATCCCCGCTTTCGCGGGGATGACGGTGAGGGAGAACACGCCTTCTCGCGAACACCCACGCCTTTGAGCGTTTAGCGAGCTTGTCCCGCTCGACCAGCCTTCGGCTGTTGAAAAGCCCCCCGGGAATGACGAGCCGGCGGCAATGCGAGGCGCGAACGCCTCAGCCTCTCGCCTTCGCGATGGCATCATCCACACGCTGCAACGCCACCTCACGCCCCGCCAAATAAATCGTGTGATCAATCGACGGCGACACCTGCGTACCCGTCATTGCCACACGCAGCGGCTGCGCAATCTTGCCCATACCCAATTCAAGCTTCGCCGCCACCTGCTCAATCACCTGATGAATCGGCTCCGGCGCCCACTCACAGGAAACCAGCAACAACTTCGCCGCCTCCAGCACTGCCACCGCCGAGTCATTCTGCAGATGCTTGGCAACCGCCTTGTCGTCCCACTCGCTAATCGGGCCGTACCAGATCTTGGCGCGCTCGGCCATTTCCTTGAGCGTCTGCACGCGATCACGCAACGCCACAATGACGTCAGCCGGCTTCGGGCCCTTGCTGAAGTCGATGCCCGCCTGCGCCAGATGCCACTCGAATTCCGGCGCGATCGACGCGGGCTCTTCCGTCTTGAGGTAATGCTGGTTGAGCCACGACAACTTGGTCACGTCAAAGCGCGATGCCGCCTTGTTGACGTCGGCCACATCGAACAGGCGAATCATCTCCTCCTCGGAGAAGATTTCCTGGTCGCCGTGCGACCATCCCAGACGCACCAGGTAGTTGAGCAAGGCGTGCGGCAGGAAGCCGTCGTCGCGGTACTGCATGACGCTCACGGCGCCATGGCGCTTGCTGAGTTTCTGGCCATCGGGGCCAAGAATCATCGGCAGGTGCGCGAACTCCGGCACCGGCGCGCCGAGTGCCTTGTAGACGTTGATCTGGCGCGGGGTGTTGTTGACGTGGTCATCGCCGCGGATCACCTCGGTGATGCCCATGTCGATGTCGTCCACCACCACGGCGAAGTTGTAGGTGGGCCAGCCGTCCGAGCGGAAGATCACCAGATCGTCGAGTTCGGCGTTGCTCCACTCCACACGACCCTTCACCTTGTCGTCGAACACCACCGAGCCTTCCAGCGGGTTCTTGAAACGGATCACGCGATTCGGGTCGTCGCGATACGGCTCGTTGCGGTCGCGGTAATAGCCGTTGTAACGGGGCTTTTCGCCCTTGGCCATCGCCTCGTTGCGCATGGCCTCGATCTCGTCCTTGGACTCGTAGGCGTAGTAGGCCTTGCCGGCCTTCAGCAGCTCGTCGGCCACCTGCTTGTAACGATCCAGGCGCGCGGTCTGGTAGATCGGGCCTTCGTCGTGACGCAGACCCAGCCACTGCATGCCGTCGAGGATGGCCTGTACAGCCTCCTCGGTGGAACGTTCGCGGTCGGTGTCCTCGATGCGCAGCACGAACTGGCCACCGCGGCGACGGGCCTCCAGCCAGCAGTAAAGCGCCGTGCGGGCGCCGCCAATGTGCAGGAAACCGGTGGGACTGGGGGCGAAACGGGTGCGGACGGTCATGGGACGGAAGCTGTCCTGAAAGACGAAAACGGCGATTTTAGCCGATCCGCGCCCCTAACCGGGACCGGAGTTGCCGCATGAGTGGCGGCAACCCCGGTGACAAATTCACCTCACGGTGATGCTGATGGGCTGTGAAACGATCGGCGGATCGAACGGAATGTGGTTCTCATCCGCCAGCTCGAGCTGCAGCGTGTGCTTGCCGGGGGCCAGATGGAGCATGGTTTCGGTCTGGCCATCGCCGAAGTGGATGTGCTGTGTGTCCTTCGAAATCGGCTTGCCGGCAGCCGGCATCTCCGTCACATCGACCAGCAGGTGATGGTGGCCGGTGCCCACCTTTTTTACGCCGGCCGGGGCGACACCCATGCCCTTGAGGCCGAACTCCACCAGGACGTCCTGGCCCACCACCTGACCATCCAGGGGCGAAATGATGTAGACCTCGGCACCCGCAGGTGCCTTGGTAACCGGCAGGCCAGTCGGCGCTTTGGCGGCAAAGGTGCCGGCAGCCATGGCGGCAAGCGCGACAGCAAGCAACAGGCGTTTCATCGGCGTGTCTCCTCGGTGACAGGTCGGTCCAGTGTACTCGTGAAGTCTCAAGCTGGCGTTTACAACCCCACCGCTTGTGTCGCCCGTCACGCACCCGTCATACCCGCGCCACGCCCCCGCAACGCCAGCTGAGGAAACTGCCCCGGGCCAGCCAACGGTATGTTCTAGTGCGCATCGGCATTGTCAGCGAAACGTATCCACCCGAGATCAACGGCGTGGCACTGACCGTGCATAGCCTCGCCGCCGGACTGGCGTCGCAGGGCCACACGGTCGACCTGATCCGTCCCCGCCAGCAGCAGCCGTTCAAGGACGAGCCTGGCATCGTCACCCTCGAAGTTCGCGGCGCCTCCCTGCCCCGCTACCCGGGCCTGCGTTTTGGCCTGCCCGCCGGTGGTGCACTGCGAGATCGCTGGACGCGACTGCGCCCCGACGCCATCTATGTCGCCACGGAGGGGCCGCTGGGGTGGTCTGCCGTGCGCGCAGCCAATCACCTGGGCATTCCTGTCGCCACCGGCTTCCACACCCGCTTCGACACCTATGCGAACCATTACGGCCTGGGCTTTCTAACGCCGGTGGTCCGCCACTATTTGCGTAGCTTCCATCGCCGCGCCGCGGCCACCCTGGTGCCTACCGAAGCGCTGGCACGCGAGCTGACCTCCCTGGGTGTGGATACCGCGCGACTGCTGCGCCGTGCTGTGGATACTCAGCTGTTCCATCCACGCCACCGCAGCGCCGAGTTGCGGCAGAGCTGGGGCGTCGACGGCAATACGCCGGTGGTGCTCTATGTGGGCCGCATCGCGCCCGAGAAGAACCTCGATCTGGCGGTGCGCTGCTTCCGTGCCATCCAGCAGCAGGTGCCCAAGGCCCGTTACGTATGGGTGGGCGATGGCCCGGCACGAGCCGCACTGCAGGCCGCCAACCCCGACTTCATTTTCGCCGGCATGCAGCTTGGCGAAGCGCTGGCCCAGCACTATGCCAGCGCCGACCTGTTTCCCTTTCCCAGCCTCAGCGAAACCTTCGGCAACGTCATCCTCGAGGCACTCGCCTCGGGCCTGCCGGTGGTGGCCTATGAGGAAGGCGCGGCGCGCGAGCATCTGCGCACCGGCCACAACGGGTATCGCATCGACATTGGCAATGAGCGGGCCTTTATCGACGCGGCCACGACGCTGGCCTGCAATGCCAGCCTGATTCGCCACATGGGGCGCGCGGCGCACGCGAGCATTGCCGGCCTGTCGCCAGACGCGGTGATTCACGAGTTCGAAAACCTGTTGCATGAGCTGGCCGAGGAGAATGCGCATGAGCACCATGCCACCGCTGCACACGCCTGACCTTCCCGCCGGACCTCGCTTTGCCATCGATCGCCGCATGTGTGTGGCGGCCAACCGCTGGGGAACGCGCCGGGCAGTAGGCGTGTTCTTCAGCATCATCAGCCGGCTGGGTGATGGTGTGTTCTGGTATTCGCTGATGGCCGTGCTCGCGTTGGTGGACGGGCGCCGCGGGCTGCTGGCTGCCGCCCAGATGGCGATCACCGGGCTTACCGCCTTGCTGTTGTATCGACTGCTCAAGCGCTGGACGCGTCGCCCACGCCCCTTCCGCGCCTGCCCGGGCGTCATCGCCCACGTGCCGCCACTGGATGAATTCAGCTTCCCCTCCGGTCACACGCTGCAGGCGGTGAGTTTCACCGTGGTCGCGCTCGCCTGGTATCCGGTGCTTGCGCCGCTACTACTGACTTTCACGGCACTGGTGGGTGCCTCTCGCGTAGTCCTTGGCCTGCATTACCCGAGCGACGTGATCGCTGCGACCGCCATCGGCAGTGCGTTGGGTGCGTTGTCGCTGTGGCTGCTGCCGCTACACGCACTGGTGGGATGAAGTTCGACGCCTTGGTGTCTATTTGTGCATCAACGTGTCGCAATGACTTTGCCGTCAAACACATAGCGCACCTATCCACAGGCTTTTCCTGTGCGCATCCACATTCGCTGTGGAAAACAAGGTAGGCGCAGTCGCTCCGGTATTGGACATTTTTTCACCACAGCGTAGTGAATGCCCGCCGCAACAGATAGTTGCGATACTTTTCCACAGGTTTGCTCCATCGACGTCCACAATCGCTGTGGAAAACACGCAACGACTGGTCAAAAGATCAGCACGGTGTGACAAGTCATTGTCGATAAAGGCCTGCGAGTCGCTTGTCCACAGGCTTATGCAGGTGGCATCCACATGCGCTGTGGAAAACACGGAGTACTTGCGGCAACGGTCGCGCACAAGTGCGCTCCTACAGGTGAATGTCGTTGTAGGAGCGCAGGTGTGCGCGACCCACTCTCGCCGTGCTGTGCAATTGCGCATCAACGAGTCGGCATCGCTTTGGTATCAGTGAGATAGCACATCTGTCCACAAGCTTTTCCCGTGCACATCCACACGTGCTGTGGAAAACACGTGGCGTTCTCGCGGGTTCGTCGCGCACAGGGTGCACTCCCACATGACAGCGTTTTGAGTGGGAGCGCACCCTGTGCGCGACACAACCTGCCCCACGCTGCACATTTGTGCATCAACGCGTCAGCATTACTTTGCGATCAGTGAGATAGCACACCTATCCACAGGCTTCTCCAGCACACATCCACATGCGCTGTGGAAAACCCGCAGGCAAAAAAACAGCGCCTAAAGGCGCTGTTTTTCGTATATCACCCATGCGTGATCGATCAGGCGACGCGTGGTGCCTTCATCATGATGCCGAGCAGATCGGCAAGCTTGTCACGCATCTCGCGGCGATCGACGATCAGATCGATCGCGCCATGCTCCACCAGGAATTCCGAACGCTGGAAACCTTCCGGCAGCGTCTCGCGCACAGTCTGCTCGATCACGCGCGGGCCGGCGAAGCCGATCAGTGCCTTCGGTTCGGCAACGTTGATGTCGCCCAACATACCAAGACTTGCGGACACGCCACCGGTGGTCGGATGCGTCAGCACGCTGATGTACGGCACACCAGCGTCACGCAAGCGCGCCAACGCGGCCGAGGTCTTGGCCATCTGCATCAGCGAGAACAGCGATTCCTGCATGCGCGCACCGCCGGTGGCGGAGAAGCACACCAGTGCGCTGCGATCGGCCAGCGCACGCTCTGCGGCGCGCGTGAACTTCTCGCCCACCACCGAGCCCATCGAGCCGGCCATGAAGGAGAACTCAAAGGCCACAGCCATCAGCGGACGGCCCTTCAGGCGACCGCTCATGGCAACCAGCGCGTCTTTTTCGCCGGAACTCTTCTGCATGGCCACGATGCGGTCGCGGTACTTCTTGGAGTCACGGAACTTGAGCGGGTCGCTCGGCTCCATGCTGGCCCACAGCTCCTGCGCCGAACCCGGATCGAGGAACGAATCCAGTCGCGCACGCGCGTCGATGGTGTGGTGATGACCGCACTTGGGGCAGACCATCAGGTTGCGTTCCAGCTCCGGCCGATACAGCACCGTGCCGCAACCACCGCACTTCTCCCACACGCCCTCCGGCACTTTGCCCTTGCCGGCAGTGCCGGAGGCTTCCGTGCGAGCACGGGGGGTCATGATTTTCTGGAGCCAGTTCATCGCAACACCTCAAACGTTCATGACGCGACGCCGCGTCACAAACGCAGCGTGTCCTCAATGCGCATCCAGCGCGGCGCGGATCGGCGCCAGGAAGTCCCTGGCTCGCGCGGCGATGTCGTCGACACCTTCCGCACCCGCCAGGCGCTCCACCAGCGCACTGCCGATCACCACCGCATCCGCGAAGCCGGCGATGGCCTTGGCCGACTGCGCATCGCGCACACCAAACCCCACGGCCACCGGCGCTTTCGACTTCGCGCGGATATCGGCCACACGTGCGGCGATGTCGCTGGTGCTCAATCGTGCCGCGCCCGTGATGCCGGCGAACGAGACATAGTACAGGAAACCCTGCGCCGACCCGCACAACTGCACCATACGCGCGGGTGCGGTGGTGGGGGCCACCAGCAGGATCTGCTGCAGCCCAGCCTCGCGCAGGGGCTGCAGCACCGCCGACTCTTCGAGCGGGCAGTCGACCACCAGTACGCCGTCCACACCAGCCTGCACCGCTTCCTGGGCGAAGCGTTGGTAGCCGTGGATTTCAATGGGGTTGAGGTAACCCATCAGCACGACCGGGGTTTGCGCGTCCCGCTGACGGAACTCGGCGACCCAGCGCAGTACGTCACCGAGACCGACGCCCTTGGCGATCGCGCGCTCGCTTGCGTGCTGGATCACCGGGCCGTCCGCCATGGGGTCGGAAAACGGCACACCCAGCTCGATCACGTCGGCGCCGGCATCGACCAGTGCATGCATCAGCGCGACGGCGTGCTGCGGCGACGGATCGCCTGCAGTGACAAACGGAATCAGCCCCGTACGGCCGGCGGCCTTCAGTTGGGCGAAACGACGGTCGATGCGGCTCATACCTGCACTCCTTCGCGCGCAGCAATGGTGTGCACGTCCTTGTCGCCGCGACCGGAAAGGTTGCACAGCACCAGGCCATCCTTCGGATATTCGCGCGCCAGCTTGATCGCCTGCGCTACGGCATGGCTGGATTCGAGCGCCGCGAGAATGCCTTCAGTGCGCGCCAGCAGATGGAATGCCTCCAGCGCCTCGTCGTCGGTGACGCCGACGTATTCCGCGCGCCCCGCATCTTTGAGAAAGGCGTGCTCCGGCCCCACGCCGGGGTAATCGAGACCCGCCGACACCGAGTGCGTCTCGGTGATCTGGCCGTTGTCGTCGCACAGCACATAGGTGCGGTTGCCGTGCAATACACCGGGGCGGCCGGCTGCCAGCGAAGCGGCATGATGGCCGGTGGCAATGCCCTCACCCGCCGCTTCGGCACCGACGATGCGCACCTGCTCGTCATTGAGGAAGGCGTGGAACAGACCGATGGCGTTGGAGCCGCCGCCCACACACGCTGTCATCACATCCGGCAGTCGACCGAACTGTTCCTGCATCTGTACGCGCGCCTCACGGCCCACGATGGCATTGAAATCGCGCACCATCAGCGGATACGGGTGCGGACCCGCGACGGTGCCAATGATGTAGAAGGTGTCGGCCACGTTGGTGACCCAATCGCGCATCGCTTCGTTGAGTGCGTCCTTCAGGGTTTTCGAGCCGGAGGTCACTGGCACGACTTCCGCACCGAGCAGCTTCATCCGGTAGACGTTGATCTTCTGCCGCTCAATATCCACTGCGCCCATGTACACCACACACTTGAGCCCGAAGCGCGCAGCCACGGTGGCGCTGGCCACGCCGTGCTGGCCCGCACCGGTCTCCGCGATGATGCGGGGCTTGCCCATGCGACGCGCCACCAACGCCTGACCGATGGTGTTGTTGATCTTGTGCGCGCCGGTGTGATTCAGATCCTCGCGCTTGAGCAGGATGCGCGCGCCACCGACGTGCTGCGACAGCCGCTCGGCGTGGTAGATCGGGCTCGGGCGCCCCACGTAGTACTTCAGGTCACGATCCAGCTCGGCCAGAAAGTCGGGGTCCTGGCGCAACCGCAGATAGGCCTCGGTGAGCTCAGCCAGCGGTGCCATCAGGGTCTCGGCGACATAGCTGCCGCCGTAGTTACCGAAGCGCCCGTGCTCGTCGGGGTAGGCGCTGAAGTCGATCTTGCTCATGGGGCACTCGGGGGAAAAGGGCGGGAGGCAACGCCCACCCTATCCCAAAGGCGCTGGCGCCAAAAGCGATATGATGGCCGCCATACGTCAGGAAAACTCACATATCCGATGCCTCGCCCGCTGCCCTCGTTGAATGCCCTGCACGCCTTCGAAGCCGCTGCGCGACTGAGCAGCGTCAGCCGTGCGGCGGCCGAGCTGCACGTCACCCACGGTGCCGTGAGCCGACACATTCGCTCACTGGAGGAGGAACTGGGCACCGCCCTGTTCCAACGCCAGGGGCGCGGCCTCGTGCTGACTGCCGCAGGGCAGCGATTGCGCAATACCAGCACGGCCGCGTTTGCGCAGCTGCGAGAGACCTGCGACGCCCTGCGCAACGATGTCTCTCACGCACCGTTCGTACTCGGATGCCCGGTCAGCCTGCTGGCACGCTGGATGATTCCCCGCCTCGAGTGCCTGATGGCGGATCTGCCCGCGTTGGATCTGCACCTGCGCCCGCAGGAAGCGGCCTTCGATGAGGCGCTCAGCGGGCTCGACGCCGCCGTGCTGGCCGGTGAAGCCCCGTGGCCCGCGGGCTGGCATGTCCATCCTCTGGCGCGTGAACGCATGGGGCCGGTCGTAAGCCCCAGCTTTGCCAAAGCACATCAGCTAGATCACAGTCGCCCGCAGGCGCTGCTGACGCTGCCCTTGCTCAATACCTCCTCGCGGCCGCGAGCGTGGTCACTCTGGGCACAACATGCCGGCCTGGATGAAACGAAGCTGCCGCAGGGTCAGGCCTACCCGCACTTGTACCACCTGATCGAAGCCGCCGTCGCCGGCCGTGGCGTTGCCATCGCGCCGGAACAGCTGGTGGCTGACGACCTGGCATCCGGAAGACTGATGGCGCCGTGGGGCTTTCATGACACCGCATCCTGGTGGGTGCTGGCGACGCCGGCTCGCCTGCCGATGGAGCGCGCTGAGTCGCTGGCGGCATGGCTCAAAGATGAGTTCGCGCGAGGCGCTACCGCGCAACACTGATGTTGCACGCCGAGGTGATGGCGACTGTGCTGCCAATGCTGCGCAATTGCGCACCAACGCGTCAGCTTTGTATGGCGATCAGAGAGATAGCGCATCTATCCACAGGCTTTTCCTGCACGCATCCACATGCGCTGTGGAAAACCGCATGCATCGCGTTGTCGCATCGCTGCGCATTTTTTCATCATCGCGTACTGATCGCCTTGCGTAGCAAGCAGTTACGATACTTTTCCACAGCTTTGTTAGTGCGGCATCCACATGTGCTGTGGAAAACATGCGGTGCTGTTGTGTGATGGTCGCGCACAAGTGCGCTCCTACAGATACGCACTTTTGTAGGCGCGCACTCGTGCGCGACCGCATTTCGCCTCACGCTGCGCAATCACGCACCACCGCGTCGCAACCTCTTGCAACTCAGTGAGATAGGTTACCTATCCACAAGCTTTTCCCGTGCGCATCCACATTCGCTGTGGAAAACACGTTGCGCTTATTCGAGTTCATCGCGCACAGGGTGCGCTCCCATGGGGCAGCGTGATGTGTGGGAGCGCACCCTGTGCGAGACACAACCCGCCTCACGCTGCACATTTGTACATCAACGCGTCAGCATTGCTTTGCAGTCAGTGAGATAGCTCACCTATCCACAAGCTTTTCCCGTGGGCATCCACATGTGCTGTGGAAAACCCCGCTTCGCGCGGCAATCAGAGATAGCGCCGAATGCGCTCCAGCAATTTCGCTGATTGCTCTGCATCCAGTTCGCCCAGCCAGCCGCGACGCGCTTCGGGAATATGCGCGGCAGGGTCTTCGTCACCAAACACGTAGTGATCCAGCAATTCGCGCCATGCAGCACGCTCGGTGGGCGGCAGTGATTTGAACAGCAGGATGCAATGAAGCAAGCCACCCAACCGCGTGCTGGGTGCCAGGCCGGCGCCCTGCTCCTGCTTCCACCAGTAATTCACCAGCGCGTTGAGCGAACCCAGCGAGGCAACGTGGTGCCACCACATGGGTGGTATGTAGATGGCGTCACCCGGTGACAGATCTGCGACCTGCGCTTCGGCAAGCGCCAATTTCAAGCGTGGAAAGCGCGGATCATCCGCCTGGTCGAGGCGCGCCATGCTGATGGCTGCACCCGTGGGCGCGAAATCCAGCGGGCCAATGTAGAGATTGCGTACCTGCTCCGGCGCAAACAGGGTGAAGCGCCGCGTGCCGCACACGACGCAGGCGATGTTGTGGTACTCGTCGAAATGCGCCGGCGTGGTGACACGGTTACCAATCCACAAGCGCGGTTTGATCGCCTCCTCAAGCAACGGCATGGCATGTCCGTCCAGCAAACCAGGCAAGCAGGTGGCGATGGGCGCGCTTTGCAGCGCGATGCCCGGCGCATCGCCCTGACCGGCGAACTGCAGCAACTTCTGCAGCCCTTGCGTCACAGACACGCGATGGTGATTGAAGTTGAAAGCCTCGGCGTCACCGCGATAGCCGATCATGCCCTGCTCTTCGGGTGGCATCAGCAACGCGTCGACAACGGTGCCGTTGTCCAGCGCCATCAGACGCGAGGCAAAAGCCTGGTCCGATACCGTTGCATCGGCGACCATCGGCCAATGCTTCACCAGTCCCCGGATCACCACCGGCCGCTCGCCACGAATGATGTCTACCAGCGCGTCTGGCTGGCCATCGTAGCGAAACTCCTCCATGGGAACGGGCATAGGATTCCTGGGACTGATAACGAACGTTAATGGCCGGCTGCGCGCACGGCCGCGATGAAATCCGCCAGCTTGCGCGGGTCTTTGATGCCGGGCGCCGACTCCACGCCACTGGCCACATCCACCGCCCACGGTCGTGCGATGTGAATCGCCTCGGCCACGTTGGACGACGTCAGGCCACCCGCCAGGATCAATGGCTGCGCCAGATCCTGGGGCATCAACGACCAATCGAATGCCTTGCCACTACCGCCGGCTTCGCCCAGGCCGTGTCCATCAAGCAATAGTCCTGCTGCGCCGGGATAGTCGCGCAAGCGCGACAACGCCGCTTCGCCCGCACCCATCGCAATGGCCTTGAGGTAGCGGTGACCGAACTGAGCGCACCATTCGTCGTGCTCATCGCCATGGAACTGCAGCAGATCCGGTTGAACCGCGTCGATCACTTCCTGCACCAGCGATGCGTCGTCATCCATGAAGAGAGCAACCACGCTGACGAACGGTGGAACAGCCTGGGCTATGGCCTGCGCCTGCGCCATGCTCACGCGGCGCTTGCTGCGCGCCGTAAACACCACGCCAATGGCATCGGCACCGAGCTGCGCTGCCAGCTGTGCGTCTTCGACACGGGTCATGCCGCAGCACTTGATGCGGGTCACTGGCTCACCTCCGCCGGCAGGCCCCAATGCGTTTCATAGCGCGGACCGAGAAAGGTCAGGCCCGATGCCGGGGCCGTAGGTCCGGCGACTTCGCGGCTGCGCCCCGCCAGCAGTTCGCCTATCCAGGCCACGGGCTGCTCACCGCGACCGATCGGCAGCAGTGACCCGACAATGTTTCGCACCATGTGATGCAGGAAGGCATTCGCCTCGATCTCGATGATGACCTGCTCTTCCTCGCGCCGCACGCTTACTGCGTGCACTTGGCGCCGAGGATGGGCCGCCTGGCAGGAAATGGCGCGGAACGCGGTGAAATCGTGCTCGCCCACCAGCGCCTGTGCCGCCTCGTGCATACGCGTGGCATCGAGCGGCAGGCGTTCCCAGGTGACGTAACGCGCATCGAGCGCGGCACGCACCTGGCGATTGAGAATGCGGTAGCGATAGCGTCGGCTGCGTGCCGAGAAGCGCGCATGAAATGCGCCATCGATCGGCTGCGCCCACAGCACGGCCACACTGGCCGGCAGGTTGGAGCAGGTGCCCAACACCCAGCCACGCATGTCGCGCTGCACCTCGGTATCGAAATGCACCACCTGGCAACGCCCATGCACGCCGGCGTCGGTGCGCCCCGCACAGGTCACTTCCACCGGATGCGCGGCCACGAACGACAGCGCCTGCTCCAATACACCCTGCACGGTGTTGCCATGGCTCAACCGCTGCCAGCCGGAAAATTCAGTGCCGTCGTATTCGATACCCAGGGCGATGCGCATGAAGAAACAGATGCCGTCAACAGAAGCGCACAGGGTAGCAGGCCATTCGCGGCGGGTGAGCAGGCCCCAAACGCACACGGGCCGGCAAAAGCCGGCCCGTGGGTGGTAACGCTTTGGCGCGGACGGTTTAGCGGATGCCGTCCAGCAGGCGCTTGGCAACGTCCTTCTGCATCTGCGTACCTTCGTGCATGACCTCTTCCAGCATTGCATGGGCACCATCCGGATCGCCCATGTCGAGGTAGGCGCGGGCCAGATCCAGCTTGGTGTCCACCGGATTGTCGTTGAGCTCGCCCAGGTCGTTATGCGACTCGTGGTGCGAAGCATGGCTCACCGGTTCGTCGGCCATCGGCTCGGCAAACTCCCAGGTGGAGGCGTGAGCATCCAACGCTTCGTCAACCTGCTCTTCGACCACCGTTGCTGCTGCCGGCGCCGGTGCGTTGGCGTGGTGATTCGTCGGGCGCGGGGTCAGATCGAAATCGAAGTGATACTCGCTGACCTTGGGATGATGCACCTGCTGCGCCGAGGTCGACGGGATCGGCGGCGGCAGATCATCGTCCTCGAGATTATTGGCGTAGCGGCCCAGGTCGAAGTGATCCAAGGCGTCATGCGCTGCTCCACCCTGCGGCGCGCGCTGCACGGCATGAGCAAACAGCGGATGCTCCGGCACCAGGTCTTCACCCATGTGCACCACATCCTGCCACTCGGGCTGCTGCGGGTCGCTCATGTGCGCATGCATGGCCTCGGCAGCGGCTTCGAAGTGGTCCACGTCGCGGCGGCTGTAGTAGAGGCTCACCAGTTCCAGATGCAGTCCAATGTCGTCCGGATGCTCGGCCAGCTGGTCGAGCAGCTCATCCTGGTCCGGATCGGCACTGGCCGGCCCGCCCGGAGGCACCGTACCGAACCGGTCGGCCAGCGAGGACGAAGCAGCCGCTGCGGCCACAGGCTTGCGGCCACGGCCGCGCAGGCCCAGCAGGAGCAGCAGTACGGCAGCGCCGGCGCCGGCGCCCCACGCCCAAGTCTGCATGTACCAGGGATCTTCTTCCGCCACCGGCGGTACCGGTTTGGCTGCTGGCTTGGCCGGGGCCGGCGTGGTGACGACGGCGGGTGCCGTGCTGGCGTGCGCCGGCGCGGCGGCGCTGCCGGCGGAAGCCGGAACGCTCGCAGCCGGTGCCGGTGCCGCAGCCGGCTCGTTGGCCTTGACCACGGTCTCGTCGGCAGCCTTGGCCGCCTCCTGCTTGGCCGGCGCGCTGGCAGCTGCCGCCGGTGTCGCCACGGCTGCGGCAGGCAGACTCTTGGTCTTGCGGGCCTCGCCAAGCTTGTGTTGCAGGTCGGCGATTTCGTTGTCTTTGAGCGACAGCAGACGCTCGTTCTTGCCGTTGATGTCTTCCAGATCCTTCAGGCGCGACTTCAGCTCATCGCCCTGCTGCTGCAGGGAAGCCAGCGATTCCTGGCTGCGCAGCAGATCCTGATGGAGGGAGGCCATGCCCTTTTCGGCCTTGTCACCCTTGCCGCCCTTGCCAGCCGCGTTGTCCGAACCTTCCTTGGCCGGCACCAGCGACAGATGGTCGCCAGCCTGCCCGCCAGTGGTCGGCGCAGATGTCGCGTTGGCGCGCGTGCCGGCGTCGGCAACGGTGGTCGCCGTACGGGCAGCGCCCGAGCGCCAATCGCTGTTCTGGCGACGCACTTCTGCCGCGGCGGCCGCCACGGCCATCGCCTGCGCATCCTCACGGGTGGGCACGCGCAGCACCACGCCGCTCTTCAGCGCGTTGATGTTGTCGCGGTAGAACGCATCCGGGTTGGCCTGCTTGAGGGCCAACAGCATCTGGTTGATGTCCACGCCTTCCGGCGCGGTTTCATGCGCGATACCCGAGAGCGTCTGACCGCTCTCGACGGGGAAGGTGCTGCCGGCCGCTGCGCGCGGTGCAGCGGCGGGCTTGGGCTTGGCCGGCTTGGGCTCCGGCGCGGGGGCCGGTGCGGCGGCGCTGGCCTGGCTGGTGCTGGACGATGCCGGAGCCGTCGAACGACGCGACGACTTGGGAGCCGCCTGAGTCGGTGCCGCCGTCGCCGGGACGTGGGACACGCCGGTCGGCGGGTCGAGCAGGATGGTGAACTCACGCAGGCTCTTGCCGGCGGCGTTGTTCACTTCCACCAGCAAGTCCAGATAAGGGTCGTTTACCGGGGCGGCGCTGGTGATGCGAATGACTTTCTTGCCATTGGCGCCGTCCACTACGGCGAACTGCAGCGGAATCGTCGGGCCGGCTGCTACGCCTGCCTGGGCGGCATCTTCCGCCGAGGCCAGTCGCGCGGTGAGGTTTTGCAGCTCAGCCGGGCTTTCGGGGTTGACGGGTATTTCAGCCAGCAGGGGCTGGCCCAGAGCCGATTTCACCTGGATCTGACCCAGTTCCAGCGCAGCTGCCTGGGTGCTGCCCAAGGCGAGCGCCAGCAACATCGACAGCTTCAACGAACGATTCATCGTGTTATCCCCCGAACGACCCCGTGACGTTTCTCATCGGCGCGCCGAAAACGGCAACACCTGGAACGAGGCGTCACTTTAGTTAGGTATGGGCCAATCAACAATAGCGTTGGCCAATATTTACAGTGTCTTGCTACCACTTGTTCTTGTAGGGTGGCGGATCTCAGCCACCTTTTGCGGGGTGCCCGGCGGCCGGGGATGCACCCTGCAAATCCTTGAGCTGCTTCTGCAGGTCCGCAATGGTCTGGTCCTGCTGCTTGAGCTTCGCGTCCGTCTCGTGGGAGTGGCCTTCCGCGCGTTCCACGTCACCCTGCAACTGCTTGACCGTAGCCTGCTGCTTTTCGATCGCCTGATCGACCTGTTTTTGGTCGCCCGCCTTGGCGGCGGACGACGCCTGAGCCTGTGCTGCCTGGGCCGGCACGGCAAACACCAACGAACACATCACCAGCCCCGACAGCATCATTTTCATTACAGATAGTCCTTGATGAGAAGTTCAGCGATTTGAACGGCGTTGAGCGCCGCGCCTTTACGGATGTTGTCCGACACGATCCACATATCCAGGCCGCGCTCGTGCGAGATGTCCTCGCGAATGCGACCCACGAACACCGGGTCCTTGCCGGCCGCGTCGCTCACCGGCGTCGGATAGCCGCCAGCCTTGCGCTCGTCGACCACGACCACGCCCTCGGCTTTTTCGAGCAGCTCGCGCGCCTGCTCCGCGGTGATCTTGTCGCGCGTCTCGATGTGCACGGCCTCGGAGTGACCGTAGAACACCGGCACACGTACCGCGGTAGGGTTCACCTGGATGGTCGGGTCTTCGAAGATCTTGCGCGTCTCCCACACCATCTTCATTTCTTCCTTGGTGTAGCCGTTCGGCTGGAAGTCGTCGATGTGCGGGATCACGTTGAACGCGATCTGCTTGGAGAATTTGTTGGTTTCCACGTCCTGGAAGCCCAGCAGCGCCGCAGTCTGCTTGCCCAACTCTTCCATGCCGCTGCGACCGGCGCCGGAGACGGACTGGTAGGTCGCCACATTGATGCGCTCGATGCCTACCGAACGGTGGATCGGCGCCAGCGCCACCAGCATCTGCATGGTCGAGCAGTTGGGGTTGGCGATGATGCCGCGCGTGGTGTACTCGGCGATGGCGTGAGGATTCACCTCGCTCACCACCAGGGGGATGTCATCCTGGTAGCGGTACTCAGAAGTGTTGTCGATCACCACGGCACCAGCGGCAGCGGCACGCGGGGCATGCTCGCGGCTCACCGAGCCACCGGCCGAGAAGAAGGCGATGTCGACGCCATTGAAATCGTAGTCGGCAAGGTTGCGCACTACGACCTGTTTGCCGTCGAAGGTGATTTTGTCGCCCGCGGAGCGCTCGCTTGCCAGCGGCACCAGCTCGCTGATCGGAAACTCGCGCTCAGCGAGGATCGCCAGCAGGGTTTCACCCACGGCGCCCGTCGCGCCGACCATTGCCACCTTGTAACTGCTCTTCTTGCTCATGTCCCGGTATCAGGTAAGAGGATTCGGAAAACCGTCCCGGCTTGGGGGGTAACCTGATCTCCGCATCTGCAGAAATCTAGCCGGGGCGGCGCGCAAAACAACCCGCGACACGCACGGGCGTGAATATCGTCACGCTTTGTAGACGGTCCAGCGTGCCATGACCGCCGGATTCAGGGGTGTCGGCGGCTTTCCAGCCGCCTCGCCATAACCCAGGGCCGCAATCACATTGTCGGCCGCCAGGCTAGCCATGGCACGGCGCGTTTCTTCGCTGGCGCTGGCGATATGCGGGCACAGCACCGCATTGTCCAACGCGAGCAGGTCCGGATGCACGTTCGGTTCGTCTTCGAACACGTCCAGACCCGCGGCCGCCAGCCGGCCTTCGCGCAAGGCTATCGCAAGCGCAGCATCATCGACGATACCGCCGCGTGCAATGTTTATCAGCACCGCCGAGGGCTTCACCTGCGCCAGCTCGGGGGCCCCGATGGCGTGCCGATTCTCAGGGGTGAAAGGCAACACAAGCACCAGGAAATCGGCCTGCTGCAACAGCTCCGACTTGGTGACCAGCGTCGCCCCACACTGGCGCTCGACCATCTCAGGCAGTCTCGATCGGTTGTGATACAGCACCCGCATGTCGAACCCGGCGGCGCGACGCGCCACGCCTTGCCCGATGCGGCCCATGCCAAGGATGCCCAGCGTACGGCCGTGCAGGTCCAGACCCAGCCAGTCGTCGAAACGCATGTTGGCGCCCGGCCAATGCCCTGCCCGCAACCAGCGTTCCGCCGCCCCCACGCGCCGCGCCGCCGTCAGCATCAAAGCCCAGGCGAAATCGGCCACGCTCTCGTTGAGTACCCCAGGCGTATTGCTGGCCAGCACGCCAGCCCGGGTCAGCGCCTCGAGATCGAGGTTGTTGAACCCCACGCCGAGATTGGCCACCACCTTGAGGCGTCGGTTGCCTTCGAGAACACCTGCATCCACTCGATCGGCAAGTCCCACCAGCGCCGCATCGACGCTGGCGAGCTTGTGCTTGAGCTCGACCGCAGTGTGCCGGCGCTCGATGGCTTCCGCATCGACATCGAAATACTGCGCCAGACGTGCCAGCACATCGGGGAAGAGCGGTCGGGATACCCAGACTTTCGGTTTTGCGGTCATCTTCTGCTTTTAGTCCGCACCAGCCCGAATCGCGGACCGGCTCTTTTCAGGGAATGCGAGGGGCAACCTCGCCAACATCGCCGCATTGCGCACGATGGCGCAGCGCGTGATCCATCAGTACCAGAGCCATCATGGCTTCCGCGATGGGCGCGGCACGAATCCCCACACAGGGGTCATGGCGCCCCTTGGTCACCACGTCGACGGGGTCGCCCGCCAGGTTCACGCTGTGACCGGGGATGAGGATGCTCGAGGTAGGTTTGAGCGCCATCGATGCCACCACGGTCTGCCCCGTACTGATGCCACCCAGAATGCCGCCCGCATGATTGGACGTAAAGCCGTCCATCGTGATTTCGTCGCGATGCTGACTGCCGTGTTGCGCGACGACACCGAAGCCGTCGCCGATCTCCACACCCTTCACGGCGTTGATCGACATCAGCGCCGCTGCCAGGTCGCCATCGAGCTTGCCGTAAATGGGTGCGCCCCAACCCGGCGGCACGCCATCGGCTACCACGGTGACGCGCGCGCCCACGGAATCGCCCGACTTGCGCAAGGCATCCATATACGACTCAAGAGTGGAGACCTCGTGCGCATCAGGCCAGAAGAACGGGTTCTGCTCCACCGCCGCCCAATCGAACGACCCCGGCGTGATCTCGCCGATTTGCGCCATATAGCCACGGACGCGCACACCGTAGCGCTCGGCCAGCCATTTCTTGGCGATCACTGCAGCAGCCACGCGCATGGTGGTCTCGCGCGCCGAGGCGCGCCCACCACCGCGCGGGTCGCGGATACCGTATTTCTGCCAATAGGTGTAATCGGCGTGACCCGGTCGGAAGGTCTGCGTGATATCGCCGTAGTCCTTGCTGCGCTGATCGGTGTTGCGGATCAGCAGTGCTATCGGCGTACCGGTGGTCTTGCCCTCGTACACGCCCGAGAGAATCTCGACCTCATCCGCCTCGCGACGCTGCGAGGTATGGCGACTCTTGCCGGTCGCGCGTCGATCGAGATCGGTACGGAATTCCTCGGCGGTGATGGACAACCCCGGCGGACAGCCATCGATCACACAGCCAATGGCGGGGCCGTGGCTTTCGCCAAACGTGGTGACGGTGAGGAGTTTGCCGAAGGAGTTGCTGGACACGAGGCTCGGGTCGTCTGCGGGGAAACCCTCACAGCTTAACGCGATGTGGCCTCGTCTGCGTTCTTCGGAACGCGTGCCTGCCACTCGCGCGCCAGCAGGGCGAAGATCACGTCGTCCACCCACTCGCCCCGGAAGCGCAGACTTTCCCGGAAATGGGCCTCCTGCCGCAGGCCCAGCGATCGCATCAGCGCCATACTGGCCAGGTTGCGCGGATCCACAGAACAGTGGGCGCGGTGCACGCCCATGACCCCGAACAACAACCCCAATAGCGCCTGCAGGGCTTCATGGGCGATGCCTTTGCCCTGGTGCGATGGCGCCACGTTGATGCCGAACTCCGCCCGACCATCGCCTGAGAGGCAGAAAGCCAGGTCGCCGATCAACACACCATCGTCGCGCTGGCGAATGGCCCGCTGAAACCACTGTCCCGGTTTAGGCGCCAGCAAGCGCGATTGGTTGCGGATGAAACGCTCGACTTCTTCAAGCGTCTCCGGCCACCAATTCTGGTATCGCGCTACGTCAGGATGGGAGCGGTAGTCAAACAACGCCTCAGCATCGGAATGATGCAAGGCATCCACCCGAAGCCGAAGCGTTTCCAGTTCCACGGAATCAGCGACCGCGGCGTGCGTCGGCTTCCGCGCGGATCGCGTCGGCGTGCTCGATCAGGTCGCGGCGCTCAAGCGCGAACACACCCATCGCACCCACCTTGAACTCGATCCACACAAACGGGACTTCCGGCAACAACGCAGCGAGCGCATGTTCGCTCTCACCCACTTCCACGATCAGCAGGCCGTCTTCCGTGAGGTAATCGGCCGCCTCGTTGAGCATGCGTACGCAGATGTCCAGGCCATCTTCACCGGAGGTCAGCCCTAGCTTCGGCTCGTGGCTGTATTCGCCCGGCAGTGCGGAGTATTCGTCTTCGGTGACATAAGGCGGATTGGAAACGATCAGGTCGTAGCGACGACCCTTGAGGCCATTGAACAGATCCGACTTGATCGCCTCGACGCGGCCTTCCACATGCTGGAACACGATGTTCTCGCGCGCCAGCGACAACGCATCGTCGCTGATATCGACAATGTCCACCTGCCACTCCGGGTTGTACTCGGCCATGGCGATGCCGATGCAGCCCGAGCCCGTGCACAGGTCCAATGCGCGCTCCACATGGCGGTGATCCAGCCACGGCTGGAAGCCCGACTCGATCAGCTCGGCGATCGGCGAACGCGGTACCAGCGCGCGACGATCGCTCTTGAACTTGAGGCCGGCGAACCAGGTCTCGCCCACCAGATAAGCCACTGGCAGACGCTCGGTGACGCGACGCTCGATCAAGGCCAGCACGCGCTCGCGCTCTTCGGTGGTCAGGCGGCCTGCGCCATAGGCCGGCGGAATATCCGGCGGCAGGTGCAAGCTGGCCAGCACCAGATGAGTGGCTTCGTCGATGGGGTTGTCGTGGCTGTGCCCGAAGGTGAGCCCGGCCGCCGAGAAACGGCTGGCGCCGTAGCGGATGAAGTCGATGATGGAGGCGAGTTCGTGAGTCACGGCGGGCACTTGGGCGTCAAGGGGTCGCACAGTATAGCCGGGGCAACCATCGGCACAGACCGGGGCGCCGGGCGCAGGCGAAACGCGCGGTGCGTCGCAATAACTGTCACGTCAGCCATATGGCCGATTGTCCGGCGCGATCACCGCTGGCAAGAATCCGCTCGCGGTCAGCCAGGGAGGGGATCTGCCGGCTGGGCGCACTACACTAACCAAGGGGAAGACATGAACATAGGGAAATTGGTCTTCGCGGCCACCATGGCTGCGTGTTTTGTGGTGCCCGCCTTCGCTAGGGACCACGATGACGGCACCGACGGACGATGGGCTCGACACGAGTTTCTGCAGGAGGCCAACGAGGTCTTCTATCCTGACTATTCGTACACCGCGCCCAATGACGTGGACGGTGACGGACTGAGCGACATGCTGTGGTACGACGAAGACAGAGGCTTGGTGGGCTACTGGCTGTCCGTCTGGAACTATCAGACGCCTGCCTACATTCACGGCCCTGCCAAGGTCTTCCACCTTAAGCCGGGTTACCACGTGGGCGCCGTGGGCGATCTCAACGGCGACCGCAAGGCAGACCTGGTACTCACAAATGAGGATCACGACCTGATCCTGTGGACATCCAACGGCATCTCCTTCGATGCCGCGCGCATCGGGCACTACTCTGAAGACTGGCGCTTGCTCGGTGCCGGCGACATCAATGGCGATAAGAATGCTGACCTGCTCTGGTGGAACGAAAAGGAATCCCAGTTCGGCTATTGGCTGATGCAGGGTGCCATCGTGATGGAGAAGCAGACCGTCAACGTTCCTCGCGGCTATCACGTCGCGGCGATCGGCCATTTCATGCAAACGGCCTACCTCGACCTCATCCTGACCAGCGACGCGCACGATGTGCTTCTGTGGTCCGGCTCGCCGACCGGCTTCACTTCGACGCTGCTGGGCAACTACGACCCCCAGGGCCGCATCATTGGCGCGGCCATCTCGGGTGATTTCACCGGCATAAACGTCTACGTGCAAAACGACACGGCGATGCAGTTCACCCAATACGAGTGGATCCGCTGGTACGACAACCAGGGCAATGTGGCGCAAACCACATTCAATCCGGTACGCAGCTTGCCGCTGAATCCGGGTGACTACCTTGGCACCACCGGTAATTACGACGGCTACAACGAAGCCGTTCTGGTATGGGCGAACAACAAGGCGGCAGCCACCACCACGCCGGCAACTCCGGGACAACTGACCTGGTACACCAACACCTCTTCATGGCCAAACCAGGGCTGGCAGTCCGCCCCCATCGCCAATTACCGAGCGGGCTGGAAGCTGCTCGGCGCACGCCACTGAGCAAAGCCACGATCGGCGGCTACGCCGCCGATCGTTCCCGGCCAGCGTCGCAGGCACCGGCGAAATCAGGGCGATCATCCTTCATACTTGGCGGATGACTTTCAAAGTACTCCTCCAATACTTGCTCCCCCATCGCGCCCTGTCGCGGGTGGTCTACTGGGCCACGCGCTGGACGTTCAAGCCGTGGAAGAACTTCCTGATCGGCACCATCGTGCAAAAGTATCAGGTCAATATGGCCGAGGCTGCGCAGCCCGATCCGCTGGCCTATCAGCATTTCAATGCGTTCTTCACCCGCAAGTTGCGTCCCGACGCGCGACAGGCTGACGCCGATCCCGCAGCGCTGCTCTCCCCGGCCGACGGCAAGATCAGCCAGATGGGCAAGATCGTCGACGGCCGCATCTTCCAGGCCAAGGGCCAGGAGTACACGGCGGCCGAACTGCTGGGCGATGACGTCAGCGCCGCGCCGTATCGCAACGGACGCTTTGCCACCATCTATCTGTCGCCGCGCGACTATCACCGCGTGCACATGCCCTTGAAGGGCACGCTCAAGGAAACCGTGCACGTGCCCGGCCGCATCTTCAGCGTGGCGCCGTTCGCGGTGGAAGCCATCCCTCGCGTGTTCGCCCGCAACGAGCGGCTGGTCTGCCATTTCGAAGGCGAGCACGGCCCGTTTGTGGTGGTGATGGTGGGTGCCGTGCTGGTGTCCAGCGTCGCCACGGTGTGGGATGGCCTGGTGATTCCGCCCTATGCCTCGTCGATCCGTCGCAAGTCGTTTGCCGGACAGAACATCACGCTGGAACGCTTTGCCGAGATGGCCCGCTTCAATATGGGCTCCACCGTCATTCTGCTGTTCCCCGAAGGCACCACCGAGCTCGACGCGCTGCCGTCGCAGCAGCCGGTCAAGGTGGGCCAGCACCTCGGGGCACTGCTCAAACATTGATCAGCGGGCGTCAATTTTTTGACGCCGCGGTGACGTTCAACGTCGTTTTGTGACCTTTTTGGCGCACCGCATCGCCGGGCGAGGTTAATCTCCCCACCCGGCGACGCTTTGCGCGTGCGCCATCCCAGGGGCCACTCGAGGACACTTCATGCGCATCGTCACCCGCCTAATCGCGATGAATCGCGCCCGCCAGCTCACCCAGCAGCTACGCGAGATCACGCGCAACATCCAGTCCTTGCCCAAGCGCAGCCGCGCGCAGCTCGGCACGATGGCCCTGCGGGAGATCGGTCAGGCGTCGCGCAGCGACTTCCCTCACCTCTATGGCACCTCCGCGGAAGAGCGCTACCTGCCATGGGGCCAGGGCACCGACATCGGCCTGGCACGCGCCCGTTCTGACAACCCCGAAGTAGCCATGCGCGGCATTGCCCTGTGGCTCGCCGTGGCTTACCACGAAACCAAGGACAACCCGCACCCGAACCTGCAGGCGCCCCATCGCGAAGTGATGCGGTTGCTGCGCGAACTGAAGGAAGAGCACCGGGCTGACCCCACGCAAAAGTGGATGCAAGCATCAGCTGCAGCTTGATCCCCCTTGCCGTGAAAGGAAAACGCCGCCCTTCCGGGGCGGCGTTTTCTTCAATGCTCAGCCATGCCAGTGGCATGCCTAGCGGCAGGTCGGCACCTTCAAGGTTTGCCCCGGTTTGATGTGCTGGTGATTCAAGCCATTCATCTCCGCCACCTCTTGCACCGAGGTGCAACCCACCTTGCCGACGATACTGGTCAAGGTGTCGCCACGTCTGACGACGTAGCCGCGAGTTTTGCCGGAGCTCGACGAACGCGATGCTGACGAGGCCGGCGCCGGTGTCGGCGTCGATGGCACCACGGGCAACACGGCCGTATGCAAGTCGTTGGCAAGAATCGGCCAGGGTCCATCCACGCAGCGAGCCTCGTACGGCTTCTCAAGCGCCCTGGGCACCATGATGCGCACCCCGGTCGGCTGTGTAGCCTGCGGATCAAGCCGCGGATTGAGATTGCGCAACGTACGGAACCAGCCGTCGCTCATGCCGCCCGCCGAACCCAGGCACACCGTCAGCTCGGTAAGCGATGCGGGACGCTTGAGTACGATGCTGCCTGGCGCGCCGTCCACCTTAGGGAAGCGAAGGTTGTAGCTTTCCGGATGCAGGAACAGCCATGCGGCGGCCAGCACCGACGGCACATAGTCACGCGTTTCCTGCGAGAGCTGGTTGTAAATGACCGGGTCGTACAGGCTCACCGAGGTGTTGTCGCCCACCATGCGGCGCATACGACCTTCCCCGCCGTTGTAGGCCGCCAGCGTCAGCTCAAGGTTGTTGTTGAATATGCCGAGCTGTTCGTCCAGGTACTCGGCATTGGCTCGCGCCGACGCGGCCGGGTCGAAGCGCGAATCAAAACCGTCTTCCGTGTTGAGGCCGAAACGCAAACCGGTGGCGTACATGAACTGCAGCGGCCCCGCTGCACCCGAGCGCGACACCGCATGCACCTTGCCACCGGATTCCTTGGCGATGATGCCGAACAGCAGGGCCTCAGGCAGATCCTGCTTTTGGTATTCCGGCCACATCTGGTAACGCAGGAACTGGTAGTTGATGTAGGCATCCATCAGGTTGCCGCGCCACTGGGTGAGCCACATTTCCAGCGCAGCTTTCACCGGGCCGTTCATGGCAATCAGCTGCGATAGCTGCTGCCCACGCAGCAAGGTCACGCTGCGCTGGGCCTCCGGCAGGCTGGATGCCCCTTGCCTGCCACTGCTGCTGCCCTCCGGCGGGTCGTCGTCCGTGCCGCCGATGTCTTCGCCCAGCGCAAAATTGCTGTCCTTCAGACGCAGCAAACGATCGAAAGCGGCGAAGAAGCGCTGCGGATCGCAGCCCGGCGTCGACGGACATTGCGCGGCGGCGCTCTTCAACTGATCCAGCGACGCCTGGAGGGTTTTCTGCGCCCCCTGCGTGTCGCCGGATTTCGCCTGCGTGACGGCCATTTCGTAGCCGTGACTGGCCTGGTCCAGCTGCGCGTACAGCTGGCTGGCATGTGCCGAGGGCTTGGTGCCGCCTCCGCTCGAACAAGCGGCCAGCAACAGGGTCGCGGCAGCGAGGGGGGCCAGGCGTGGAAAGCGGGAAAACGCGGGGAAAACCATGGGGGACTTCGCTATCCGATCGAAGGGCCGACCTTACTGCGCCAAGGGGCATCGACTCAACCGATTTGCAACGCGACGTGTTGCCGGCGAACACCGTCACGCGCGCGTGAAGACGCAGCGCGCTCGCACACCTGCGTGGCTACAATCAGCCAGTACTCAAAGGAAGAAACCCCATGACGGACATTCTCATCGGTCGCAACGACCACGCCAGCGTCAACCTGGACGCACGCTACGGCAACCGGCACGGCATGATCGCGGGCGCGACCGGCACCGGCAAATCCGTGTCGCTGATGGTGCTGGCCGAGGGTTTCTCCAAATTGGGCGTACCCTGCTTTCTGGCCGATGCGAAAGGCGATCTCGCCGGCCTGTCCATGCCTGCCAGTGAGCCGGGCGACAAGCTGAAAGGTCGACTGGCCAAGCTCGGCATCACCGACTGGAAGCCGCAGGCCAATCCAGTCATTTTCTGGGACATCTACGGCAAGCTCGGACACCCGGTGCGTGCCACCATCAGTGAGATGGGCCCAACCCTGCTGGGTCGTGTACTCGAACTCAACGACACGCAGGAAGGCGTGCTCGAGGTCATTTTCAAAGTGGCCGACGATCAGGGCTGGCTGCTGCTCGATCTGCCCGACCTGCGCGCCATGCTCGGCTTCGCCAGCGAGAACGCCAAGGACATTTCCGCGCATTACGGCCTGATCAGCGCGCAGAGCATCGCAGCGATCCAGCGCGCCGTACTCAAGCTGGAGCAGGATGGCGCCGATCAGTTTTTCGGTGAGCCCGCGCTGGCACTGAGCGACCTGATGCGACAGGACATGAGCGGCCGCGGCGTCATCAATGTGCTCGCCGCGGATCAACTGATTCTCAAGCCACGCCTGTACTCGACGTTCCTGCTGTGGCTGCTGTCGGAACTGTTCGAGCAGTTGCCGGAAGTCGGTGACCTCGACCAGCCGAAGCTGGTGTTCTTCTTCGACGAAGCTCACTTGCTGTTTGACGATGCCCCGCCGGCGCTGCAGCAGCGTGTGGAACAAGTGGTGCGACTGATCCGCTCCAAGGGCGTGGGCGTGTACTTCTGCTCGCAGAACCCGGACGACGTACCCGGCAATATCCTCGGGCAGCTCGGCAACCGCGTGCAGCACGCGTTGCGCGCGTTTACGCCGCGCGACCAGAAGGCGGTGAAGGCCGCCGCCGAAACTTTCGTGGCAAACCCGGCGATCAACGTCGCCGACGCGATTACTCAGCTCGCGGTGGGCGAAGCGTTGGCCTCGACCCTGCGCGATGGTGGCGTGCCTTCGCCGGTTGAACGCGTGATGGTGACTGCACCCACGGCCCGCATTGGCGCCATCACCGATGCCGAGCGCACCACGGTACGTCAGCGCTCGCCGGTGGGCAGCACGTACGACACGCCAATTAACCGCGAATCGGCGGCCGAGATTCTCGCCAAACGCGCCAACGACAAAGCTGCCGCCCCGCCGATCTCGGCCAAAAACACGCCCGCCGGCACCGCCAGCGGCGAACCTGGCTGGAGCGACGCCGTGCGCGACGCCTTGCTGGGTACCAGCCGACGCCAGGGCATGATCGAAGCCATGGCGAAATCGGCCAGCCGCGCCGTGGGCTCACGCCTGGGGCAGCAGATCGTGCGCGGCGTATTGGGCAGCATTTTCGGCGGCAAGCGCTAAGCCATGTCTCATGTGCGCATCATCGCAACGGCTTCCGTGGCCGTACTGATCGTTTTTCTGGTCCTGTACGCCGACGGGCGGATGGGGACATTTCTTTGCCGCCACTTCAAAGACGGCTGGCTGGAAAAGCACGGATACATCGAGTGCTATCGCGCCCCATAGCACTCGCCGTGCCGCCAAACGAGACTCGCGCGCCTGCGCATACCGCCATTTGAACCCGTATCACCCCGCAAGGAATAGCTGGCACGATGATTCGCATTGCGACGGTTTCAGCTGACACCCCCTTCAGCGAGCGCCTTGTCACCGGCCTGAGCTACCCCTTGCGTGGCGGAGCGCTGGCGACATGCGCGGCGCTGGCCGTCGCCCACTATCTGGTCATGCTGCCCGCGTTTATCGGTATCGTTGCCAGTTTTGCGCTTTGGGCTGCCACCTGGCGTTACGCCGCTGTATGCCTAACGCAAACGGCCAATGGTTATGCCGATCCGCCGGATGTCGGGGTGGACGAAAACCCTGCGGCCGGCAACGGACTGACCGCCGTCCATCTGTTCGCGTTTGCGCTCTGTTTCATCAGCGCCTTCTTTTGTCCGCAAGCGCTATGGCCGTTGATGATTCTGTTTGCGGCCATGCTGCCCGCGATCGACATGTCGCTGGCCTTCGACGGCAGCATGGAATTGGCGATGAGCCCGGTGACCTGGTGGGAGGTCATTCGCCGGTTCGGCTGGGCATACCTGATTCCGGTGGGGCTCAATCTTGCGACTGGCATGCTGATTCTGTTGGCCTCGGTGGCCAGCGGCATGTTGCCGAAGCTGCTCTCGTTACCGTTGTTTGCTTTCGCCTGCACCTATCTGATCATCCTTAACCTGCACCTGATGGGCGCCATGGTCCATCAGCACCATGAGCGTTTTGGCCTTGAGCCCGAAGCTGAAGAACTGGTGCGCGAGAACGGTCAGGACGACGACGCGCAACTGCTGCAACAAGTGCATGACGTCGCTCCAGCTGATCGTCGCCTGGCCATTGCCATGCTGGTCACACGCATGCAGGGCCGCAGTGCCCCAGCTCCGTTGCATCACGCCTATCGCGAACTGCTGCGACAGGAAGGCTTGCGCGATGGTTTGCTCGAGCACGGGCAGATCTGGATCGCCGCACTGATGGCCAGTGGCGAGTCTCGTCGGGCATTGGGCCTGGTGCAGGAATGCCAGGAAATCGATGCTGCCTTTCTGCCAGATGATCCATCCATCGCCGGCCCATTGGCAGCATTGGCAGCGCGATCTGGCATGAACCATCTGGCCTTGCGCATGTGTCGCGGCATTCTCTCGCGATGGCCGCGCTCGCCAGACGCCCCTACCTATGGTCTGCTGGCCGCACGCCTGCTTGCCGTCATGCCCGAGCACACGGCCGACGCGCTGGTGCTGCTTGGTAAACTGTCGGCTCACTGGCCCGACCATCCGCTGCGCCGTGACATCGACGCACTCGCGCAGCAATTGCAAGCACAGACGAAACCCGCATGAGCCGCTGGCGCCCACCGTCCCCCTCCTCCACCGCCATCATCACCCGCGACGGCTTCGAGCGGCTGAAGGCCGAACTCGATCACCTGTGGCACACGCTGCGCCCCGAAGTGGTGAAAGCGCTCGCTGCTGCCGCGGCCGAAGGCGATCGCTCGGAGAACGCCGAGTACACCTATCGCAAAAAGCAGCTAGGCGAGATCGATCGTCGCGTGCGTTACCTGAGCAAGCGCATCCCCTCGCTCAAAGTGGCCGAGGGGGCGCCGGCGGATCGTGACGTGGTGTTTTTTGGCGCCAGCATCGAGCTGGAAAATGCCGACTCCGGTGAAACCCTGCGTTATCGCATCGTCGGTCCCGATGAAACCGACGCACGCCAGGGTTGGATCAGCATCGACTCCCCCCTGGCCCGCGCCATCCTCAAGAAGCGTGTGGACGACGAGTTCGAAGCCGAACTTCCCGGCGGCCGCACCCGCTTCGTCATCATCGAGGTGGCTTACTGATGCCCTTCTGCAGGGGCACTCTGCCCCGGTCCCTGCAGCAGTGCCGCGATTTGCGCCTGGTGTGAATCGACGAAACGGATGTTGTCTGGATTGACCCAGACCTTGTTGAGGTTGTTCGACAGCGCAGGATCGTTGCGCGCACGTGCCGCCATGATGGCGTTCATCAACGCGATATTGGCCACCATGAATTCGCGGGGCGTGAAGCCATACTTCTTCACCAGCACGGGAATACGCGGGTCGCTCGCCATCGCCTGATTGGCGAGGTCGTCCAGGCTGTGCACCTTGGTGGCGTCGGGCGCTGCCTGCGGCGGAATGCCGGTGGCGCGCGCCTCCTGCGTGGCGGCTACCAGCCGATTGAACACGTCGTCATTGAGCGTGTATTTCTTGATCTGCTCCTTGTCCGTCTGCGTCAACCCAGGTGGCGCGACCTGAGCATGCGTCAGCGGCACCACACCCAACACCAGCGTCAGCACGCCAAGGCGGCACACGCGCAACACACGATCAAAAGCGGACATGAAAGTCTCCGTCAGATACACCCGTAAAACGCCACACCGTAGCATCAAGGCAACACTGATGACGTATCGCCTTAAACGCCCGAATGCGGCTTCAGTCGCGACAGCTGACGCACTGCCTTCTGGTAATCCGCTTCGATCTGCTTGAGGCGGGCCTGTTTGGCCTGCTCGTTGACCCAGCGGCCGTGTTCAGCCTGTTCGCGGATAAGTTTGAACTCCAGATCGACAAAAGGTTGCAGAACGCTGTTGTCAGCTGGGGAAAAACCTGCCAGATCCGGGATACGCGCGAGATTGGCCCGCTCGCGCTCACCCGCCGCGCCGGCCGCATGTCCGTACCCGCGCATGAAGTCGACCAGCTGGCCGCGCAGCGGTTCAGGCAGTCCATCGCGCACCACCAGCACGCCCGTAGGAATCAACGTGGAGCGCCAGATGACCCGGAGTTGCGCGGCCTCACTGGGAAATGTGCGCTGGAACAGGTCCAAATCAGGGTTGTTGCAAGTGGCGACGTCGACTTCACCATTCACCACGGCAAGTGCGTTGTTCTGATGATTGCCCACCCGAACGCGGGTAAAAAAAGTATCGGAGTTGAGTCCACGCGGCGCGAAGACCTCCGCTTCGGGCGCCACATAGCCTGTCACCGAAAGCGCCTCGCCTCGCCCGTAGCTCCAACGTCCCGGGTGGGCCAACAAATCCTTGAGATTACGGATGGGGCTGTTGGCGCGCACAATCAGCATGGCGACATTGCCCTTCGCGCCATCGCTGCGCTCGAACTGAGCCACCACGCTCATCTGCTGATGCACCACCGCATCGACGGCGAGCCGCCCCGAGAGAAACGCCACGTCGACACGCTGATCGCTGATGGCACCCGAGAGACCCGCATAACTACTGACCGAAACAGTGGTCACCGGATGACCCAGCTTCTTTTCCAGATCTTCGAGCAAGGGTCGCCACTGCTCGCGCGATTCGGCGGCGCTGCCAATCGGCAGAATGCCGAAGCGGATGGCGGTGGCCCCTTTGCCTGACGTTGCATCGTCTTCACCAGAAGAAACGACGGGCGAAAGCAGGCAGGCCAGCAGGCCAGCCTTGAGCAACCATCGCCCTATTCCAATGCGCTCACGACAAGCCATATCCATGCCCGCCCCAGCGTTGCCCGGTCCTAGTGCGCCGCTGGAAGCGTTGTAGCGCGATTGAGACGCCGGAGCAATTTCGAAAATGCCAGGGGTGACAGGTCAGAGCTTGGTGGGCGTCGGATATTCACGTCCCGACCGTCGCGGCTGATAGCAAGGCGTTTCGCAATGGAACCGTTCGCTGTCGTTCGCGGGATGCCAGCCGGGGATTCCGGACAGGGGCAAAGGGCGTAAATCAAGCGGGTCACGCAGCAGGCGCCCTGCCTGGATTCCATTGGCACAACTGCTTTCCACACTTTCCGCTGATGCATCACCAAGGAACGCAAGCGCCTTGCCCACGAGCAGCTTGCCGGGCGTAAGGGCGTGTTCCAGGAGCGCGTGACCAAACACCTCGACCGAGATGCGCCCATCGGTCCATGCGGTGCGTTCGCGCCAGAACAGGCCGTGCCAGTCATGGGCATCCCATAGGCCAAGCAAGCCGGGATCGCGCAGCATCACCAGTACACCGGCTTCGTCGAAGTGCGTCATCGCATACTGGGCGCGTGATCGGTCACGCGGCCCCATATGTGCGATTTCCGCCATCTGTCCCGCATTGAGGGCACGCTTGATGTGCCCGTGGCGTAGCCATATCAGCGCATTGAACAGGTCGTGCCAGTTGGACTCGCGCGTGGCTATCTCGCCGCGTTCGGCGATGCGCTGTTCGTAATGCAGGCCATCACCCAGCAGTGCCGATGTCTGTGCGACGAAACATTCAGCCATCGCCTCGGGGCGCGCTGTGTTGAGCGCATCGATCGACGGCCACTCGCTTCCTTGAAGCCAGTCGGCATGCGCCAAGCAGCCGCGCAGAGGTGCCAGCTCAAACTGCGTTGACTCGACCGTTCCCCGCTCGGGCGCGATGTAACGCATCACATCACGCCGTGGCAGTAACTCAGCCCAGCAGACGGGCGTGCAGATCGTGCTCGTCGGCGCCTTCCACCACGACGTCGACAAACTGACCCGGCTTGAGCGACTGGCCGTTGGCGATGTGCACCACGCCATCGATCTCCGGCGCGTCGGCAGCGGAGCGAGCCACGGCCCCATCCTTGCCGGCCTCGTCCACCAGCACCTTGATGGTGCGGCCGATCTTGCGCTGCAGCTTCGCGGCGGAAATTTCCGCCTGCACCGCCATGAACTGCTCCAGGCGGTCTTCCTTCAATTCTTCAGACACTGCGCCCGGCAGTTCGTTGGCCTTGGCACCGTCCACCGGCGAATAGGCAAACGCGCCGACGCGATCGAGTTCTGCCTCGCGCAGGAAGTCGAGCAGTTCTTCGAACTCGGCATCCGTCTCGCCCGGGAAACCCACGATGAAGGTGCTGCGGATGGTGAGATCCGGCACCACCTTGCGCCAGTTGCGAATGCGCTCCAGCGTCTTGTCGATATTGCCCGGGCGCTTCATCAGCTTGAGGATGCGCGGGCTGGCGTGCTGGAACGGGATATCGAGATACGGAAGGATCTTGCCCTCCGCCATCAGCGGCATCACTTCGTCGACGTGCGGATACGGATAGACGTAGTGCAGACGCGTCCACACGCCGAGCTCGGACAGGCCCTCGCACAGCTCGGTCATGCGCGTGCGGTAGCTCTTGTCGCGCCACTGACGCTCGGCGTACTTCACATCCACGCCGTAAGCGCTGGTGTCCTGCGAGATCACCAGCAGCTCCTTCACGCCACCCTTCGCCAGACGCTCGGCTTCCATCAGCACCTCGTCGACCGGACGAGATACCAGGTCGCCACGCATCGAAGGAATGATGCAGAAGCTGCAGCGGTGATTGCAGCCTTCAGAAATCTTGAGATACGCGTAGTGCTTGGGCGTGAGCTTGACGCCGGTGTCCGGAATGATATCCAGCAGCGGATTGCGCTGCTGCGGCAGCGCCGAATGCACCGCGTTCATTACGCTCACATAGTCCTGCGGGCCAGTAATGGCCAGCACATCCGGATAGGCTTCGCGAATCAGCTCCGAGCGCTTGCCCAGGCAACCAGTGACGATCACCTTGCCATTCTCATGCAAGGCTTCACCAATGGCGTCCAGCGACTCCTGCACGGCGGCATCGATAAAGCCACAGGTGTTAACCACCACGGCATCAGCGGCGCCGTAGCTGGGCACGATCTCGTAACCCTCGACCTTCAACTGGGTGAGGATGCGTTCGGAATCGACCAGCGCCTTGGGGCAACCCAGGGATATCATCCCTACACGGTTAGGTAATGTCATGGTAGGGTCCGCCAGATGCGCCAAAACGCCAAAGTATACAGCTACCTGCGGTTCTCTGACGCCAAGCAGGCCGCCGGCAGCTCCGCTGACCGCCAGGCCGCCTACGCCGAGAAATGGGCCGCTGATCACGGCCTGGTGCTGGACACCACCCTATCCATGCGCGATGAGGGCCTGAGCGCCTACCACCAGGCGCACGTGAAAAAGGGGGCTCTCGGCACATTCCTGCGCGCCATTGAGGGCGGCCAGATCGCCCCTGGCTCGGTGCTGGTGGTCGAGGGCCTGGATCGTCTGAGCCGCGCTGAACCAATCGAGGCCCAGGCCCAGCTCACCCAGATCATCACCGCCGGCATCACGGTGGTCACCGCCAGCGACGGCCAGCAGTACAGCCGGGAAAGCCTCAAGGCGAACCCGATGGGCCTCATTTACTCGCTCCTGGTGATGATCCGCGCCAATGAGGAGTCCGAGACCAAGTCCAAGCGCGTGAAGGCCGCAGTGCGCCGGTTGTGCGAGCAGTGGCAGGCCGGCGCCTACCGTGGCGTTATTCGCAACGGGAAAGACCCGAAGTGGGTCGAGTACCGAGATGGCGCCTGGCACCTGATTCCCGGCCGCGTGGGTGCGGTGCGCATGGTCATCGACCTGTTCCTGCAGGGGCACGGAAGCCTAGCCATCGTGGACCAGCTCAAGGCAGCCGGGCTGTCCGTCAGCGATCGCCCTACCGCCGCCAGCCACCTCTACAAGCTGCTGCGCCTGCCCGCGCTAGTTGGCACAAAGGTGCTGGAGGTCGACGGGATCGAATACCGGCTCCCTGGCTACTACCCGCCGGCACTCACCCAAACCGAATTCGATGAACTGCAGCTCGCCCTTAAACAGCGCAGGCGGGTCAAGGGCGACTCCGGCATGGTTGGCATCATCACGGGCCTCGGGATCACGCGTTGCGCGTATTGCGGCAGCGCGATGGCAAGCCAGAACATGGTCAATCGCAAGCGCGACGAACGCGGCCACGTCCGCGACAGCCACCGGCGAATCAACTGCAGCGCCGATGCCAGCCGCGCGTGTCCGGTGTCGGGCTCGACCACGATCGCGCCGATTGAGCGCGCCCTCCTCACCTACTGCTCTGATCAGATGCGGCTCAGTCGGCTGCTCGATAACGGCGCCAGCGACGCGCCCATCAAGGCGCGCATTGCGGGCGCCAGGACGCGTATCGCGGAGCTAGAAACACAAACGGGCCGCCTCACTGAGGCTCTGCTCACCGGCGACGGTGCTGCCCCCGGCTTCTTATTGGCGAAGGCGCGCGAGCTGGAGACCTCGTTGCAGAAAGCACGGCACGACCTAGCCGACGCCGAGACCGAACTGGCCGCACTCAGCCGGAGGACACCAGCCGCCGCTGAGGCATGGGCCGCACTGGTCGAGGGCGTCGCCGCGCAAGACCCGGACGCGCGTATGAAGGCCCGGCAGCTTGTCGCCGACACGTTCCAGCGCATCGGCATCGCGCGCTGTGGGCAGGAATGGGCGCACGACGATGGTATGTCGCTCGACCTGGTTCTGGTGCCACACGGTGGTCAGCCGCGTGAGCTGCGGATCAATCGCAAGACGGGTGAATTCATCGCCGGGCGCGACATTGTGCCAACGGTGCAGCGCGGGGCATGATCGGATTTCTGGGCTACCGCGACCACCTGCGCGCTTGCGAATGGACACTGTGCCCACTTTTCCACAAGAGCACACCGCCCCCCTGACAAGGTGCGTATGGTGTATGGCGCATCGGCTTAAGGGTTAAGGGCCAAAAACCGGCCAAAAACACCCCTAAAAGCCGATGCCTGCACGCCAAGAAGGTCAAACACGATCACGTGGCCCAACGGGCCACGATGCATTGCACGGATGATGCGAAGATGATGCAGATTTGATGCAACGATGATGCATCGTGATGCAAAGATGCTGCAAAAATGATGCAGCGATGATGCAAGGGGTCAGTGCGCTGCTCGTGCATACCACTGGCGCACGAGCCGACCGTAGAGCACGCGTGCCCGCGTGATCACTGCACGATCACCAGACCGGACCACGCGGAGATCGTCACGCAGCTGGTCCACCATCTGCTCCAGGTCAGCCACGCGGTCCACATCGGGCTGGCCGCTCGACGTCTCCTGCCGGATCTCGCCCAAGAGCTTGGCTCGGCACAGGAGCAGGATTTGCTCGGCGGATGACCGCTCAGCGTCGTCGGTGGCGTAGCTCATCAACCGTTCTCCTGGTGCGCGACATCGGTAGCGGCGTTCAGCTTGCTACCGATGTCACGTGCTCGTCGTGCTCTTCCGACGAAGCCGGGTGCGATGGACTGAAGGTATCCGATCATGGCAGCGACGGGGACTCCTCACGCAACAGATGATGCATCAGCGGAGAATCATCCACCTTCTAGCCAGCGCCCCGCTGCATCACGAATTGCCTTCTCAAAAAAGGCACGATCTTCCACTCTATCGGCCATTTCGCTAGCCGCGTAAATGAATTCATCAAGTTCGTGAAACCCTCGTTCTTTGCTGCTCAATACAGCATCCCACAGAAATCTCGCCCCCTCTTCTGGGGAAATCTGCCCGGAGACAATCGAGGCGGAAACCCCCTTTGCAATCTGCCTAAGCGCATCTGGATTCGACTCGACAGCGACTCCGCTTTCACGAAGAAAGCTATCGAAAAGTCCCGACATTCGTTCATTGTCGCCCTTGGCGCAGACCATGATCTCCACCAGCTGCTCAGAGGCGACATCTAAAGACAGGAGATCAGAAGCTAGTTGCTGCAGCTGTTCGGAGCGAATCAGCTTCAACTTCCAAAGAGCTCCCAAATCCACCATCTGAACATCAGAAAGGGGGACGTTATTTAAACTTAAATCCATCGCGCACTCCGGTCACAAGATTCTCCCAGTAATGGATCACAATCTTCTCTCCTGTTTGGAGGTCTTCATGAATGTGCTCCATCTTTGCGTAGATCTCTTCAGGGTAAGCCGGATCGTTAATCCTTCCCGCCATGATTCTTTCCCCCGCACCGGCTGCCGCTTCCTCCAACGCAAGTTGCTCTGCAAGTGAGAGCGCCACCGTTCGAACCGGAAGAGGTGGCGTACCCATCGCGATTGGGGCAACGTCGTATGTAAATTGACCGGAGCAGCCCTGGACTTCATGAAAGATCGCAATACCTTTGGCGCCCAAAAAAAACTGATGTAACGCGCTTCCATTTAGTCCTGCCATGTACGCTTGCGCGTCACTTCTGGCGGCGCCAAGACTGCCGAACACATCTCCAGGGGCCAATCCCATCGGATCAACATTGCTTAGCGGATCACCGCCGACATAGGCATAAAAACTCGCCTGCCCGCCACCCAATCCCAGAGGATCCTCGCTGATAAAGCTCGCCATCACCGGGCTGTAGTAACGCGATCGGTAATAGTAAAGACCCGCGGCATCCGCCTCACGCCCCGTATACTGGTAGGGATTCGTAAAGCCGCTCGTCGTATCAGTCAACGTCACGTTGCCATATGGATCGTAGCTGTATTGCTCTCTGATCGCACCAGTCGAATCCGTCAATCCAATTGTGCTGTTGATCGCGTCGGTCAGGAAGTACGTTCTTCCCGTCACGTCATTGCGCGCAAACCGCTCATCGATCCCTAAGCCAGTAAGAATGGGGTTGACGACATTGCCTTGCGTCTCTTGCACGGCATTGGCGCCATCGTAGAGGTATTGCGTGGCGGAGCCAGCCTGCACAGTCTTGCTGATACGTCGGCCCAAAGCGTCAAAGTTGTATTTAAGTTGCGGCGTGCCGCCCTGACTGATTTGTACAAGCTGGTTTCGCGCGTTCCAGGTATAGGTATTTGTGCCGTCGCTCAGCAGGTTACCGTTGGCGTCATAGCTGAGGGCTTGGCCATTGAAGGACGTCTTGCGGCCATTAAGGTCGATGATTGCGGCCGCGCTACTTGGCGTCGGCAGTAGGTCCGTTGCCAAGCTACCGCCCTTACTAATGCGACGACCACCTGCGTCGTAGCCATACGTCAGGTTACCAAGGTTGGTGCCATTACCCTGGACGTAACCCAGGCTCACCAATTGACTGGCATTGTCGTAGCCATAGTTAACCGTGACGCCGTTAGGCAAGGTGAGCACGGTGCGGCGGTTGTCGGCGTCGAAGGCCAACTGGACCGTTTCTGCGCCCTGACTGATGGCTGTCAGGCGGTTGCCATTATCGTAGTTGTAGTTGACCACGGCTTGCGTCGCGGCGGTCATGCTGGTGCGACGACCGGCAGCGTCGTAGGTGTAAGCCACGCTGCCTAGGCTACCGGCCTCACTAGTGACGCGGTCCAAGCCGTCATACGTCCAGCTCATCGTACCGGAGGCTGAATCGGTCACACTGATAACCCGGTTGCCGGCGTCGTAGACGGGCTGCATTCCACCGCCATCCGCATACGCGACGAGGCTGCGGCGATTCAACGTGTCGTAGCTGTAGTCGGTGACCTGCTTCTTGCGGTCGGTGTACGTAAGCACGTTGCCCAGACCGTCATAGGTCCACGACTCGCTTTGCCCCAGGGCATCCGTGCGGGTAATGCGGCGATCGCGATTATCGTAGGTACTGGCGATCACAGCCTGGTTGGGAAGCGTGACGCTAAGCGTATTGCCGTTACCATCGTAGTTGAAGGTGCTGGTTTGATTGAGGGCATCGGTCATAGACACCACGCGATCATTGGTGTCGTACTGCATCAACGCCACATTCCCCATCGGATCTCGCGATGCGATGCGGCGCCCCAGATTGTCCACTGCAAAACTCGTCGCCCGATTCAGCGGGTCCGTGACGCTCTGCAAGTCATAACCTTGGTAGGCAACTAGTGACATGTTGCCAAGGGCATCTTTAACCGACACGAGCTGGCCTGCTCCATTGCACTGGATACTCGTGCTATGCCCCAGGGCATCGGTGACCTGTGTCAAGCAACCGTTGGTGTAACCCATGGCAGTGACATTGCCGAGTGGATCTTTGATCGAGGCGAGCTGGCTGAAATCCGAGGTGTAGGTGAACTGGGTCGTCGTGGCGTTTGCCGTGCCAGCGAGCCTCGTGACACTGAGCACATTGCCGACCG
Source organism: Dyella sp. PARNA 12/25 (assembly GCF_055702865.1). NCBI lineage: Bacteria > Pseudomonadati > Pseudomonadota > Gammaproteobacteria > Lysobacterales > Rhodanobacteraceae > Dyella > Dyella sp. PARNA 12/25. The sequence goes on along the minus strand of NZ_JBVQCI010000001.1, from coordinate 740,892 downwards.
CATCGTAGGTGTAGGTGCTCTTGCGACCCAGGGCATCGGTCTCGCTATCGAGCAAGCCCGAGGCTTCGCGCGAGAAGGTCGATGTTTGTGCCAGGGGTGTGCCATAAGCTGCTGTGATACTGGATGTGTACTTACTAATCGGATCAAAGGCGAACTGCTGCTGATTACCGTTGGGATCAGTCACCATAGTGGCCGTCACCGTGTTGCTGCTGTCGGTGGTGTAGCCAAACTGGTAATAGGTGTTGTCCGCGTAGGCTTGCTTGGTCACCCGGCCGTTGGTGTCATATTGATTCGTCACCGAGACATGTCCGCGACGGTCTTGCATGGTCACCATGCGATTGTTGCCGTCGTAGGTGTATTGCTCAGTGGTCTGATCCGGGTAAGTGACCGTGGCTAGGCTACCCGCTGCGTTGTACGCGTAGGTGATCGTGCGACCCGCGTTATCCGTCGCTCCGATGACGCGATTACTACTGTCGTAGTTGAAGGTGATGGAGCGCCCGCTGGGCGACGCCATTTGCTGTATGAGCCCGCCGTTGTAGCTGAATTGGATTTGGTTACCGTAGCGGTCCTGGATCCAGGACAGGGAATTGGGTACGTGGCGCGTGAAGGCATACTGTGTGCCGTCCCTAAGATTCAGGAGCCAATGCGCTCCGAGCGGCGTATTGTCTTGCAGAAACTGGATGCTCGATCCATAGAAGGCGGAATTGGTGCTGTTATGGGCCCACACTGAACCCGCCAGCGGCCAGTTGTCATTGCCGCTAATCTGGTTGTACGCAACGCCCTCGCCACAAGGAAGCACCAAGGACATGGCGGTGGTCACGCCACCGCCCGCGCTCCACAAGTGGATACCAAAATTGGCATTGCCGCCGATGCCAAAGACGTGAGGGTTGGGATCCGCGGAGGAATAGGCGCGTGTAAGCGTCAGCGGCAGGACGTCGCTGATAGCGAAGTCGTTCCATTCGTGGAACATGATGCCGGTTTGCAAGTCTATGGGCTTAGCTACATGGCTGTTGCATAGCTTCATCGACGTTGGCGGATTGCTTTGACTCTGTGACGCGCCCGCCCCCAGTGCCCAAGCCAGGGTGACCCCTGGGTTCGGTTCCAAATGCTTGGCATCGGCGGTGACTTGCCCGGTGCCATACATCTGCCAGCCTTCTTTGATGCTGTAGACCCAGAAGTCGGCAGAGCTATTGGCTTTGGCCTGGCCATAGTTGGGATACACAATGCGAAGGCCCTTAGCAGCCTCCGGCGTCAACCCCTGCACCACCGCATCACCGGGTTGAATGGTGAAGTACATGGGAAAGTTGTCAGGGAGCGGAAACGGTGCGCGATCGACCGGGGTTGGTACCAGTGCGATATGCGAGAGCACGTTGCCGTCGCGCCCCTTGAAGACCGCGCCCGCGGGCACATGCACCTCCAGGCCAGGCATGTCCGGGTGCGTCAGCACGACCTCACGAGTGGTCGGTGTCGGCAAGATGATCTCGTCACGCGGCAGAATGCGCGGCAGATACATCACAAACGGCATGCGTGTAACGGCGCCCGCCTTGACATCGGCGGCCACCACAAAGCGCCCATACTTCCGGCCACCGTGGCTAGCGGATGCGCCATCCACCAACAGTTCGCCGCGACCGGCCGGGATCGCAGAGAGCACGAATACACCGTGTTCGTCGGTATGCACCCTGACATCCCCGAGGCTTACCTCCACATTGGCCACGGGACTCTCATCGATCTGCCGCACTTGGCCGACCAGCGCTGTGGTGCCTTTAGGAAAGCTAGCCTCCTGCGCACGCGTATCTGGCAAGTGCCGATACGGTGCGTACAAACGCCAATGAGCGCCCGTGATATCCGGTGCGTTGTTCTTGCCAGGATAGAAAGCGCCATCGCGGACTGCGCTGTGAGGCCGACACAGCTGGCCATCGGCGCACGGCGCATCACGCCCCCCTCCGGCCATCACATAAATCGGCGGCAGCGAAGCAGACGGGTCCGTGACCTCCGGCCCTGGGCGCGCACCGTGGCCGGCGATGACAACACCGTTGGCGTCTGTACTTCCGGTCGTGAAACCCGTCGCCGTGTATTTGACGACGTCACCTTCAGCTGTCCGGAGGTCCTTCACAAACAACGTATAGCGAGAGCCTGGATACAAGTCATCGGGCAACTGCACGAAGGCCTGGCGGCCATCGTTGGTAGCAACGACGTGGATCGGCACCACGCCTTCAGGACCAAGCAAGGTGACGGTTTTGGCATTTAGCGCGCGCACGTCCATGGCGGTGTTGAAGCGAAGGGTCAAGGGACCTTGGATGGGGGCCGCTTGCCTGTCCACGCCCGGTAAAGGGATGATGCGTGGTGCCGCCGCGCGAGCTCCTACGTACTCGGGTAATACATCGAAGTGCTGATGTTCCGGATCAAAGCGTACGACCGAAGGTACCGACAGGCCGTTAGCATCGACGCCGCCCTCGATGCGAACACTGCCATCCTCTTGCAGCGTCGCCACGGCATAGATTCGTGGCACCTGCGTACCGTCGAGGGAAGTGAGGTCGTGTGACTTTAGATCCCACACGGCCGCCTGTGTCGCGGCCACACCATCGCTAGCCCACCCTCCGGTCATCAGCAAACGGCCGTCACTCAAAACCGTAAGCGCATGCCCCGCACGCGCGGGCAGACCCAAGAGGCCCGTGGGTACAAAGCGGCCGCTCGCCGGATCGAACCATTCGCCCGTGTCCAGCACGCGGCCTTGGTTGTCGACCCCGCCCCACAGTAGCACCTGGCCACCGGACAACACCGTCACTGACGCGAAGTGACGGGGTTCGGGCAGGGTTAATTTCTGGCGGGAGGTGCCATCGATCAGATAAGCCACTCCAGCGGCGCCATGCACATCAAGCACGCGTCCGTCGGGAAGCAGTGTGTGACTGACCTCTGCGGAGGGCGGGAGGATATAGGTGTGGCCCGCTGTACTTGTGCGCACAGGCGATACCGACGGGGGCAGCCATAGCGCCAATGCGCTCAGCGCGCCTACACCCAGTAGGCCGATCCAACCGGCACGTCCCATGTTTGCCTTTTTCACCTTCATGGCTCTCCCCTTCCATCCCATTAACCGATGTCCATCGGCCGCAACGTTATTCACACACTGTAGCCAGGTCGCAGGCTGCAAATCACGTTTGATCAAAACCGTCCCTTATCAGGCGGGGACAAAACCTTTGATGACTGTGCGTGCGCGTCCGATCACGAAAGTGACAGAGGCTAAAGAGCCTTTGGCCACCCATCGAGAGATTGATCTCTCACTAAGCAATCTACCGGCCCACGCTATTCGAACACCGAGTGGGTTGTCAGCGAGCAAAAGCACAACTAGCCCAATCGTTACCTTCCATGGAAACGGCCACCTGCCCTGAACCCACGGTGCATCACTCCGCATTAGAGCGCCTCCAGAAAGGTCTCAATGTCTAGTTTCTCTTCAACGCTGAGGTTGATGGGATACCCCGATTGGAGGCTTCTGTAATAGACCTCGCGATCAATGGCATCACTCAGGGTAGGCACGCTCCCGTCGTGCATATACGGCGCTGTTGAAGCAACGCCGCGAAGCGATGGCGTGCGGAACAGCCCTATGTCGGCCGGGTTCTGAGTCACGTTGAATCGTCCAAGTTCGGCTTCATCGGCATGGAGAGCGATGCGATTACCTATCGCCCCATCTGTGAGAGAGCGCTCCATGACACCTTCAGTGAGAATCGCCAAGTTGTGGCTGATGGCATCGAGCCCGACACCGGTACGGTGATAGGCGTGATCCGTCAAGTCCGCCGAGTCGCCCTGCAATGAATGACACTCAGCACACCGGGCCTTCCCTTTGAAAAGGGCAAGCCCAAGCTTCGCTCGTGAACTCAGCGCCGCCGAGTCTCCCTGCTGCGTGAACCGGTCGTAGGCACTCGGCGGTGGATCAAGCGATCGAACGTAACTCGCCAAGGCCAAACCCACGTCACCCACCGAAAAGTCCTGGGTGTCCGGGAATGCCTGCGCAAAGGCGTCTCGATACGTGGCATTGGCCTGGATTCGGCGAAGCAATTCACTACTGTCAGGCAACCCCATCTCCACCGGGTTGATGAGTGGGTCAAGCACGGCTTGTTCCAACGAATCACGCCGCCCCTCCCAGAAGAACGACACTTCTTTGGATCCGGCGAGCGTCAATAGACTCGGGGTATTGCGCGTTCCTTTTCGCCCATAGACCCCCACTGCAACGGTCCGCCCATCTGCAAAAGCGCGAGATGGCATATGACATGACGAACAACTTAGCGAGCCATCGACACTTAGCGATGGATCACTAAAGAGCTTCTTGCCAAGGGCGACCCGCATTGCCATCAACGAAGACCTTCCTTTGCCTTGATGTGTTCCCACAACGAATACAAGGGAAAACACCACTGACAGCGCGACCAGGCATGTCACGGTCAGGGTGCGATTCATGGTCCATCGCCACATGGCTTAGCTGTTGAGAGTCGTCTGCATTGAAACTAAGCGAACTTCTTCGCCACCCGTGTTGAAGTCGATTTCACGATGCACCTCTCAGTGCCACCGCCCTTTCAGGCATTGATGTGTGACTTGCGCAAACGAAGACCTTCGCACCCAAGTACCACGCCAGCTTTCCTGTGCCACGAAACCGTCTGTCACTGCCCCTTTAGGGCTCGCCTCTGATTACCGAGACGCCGGCCACGTCGACGCTCCCAGAAGTAGCGCCAAACGCCGTGACACCCTTGGCCTTAGGGTGGCATCAACTCCAACGTGCCGGAGCCAGCCACGCCAGAACCGGTAACGATGACCGTGTAGGTTCCACCCACGGGTAGATTCGGTAGCGTCAGCGAGCCCGTGTTCGTCGTGCTAAACGTCTGGTAGTAATTCTTTGGCGTGATGGCACCCACATCCGGGCGGTATACGTACACGTACAACGGCAATCCAGGCGGATTGCTTGTGGTGACCTGGGACAAGGTGAGCGTGGCGCTGCTCCCCGCCACCGCATTGAACGTCAGTCGCTCCACGCGCCCCAAGTCAAGGCTAATCGGAACCGGAGTGCCCGAATTTAACACCGGTCCGATGATGTCGGGCGCGAGCATGGCATTGAAGTTCACCGGACTTGTCGGACTCGGAGCCGATACCACCACCGTATACGTCCCCGCGGCGAGACTCCACAACGGATACCCGCACGTCCAACCCCAATAGCAGTTGGTGTTGCTACTGATGTTGTTGAAGCTTGCGTCATAAACATTCACGGGAATGACCGATGAACTCCCTCCCGTCGTCGGGTAAATCAATGTGAAGTCAAGGTTGTCACCTTGGTTGGCATTGAAGGTCAACACGGTGTACTTTCCCGGCCCACCCGAGCTGTAAGACTGAATTGCGCCAGTCGCAGCGATGGATTGCGCAATCAATGGGGACAATGTGATCTGGGCCGTACATGCAACACCGGACCCACTAACGATGACTGTGTAGGTTCCGCTGACGGGGAGATTCAACAAACTGATAGGACCGGCGCTCACTATGCTTGCCTTCGCATAGTAATTTCCCGTGGTGATCGGATTGGTATCTGGTCGATAGACGCTCACGTATACCGGCAGCCCGGTCGGATTCGAAGTATTCGCGTTGTACACGTTGAGCATGACGTTATCGCCAGCGTTGGCGTTGAACGTCAATCGCTCCGTTTGACCCAAGCCCAGATTGACGGTGAGCGGAACATTGGCAGCAAGCGCCGGTCCGGGTATATCGGAAGACAACATCAGGTCGAACCCGATCGACGTGTATGCATTGGGTGGAGAGACGATGACCGTGTACCTGCCCGCAGCCAGGTTCCAGAGAGGGTATCCGCAAGACCACGCTAGATAGCACTGTGTGCCACCACCAACGTACACACCATTTGCATCGTAAACATTGATCGCCGCGGGATACGCGGTCGAACCGACCATGGCCGTAATGCCGGCCATCAACTCCAGGTTGTCGCCCTGATTGGCCGTAAACGTGAAGTTGGCCGTTTGGCCGGCACCGTAGCCGCTGAAGTTGCGGAGCTGCCCAATGTTCATTGTCTGATACGGCTGGAGAACAATTTGCTCCGTAAGAGTAGCTCCCGCCCCTGGAGCAACAACCACCTGATATATGCCCGTACTTGGCAGGGTGGTGAGAACGATGGTCCCATTCCCCTTGTTGGACGTATTGATATAGCTAAATTGGCTGGGATTGTAGATGGCATAGCCAACCGTTTGGCCTGACGGGCTGGTCGACACATTAGTAGTCGACAGGGTCAGCATTTGCTGTGCGGTTGCCGGGAAAAGCAACCGCTTGCTTTGGCCAGGGATCGCCGTAGCTACCGAAGACGGCGATCCGAGCGAAAGAATACCCGCACTCTCCATGCCCAGTGCCAGTTGGGCACCCGCCGTGTCGGGCGAGAACGTTGCCAAATACGTGCCACCGACGAGTAACTGCGGAAGATGTATCGATGGCGCGTTGCGCGATACCGTGCCCTGGAGAATGAGCTGATTGCCCGGCGCATAAACGGCGTAGTTGATAGTGCTAGCTTGGGTCGTGATGGTGCTGAGCTGCAGGCTGATCCAATCGTTGGCGTTGCCGTTGAAGAGCACGGCGCCGACCTGGTGGGCAGCGCTAATGTTCAGATTGACGTTGCCACCACCGACAGCGGCATACGCCGTTGCAACCACGCCAGAAGCACTCACGCCTGCAGGAGCGACAACCACCGGGGCCACACTCACGGCCTGCCCGTAGGGTGTTTCCACGCTGACAAAGCCACTCGTGTCGTTGGCCGTTACGGTGTGCTGGATTTGGTTGTCGCTGATCGAGGACGTGGCCGAAACACCCCGACCACCCAAAGCCATCACCGTTTGGCCAGCGATCGGATTGAGGTGTGCACCGGTCACCGTCAACGTACCGCCCACCGGAATGGCGATCGGTGATACGGCGTCGATGGTGGGCGGCAGCCCCGTACTATCCACAACAAACGGCACGGCTGTACTAGTGGCGGCCCCGCTGACGCTAATACCAATGGGACCCGTTGTAGCTCCTGTGGGAACTGTGGCGGTAAGTCGTGTGCTCGAGGCCGAAAGAACCGCTGCTGCAGCCCCATTGAAGGTAACGGTGTTGCCTGAAGGCGACGAGCTGAACCCCTGGCCGGAAATGGCCACCTGCGTGCCAGCAACGCCATGTGTCGGGGAGAACGCGAAGACTGCAAGCTGTCCTGCCGGCGCACTGGTCACCTGCACCAGGTTTCCCAATGCATCGTAGCTGTACTGGGCACTGGTACCAGTGCCCTGCGTGACCGCTACCAGGCGACCATTGGCATCGTAGGTGTAGTTGCTGGATTGCGCCTGCGCCCATCCACCCCAGAGGGCGATACACGCCAGCACGCCACAGCTAAGTGCCCGGCAAAAGGCCATCCACTTGAGGCGGCGAGAGCGCTCCGTGTTTGAACCCCGCCCACCGTTAGCACCGCTTTCACGCCTGCGATTGCCTTGCGATTCCATGCGCACGCCCTTCCTTGCCGTTCCCTCGGATCGGCCGGCCAGATCAATTGTCAGCGCCCCAAAAGCGGACTCCCCACAGTCACACTATTGAGCCCCTCAATTTTGGTTGTCAACATTGTCGGTGAAATCCGTGCCAAAACTATGGATCAGTTCCGTAGTTCACCAACTGTACGGTAGTACCGCACCGCATTCGTGACCGCACCTCATGGTGCCTAAGGCGGCATCAGCATCAGCGTACCGGAGCCAATGACACCTGAGGTGTAAACCACGACCGTGTACGTTCCGCTCACAGGCAGATTTGGCAACGTCAATGAGCCCGCATTGGTCGCGTTGAACGTCCCGTAGTAATTCGTAGCTGTTATGGCACCAACATCGGGTCGGTATACATTCACAGTCATAGGCAAGCCAGTCGGATTGCTGGTACTCACCTGTGACAGATTGAGAGTTGCAGTACCCCCTGCCGTCGCATTGAACGTCAACCGCTCCACTTGACCCAGCCCAAGTCCGATGGAGGTCGAGGTACCTGCAGTCAATGTCGGTCCGTTGATATCTGGACCGAGTATGGCGTTGAAACCGATCGAGCTAGTCTGACTAGGTGGCGAGACAACCACCGTATATGCCCCTGCTGAGAGATTCCATAACGGATATCGGCACGTCCAGCCCTGATAGCAACCCGTATTACTGCTGATATTGGTGAATTTAGAGTCGTAAACATTCACCGCCACCGCCGTCCCATTTGCTCCGGTCGCCACCCCGCTCAGTGTCAGCTCTAAGTTGTCTCCTTGATTGGCATTGAAGACCATAATTGCCGACTTACCAGGTCCGCCGGCGCTGTATGGCTGATTTGCTCCATTGGCGACGATGGGCTGCGCGGTCAAGGGAGAGAAAGTCAACTGCGCCACACCAGGAACACCGGACGTGCTGACAATGACCGTGTAGGTACCGCTGACAGGAAGGTTCAACAAATTGACAGGACCGGAGCCCACGATGCCGGCGCTTGCGTAGTAATTTCCGGTGGTGAGCGGGGTGGTGTCAGGACGATAGACGCTCACTGTCACCGGCAATCCGGCCGGATTTGAGGTGTTTGCGTTGGCCACGTTGAGCATGACGCTATCGCCAGCGTTGGCGTTGAACGTCAATCGCTCCACTTGACCCTGGCTTAGATTGACCGTGAGCGGAACATTGGCAGCGAGCGCAGGCCCCGAAATATCTGCACCAAGCATCAGGTCAAGCCCGATCGACGTGTTTGCGTCGGGCGGGGAGACGACGACCGTGTATTTTCCCGCCGTCAGGTTCCAGAGAGGGTATCGACACGTCCACCCCCGGTAACAATTGGCGCCACCCGCAACGTACACGCCATTTGCATCGTAGACATTGATTGCCGCGGGATTCGTCGTCGTACCCGAAATGGCCATGTTGCTGGCCGTTAACTCCAGGTTGTCGCCCTGATTGGCCGTAAAGGTGAAGTTAGCTGTTTGTCCGGGGAAATAGCCGCTGTAGTTACGAAGCTGTCCAACGACCATTAGCTGATACGGCTGAAGGACAACTTGCTCTGTAGCGGTCGCTCCAACACCAGGGGTTACGATCAATTGATACGTGCCGGAACTGGGAGGGGAAGTCAGCACAATGGTCCCATTATTCGTGCTTGACGTATTGAAATAGCTAAATTGGCTGGGATTGTAGATGGCATAACCAATGGCTTGACCAGGCGGGCTAGTCGTTACATTGGTGAATGAGAGACTCAGCATCTGCTGAACTGCCGCCGGAAACAGTAACCGCTTGCTTTGCCCCGCAACGGCCGTCGCAACCGTGGCAGGAGTTCCAAGCATCAGGACGCCGCCGTTCTCAATCCCTAATGCCAATTGGGCACCCGCCGTGTCGGGCGAGAACGTTGCCAAATACGTGCCACCGACGAGTAACTGCGGAAGATGTATCGATGGCGCGTTGCGCGATACCGTGCCCTGGAGAATGAGCTGATTGCCCGGCGCATAAACGGCGTAGTTGATAGTGCTAGCTTGGGTCGTGATGGTGCTGAGCTGCAGGCTGATCCAATCGTTGGCGTTGCCGTTGAAGAGCACGGCGCCGACCTGGTGGGCAGCGCTAATGTTCAGATTGACGTTGCCACTACCGACAGCGGCATACGCCGTTGCAACCACGCCAGAAGCACTCACGCCTGCAGGAGCGACAACCACCGGGGCCACACTCACGGCCTGCCCGTAGGGTGTTTCCACGCTGACAAAGCCACTCGTGTCGTTGGCCGTTACGGTGTGCTGGATTTGGTTGTCGCTGATCGAGGACGTGGCCGAAACACCCCGACCACCCAAAGCCATCACCGTTTGGCCAGCGATCGGATTGAGGTGTGCACCGGTCACCGTCAACGTACCGCCCACCGGAATGGCGATCGGTGATACGGCGTCGATGGTGGGCGGCAGCCCCGTACTATCCACAACAAACGGCACGGCTGTACTAGTGACGGCCCCGCCTACGCCCATGCCAATGGGACCCGTCGTAGCCCCCGTGGGGACTGTGGCGGTAAGTCGTGTGCTCGAGGCCGAAAGAACCGCTGCGACAGCCCCATTAAAGGTAACTGTGTTGCCTGAAGGCGACGAGCTGAAACCCTGGCCGGAAATGGCCACCTGCGTGCCAGCAACGCCATGTGTGGGGGAGAACGCGAAGACCGCAAGCTGTCCTGCCGGCGCACTGGTCACCTGCACCAGGTTTCCCAATGCGTCGTAGCTGTACTGGGCACTGGTGCCAGTGCCCTGCGTGACCGCTACCAGGCGACCATTGGCATCGTAGGTGTAGTTGCTGGATTGCGCCTGCGCCCATCCACCCCAGAGGCCGATACACGCCAGCACGCCACATGTAAGTGCCCGGCAAAAGGCCATCCACTTGAGCCCGCGAGAGCGCTCCGTGTTTGAACCCCGCACACCGTTAGCACCGCTTTCACGCCTGCGATTGCCTTGCGATTCCATGCGCACGCCCTTCCTTGCCGTTCCCTCGGATCGGCCGGCCAGATCAATTGTCAGCGCCCCAAAAGCGGACTCCCCACGTTCACACTATTGAGCTCCTCAATTTGGGTTGTCAACATTGTCGGTGGAATCCGTGCCAAAACTATGGATCAGTTCCGTAGTTAACCAACTGTTCGGTGGTACAGCGCCGCAATTCAACAATTGCCTCGAGGGTCAGGAGCGCTTATGAGAAACAAAGGATATCTACTCGGCGTATGGTTCCTCATGCTGGGGCTATCGAGCTGCCATCAGCAGACCGCGACGGAGGCAGCCTCCGCACCAACCAGCGACGTGCCTGAGCCCGCCAGGCCGGCTGACACCGCCGATGAACATACATGGGGTAGCTATTTGGCCGATCAGGGCAAGCTACGCGTTAAGGACGTGGGCATGCAGCCCTACATCTATGTCATCCCAGCCGGCAACGACGTCGGTGCCAAAGAGCGTCGCCACAACGAGGTTGATTCCGTGGTCCACAGTGTCGGCCCCCTTCTAATGCCAGGTGGCCTATTGATCCTTGGCGGCCCCAACGCCAAGCAGACCACAACATTCGTTGGTGAAGTCTCCAAACAACTCAAGGCCAATTCGCTCAAGGGAATTGTGGTGCTCATTGTTAGCGAGCCAAGCGAGCGAGCGGCCGTGCAGGATGCTCTCAAAGGGAGCGGCGCAACGGTTCGGTTTGTCGCCATGTAGCGTTGATTGCTGCCGCCGAAGCGCAATTGTTATTTCTTGGCGTCGCTACTAGACGTAAGACTCCGCTCCATTGCCGCGATAACGTCATCGAGAAGTAGCTTCATTCGTGTACTGCCCCCTCCAGTTCCTCTGGAAGCGCGGCCAAATGACGATCAACACGCCGATGAGTGCGGGCGACATCACGCTCCGCGCTCTCAGCCAACTTAGTATGGCCGTCAGCACGCAACAGCTGTACGTCGTTCGCCAACCTGACTGTCTCTAGGTGAACCCATTGGTAGCGTGTCGTAGCCAATGGAGTCCTGCTGCGCGTCGCCGATCTTGTTCATGACGCCGCCGACCAGCTTACCGACGCCCAGCGCGACAACGCCGCCGATCAGACCGGCCATGCCCGCCATGACGCCGCCGGAGGTACCAGCGCTGATCGCCTCATCAGCAATCCCGACCAAGGGTCCAGCGGCCTTGAGGCCGGAGCTGACGACCTTTCGGCCGGCATTGCCCCACGGCGAGCCACCGTCACCAGGCGACGGGCGGCCACCGCCACCGCGTCGCACGGGCTTAGGCGTAGGCGCAGGCTGGGTGAATGATGCGCCGCTGCCGGCAAACACTTTATTGAACGCACCGCAGCGCCGCGCTTCACGCGCGATGCTGTTGGTTGCGATGGTGTTCCAGTCAATATCGAGGAACGACTTGATGCCCTGGCCGGCGCGATTCAAGTCCTGGCCGAGTTGCGAGGTGCGCTTGAGCTTCTCGAACTCGGTGTTCATCCGCGTCATGTCATCAAGCGAGGCCTTGGTGATCGGGTTGAACTTGACGTGGTTCGCCTTGGCGATGGATGCGCCGAGCGCGTTGATCTTGGCGGTGAGCTGCTTTAGCTCACCGTCGATGTCGCCGGTGTTGAGTTTGGCCTCAACAGGGATTTCTACGCGGCGCATGCTTCACTTCCGAGATCGAGGGCGAGCAGCGCGGTGCGCACGTTGGCGGGCAACTTGTGCTGGCAGGCAATGAGATCCAGGCGCGCAGCCTCTGCGCCGGTGATGGCGCCTGCCTTGTGTGCGTACTGCAGGGCCTTCGCGAGGCACCCTACATCGTCGTCAGCGTGGTCGTTGCGCTCCGCTTCCGGTTTCTTCAACAGCAGCGCGAGCGGCGCCTTTTTCTTCTCAGCGAGCGAGTGCAGCTTCGTGGCTAGTTGCTCAAATTCTGTTGCCATTGCACGTTCATCCTTGATGATCATCAAATTGGGTCGCAGGGGCGGCGAGGTGAGTCATGCCTGCCGCCCCCACTTTGGTGACGCCGAGCAGGACGTCACCACGTTGAAAAGGTGCCCACCTCGGCCAGGGGTGGAGCCAGCGGCCGGGTGGGCTGACATGCACGGCTTCGCGTCGGTGCATGCCGATCGCATCAGGACTCGGCCCCATACCTGTCCTGATCCGAATTCGTAGCAGACGCCTGGCTCGTGCTAGGCGTCTGCTGCTTGGTTGAGTCCTTCTCGCCGACCATCTCCGCCATGAGGTTGATGCATGCGGCGAGAGCCAACTCATTGCCGGCAAGTGCGCGCTGAACGCATAGGTCCAGCAGCTCAGGCGCGCGCGGACCAATCGTGCGGATAGCGGACTTCCGCACGTCACGTTGAATCGTGGCGAGCAAGGCAACGCCCCTGGCGCGGCCGGGGTTGCCTGTCTGGAAACGCATGCGTGCGGTCCTCTATCAGGCGCTTCGGACGAACGGTGCCGGGATGTTTCCGGTGGACACGAACGTCCGAAGCTCGAGAGATGTCTTGACCAGCGCACCGATGCCAACGCCAGCCTTGGCGCCTTCGACTTGGCAGGCTCGCAGGGCCGCGACGAGTGCCGCGTCCAGGGCCCTGCAGTGTGCGGCCAAGTGCCCTGCACTCAGGCGATGCTCAATCGTGGCGGCCTGTTTTTCGGCATCGTGGAGAGTGGTGCGCGCTTCATTCACTGCGGGTAACAAGCCGTCGGCCTTCGCCTTCGCGGCGGCATGCATGCCGGAGATGGTCTTTTCGTCCTCGGAAATGGCATACAGCTCGGCGTGGCCGCCCTCGCCCGCATCGCCACTGGTGCGCTGGCTCAAGATCTCAGCATGGCGCTCGCGCTTGCTGGCGCCTTTACCGGCCAGATCGTCGGCTTCAGCCGTGGCGCTGGCGTGCTCGGCTTCGGCATCAGCAACACGCTGGCGCGCGGCTGCCAGGTTTTGGCCTGCAGCGATCACCGACTGCGAGCCGGAGAGGTCGAGTGCAGGTACACCGGCGGCCAGGATCTGAGCATGGGGCTCTGCGCTGCTGAGGATGCGCTCGATGGCTTCACCGGCGATCGCGTTGCCGGCCTTGGCCGTGACGCTGGCGGCGGCCTGGCGACCGGCGGCCTGCATCGAGGCGACGTCGTTGCGGGCGGCCTGCAACTTCTGCTGCAAGACTCTCAATTCCTGGCGCAGCTGCATCGAATCACCGCCGCCGCGGGCTGCATTTTGGATGTCGGCCTGCAACTGCGATTGCCGCTTCTCCAAGTCGGACATGAGAGAGTTTTTTGCTTCGAGTGACATGGGGAATTCGTTGACTGGTTGGTGTACCTCCAGTTTCGAGTCACGACTGGATGAACCGCTAACAGCCCGCTTATTCCCGCAAGTCGTGACAAGCCGGAGAATCAAAAATGATCATGTCAAACCCTGGAAGCGACTCGCGCCTCCGCAAAGATCGGATGCCGCGCACATGGTCGAAAATCTGCGCTTCATTTCCCACAAGAAAGACAAGGACAACCTTGAGCACATCGAAACAGGCAATGAGGACTACTTGAAATACCAGGTGGCGCATCCATTGTCGACGTCGACCAACGCGTGAGCCCCGGCAACAGAGCGCCCATCCCGCGTACCATGATCTCCCGGACTTACCCACTGCCAAACCCTGGAGAAGCACAATGGCAAAACCGCAATGGCAACACGATATCGACCTCAAGAAGCTTGAGCTGAGAGACCTTCTCGATGCCGCCCAGACGTACGCAGGTCGTGGCGAGACGCACGGCCTATATGACCTCTACGTCAAGATCGGCAAGAAGGCCGGCGAAATCGCAGAGCTGTATCAGAAGAACCTGCCGGCGTAACAGAGCCTGATCTCTAGTCAGGGAACAAACGAGCAAAACAAAGGCCCCGTAGGGCCTTTGTTGTCTTTGGTGCGCACATGGGGCGCGTCAGGACGCGATGCCGGCCTGAGCCATCCACCTCGACATCTCCGCTTCGCAACCCACCACTGCGGCAATGATCGACTCGTGGAGCCGCTCGGTGTCGCGCATAAGCCCGTGAGCATGATCTAACGCAGCCTCGGTCGCCGGGACGGTCCTGGCCTTTGCGAGGCGCTGGCGGATCGAGTCAAGTTCGGCCGTGCGGTCTGCGATGAACGCCCCGCGCCCCTTACCGCGCAACTCGGCCAGGCCGCCCTCGGCGCGCTCGACGTGGGCTGCGACCAAGCGCAACACCAGGTTGAACAACTCACTGTCGTCGTGCGTGTTCATACGGCATCTCCCGGGGTGACGCGCGGAGTGATGACCGGCGTCTCCAGACGCGCCAACTCGGCGTTAAGCGCGCTGAGCTGGTGCTCGATAGCCATTAAGGTCAAGCTGCGCCACTGGCCCACGGGCATCGCAGCAGCGGCTTCCAGCCTGGTGCCCAGGCGCACAAACTCACGCTGTGCCCAATCGGAAATCCCGGGCCGCCCGGGGCGCAAGCGGGCGATGTGGCCGGCAATGCTTTCGGTTGTTCTCACTTCACTTCCTCTTCTTGTCATGCGCTTGGCTTTCCGACATGCGCGCCAGTGACTGGCGCAACTGCTCGACGCGCTTGGTCGCGCGCCTCGCGCCGCGCTCATCGCCTGCAGCACGCAAGAGTTCAATGTCACGCTCGACGCCGACCAGTAGCTCACGTGCGGCCTGATTCATGGCAGGCAGGTCAAATTCCATATTTCGCCTCATTGTTGGTCTTCAATTTACGCAGGCGGCTGATCACTGCCATCTGCAGTTCACGGGATGCCTCGCCAACGCATTCGATCACAGCTTCCTGAAATTCGCGGTTGCGCTCGGCACTCCATGCGATCGATGCATGCTCCAGTGCCAATCTGATCAGGTCACTGCGCATGCGGTGAGCGTTCACCAATGCCATCGGCACGCGCAACTTGCGGGTGCCATCGGGATTTTTCGTAACGGCAAAGTCACGCATCAAGGTGGCGTCCTGATCCAGCTCATCGATAAGCCGCCAAAAGTCGATGGCGCGACGCTGCGCGGGTATCACGTCGACAGCAGCTGGCGCCAGCTCGCTGATGGCCGGAATGGTCGCCCGCACCTCACGCCCCACCCTCGCCCTGGTCGCGGTGTCGCGTGCTTCCTGCTCGGGCTGATAACCAACAGCCTCGACACGCCAGCGTCCCCATGTGGGTTTTGGGATATCTGGGAACCGCTCGCGTGCAAGCCTGCAACCTTCCTTGACGCCGTGCTCGTTGGATAGTTGACGCAGGGCCTCAATGGCCTCGTCCCGTTGGTCGTGCGCTTTGCGTGCCATGCCTTGCCGGTCTCAATAAAGAATCAATCCAGTATCGATTAGGCCGTCACGACTACCATCCGCATAGGCGTTTCCCCGTTGACGCTCACCATGGGGGCGAGGGGGCAATCCCCTCCCTTGCTTGTAACGTGGTACGCCCCTTCCTTGGTTCCATCAAATGGTCCCGGGCCTACCTGTGACAGCGGCCCCCCCGTGGTCTTGGTGTACTCGCGAGCCTCATCGGAGCTACATGGGGATTCGTGGACCATCTGGGCAACCGCACGGTGACTTGATGTCTCGCTCGTTGAACTGGGCGCCCACAGCCTAGACCGAGATCGTGATTTGAGCCGAAAGACTGTCGATAGCCGGTACACAACACACGTCCATTTGTGCGATGCAACTGAGGCACTTGTGGTCATGGACGAAGGCGCGCACGATCGAACCCCCATCTCGCCAGGGTGCCGCAGCGCATTCGAGGGGAAGACACGATGGCTAATCTTGCCGGTTTCGACGTCATCGGCGAAGTGCACATCGAGACGATCTGCGATCTGCTCAATCTCGTTTCGATCACAAATCCGCTCGACGGCAAGTCAATCTACTTGTTCGGCGGGCCATTCAGCACGGATTTCAGCGTCAATTTCGGCGGCTCGATCGGAACATTGACGATGAGGCTGATCATGAGCGCGCAGATTCAACCCGTTATTGGGCAGGCGCTAACTAAGTTAGCAGTGGGATTCGGAGGCGGCTCAGCGTCCGCCTCGCTCCGCGCATTGAACGAAATTCATGGCGTATTGACCGTGGATGTTCCGCTTGGGTTTGCGGTTCCGGATAACTCCCCAAACTCAATGCACACTCCCGTCTTCCAGTTCCCTGTCGGCAATCCGGTCGTCACACTAGATCCAATGACGCGCAGCGCAGCCGACTCGATTCTGGGAACTGGCGGCGCTGACCGGGTGGCTGCCGCCCTTCAGACAGCGTTCTCCGACTTCCTCGGCACGATAGGGACTCAATCGCTACCGCTATTCGGCTTCTCCATAACATTGGGCGTCGACAGTAACGATCCGCAGCAACTGTCGGCAATCCCGGCCGTGGCGTGGATCGATGGCGAAACTCTCGGTGTATTCGGTTATTACCGCGCGGCTGCGAGCGGAGGAAGCATCGCTGGCAAACATAGCGGCGACCTCGCCCAGGCGCAGGAAGAATTCTTCTATAACCAACTGGGACAATTCACGGCAGTCCCTGGCCGCCGCGTTGCCTTACTCCTTTCGGCGGACGCTTTCAGGATGGTCATTGGCTGTCCGGCCGTCCGCAATAACGTCATTCGCTTCCTGGTCTCTCAACGGGAATACAACTCCTGGCTCAACTGGACTCGCAACAACGACCTACCTCAGATTACCGCCGACGCCAACGCGAATCTCCTTCAGCACTTGCTCGATGAGGAAACAAAGGATCCGGGTCAGAATTTCCAGATTTACTACGATCGCGCCAAGGCCGACGTCCAGACTGACATCACCACGGGAATACAGAATAAGGCCGCCGCCCTGGAGGACACTTGGCTGGGCTCGCCATTGCCGGGTGGACCTGAGGTATCAGGCGGCCAACAGCAGATCGACTTGGCGGTGCCTCCCCCTTGCGGCCAAGGGACGGTCGAAATCAAAAGAATTCATGTCCCATTCGCGCAGAGCGACTTGGTACCGATGCTGCATCGCCTCGACGTCAATCTCGCTCAAGGAAGCATCTCGGTCCATTTCGAGGCCGCCGGATCAGTTGAGTTGATCACGGGCGATGGTTCGTTCTCAGCCAGCGGTGATATGGATATCTTCGTCAGAGTCACGAACCTCGGACAAGTGCTCTCGAGCTTTAACATTCATCAACCGAACATTAACGTCGGCGCCAGTTCATTCACGGGCGCCGTTCTCGGGCTTCTCCAGCTTGCGCTCGGGCAGAGTAACTGGCAGGCGGTGATGGTATTACTCAGCCTATACCTCGAACAGAAGATCAACGAGGCGATGCAAGCCCAGTTTCCGAAATCTATCACCATCAACACGCCGCAGCAGCCGTTTCCGACCCGAATAGCAGAGATCACGATTGAACCCGACTCCCTGTTCATCGCGGGTCTGATTTGTCGCGAGCCGCGCTGGAACGAATTCAATCCGTCGCTTCTCGTTGACGCGACACTCGTATCGCGCACCTGGAACCACAAGCGTCCCATTAAAGGGCAACTCAGTCTTAAGGCAACCGATTGGGGCTGCCCGGCGGACCAGTTCAACACGTTACGCACATTTTGGGATGAAACCTTCAGCGTGCGCGCGAGACTGCGTGACGCACCGCTGCCAATCACGGTGCTCAATTGGCAAATCGAGCTGGGTAATTTCAGCTGGAACATGCTCGGGAACACCCAGTTCCTGGATCCGCGCCCAACCTGGAGCAACGCGCCGCAAGCTATCGCTGATGGCCAGCTAAAATTGGCCGGGGAGGTTGAACACCTTGATCCGCTCATCCTTCCCTACCTGGACGGACCTCTCACAGTCGCGCAGGTACTGGTCGCAGTTACTGGAGACGCTAACAACGGGTGGCAGATCACTCTGCGTGGCATCGACGGCAATTTCTACGTCCGTGTATCAGCGGATGTCACCGACGGTGCTGGTAACCAGTGGCATGGGGAGGCGATCTTCGTCCACAACGGTGACCAACTGGAAATGCCGCCAGAATGGTACTCATACAAGGCTGACTGTGACGGAAAGTATGCAAGGTGGACCCGGCTCAGATTCGAATCGCATCACCTGGTGGCTGTCGGCCAGGTCCAGCCCGGCATGCCCGTGATGAATGGCGAGATACGCGAGGCCATAGCGATTCGCACTTTGATCAGCCTCGGAGATCCGACTGCCGCTCAGCAGCTGATTTCCGCCGCTGAACGTTTCGGACCCGGCTTTTACGGGCACCTTGGGCAGGTGACGCCGCTGGTGATCGGGACGAAAGCAGGGTCTGTCCTCTAGCACGCATGCATCGGGCCTACGCTGGACACGCGTATCTACCTGCTGGTGGAAGACAAGTGTCCAAGTTTGGGGAAAGTGACATGCCGCCCCTTGACCTGGGAGGGATTTTTCGCCCGAGACAGTGTGCTGAGGGCGCTCGGCTCTGGCGAAACTCCGGGCGACGTTTCGTCGAGTTCGGTTGCGGTTACCGAAACTGCGGACCGACACAATTCGTCGACGTACCTCTCGACCGCACTCCGATGCACAACCAGCGCGAGCTTCTGTCTCCCTACGAAAACGAAATCATCTTGGCCGGGCAGGACGTGGTGCCCGCCACTCTTCGCCCACCGCGCGGCACAATCATCAAGAAATAGTCGAAAGGTATAAAGCGGGTCAGAGTGAGATGGGCTTTTGGAGGCGACCTTCCCGAAGCAATCCGGGCTACTTCGCGGAAGGCTGGATATTCGGAAAGTACCGCCCTAACGTCAGCGAAGCGAATTTGGTTGGTGGCGCTGTTCCGCTTTCGACCCGCAGCGGACCGTGGCGAATGGCAAAGAGCGGCGCCCGTGTTGGAGCAGCGCAGCGATTGAGACCAGACTCATCCGCATGATCGGCTCTGCCTGATGGAAAGGTCGGTCTGCAACACATGCAACACGCAACACATAGGGTTTCAAAACTGTTTCTCTATATACGCGTGCGATGCGCGCCATCACATGTACCTCCTGTGCGGCAATCTCTCGTATAGATAAAAAAGTCTTAAGAAGTAAGTGTTGCAGTGTTGTAGTGTTGTAGCCCTTGTCTCCCAAAGCTTCCTGTGCAACACAAGAAATACGGTGGTGTTGCAAGTGTTGCAGTCACCCACAAAAAAGCCGCCTTGTCGGCGGCTCCTTTGCTGCATCCACTTCACAACCTAGATCGGCATGTCCTGCTCGCCGCCCACGTCGCTCTCGGTCGGTGGGTCGCGATACCAGAAGCGACCACCTTGCGCCCTGCTGTTCGATTGCTTCCACCCGGCAGACCTCAGTGCGTTGCAGATGGCTTTCGAGTCAGGGGTGTTATTCGCCCCCAGGGCACGTCCCATGAACGTCTCGAAAATCTCGGTGGTCGTGGTCTTGAGTAGGGGGGCCTTGCGCGCGATCCAGCCAAGGCCGCCCTTTTCGTTGCGTACAGGTGCCATCGCCATGAACTGCTCAAGGTGACAATCCCACGGATTGCTCTCTTGTCGCGCGGCCTGCTCCACCTTGGCGGCTGCCTCCAGTTCGTCATGCAACCACCACTGCTCGCCAGAGTTGTAGCGGTGGAACGCCTCCGCCCAAATCTGATCACGTGCCGCCTTCAGGCCAGCCAGGTCGATGCGGGTCATCGCTATCGGCCAATATCGGCGTCCGCCTGTCGGGTCGCGCAGATAGCTACCGTCGCCCTCCCGGTTAACCGATCCCCAGAACACGCACGCGCGCGGATGGTCCTCCGCCTTGATCCCGAACGGTGCGCGGTAGTGGTCTACTTTTCGGGAAAAGAACGCCTTGGCCGTTTTCGCGCCGGTGCTCTCAAGTGCTGCCAGCTCGGGGACTTCAACAGCCCACTTGCCGATCAGTCCAATGGCAGCATCCTTGTTGCCCAGATTGCCGTCCAGCGAATCCGTGAACCATTCCTTGTCATGCATCAGGGCCTCGATCAAGGTTGATTTTTTCAGACCCTGCGGGCCTTCCAAGATCGGCACGGTGTCAACCTTCGACCCTGGCACCATGATGCGCGCGCACATGGAGATCAGCGATTTCGACGCGAAGGCGCGAGCAAGGAGGGTATCCTCGACTCCGGCATAGTCGCGAATCCAGCCGTCAATCCTCGACACGCCATCCCATTTCAGGCCGTGCAGGTAGACGTGCACAGGGTGCTGCTGATCGGCGGAGGCCAACAGGTTCACCGCGCCATCTACGGCCCGGCTGCTCACCTCTTTCACTTTGTACGCCGCCGCCAACCAAGCCGAGAGCCGCGTGGTGTGATCGTCGGTCCACGAGCCAGCCCCGCCACCGCTCGGCGGATCGATGCGCGCCTCCACGCGCATGGCGAACGTGTTTGCCCATATGACGCCCTTCCACGCCGGGTCGATCATCAGGAAATGGCTAATCGTCTGCGCGCTCGGTCGCACCCGCATTTCCGCGATCGCCACCTTGCGCGCGAGCACATCGGGGCGCATTACATTCGTCGGAACGTGCGCGGGATTGAAGTCACCAATGAGCGCCGACAGGTCAAGCAGGTAATTCCCGATCAGCGTCCGGTCAAGCTTGCGCGGTGCGCCATCCTTCCCGGCCTTGCCGCTGCTCCTACCCTGCGTCGTGAGGAACACCTCCCAATTGAGGAGGCTCTGCAGTTCAAGGATGCCGTGATCTTTGAACAAATCAGCCGAACGAAGGAAAACAACCTCTTTCCGATGGTTGAGGAACGCGTGCAGATCGCCGCTCTTGCCCATCGGCCACGGGCCGTCGTGATTGAGCGCACCCAACGCGCTATCAAGGTAAGTGCGCGCGGACGGACTCAGCGAAGGCAGTTTGTCCGACCCCTGCGCGATGCCCCCCAGTTGCACGCCGTCACGCTGCGCCGTAGGTGCTTGCTGGACGTCGGCGTGTTGTACGACATCCGTCTTCATCGGGTCCGGCTCGGCGTCGTCCTGGTTGTCGTTGTCTGGCTGCTCCGGCTCCGGTGCTGGCGCCGGATGCAGCGCAGCCTCGATGGCCGTCTCGATGCCCGCCTTGACGAACTCCACGCCGTAGCCGGGTCGCTGGTGCGCATCATTCCAGTCCGTTGGCCGGTCGATCAGCTTGCCTTCCGCGTCCCGCTCATCAGATAGGTCGTGGAACTCCGGCCATGCGACCAATCCGCCAACGGCATGCGCCGCGTTACGTGCCGCCGTGAGGCCGGGGTTATTCACTGGCGTGACCGTGTACACGTCATTGTCTGCCGCGATCAATATCACTGCCGCTGGAAACTTCGCACGGATCGCCTCAGCGACCGGCAGCATGTTGCTCGCGTCGAATGCCACGACTACAAGGTGATCGGTCGCATCGTGGATGGTGGAGCCGGTTGCGAAACCCTCGCAAATGAGGATGATCTTGCGGTCGTCGACCTCGCGTGCCTTCCCAATCGTGGCGAAATGCCCACGCACTGCGCCGCCGGACATGAATAGCTTTTTGAACTTAGTCGAGCCATCCTCACAGTGCTGCTGAATGATCGCCTGCAGCGTGTGCGTGCGGTTATCCGTGTCGCGGGCACGTATGAGGAGCGCATCCTTGTAGGTGTGCTTGATCTCCCCGTTGTCGCTGTCGAATATGGGAAAGTCACCGATGCGGGCGTTGCATGATTGGATACCCTTGGCAGCAAGGTACGCATGCGCCCCGTCCCACGCCTCTCCCTGCGCCTTTGCTTTCTTCCAGATTCCGTCCGCCAGTTCAGCCACACGCGCTCGATCAGCGCACGCCTTTTCTTCGCGCGCGAGCTTGCGGGCTTTCATCTCTGCGTGATCGGCCTCGCTCATCGGCGCTCGCTCGGTGTGCTCGGACTTCCAGATGAAGTCGTGGTCTTTGCCGTAGCGCTTGTTACAGCCGAACTTGCCGTTCGGGAAGCGATCGGCGTGCAGGATGTACCAGCCAGTGGCGGACTTGCGCTTGTCGCCAATGACGTCGTAACGCTCCAGCTCGCCCGATGCGACGATCTGCGACGGGTCAGCCGGGCCGATGCCCTCAGCGCTCATTGCACCGCAGAACTCACCGATGACCTCGGCTAGCGACAGCGATCGCGGTGGTTCCTTCTTGGTCTTTTTTGGCGCTTTCGATTGATCCGACTTGGTTGCATCGGCGTTGGTTGTGGTAAAATTGCATCGAGACAATTTGTTGCTCCATCTGAAAACCACTGGCCGCTAACCGGTGGTTTTCGCTTTTAAAGGGTCCGCCTTTCGGCGTCGCGCTCTACCCATAACCGGACCTCCGGCTACGCGCCCATGTTCGTGTCACGACTAGATGGGCGCGCAAATTTCAACCGCCGATGTCACCGGCAGTTGATCGAGTTTCGCGGGCTGGTGGCCGATCAAACGGCCAGATGAATCAGAGTGCTGCGCTGGCAGCAGCGCGCCTTGCGGCTCGGTGGCGTGCCTGGCGCGCAGCATCGCTGGCGCGTCGCTGAGCCAACTGCTCGGGACTGAGCGCGGCTGCAGGCTTCTTGACGGAGAAACGCTTCGCGGACTCGATCTGCGCACGACGGAACTCGGGGTCCGTCTGGTATCGGCGCCGCTTCCAATCTCGGTTGTACTGGTTGTGCTTGGCGCGTTGCTCGGTCGTCATAGTCATGCCCTCTACGGGATCATCAGGATTTACGCCGACTGCCGTTGACCATCCAGGTCCGTCTATTCCCATCAAAAGCAGCGCTATGCCACGAATGGTGGTGTCACGACACACCCTGATATATCGACGTGGTCTGGGCTCCATCCCCCAGGAGAAAGTGATGCCTGGCCCAAAGTCTGCTTGACGCGGCGGCCCGCTTGGCGTCCATCATCACGACTGATACGGTCGGACTAAAATCATCATCACGACTGATAGATTGGCCGCAGTGCTGGCGCTGACCCATATCCCAAAAAGAAGAAGCCCGGCAGATGGCCGGGCCTGTAGTTCGTGCTGTCGTCCGGCTCAGTGCACGGAGCCGCTAGACACCTGTTTCATCACGCCCAGCCGATCGCGGTAGCTCTCGACCTCCTCCCGGGTAAGCACCGCCGCCGACTCGCCGATGTAAACGGCGCCGGGCGCCATGCGGTCGTGGCGCGGCATACCTTCCGTCACTCGCTGGACGAGATCGTCCACGTCGACGCCGAGGATCTCCGCAGCCTCCGCCATGCTGATCAGCGCGCGCGCCTTGCGCCTGGACTCCTGGCTGAGGTTGCTGCACCAGTCGGCGAACTGCGGCGCGTCGTAGCCGGTGACGGCGGCGCCGTTCGCATCGACGCCGTCGACCAGTGGCGGGAAACCCTTGATGTCGCGCAGCGCAGCAGCAGACGTGCCCAGGGTCTCGGCGACGGACTCGGCGGTGAACACGAGGGTGTCGCTCACGGGGTGGCCTCTGCGGTGGTCTCATCAATCAATACGCGCACATTCACGGGTGTGCGTGACTCGACATCGAACATCGGCTCCAGCTTTATGACGCAGTCGAATTCATGGATCAGGCGCTCAGCGTGCAAGATGATTTGCACGAGCTGATCGAGTTTGCGGTGCGCCGCCTCACTAAGGCCCTGGTAGCCGTGCCAGCTATCAACCGCGCACCGAATTACTTGCAGTTGTTCAGTACGGACCTCTATCGGCGCATCACTGCCAGCAAATAGATCGATCAGCCACGCGCGGCGGATCGTATTGAACATCTTGTGCTCGCCGGCAGAGATGCTCATGACGTCACCTCGGTGGTGATCTCTGCGAGTTACCGTTGCGTCAAGAGATGGTCTAGTAGAGTATTTACCTCGGGCTTGCTGAATACATCCAGGAGTTCCACTTCGCCGTTGAGGTAGGCATCCATGAGGTCGTCGGCCGTGCGGCCGTGCGGCCGTGCTCCGCGATGCAGCGGGTGTTGATCGCTTCGACCTCTGCGGTGAGGCGCTCGTGTTTGGCGCGTAGATGCGCCAGGCGTGTTTCGTCGGTCATGGTCATTCCATTGAGCGGTTCGTGCATCCGTTGGTCGGCGTAAGACATTGGCGGTATTCCGGCCGCTGGTTGTTGCGCGCACGCTCGGCCATCCAGGTGCGCACCTCGACTTCATCTAGTACCAGGCCGCCGGTGGGCAACTTGATGAACACCGGAAAGGTCAAATCCCAGCCAGCGCGGGAATACAGCTGGCGTTTCGTCCAGCCCAGCAGTGCGCACGCCTGTTTCATCGTCAGGCGGCTCATGCAGCTGCTCCATCACGCGCAGCGATGCGGTCGGCGATCCACTTCTGGACTTCGGACTGCAGCCACGCATTGGAACGCGAGCCGAGTTTGATGGGCCGGGGGAAGCCGCTTTTCTTCATGGCGTTGTTGATCTGGTTGCGACTCTGGTGCGTCGCCTCCATGACCTGCGCCGTGTTGAGTAGAACGTAGGCGGCGCTAGCCGCATCGTTCTTGGATGTATCGGTTTGCATTTATGTGCCCACTGGCGTTTCGAGTTGGGCGCAGACTATTGGCAGTAAAAACCGAAAACTAGCCACTTTCCGAACGCAGATTTTTGGCTATCGCTCATTCGCCCTCATACCCGCTCACTAGGTGCCATTCAGTGCCATCCGGTGCCACATCGGACCAGATCGGACCACTTCACTATTCAGCCGGAGTTTAGCCTTCCAAACGCCTGTTCCCTGATTACGTATCAGGGAACAAATGAGACGTACCAATGGCTGCGTGGCGAAAAAATGTTTCCGGGCGCACATAGGGCGCACGGATGCCCGCAGGACCGCATCGTGACTGGTGGCAGCGGACAGCAATCGGTTTGCAATAGGTAGAGCAATGGACAAGCTCGGCTGTCGTGACACCAGCATGGGCAGCACCTTTTGAAAACGTGCGCCACGATCATGATCAGTCCGAACTCGCCCTACCCACTGCAGACCGCCATCATCAGCGCCGTGTCGCATTCGGGCCTGGCTGCCCAGACTTTTTGCGGGAAGCCGTTGCGCTTCGCTCTTATCGACGAGAACGGCAACTTGGTCGAGGCCGGCCCGGCCGTAGCGGATAACGCGTGGCGCACGGCCGTGCTCGCTCATGAGAGCTACCTCGCCGGCCAAGGACACCTGCGGGTCCACTCGTCGCCACCGTGCATGGATGCGGTGCCATCGCCAGCACTCGCCGCATGATCCAGGACCGAGAACAGAACAGCAGAAGGGGTGCTATATGCGCCCCATTCATTTACTCAGTCCGCAGGCGATTCCAATAGGGCGAGCACCTTTTCCGGCGACTTGATTTTTCGATGCTCAATCAGGTGTTCGAGTTCGGGCGCCCATTTGTCGAAATCCGCAACGACGGCCGCTTTTTCCTCGGGCTCAAGCTCGGGGAAATCGACCAGTGCCTGCCGTAGGCGCGGCACCCACTCTTCTAAAGGCCACTGCCATCTCTGCTCGATGTAGCTATGTGCATTTGCGAGAAGCGTTTGGCGGCCAATCACAGCTTGCAGAGCCCTGCCGTTTGGATCGCCCTTGTTTGCTTCGTCTTGGTACGCGGCCTGGAGCGCCTGAAACTTATTCCCCTTCACAACTCTCAAGGGGTTGGTGATGCGAAAGACTAGATCAGTCGCCACGGTTCGCGCCCACGCATCTAGCCCGTCACGAAGGCCCTCGTCCGTGGCCCCGAGTTCCGAAAGCAACTCGCGCGTACTCTCTACGAACCGATGGATGTCGCGCTGCTGACTACCCGCACCCCAACGCCCCGATTGCGAAGCTGTTCGGATGACAGCCGCCCCAAAGAGCGCGGTAAGGCTCCGCAACTTCGCCAGGACGTTCTCAACCTCGTCCAGCTTTCGGTCGACTGCCCTCGTCTTCGCTTCCAATCCGAGACCCTTAATCACCTCGAACCGGTCCACAGTTGCGACCAATACCAGCACTAAGCCTGCAGTAATGATGCCGCTGCCTGACACTTGGCCCCGAATGCAGAACCATGTGCCGAAGCCAATATTCACGAAGCCGGCGATGCCCAGCAGAGTGTTGACAGCACCCATAACCCACTTGTTGCCATTCTTGACCACGACCGCCCCCTCCGTTTGCACGCGACCAATCGTAACGGAGGAAATCCTCCGCGAATGGACAGGCTGAGACACGAGAATCAGAACAGCAGAAAGCCCGCAAAACGCGGGCTTTTTCTTTGATTAGGTGCCATGCCGGCGCCACGTGTCGGGTGATTGCTCTAGGGGCAGCCGAGCGAGACGAAGCCCACCTTGGGCGTTGAAACAGCATTAATATTTGATTCTAAACGGTTTTTCACTAGACCACCGGTTCTCGCAGGGAATTAGTGCCCTGGCTGACGAAGCCCATCATTTTACCCTGTCGAAAGACCCGTAATGCAGCTATCGGTTGAATCCGCAGTCGGATACGGACATTGAACACCCCACCCAACTACCTCCACTCCGTCCCTTCTTTGAAGAAGGCCCTTCCTCTGGCCTGTTGGAGCGCAGTTTCGAGCAGTGCAGCGGGGGGTGAACAGATCCATCGTCGCTTGCGTCGTGACTTTCACGTTGAGCAGCGTGTCGCCCGGGATGGTCCGTATCATTCATTGGCCGGGCGGCCGGGCGAACGTGCAACGTCCAATTCAACGGACGGTCCGAAAGGGTAAGAAGCCAATAGGGAGCTACCGGCCTCTCGCCAATCTATCCCGCGCCAAGCAACTTACGTGCTGCTTTTCTGCTTATGCCCAGGATGGTTCAGAGTGATTACCTAGTATAGGTTTTCGGCTCGAATACGCTCTGATCAATCGCCGTACCAAGCTTCAACGATTTCACCTCGGAAATCATTGTATAGGGAGCTAGCGGACTAGCGTTGAGGGGATCAACGTTTTGATACAGCACGATGGACTTCTTGTCCGACGTCGTCACGACACCGTCTTTCTCATAGACGCACATGTCGATGATGCCCTTCGGGCTGATGAGCGGACTGGACTTAGGCAGGCAACGCAGCTTGACGCCAGCCACCATGCGCGCGTCCGTATAGTCTTCATTGGTCTGGGGCGGGTTCCTGGCATTCATCGCGCCGAGATCGTCATCAGCCGAGTCCACGGATGTCGTGCCGTCCTCATGCCCGCTCACGTTGATCTGCTTACCGTCATGCTCGATGACGACGTCAAAGGACTTGTCCGGTACGATTTTGACCTCGCAACCCTTATCGGCCGCCAGATTGTCAAGATCGACCTTGTAGACCGACTCTGTCTTTTTCATCCAGGAGTGGCCATCGGAAATATAGGTGGTGCGCTGAGTGATGTAATCGTCAGGCATGTGCGGGAAAGGCTTGACCGGTACATGCAGTGACTCGGCACCGGCCACACAGAGCTTGTAGGCCATATCGCCCATCCCATGGAGCATGCCGTCGGCAGGAGTCGGGCGATCAATCAGGACCACTTCATAGCCACTACTAGTTGCGCTACTGCTTGCCGCTGTAGATGTGGCGACGGCGTGGCCATCGGTTGATGAGCCCGAACTACCGCATGCCACCAGGGTCAGACAGCAGGTGGCCAGGATCGGCAGGATCCGCACATGTCGCGATACAGCAGAACCATTCAATGGCATAGATCATCTTCCTTTTGAAGTAACGGGGCGACATAAGTTGATTCGGACTAACAAGCCTATGGTGGGCACCTGTGCGATCCATCAAAGGCCTGCAGTCGTCGCCAAGCTTTGTACGAATTTTGGTAGGCCTGATCAGATCGTCATCACGCGAGAAGCGATTGCGTTTGGTTGATGCACGCCGCTACCCCTCAGCGAGGCGCGCTTTGCGTGCATATCAACAGGCATCCCTTTTCAGGCGTCAGGGTTTGAACTTCAGTAACGGCAAGCCGACTTGATTGCGACAACCGTTACGCATCGCTTGCTCTTCCTTCACAGTGTCTTCCAGCGATGAGGAGGGCTTGCCGCCGCTCTGCATCGATGCCAGCGCACGCTCGGCAAACTTGGCGCCGAAACACTGGCAGTAGTCACCCAGTTTGGGGTTTCCTTTCAGATCGGCTTCACCATAGGGCACCGGGATATTGGTGGCCTGATTCATACACATGTCGACGTACTGGTTGGTCGCTGAAGACAGCGGAGCGTCAGCATGAGCGACCGACGGCATCACTGCGTTAGCGAGGAAGCCAAGCGCGAAGCCGAGCATCGCACCGGACAAAGCCGGCGACGTATCGCGAAGTAACATAATTGCTCTCCATCTAGTCATGAATACGAACATCGATAAACCAAACACGCCCATACCCGGCGTGCATGATGACTAGCGCGCATGTCTCCCTGACTGCATGGAGAAGACGTGCCAATCCCTGGCCAAAGAAACATCACTGTTGAGCGATGCTATAGCGTATGAATTGTCTCAGAAAAATACGGTGACCTGAGCACCCATCTTCTGCACACCCTTCGGCACCGCGGCCCGCCCATTGCTACCGTCGCGAAGGGCACGATTGGAGCCGCCAGGACAGTCTGAAAGAGGCAACTATCATTCGTCATTTAGTATCTACGTGTCTCTGCTGGCCACAGTTCTAGAGTGAACCCGCCATGCCCCTTTGGGGCGAGAACAGACATTGCAAATGGGTAACTCGGCTCAACGACCGCTGCCTAGCAAAAGTCGGATCGGCCTTAACTCGCCTCTGGAAATGCGTGTGGCAGGTGGCGCGATATACATACCGTGCACTTGGGTCAGCCAAGGCTGACGAAACCGACGTTGGGCGAAACCTGCGACATGGCTGGGCAAGCGTAACCATGCGGAAAACGGACCATTATATCTCAGGACCGTCCCTTTCCCTGAATGGCTAAAATGCGCCATTGCCACGCGGGAGTGCGAACCATGGGCCAGACCATCAACCTCAACACCACGCGCATGCAGTGCATCGGCGCCTATCTGGCCAAGCCGGCAGGCAAGCCCAAGGGCGGCATCGTGGTGATTCAGGAAATTTTCGGTGTCAACGAGCACATTCGCCATGTGACGGATCGCTTTGCGGAAGCCGGTTACACGGCCATCGCACCAAGCTTCTTCGATCATCTGGAGACCGGCGTGGAGCTGGGCTACAACGAAGAAGGCTACGCGCGGGGCAAGGCCCTGATCATGGAACTGGGCCTGGACCGCGCCGTGGAAGATGTGGCCAGCGCCGCCGAAGCGATTTCGTCCGCCGGGCGCATTGGCACCGTGGGTTACTGCTGGGGCGGCACGGTGGCCATGCTTTCGGCGATACGCCTTGGCTTGCCGTCGGTGAGCTACTACGGCGCACGCAATGTGCCGTTTCTGGGTGAAAAGCCCAAGGCGCCGGTGATGTTCCATTTTGGCGAGAAGGACAAGAGCATCCCGCCGGAGATGGTGCAGAAGCACCGCGAGATGCTGCCGCAGATGTCGTTGTTCACCTACCCCGCCGATCACGCATTCAATCGCGATGTTGGCGCGCAGTACGACGAAGCCAGCGCAAAACTCGCTTACGAACGCACGCTGGCGTTCTTCGACAAGCATCTGGTGCACGGCGCATGAGCGAAGCCGGATTTGCGCTCGATCCACGCCTGCAGGCCGATACACGCCACGTCGCTTCGCTCACGCTGTGCGATGTGCTGCTGATGAACGACACGCGCTTTCCCTGGCTGGTGCTGGTGCCACGCCAGACAAACCGCGTGGAGATCTGCGACCTGCAGGCTGACGAGCAAGCCATCCTCTGGCACGAGGTCAACCTCGCGTCACAAGCGCTGCGCTCGCTGATGCCGTTCGACAAGCTCAACCTTGGTGCGCTGGGCAACATCGTGCGCCAGCTGCATATCCACGTGGTGGGACGCCGTGAAGGGGATGCCGCGTGGCCGGGGCCGGTTTGGGGTAGCGGCAAAGCCGTGCCGTATGAATCGGACGCATTGGCATCGTTGGCGGCTGAGTTGCGAAGCGCCCTGACTGCGTAACGGTTGTCCGCCCGTGCTTGCTGCGTGTCTGATTTCCTGACTGCCCACAAAAAAGCCCGCGGAGCGATCCGCGGGCTTTTTGATTCAGGCATACGAATTACATGTGCTTCTGCGGCGGCGGTGCATCTACCTTCGCGGGTGCCTTGTAGTCTTCCAGGTCACGGGCCTTGGTATCGACCACGCTGATCTTCTTCAGGGTGCCGCCATCGTCGTAGTACACGGTGAAACCGTAGTCGAGCTGCAGGCGCGCCATGTACTGCAGGTGCTGCTTGCGGATCTTGGAATCATCGCTGGGCTCGAGCAGCACCGTCTTGGGGAGCTTGCCCTGATCCTTGAGGTAGGCAAAGTGGCTGCCGGTATCGAGCGCGGACAACACGGCGCCGTCGACGATGAACTGGCCGCTCTTATAGGCCTGGATCACCACGTCGAACTGGCTCTTCATGTCGGCGGTGCGCACATCGCTCTTGGCGCTGCCGCGATGGCAACCGGTCAGCACCAGCATGCTGCCCAGCAGGATGGCTGCGGCCGCGCGGGTCAGCAGCGTGGAAAAACGGGTCATGCGGATCTCCTGCAATGCATCGGTGTGAACAAGTGAAGTGTAGCGCCGCCTCGCGCCCCTGCATCGGGCCCGGACGGCATTCATTCAGGTGCGCTGGCTCGGCGAGAGGCGTGGCCTCAGGTGCGCGGCAGCGTAACGCCCTGCTGGCCCTGGTATTTGCCGCCGCGATCCTTGTAACTGGTCTCGCATTCCTCGTCGGATTCGAGAAACAGCATCTGGGCCACGCCTTCGTTGGCGTAGATTTTCGCGGGCAGCGGCGTGGTGTTGGAGAACTCCAAGGTCACGTGACCTTCCCACTCCGGCTCCAGCGGGGTCACGTTGACGATGATGCCGCAACGCGCATACGTGCTCTTGCCGAGGCAGATGGTGAGCACCTTGCGCGGAATGCGGAAGTACTCGACGGTGCGCGCCAGCGCGAACGAATTGGGCGGAATGATGCACACGTCCGCTTCCACGTCGACGAAGCTGGTGGGATCGAACGCCTTCGGATCAACGATGGTCGAGTTGATGTTGGTGAATATCTTGAATTCGCGTGCGCAGCGTACGTCGTAGCCATAGCTCGACGTGCCGTACGACACCAGCCTGGTGTTGTCGCGCGTCTTGATCTGGCCTGGCTCGAACGGCTCGATCATGCCGTGCTGCTCGGCCATACGGCGGATCCACTTGTCGGATTTGATGCTCACTCGAACTCCCGGGGGCCGGCTGGGTCGCGCCAGCTGGCGTCAAAGACGGCGAAAATAGCGGAAATGCGGGTTCACCCGCCAGTCGTCTCTGCCAGTTCGCCCGCCAGGGCGGCCAGCGCGGCCCGAATTCGGCCCTGCTGAACCGAGTCACCGAGGATCTCACCCACCTCGCAACCGGCGCCCGGCAAGGGAATGGTGACCGAGGCCGCCCCGACCAGCCGTGCCGACATGGTGGTCAGGATTTCCCGCAGGGCGTCCTGGGCATGGTGCGACTCGCGCGCCGAGGCATTCCACAAGGCGACCGGCTTGTCGGGAAACTCCAGGCTGCCCACCAGCCAGTCCAGCAAGTTCTTGAAACTGCCGGGCACACCATGCGCGTATTCCGGGCAGGCAATGAGCAAGGCATCGGCCAGCCCCACCTCGCGCCGCAAGGCTGCCGCGCCATCGGGCAACTCAGCCATTTCGACGTCGGGGTTGAACGGCGGCAGCGCCGCCAAGCCATCGTAAAGGCTGAGTCGCAGCGCAGGAGGCGACAGCTGCGCCGCCGCCTGCAGCAACGCCGTGTTGCCGGAACGCTGGCGCAGGCTGCCTGAGAGGCACATCACATGGAACGGCCGGGTCCCTCCGGCGTCCGGGCTCACGGTGCGCCCTGCACCATGATCTTCCCAAGCCCGAGCGACTTGTTGCGCGGCTGGCGCGACAAGCGACCAGCTGCGTTGCGGGCGATCTCGCGATAACGCGCGGCGAGGTCGGACTCAGGCATCGCCACCACCGTGGGCGTACCGCCATCGGCCTGCTCGCGAATGCGAATATCCAGCGGCAACGAACCCAGGTAAGGCACACCGTACTGTTCGGCCATGCGCACACCGCCACCCTCGCCGAAGATGTGCTCCTCGTGCCCGCAGTTGGAACAGACGTGGGTGGCCATGTTTTCCACCACACCCAGCACCGGCACTTCCACCTTCTCGAACATCTTCAGGGCTTTGCGTGCATCGAGCAGGGCGATGTCCTGCGGCGTGGTGACAATCACCGCACCGGAAACCGGCACTTTCTGCGACAGCGTCAGCTGGATATCGCCGGTGCCCGGCGGCAGGTCGATGATGAGGTAATCGAGCTGCTCCCAACGGCTGTCGTTGAGCAGCTGCATCATGGCCTGGGTGACCATGGGGCCACGCCAGATCATCGGCGTTTCTTCATCCACCAGGAAACCGATGGACATGGCCTGCAGGCCGTGAGCCTCCAGCGGGATGATGGTCTTGCCGTCCGGCGACTGCGGCTTGCCGGTGATGCCAAGCATGCGCGGCTGGCTCGGGCCGTAGATGTCGGCATCGAGTATGCCCACCTTCGCGCCTTCCGCCGCGAGGGCCAGCGCCAGATTCACCGACACCGTGGACTTGCCCACACCGCCCTTGCCCGAGGCCACCACGATGACGTTTTTCACGCCCGGCTGCGGCGCCAGGGTGCCCTGCACCTTGTGCGGGTGAATGCGTGTACTGATCGACACCGAGGCCGAAGCAATGGCGGTGTCAGCCTCCAGCGCCCGTTTCACCTGCGCTGTCAGCGCATTGACCGCACCGGCGGCGGGATAGCCAAGCTGGATATCCACCGAAACGCGATCGCCATCTACGCCCACGGCACGAATGGCCTCGCCGACGGGGGCGCCGGTATGGGGATCAACCAGCTCGCCAAGAATGCGGCGGACCAGGGCTTCGCTCGCCTGCGTCATACGGTGTGAGGCCTGTCTTTTGGGGATTCCCCATTATGCCAGCCAACGGCTTGGGGGGCCTGCGACAGACTTTCGCAATGCAGCTTGACGGCTTTGCGCAAGGTCGGTCAGGCTCCGGACATACGCTTTCGTACGGGAGGAATACCAGATGAAGTCACTGCTTCGCATTGCCGTCGCCGCCGGCCTGCTGCTGGGCGCCGGTGCCGTGTTCGCCGCCGAGAACACGCCAGTTGGCACCTGGAAAACCATCGACGATGAAACGGGCAAGCCCAAGTCCATTGTGCAGATCACCGACGAAGGTGGTGAGCTCAAGGCCACGGTGCTGCAAGTGCTGCAGTCCGACGAGGGCCCGCACCCGACCTGCAAGAACTGCGACGGCGAGCGTAAGGACAAGCCCGTCGAGGGCATGAACATCATGTGGGGCGTCCACAAGGACGGCGACATCTGGGACGGCGGCAAGATCCTCGACCCCAAGACCGGCAAGATCTACAAGGTGAAGCTGCAGCCGAGCGCGGACGGTAGCAAGCTCACCGTGCGTGGCTACATCGGCTTTTCGCTGATTGGCCGCAGCCAGGAATGGCAGCGCCAGCAGTAAGCCCTGCACCATCCCTGTAGGAGCGCACTTGTGCGCGACCGCGGCATCCATGCATGCCAATGCGCTCGGCGGTCGCGCACAAGTGCGCTCCTACAGAACCCGACCTCAACCGGCGACCGCCTCAGCCCGATGCACCGCCACACCCCGCGACGTAAATGCCGCACGCGCCGCGCGATCCGCCGAGTGCTCCACCACCAGATGCTGCACGCGTGACAGCTCCGACACCTGATAGGTGGCCACGGCACCAAGCTTGTCATCGGTGGCTACCACCACCGCCTCGTCGCTGGCCTCGATCATGGCGCGCTTGAACAGCGATTCCTCGCTGTCGAAACCCCATAAGCCGTGAGCTGCATCAATGGCGCAGGCGCCGGGAAAACACAGGTCAGCACGCAACCGCCTCACCTGCTCCACCGCCTGCGCGCCCACCGTGCCGCCAAACGCCGGATCGATGCGACCGCCAATCAACAGCACCTCGAAGCCCTCGCGATCGAGTAGCAGCTGTGCGATATGCGGCGCATTGGTGATGACCGTCAGCTTCGCCTCGCGCGGCAAGGCCGCGGCAATGGCCGCATTGGTGGTACCTGCATCGATCAACAAGGTGTGCCCGGGTTGCACCAGCGTGACGGCCTTGCGAGCAAGCGCTTCCTTGCGCGCCGAATGCTCGGTACGACGTTGCTTGAGCGGCGTAAGCGTGGCAGCGGGTAATAGCGCGCCACCGTAGACCCGCTTGCACAGCCCCTGCGCTGCCAACTCGCGCAAATCGCGCCGAATCGAGTCTTCCGACACCTCGAACGCCAACGCCAGCTCCGCCGCCACCACACGGCCATCGCTGCGCAGCCGTGACAGGATGCGCTGTTGGCGCTCCTGCGGCAGCGCGTTGTTGTCGGCGGGCGGCAGCTTAACCATGCGACACCTCGCGTAGTGATGTGTCCAACAAGCCCAGTTGCAACAGGCGTTCGTGCAGACTGGCGGCATCACGGAACCACCAGCCGCCCATGCCCAGTGCTTCTGCCGCTGCCACGTTGCGCGCGGAGTCGTCGATGTAAAGCGCGGTGGCAGGATCCACGTCATAACGATCCAACAGCCGCTGAAAAATACGCGGATCGGGCTTGATCAGCTTCTCATCACCGGAAACCACGATGCCTTCAAACCACTGCAGAAATGCATAACGCTGCCGCGCCACCGGGAATGTTTCTTGCGACCAGTTGGTGAGCGCAAGCAAGCGCACACCGCGCTCACGAAGTGCAGCCAGCAGCGCTACGCTACCTTCGATGGGGCCCAGCAGGGTTTCTTCCCAGCGCAGGTGGTACGCATCGATCAATGGGGCGTAGTCAGGGAACTTTGCACGCAGTTGCGCCGTGGCCTCCGCCCAGGGGCGCCCGGCATCCTGCTGCTCGTTCCAGGCGCTGTTGCAGACCTCACGCAGGAACCATTCCATCTCCACCTCGTCATCGAACAGCTGACGATAAAGGCCGCGCGGATCCCAGCCGATCAGCACATTGCCCAGGTCGAAAATCACCGTATCGACACGCTTGCTCATCGCTGCACGATCCTCGCTGAAAGTCCTACCAGTACCAACAACCCAGCAACTGCCGCGAACGCCATCGGCAGACTGCTCGCATGCGCTACGAAACCAATCAATGCCGGGCCACTGAGCAAGCCCGCGTAACCCAGCGTGGTCGCGGTGGCGATGGCGATCGCCGGTGAGGTGCCAGGCAAACGCCCCGCGGCGCTGAACATCACCGGCACGATATTGGAAGCGCCAAGCCCGATCAGCACAAAGCCCACCAGCGACATGGTCATGGAAGGTACGCATGCAACGACCAGGAAGCCGCTCGCTGCCAGCGCAGCGCCAGTGCGCACGGCCCACACCGGGCCGTGGCGCGCAATCACCCGGTCGCCGAACAAACGGCCACCAGCCATCGCCAACGAGAAGCACGCGTAGCCCAATCCGGCCGAGGCCGGCGCCAGCCCGCGGAAATCACGCAGAAACACAGCGCTCCAGTCCAGCATCGCGCCTTCCGCCAGGAAACTTACAAAGCACAACAGCCCCAGCAACCACGCGAGCGCGTGCGGCATGCCCAGGGGTTTCTTCTCGGCTTCGACATGGGGTGACGCGTCGTCAAGCAAGCCGCTGCGCAACCTGAGTACCGTCGCCACCAGCGCCGTGGCGATCAACGAAGCGGCAACCACCAGCGGCACGCCAACGGCCAACATCGCGCTCATCACCGCCGCGCCGGTGAGCCCACCGACGCTGAACAGTCCATGGAAGCCTGACATCAAGCGGCCGCCATCCATCCGCTCGACATCGACCGCGTGCGCATTCATGGCGACGTCCAACGCGCCGAGCGTCATGCCGAAATACACCAGCGCCACCATCAGCGCTGACAGGCTCGACACCCACGCGAGCGCCGGCAAGGCAAGGCAGGTGAGCAACCCCGAGGTCATGATGACCGCGCGATTGCCCCATCGATGGGTCAGCCATCCGACAAACGGCATCGACACCATGGAGCCGCCGCCGAACGCCAACAAGGCCAGGCCCAGCTGTGCGTCGTCCAGGGCGAGCCTCGCTTTGGCGTACGGCACCATCGGCGCCCAGGCCGACATGCTGATGCCTGCCACCAGGAAGATCCAACGGGTGGCGCGTTTGGCAGCGGTCACAACGGTGGCGCCACTGTTCGCTGAAACAGACTCGGGGAAGACTTTCACGAGCGACTCGTGGGGATGCCTGAATGGGTATAAATGTACGCAATCGTGCAAAAACATGCAAATGAATCCAGCACGGTGATCCGCTTGTTGCCCCACCTCAGCCATCCGAGTGCGGGCCTCCACCGACCAAATGACAGTCACAAGCACGGTCCATGGCGATAGCCACGTTCGCCGCTGTTTCACTCCGTCTTATGCGACCTTCGGGCGAGCGCCGCTTTGTCCTCGTGAGTTTGTTGGCACTCTCGCCCACACTGCTGGACGCCAGTACCAACGGTGGACCGAGAGTCGCGCATGTCATAATGGACGGCCCCTCTTCTACCGCCGCCGCCCATGAGCCGTCGCCTACTCGTCACCAATGCCCTGCCCTATGCCAATGGCCCGCTCCACATGGGTCACTTGCTGGGCTACATCCAGGCCGATATCTGGGTGCGCGCGCAGCGGATGCAGGGCAACGAGACGATCTATGTGTGCGCGGACGATGCCCATGGCACGCCGATCATGCTGGCAGCGGAAAAGGCAGGCCTCTCGCCCGAGACCTACATTGAAGGTATCCGCGTTGGCCACGAGGCCGATTTCGCGGACTTCGGCGTGGCGTTCGATCACTATCACTCCACGCATTCAGAAGAGAACCGCGAACTCGCCTCGCTGATCTACACCCGCCTGCGTGACGGCGGCTTCATCGCACGCCGCAACATCCAGCAGTTGTTCGATCCGGAAAAGGACATGTTCCTGCCGGACCGCTACATCAAGGGCATCTGCCCCAACTGCAAAACGCCCGACCAGTACGGCGACAACTGCGAGAACTGCGGCGCCACCTACGCGCCGACCGATCTGATCAATCCGTATTCGGTGATGTCCGGCGCCACGCCAGTGCTGCGCGACTCGGAGCACTTCTTCTTCGAGCTGAGCAAGTTCGAATCACTGTTGCGCGACTGGTTCGGCGGCAAGCTCACCGAGGGTCAGCCGGTCGCCAACAGCGGCGTGGTCGCCAAGCTGGCCGAATGGCTGGACGGCGGCCTGAAGGACTGGGACATCTCGCGCGATGCGCCCTACTTCGGCTTCCCGATTCCCGATGAACCGGGCAAGTTCTTCTATGTGTGGCTGGATGCGCCAGTCGGCTACCTGGCCAGCTTCAAAGCGCTGTGCGATCGCACAGACCTGAAGTTCGAAGATTTCCTGGCTCCTGACAGCCGCGCCGAGATGCACCACTTCATCGGCAAGGACATCATCAACTTCCACGGTCTGTTCTGGCCGGCCATGTTGCATGGCGCGGGCTTCCGCACGCCGACGGCTCTGCACGTCAACGGCTACCTGACGGTGAACGGCGCGAAGATGTCCAAGTCGCGCGGCACCTTCATCAAGGCACGCACCTACCTGGACTCCGGCCTGCACCCGGAATTCCTGCGCTACTACTTCGCCAGCATGCTGAGCGATACGCCGGTGGACGTGGACCTGGACCTCAAGACCTTTGAAGAACGCGTCAACTCGCACCTGGTCGGCAAGTGGGTAAACATCGCCAGCCGCACGGCCGGCTTCGTGCACAAGTATTTCGATGGTCGCCTGGCCCCCGCCTTCAGTCACGAAGAGCAGGAGCTGTGGCGTGAGCTGCTGTCGCTCTACGGCGACGTGCCCGCGCTGTACAACAGCGGCGAGTTTGCCGAAGTTGCCCGTCGCTTCGTAACCATGGCCGACATGGTCAACGGCTACATCGCTACCAAGGCACCCTGGGCCATGGCCAAGGACGAAAGCCTGCGCACCGAGCTGCATCAAGTGTGCTCGTTCGCGCTGGCCGCGTTCCGCTTGCTGTCCGCCCTGCTCAAGCCGGTGTTGCCCGCCACGGTGGAAGCGGCCGAACGCTTCCTTGCCGCGCCCATCGGCGGCTTCGACGACGCCCGCGCCGAACTGCACAACCACACCGTCAACGTGTTCGAGCCGTTGCTCGGCCGCATCGATCCCAAGCAGGTCGAGGCCATGGTCGAAGCGTCGAGGGACTCCCTCGCGCCCGCCGAAGCCAAGCCCGCTCCCAAGAAATCCAAGGATTCCAGCAAGACCATGAGTGAAGCCAGCACCACCCCAGCCGCCCCCGCCGTCGACGGCGCCGCCATCATCGGCATCGACGATTTCGCCAAGCTCGACCTGCGCATCGGCAAGGTGCTGGTCTGCGAGTTCGTGGACGGCTCGGACAAGCTGCTGCGTTTCGAACTAGATGCCGGCTCGCTCGGCAAGCGCCAGATCTTCTCCGGCATTCGCGCCGCCTACGGCGAGCCCGAAAAGCTGGTCGGCCGCAACGTGGTATTCATCGCCAACCTCGCGCCGCGCAAGATGCGCTTCGGC
Source organism: Dyella sp. PARNA 12/25 (assembly GCF_055702865.1). NCBI lineage: Bacteria > Pseudomonadati > Pseudomonadota > Gammaproteobacteria > Lysobacterales > Rhodanobacteraceae > Dyella > Dyella sp. PARNA 12/25. The sequence continues at coordinate 701,963 of NZ_JBVQCI010000001.1, read as the reverse complement.
CTGTCCGAAGGCATGATCCTTTCCGCCGGCGATGGCGGCAGCGATCTGTTCCTGCTCGATGCAGACCAGGGCGCCAAGCCGGGCGCGACGGTCCGCTAAGTCTCGCGCCGCCATGTCGCTGGCCGACCGCATCGACGCCCTGCTGCCGCAGACGCAATGCGAACAATGCGGTTACCACGGCTGCCGCCCTTATGCGGAGGCGATCGCGCGCGGCGAGGCGAAGATCAACCAATGCCCGCCGGGCGGTGCTGCCGGTATCGCCCGGCTCGCTGCGTTGCTGGATGTGCCGGTGTTGCCGCTCGATCCGGAGCACGGCGTGGAAAAGCCGCGCACCGTGGCACGCATCGTCGAGGCCGATTGCATCGGCTGCACCAAATGCATTCAGGCCTGCCCAGTCGATGCCATCTTGGGTGCCGCCAAGCTGATGCATACGGTGATCACCGACGATTGCACCGGCTGTGAACTGTGCGTGCCGGCCTGCCCGGTCGACTGCATCGTGCTTGAGCCGATGCCTCTGACTCAGGTGAATGACCCGGCTCATGCGGATGCTGCGCGCCTGCACTTCCAGCGCCGCGAAGCGAGGCTCGTGCGCGAGCAGGCTCAGCGCGAGGCCGAGCTGGCAGCGCGCAAGGCCGAGGTCGGCACAACGGCCACGCAAGCCAACCCCGTACTGGCAGCGCTTGCCCGCGCCAAAGCGAAACAACAAGGAAAGTCCACGTGAAGAAGGCCGATGTCGTCGAGCTCTTTACCCGCCTGCGCGAACTCGATCCTCATCCCACCACAGAGCTCAACTACACCACGCCGTTCGAGTTGCTGATTGCCGTGGTGCTGTCGGCACAGGCCACCGACGTGGGTGTCAACAAGGCGACCAAGAAGCTCTACCCCGTCGCCAACACACCGCAGGCCATCCTCAAGCTGGGCGAAGAGAAGCTCAAGCAGTACATCGCCACCATTGGTCTGTTCAACAGCAAGGCCAAGAACGTGATGGCGCTGTGTAGCATCCTGGTGGAGCAACACGACGGCGAGGTGCCGCGCACGCGCGAGGCGCTGGAGGCGCTGCCGGGCGTGGGCCGCAAGACAGCCAATGTGGTGCTCAATACGGCGTTTGGCCAGCCCACCATCGCGGTGGATACCCATATCTTCCGTGTCTCCAACCGCACGGGTCTCGCCCCCGGTAAAGACGTGCGCGCAGTCGAAGATAAGCTTGAGAAAGTGGTGCCGGCCGAATTCAAGCAGGACGCTCACCACTGGCTGATCCTGCACGGCCGCTATGTGTGCAAGGCGCGCAAACCCGATTGCCCGCAATGTGTGATTCGCGACCTGTGTCGCTTCAAGGACAAGACGCAGCCGTAAAGACGGCCGACGCGGGCAACAAGGCAGGCGCCGGGCTTCGCGCTGAGACACCTGCACCATCGTTCATCGCACTACCAAGCGTGAATTTCGCGTGCGCGTCAATTTTCTCTTCGATACGCACGATTCGCCGTGCACATTTCCATGACACATGGCGCGTGTCCACCAGATGTCATAGGCACAACGTGTTTCTTACCGACTCAAGTCGATGATGCCGCCGAGATGCATGACGAGTGGCATAGACAGCGCAAAATAAGCCACAAAACCTCACAAATTCATCAGTGTTTCGCGCGACTTCATCAAGCTTGGAGTAACGTAAAAGCCTAACGTTTAGCCTCCCCCCGGACATTGCATCCCCCCGCAGGAGGCCACACCATGAAACGCGCACTTATCCCCACGTTGATCGCGCTCGGCATTGTTTTCGCAGGTCAGGCCAGCGCCGCTGTTGAAGTCTATACCGTCGACCTGAACGGCTATGCCGTGGTCGGTTTTGTCGGCAGTACCCCTGAAGATTTCGCCCAGGCACAGCGCGACGCGAGAAACTGGGAAATTCAGCGTGATCTGGACCTCAAGCCACAGTCCATGAAAGCCGTCGCCATCAACGAGTCGCAGGCCACCGCGATGACCGACGAGCAGCTGGCGAACGCCATCGTTACCGCCGCTCTGGCAAAGAGGCCCTGAGGGCTCCTACCAGACAAGGTTCACCGGCACCTTCCTTCAGGTGCTATCGCAGGGAAGATGACGGCGGGCAGCAGCTCGCCGTCATCTTTTTTTGCCTCCCGCCAATTGACGGAAAGCGTCTCACGCGCCAACGTGACGACGCCCGGCCGCACGCCGGGAAAAGATCCACAAAAGGAAGCTTCGCGATCATGGTCTCGGGCGAGGGTGAGAGCTGCCCTCCCGACACCGACACGGGTGGTATGGCATGCATATTCTGCTGGTCGAGGACGACGCCGAGCTGGGCGCGGCTATCAAGCACGCACTGGAACACCAATCGTATGCAGTGACCTGGCTGCGCGATGGCCGCGAGGCCACCGAAGCCCTGCGCGGTGATCCCGTTGACCTAGTGCTGCTCGACCTGGGCCTGCCCGGCAAGGACGGCCTGGAGGTGCTGGCCGAGGCGCGTCGCGCTGGCGTGAAGACACCGGTGTTGGTGATGACGGCGCGCGATGCGCTTGAAATGCGCATCCGCGGCCTCGACCTGGGGGCCGATGATTATCTGGTGAAACCTTTTCATCTGGGAGAGCTGTCCGCGCGCATTCGCTCACTGACCCGACGCACGCAGGGGCTGGCGGACAATCTGGTGGAAGTGGGCGGACTGAGCTTGAACCTCGCCACGGCCGAAGTGGAATTTCGCGGCGAGCGTGTCAGCCTGACCCGTCGTGAATTCGCGTTGTTGCGCGTGCTGATGGAACGCGCGGGCCGTATCGTGCGCAGAGAAACCCTGGAGAACTCCGTGTACGGCCTGGACACCATCGTAGAGCGCAACGCCATCGAAGTTCAGGTGCACTGGCTGCGCCGAAAGTTAAGCCCCGAGGTGATCCACACCGTGCGCGGCATCGGCTACATGATTCCGCGCGAACCCCAATGAAACCGCGCAGCCTTCGCACTCGCCTGACCTGGCTCATCATCACCGTGATGGTCGTGGTGCTGATTCCATTGGGCTGGATCAGCTATCGACGCGAACTGCGCGAGATGAACGAATTGCTCGACGGCCGTCTCGCCCAGGCAGGACGCACGCTCGGCACTTTGATCGCGCACGGCCAGCTGCCGCTGAAAGATGCAGACCTGCCCAACGTGGCGCAGAACGCCGATGGCCACCATCACGGTGTGGTGGTGTCGGTGCACCCGCACAACTACGAACCCGAGGTGGGCTTCCAGGCCTACGATCCGAACGGTGAACTGATCGCCGCCACCTCGAACCTGGCCGATCTGCCGCCGCCCACCGCCGACGAACGCGGCTTTCGCGACATTCAACACGCGGGGGGACTGTGGCGCACCTTCACCCTGCAGAATCGTGCTCAACTGGTAATACGCATCGGCGAACGCTCCGACAATCGCCTGGATATCGCACGTGGCCTGGTGATCGAACACACCCTGCCCTTGCTAATCGGCCTGCCCTTGCTTGCCCTGTTGGTGAGCCTCGCCGTGAAACGCGGCTTGCGGCCGGTTGCCCTGCTCACGGACATGCTGGACCGGCGCACGCCGGGTAGCCGCAGACCCATGCCAGAAGAGGTCGCGCCCAGCGAAATCAAACCGCTGATCGTGGCACTCAACCAACAGCTGGAGCGGCTGGAGGATGCACTCGACCGCGAGCATCGCTTCGCCACAGATGTCGCGCACGAGCTGCGCACACCACTGGCCGCCACCATGATCCATCTCGAAAGCGCGATGATCGCGGATGATCCGGGCGAGGTGGAGTTCACCGTGCGTCATGCGCAGCAGAGCATGGCGCGGTTGGGGCGTCGCATCGAGCAGATCCTGGCCATGGCGCGACTGGAAGCCGGCGCCGCTTCTCATCAGCGCACTCCGATGGACCTGACCCGCATTGCCACCGAGGTGATCGAAGAACTCGCGCCGCTCATTGTCGAAAAGGACATTGCGGTAGGCCTCACGCACGACGACGACATGGTCGTGGTGCTGGGGCATGAAGTCGCGCTTACGGCGATGTTCCGCAACCTGATCGAGAATGCTCTGCGCTACACCGAGGTGGGCGGCCAGGTGGACGTTGCCGTACGACGCGAGGGCTCGCAGGCGGTTGTCGATATCTGTGATAACGGGCCCGGTATTCCCGAGGATCGGCGCCAGGCGGTGTTTCAGCGCTTCCATCGCGAGGTGGAGAGTGCGACGCGTGGGTATGGATTGGGGCTGAGTATTGTGCAGCGTGCGATTGAGTTGCATGAGGCGTCGATTGAGTTGTTGGAGTCTCCACTTGGCAGAGGGTTGCTGGTGCGGATTCGTATGGAGTGTTTGCCAACTGGCTGAAGTTGTTTTGGTGTGAGGCTTACGTCAGCGTGCTCGCCTGCGGCGGGCTTCCGACCTCCTGCCGGAGGCCGGGTCACTTTTCTTTGGCCACGCAAAGAAAAGTATCCCGGACCGCGGCAGCGGTTCGGAAGCCCGCCGCAGGCGAGCCCGGTCGCCGCATCGCGACAATCAATTACCGAGGCTCTGGACCCCGGCCTGCGCCGGGGTGACGGTCCTAATGAAGCGCTGAGGCGAGCCCCTCTTAGACGCCCCTCGCCCCGCGCAGCCCGTCGTTAAAAAAGCCGTAAACACAATTACTTAAGCAGCACCATCCCATTACTTAAGCAACCCCATTCCAACCCAAAAGGTTTCCACAAGATTGCATTGCGATCATGCCCCGCATCGGGCCCCAGGCCCCTCATGCCGCAACACTCCATGCTTGGCCTTGTCCGAATCGCCCTCTCGCGACCGCTGACCTTCATTGTGCTGGCGGTGCTTATCCTCATCGCCGGCCCGCTGGCTGCATTCCGCACCCCCACCGACATCTTCCCGAACATCGGCATCCCGGTGATCAGCGTGGTGTGGAGCTACAACGGCCTGCCGCCGGATCAGATGTCCGGCCGCGTCGTGTACTACTACGAGCGCCAGCTCAGCACCTCGGTGAACAACATCGAGCACATCGAGTCGCAGTCGCTGCCCGGGATGGGCATCGTGAAGATCTTCTTCCAGCCGGGCGTGGACATTCGCACGGCCACGGCGCAGGTCACTTCGATCTCGCAGACGGTGCTGAAGCAGATGCCGCCGGGCATTACGCCGCCGTTGATCCTCAACTACAACGCATCGACCGTGCCTATCCTGCAGATGGCGCTGTCGAGCAAGAGCATGTCCGAAGCGAAGATCCTCGACCAGGGTCTCAACGTGATGCGCCCCATGCTCACCTCCGTGCCGGGCGTGGCCGTACCCACGCCCTACGGCGGTGCAGCGCGCCAGGTCACGCTGGATCTGGATCCCCGTGCACTCGCTGCAAACGGTCTCTCCGCGCAAGACGTGAGCAATGCGCTGGCCGAACAGAATCAGATCATTCCGGTGGGCACGGCCAAGATCGGTACCTACGAGTACCACGTGCAACTCAACAATAGCCCCAACGCTATGGATGAGCTGAACCAGCTGCCAGTGAAGAGCGTGCACGGCGCTACCATCACCATCGGCGATGTGGCACACGTACGCGACGGCGCGGCCCCGCAGACCAACGTGGTGCGTGTGGATGGCAAGCGCGCGGTGCTGATGCCGGCGCTGAAGGTGGGCGACGCTTCGACGCTGGCCGTGGTGTCAGGCATCAAGACGCTGATGCCCTTGGTGCGCGAATCGCTGCCGGACAACCTCAAAGTCACCTTGTTGAGTGATCAGTCGACCTTCGTGAAGGGCGCCATTTCTTCGGTGGCGCGCGAAGGTGTCATCGCTGCGTTGCTTACGTCGGTGATGATCCTGATCTTCCTGGGCAGCTGGCGTTCAACCGTGATCATCGCGGTGTCGATTCCGCTCGCGATTCTCTCGGCCATCGCCCTGCTTTCGGCCACTGGCCAGACGCTCAATATGATGACGCTGGGCGGCCTGGCGTTGGCCGTGGGCATCCTGGTGGACGACGCCACGGTCACCATCGAGAACATCAACTGGCACCTCGAGCAAGGCAAGAGCGTGCACGACGCCATCATGGATGGCGCCAAGCAGATTGTGACGCCCGCTTTCGTCTCACTGTTGTGCATCTGCATCGTGTTCGTGCCCATGTTCCTGCTCAACGGCATTGCGGGCTTCCTGTTCCGCCCGATGGCGCTGGCGGTGATCTTCGCCATGGTGTCTTCGTTTGTGCTGTCGCGCACGCTGGTGCCGACCCTGGCGATGTATCTGCTCAAGCCGCATCACATCGAGCAGGGGCCTGGCGACCACCCGGAGGACGAGTACCTCAACCATCACGAAGGCGATCAACCGCTACCGCGCAAGCGCGGCGCCTTGCTCGCCGCGATGGTTCTGTTTCAGCAGCGTTTCGAGCACCGCTTCGCACAGGTGCGCGATGCCTATCACGCGACGCTCAGTGTCGCCCTCACCCACCGCAAGCGCTTCGTCATCGGCTTCCTGGTTTTCGTGCTCGCCTCGTTCGCACTGGTGCCCTTCCTTGGCCGTGACTTCTTCCCAGATGTCGATGCCGGTGCCATCGCTTTGCACGTGCGCGCTCCGATGGGTACCCGCGTAGAAGAAACGGCCGCCGAGTTCGATCGCATCGAAAACGCCATCCGCAAGGTGGTTCCGCCGGACCAGCTGGACACGGTGATCGATAACATCGGCCTGCCATTGTCTGGCGTGAACATGGTCTACAACGCCAGCGGCACCATCGGCCCGCAGGATGGCGACATCCAGGTGGAGCTGAAGGAGGGCCACGCCCCGACCGCCGACTTCGTGCGCGAATTGCGCGCCCGCCTGCCGCGTGAATTCCCCGGCACGCAGTTTGCCTTTCTGCCAGCGGACATGAGTTCTCAGATCCTCAACTTCGGTGCGCCCGCACCGCTGGATGTCTCCATTGCCGGCCGTGACTTGAAGGCCAACGAAGCCTATGCCACGGAAATCATGAAGCGCCTGCGCGACGTACCGGGCATTGCGGACGTCCGTTTGCAGCAGAGCACCAGCTACCCGCAGCTCAACGTGACGGTGAATCGCACCCGTGCGGACATGCTGGGCGTGACCGAGCGCGACGTCACCAACACGATGGTGGCCTCGTTAGCCGGCAGCTCACAGGTGGCGCCGACGTTCTGGCTCAATCCGAAGAACGGCGTGTCCTATCCCATCGTTGCCGCCACGCCCCAGTACAAGATGAACAGCATATCGGACCTTGCCGGCTTGCCTGTTACGCCTGCCAGCAAGGGCGCCAGCCAGGTGCTCGGCGGCCTCGCCATCTTTACGCGTGTACCCAGCGCTGCTGTGGTGTCGCATTACAACATCATGCCGTCGTTCGACATCTATGCCTCGGTGCAGGATCGCGACCTTGGTGCGGTGGCCAACGATGTGCAGAAGGTGCTCGACCAGTTCGCACCGAAACGCCCGAAAGGCACCTTGGTCAGTCTGCACGGCCAGGTAGGCACCATGAACGAGGCCTTCAGCGGCCTGATCTTTGGCCTGGTCGGTGCGATCGTGCTGATCTATCTGCTGATCGTGGTGAACTTCCAGTCGTGGCTGGATCCGTTCGTGATCATCACTGCCCTTCCCGCAGCGCTCGCCGGTATCGTGTGGATGCTGTTCCTTTCGCACACCACGCTGTCCGTGCCCGCGTTGACCGGCGCCATCATGTGCATGGGCGTGGCCACTGCCAACTCCATCCTGGTCGTCAGCTTCTGTCGCGAACGCCTCGCCGAACACGGCGATGCGATGAAGGCCGCACTCGAAGCGGGCTTCACGCGCTTCCGTCCGGTCTGCATGACCGCGCTGGCGATGATCATCGGCATGTTGCCGATGGCGCTGACGCAGGAACAGAACTCCCCACTGGGCCGCGCAGTAATCGGCGGCCTGTTGTTCGCCACCTTTGCCACCCTGCTCTTCGTGCCGGTGATCTTCAGCATCGTGCACGGTCGCGAGCAGGTGCAGCCCGCATCCGATTCCGCTGTTGGAGAACCTGTCCATGTCGCATGACCCCATCGCCGCAACACCCGCGCGAACGCCGAGGCTCGGGCGCGCTGTGCGCCTTGGTCTGGTCGTTGCCATTGTCGCGACCATTGCCGGCATCTCCGTGCGTGCCTACGACTACCACCGCGTGGTGAAGTGGACCGACGCCCAGGTCACGCCTACCGTGCAGATCGCCACGCCGGAAAGCACCGTCGGCCACCAGGGCCTGACCCTGCCGGGTCATCTGGATGCATGGATCAGCGCACCGATCCATGCGCGGGTCAGCGGCTACCTCAAGGGCTGGAGCCGGGACATCGGCAGCCAGGTCAGCGCCGGGCAATCGCTGGCGGAGATCGATACGCCGGAAGTCGACCAGCAGTTTGAACAAGCCAAGGCCAATCTCGCGCGTGCCCAGGCCAATGCGCGCCTGGCCGTGCTTACCGACAAGCGCTGGAAGAACCTGCTCACCTCCAACTCCGTGTCCAAGCAGGAAGCGGACGAGAAAGCCGGTGAAGCGGAGGCTGCGCAAGCTAACGTGCTCGCCGCACAGGCGGATGTCGACCGCATCGCCGCGCTGGAAGCGTTCAAGCACATCACTGCGCCGTTTGCCGGCACCGTCACCGCACGCAACACCGATATCGGCGACCTGATCAGCGCCAACAACGACAGCACGCCGCCGCTATTCACCGTTTCCGACACCACGCGCATGCGCCTGTACGTGCAGGTACCACAGGGTTATGCCGATGCCATCAAACCCGATATGACCGTACAGCTCGATGTGCCCGATCATCCGGGCGCACAGTTCACCGGGCGTCTGATCGGCAATTCGGGTGCGGTGAGTCAGACCACGGGCTCGCTGCTGGCGCAGTTTGAGGTGGACAACCCGAAAGGCGATCTGCTGCCCGGCGCCTATGCCGAGGTGCATATTCCGATGACGGGCAACAGCCAGACCCTGACGGTGCCCGCGACCACGCTGATTTTCCGCGCACAAGGTCCGCAGGTGGCCGTGGTAGGTCCCGATAACAAAGTCGTGTTGCGCGATGTGCACATCGCGATGGATCTTGGTGATCGCCTGCGCATCGACACAGGCCTGCAAGCGGGCGACCGCGTGATCAACCACCCCTCCGATTCGCTGGCGCAAGGCGATGTCGTGCAGATTGCACGCGCCGATACGACCGACGCAGCCAAGCCGGAATGATGTCATGACGTTCAATCTGCCTTTGCTGCGTCGACTGCTACTGATGGCCCTGGTTACTTCGCTGCCGGCTTGCTCGCTGGCACCCGCTTACAAGAAGCCGGACCTAGGCCAAGTACCCGACAGCTATGCCGGCCAGACCGCTGACGGACTGTGGGCGCCAGCGCATCCAGCGGACATGGCCACGCGCGGTCCGTGGTGGTCGGTGTATGCCAATCCTCAGCTGGACAAGCTGGAGCAGCAGCTCGATGACTCCAACCCCAGCCTGGCCGTTGCGCTTGCGCGCTACGATGCTGCGCGCGCTCTGCTGGGTGAAGCTCGTTCGGACCTCTATCCGACGCTGGGCGTCGGTGCTTCAGCCTCCCGCAACCGGCAGTCGGACAACCGACCGTTGCGCGGCAGCAACCAACCCAACGAATACACCGCCAACACGTTTGGCTTCGGACTCGATTATGAGCTGGACTTGTGGGGTCGCGTGCGCAACGAAGTCGCTGCCGGCAAGGCGAATGCGACGGCAGCGGAAGCCGATCTCGCTTCGGTGAAGCTAAGCCTGGAAGCGCAACTGGCTGATCGCTACGTCGCTCTGCGCGGCTATGACGTGCAGGAACGCATTCTCAAGGACACGCTGGATGCCTATCAGGCAGGGCTCGACCTGACCCAACGTCGCTTTGAAGGCGGTGTGGCCTCGGGCCTCGACGTGAGCCGCGCAAAAACGCAACTCGCGGACGCGCAGGCGCAGGTATCCGAAGTGGTGGCCCAACGTGCATTGACCGAACACGCCATCGCCACCCTGGTGGGTGAATCCGCTTCGCGCTTCTCACTACCGGAGGACAACGCGCCGATGAACGTGCCGGCGATTCCGCTTGGTGTACCGTCGCAATTGTTGGAGCGCCGACCCGACATCGCCGCCGCCGAACGACGGATGTTCGCTGCCAATGCGGAGATCGGCGTGGCGCGCGCAGCGTTCTTTCCGCGTCTGAGTCTGTCAGCCGTGTTTGGCTTTCAGGACACTGGCATGGGTAGTTTGCTCAGTGCAGGCAACCGCTACTGGGCGTTGGGCCCGGAACTCGCCATGAGCGTGTTCGATGGTGGCCTGCGTCATGCCAAGGTGCAGGCAGCACAAGCCAATCTTGATGCATCCGCCGGCCTCTATCGTGGCGTCGTGTTGAACGCGTTCCAGCAAGTGGAAGACAACCTCACCTTGCTGCAGCAGCTTGGCAAGGAAGCTCACCAACAGGACGATGCAGCGAGTGCAGCACACGACTCGCAAACGATCGCTACCAATCGCTATCGCGAAGGCGCCGTGAACTACCTCGATGTGGTGAGTGCGCAGACCGCGACACTGCAAGCGGAACGCAGCGCGGAACAGGTACGTACGAGACGACTGCAAGCCAGCGTAGACCTGATTCGTGCGTTAGGCGGCGGCTGGGATTCAGTCCAGCTGTCGACCACCGGTAGTGCGGTGGCCGACAGCACAACCCAGACCCACTGACGCAACGGTACCTACTCCGTAGCGACCGCCTGGGGACCCAAGGAGCCCCTCATGTGGAGAGGGAGGGGAGGCATGGGGGCTCCTGTGATGGTGCGCGAGGCCTATGCTGCCCTGCGCACACCTTCGACCCGCTGGTTGAGCTGATGCCAGTCCACCACCAGCTCACAGCCACGCGATGAGGCATTGCGACCCCACTCGCGCAGCAATTCCAGACAGGCCTGATCGACGTGGTGGAGGCGATCCACCACCAACTGCAGCCGCGTATTGGGCGGCACGCGTTCAAGCGTGCGAGCCACCGACGGCACGCGCAGGAACGTGGCGGAACCTTCCAGACGAAGCGACGCGGTGCCCGGCTCGTCGTGCTGATCCAGACCCACCTTCAGGCGGGACGAATGCAGCGCGAGGCGGAACAGCGACAACGCGAAGCCGATCAGCACGCCAGCCAACAGATCCGTGGCGACAATCGCCACGGTGGTGGCCACATAGATCCACGCGGTGCCCTTGCCGTAGACCGCAAGCGACTTCACCTGCTTGAAGTTCACCATCTTGATGCCGGTGTAGACCAGGATGCCTGCCAGACATGCCACCGGCGTCATGCGCATCAGCCACGGCAACAGCAGCGCAAACACCAGAATCCAGCCGCCGTGCATGATGGTTGCCATGCGTGTCGCCGATCCGGCCTGCACGTTGGCTGCGCTACGCACGATCACGCCAGTCATCGGCAACGCGCCGAACAGGCCGCACAACATGTTGCCCACGCCCTGCGCAGTCAGCTCGCGATCGTACTTGGTGCGTGCGCCATCATGCATGCGATCCACCGCCGCTGCAGACAGGAGGGTCTCGGCGCTGGCAATAAAGGCGAACGTGAGCGCGGCGATCAGCAACGACGGCTCAAGCAATCCGGACAGGCCACTCCATGTCGGCAGCGTCACGGCAGCCATCAGGTTCGACGGTACATCCACGGTCTTTACTGAAAGTCCCATCACCTGCACCACGGCGGTCATCGCCACCACCGCCAGCAACGCGCCAGGCACAAAGCGCAACCTCGCCGGACGAAGCTTTTCCCAACCCAGCATGATCGCGATCGTGGCAATACCCACGGCCATGGCGGACAAACTGCCCACCTCACCCTGCACCGCATTGATCACCGCGCCGGGCAACGCCGCGAAGTTTTCGAGACCGCGAGCCTTCGGCACGGCATCGATCAACACATGCAGCTGCGAAGCCACGATGAGCACGCCGATACCCGACAACATGCCTGCCACCACGGCCGGCGAACACATGCGGAACCACACGCCCACACGGCACAGACCTGCAGCAATCTGGATGGCACCCGCGAGCAACACCACCGGGCCCAGCGCGGCGATGCCGTGTTCCCGCACCAACTCGAACACCAGCACGGCAAGGCCAGCGGCTGGGCCGCTGACCTGCAATGGCGAACCGGCGATGACGCCAACAACGATGCCGCCAATGATGCCGGTGATCAGACCCGCTGCAGGCGGCATGCCTGAAGCGATGGCGATGCCCATACACAAGGGCAACGCCACCAGAAACACCACGATGGAGCCGAGCAGGTCGCGCCCGAACAGTCCCTGTTTGAAATACTGACTCATCACAACGGCAACCCTCAGGCAGCAGACGCAGCAGGCATCGAGAAGCGCGCATGCGGCGTCGCCTCGGGTACCTCGCGTTTGCCAGGCTCAATCGCCACGAAACATCCTCGTTGCGCGTCGAATGCCTTGAGCTCGGCATGCGCAATGTCATAGACCCAGCCATGGATGCGCAGCTGGCCACTGGCCATCGCCGCCGCCACGGCGGGCAGCGTGCGCAGATGTTCCAGTTGACCCACCACGTTTTCTTCCGTGAGGCGGCACAAGCCTTCGGGGCCTTGCAGGCTTGGGCTGTTCTGCTCCACGACGTAACGCGCCACATCGGCATGTTTCATCCAGGCCGCCACGGACGGCATGTCCTGCACGAGCTCCGGATACTGCAGCGCCTTCATGGCACCGCAATCGGAATGACCGCAGATCACTATGTGGCGGACCTTGAGCACCTTCACCGCATACTCGATAGCCGCCACCACGCCGCTCACATGCTGTGCGTACGGCGGCACGATGTTGCCGACGTTGCGATAGACAAACAGCTCGCCAGGCTGCGAGGAGAACATCATCTCCGGCATCACGCGCGAGTCCGCGCAGGTGATGAACATGGTGCTGGGACTCTGGCCCTTGGCCAGCTTGCCGAACAGCTCTCGCTGCGCAGGAAACACCTCGTTGCGAAACTGCTCAAAACCTTCGATCAAACGCTTCATGCGAATACTCCAGAAAAAATGCGGGGACGACGCCCACGGCGCAAAGCGCCAGGCAACGGGCGTCGACAGGGAAAGAGGAACGGATGGCCAGCGCAGCTCACGAGCGCATCACGAGCCCGCAGCAACGAACACTTCAAATCACTGGCATGACCATCAACGACGGCACGTGACAGCGCGTGCACGCACGTGGAACGCAGACCGCGTCAGCGGTGGCGTATCAGACGGCTTCGGGTGGGCGCAGCAAACGCGCTGGATCGTGCGGGCCCACATCGTAGGGGCCGGCTTCTGGAACTACCGAGGGTGTGGGAGCCCACAGGTAGGCAACGTCGAACGGATGGAGAATGTCATCCATGCCGCCGTTGTTAGTGTTGTCGTCGAGTGAACAGGTGTCGCCGTGATCGCCAGCGGCATCCGCGACGTCATCAGCCATCACGCTCGCCGCCACCGCTTTGTCTGCCGAAGTAGCAGCAGACGCCTGCACCGGACGCACCGGCGTGCCGACCAGCAAGAGCAGGCCGAACAGACACGCCAGGAAAACAGCGAACGGAGAGTGGCTAAGACGCGAAGTCATGCGGAGCAAACTATCGAAAGGCATCGCAACTCGCAAGTGTTTGCGATGATCCTTTGAAGGTTTTTCACGCGCGGGGTCAGGTGGTGTTTAGAGTTGAACTACACATCAGCGCACATCTGTAGGAGCGCACTTGTGCGCGACCGCAGCGTAGCCATCTCGCCGCTCCGTCAGGCTGTCGCGCACAAGTGCGCTCCTACAAGAGGCACATGATGCCAAGACGAAAATCGCATCGCGATCAGGTTACGAAGTGCAAAAACAGAAACGGCGGGCAATGCCCGCCGTTTCTCCAATCCCTGGGTCGAACTCCCTTACGATAACCGTACCGGTGTTGCTTAGAACGGGTAGTAGCGGAAGGACGTGAAGAACATGTTCTCCGTCGCCTTCGGCTGAGCGGCGCCGTTGACCAGCACGCCGTTGACCAGACCCTGGCCCGAGAAAGCTTCGCGCTTGGTGTACGAGTACTGCGCACCAAACTGCATCTTGCCGAACTTGCCCTGGTAGAACTTCCACCAGAAGCCAGTGGTGCCCTGCCAGACGTCCTTGGTGTTGCCCACGCAGGTGGTCGAGCCTTCGATATCGCAACCGCTGTTGTTGTAACCGGGGTTGCCGTAACCGAGGGGGACCGGAGCGCCCTTGACGAGGATGTTGAAGTCCTTCTTGCTCACGCCTTCGCGGCCGCCGAACAGATAGACGTCCACATCGGAGTTCACGTGCCAGGTCAGGCCGCTCAGGATCATGTTTTCTTTGATCGGAGCCAGGTTGCCATTCGGGCTGAAGGTCACGTCGGGCAGCTGCACGCTGCCGTAACGGCCGATGCCCTTGCCGCTCATGCCGGAGAGCTGCCAGTCGAGGGTCTTGTCGATAAGCGGCAGCACCATGCCGATACCCCAACCACCACCCCAGGCGTCGTGGTTCTGGCCGTTGTAGCGGTTGTAGAACGAGCGACCGATACCGAACACTTCGTAGTGACCGAAGCCCGGATCCGCGGCGAACTTCACGATGACGTCAGGAATGTGGTTGAGCGACAGCGTGTTGACCGAGTCGTAACCCGAGCCAGCGTTGATGTTGTAGACCGAGTACGGGCCCGTGGCCGGGATGGTGCCACCGGCAGCGATGGCCGGCACCGGCGCCTTGGCCTGGTTGCCGTTGAGGTAGAACGTGGTCTGCGGGTTCTCGATCGAGATACCCAGCCAGTACTTCTTGTCCCAATCCTTGACCAGGCGGATCTGCGGCTGACGTGCCCAGGTGAAGCCCGGGACGTACTGCGCGTCGATCTGCGGCGGGGTCAGCTCGGTGCGCGGCGTGATGCCCTTGCTGTTGAGCGTGAGCAGCGACCAGTTCTGGCCGGCCAGCAGGTGCAGGCCGGTGGTGTCCCAATCCGCCGTCATGTAGACGTTGCGCATGCGCGGGTTGAACGAGTTGCTCTCGTTCTGGTTGGCCGTCTGGGCGCCACCGAGGAAGTCGGCCTCGATGTAGCCAGCCAGGTGCGTGTTCGGATCGACGTCACCCTGGGCAAGCAGCGACACGCGGCTCTGGCGAGCGCTCAGGCGAAATTCGCTGGTGTGGCCCTGCGGCACGTTCTTGAACGGAATCGTGTTGAAGTTGCTGGCGATGTCCGAGCCCGTGTTGTGCTGGCGGTACATCGATTCGGCAGCGAGGAAGCCGCCCAGCGTGATGTTCACGCCCTTGTAGGCAAGCTTGTCAGACGACTTCTTGACCTGCGCATCCGTTGCGGCGGCCTGCTTCTGCACGCTCTCGACGGCCTGGCCGGTGGAGACGTTGATGTCGGACTGCGCATCTGTACGCTGCTCAAGCTCGACGACCTTCGCCTGCAGTGCCTGCAGCTGTGCCTTCAGCGCTTCGATCTCTGCGGCCTGCGAAGACTGGGCGCTGGTCTTGGAGGTCGACTTCGCCGGTGCCGGATCGGCAACGACGTGGAAGCTGGTAACGCCCAAACCGGCAGCAATCGCCACCGCGAGCAACTTGGAACGCATGGTTTTTCTCCGCATGTAGGTAAGAACCACCTGAGCCACCCCCATGGATCCCCTATCGATCTCCGGCGGCTCAAGCACGATCGGAGCGCAGGATGGGCTCGCGCCTTTACCGTTATGTGCCTGTTATGTGACAGAACAAAGACACCCGCTGACGCACTTCCCGTCTGGCCATGTGAAAAAGCCATCGACAGGGCTACCAGCGCCGGCTGATATGCTTGGTGGATGGATAACCTCTGCAACAGCATGGCCGGCCGCATGGCCGAGCGCTTCCGTGGCTTTCTGCCGGTGATCGTGGACGTGGAAACCGGCGGCTTCGACGCCGAGCGCGACGCGCTACTTGAGATCGCCGCCGTCATATTGCACATGACGCCCGAGGGCTACCTGCAGCCCATGCCAGCCGTATCGGCCCACGTGCAGCCCTTCCCGGGCGCCAACATCGACCCGCGCGCGCTGGAAATCACCGGCATTGACCCGGACAACCCGCTCCGTGGCGCACTGGATGAGCGCCTGGCGCTGGATCACGTGTTCAAGCCCGTGCGGGATGCCATGCGCGATGCCGATTGCCAACGGGCCATTCTGGTAGGCCACAACGCGGCTTTCGATCTGGGCTTTCTCAATTCGGCGGTGCGCCGTGTGGGCCACAAGCGCAACCCGTTCCATCCCTTTAGTTGCTTCGATACGGCCACGCTGAGCGGCCTCGCCTTCGGCCAAACCGTGCTTAGCAAGGCCGTACAAGCGGCAGGCATTCCCTTTGACACGCGCGAGGCGCATTCGGCCGTTTACGACGCCGAGCGCACCGCGGAGCTGTTCTGCACCATCATCAATCGCTGGCGCACCCTCGAAATGTTCGAACGCGAACAGACCGGTGTTGAGTCAATGTAAAGAGGAATGGCTGCCCCGATGCCATTTCGGCAGGGCCGCTTAATTCCTTTTTTATCAGCGCCATATGACAGCATCTGGCGAATTGTCATATGGCTGAAACATTGAACTCATTTCATTGCAACACGTGACGCATGAAATAACGGCGGGCGGGAATCCCCCGAGACCCTTATCGCTTAAGGAGCCACCGTGTTGACCTCAACCAAATACCTGTCCCGCATCGGCACGGCTGCCGTGTTCGCTGCGGCTTCGCTGTTCGGCATGTCCGCGCACGCCACGGATATCACCGGCGCCGGCTCGAGCTTCGTCTACCCGGTGCTCTCCAAGTGGTCGGCTGCCTATGCCGAAAAGACCGGCAACAAGCTCAACTACCAGTCCGTCGGCTCGGGCGCCGGCGTGGCCCAAATCAAGGAAGGCACCATCGACTTCGGCGCCACCGACGCACCGGTGAAGGCTGAAGACCTCGCGCAGTACGGCCTGGGCCAGTTCCCGGTCGTGGTGGGCGGCATCGTGCCGGTGGTCAATATCCCGGGTATCCAGGCTGGCCAGATCAAGCTGGACGGCCCCACCCTCGCCGACATCTTCCTCGGCAAGATCACCATGTGGAACGACCCGCGCATCGCCGCGATGAACCCTGGCGTGAACCTGCCGACCAAGAAGATCACCGTGGTGCATCGTTCGGACGGTTCGGGCACCTCGTTCAACTTCACCAACTACCTCTCCAAGGTCAGCCCGGATTGGGCTTCCAAGGTCAAGTACGGCACGGCCGTCGAGTGGCCGACCGGCGTGGGCGGCAAGGGCAACGAAGGCGTGTCGCAGTACGTCAAGCAGATCATCGGTTCGATCGGCTACGTCGAATACGCCTATGCCGTTAAGAACAAGATCAGCTGGGTGAACCTGAAGAACGCCGCTGGCCAGGTCGTCGCCCCGAGCGCCGAAGCCTTCGCCGCTGCCGCTGCCACCGCCGACTGGGGCAGCGCCAAGGACTTCAACGTGATCATGACCAACGCCCCGGGTGCGCAGGCGTGGCCGATCACGGCGACCACCTGGGTGGTGATGTACAAGAAGCCGAAGAATGCCGAGCACACCAAGGTGGCGTTCGACTTCTTCAAGTGGGCGCTCGAGAACGGCCAGAAGGACGCCGCTGCACTCGACTACGTTGCCCTGCCGGACACCCTGGTCAAGAAGATCGAGGCCTACTGGAGCACCGAGTACAAGCACTGAGGGCGCTGTCTCGCTCAGTCATGCAACGGCAACTGACGAGACTTAACCTAGCCGCTTGACCGCACGACCACGGCCGCCCGATTAACCTCGGGCGGCCTGTCGTTGAAAGGCGCCGGGAACGGCGCACCGTCCACCGACCGGACAGGCCCTCGTGCCGGCCGGACCGAACGTTGAGGGAACCACTGCACATGCAAGCGAATGTTGGCGCTGTCGCCTCGACCATGGCACAGGAAGCGCGTGCGCATCGCGACGCAAGACACGACAGGCTGTTCAGCTGGGTGCTCAAAGGCTGCGCCCTGCTCGTGCTGGCCTGTCTGCTCGGCGCCGCTGGCGCCACCCTGTGGGGCGGCCGCCACGCGTTCGGCACCTTCGGCTGGCATTTCCTGATCAGTGACGCCTGGGATCCGGGCTCCGATACCTACGGCGCACTCGTGCCGGTCTACGGCACCATCGCCACCTCGGTGATTGCCCTGCTGATCGCCGTGCCCGTGAGCTTCGGCATCGCGCTCTACCTTTCCGAAGTGGCGCCGCCCTGGCTGCGTACGCCGGTGGCTTCGGCCATCGAATTGCTGGCCGGCATTCCTTCGATCATTTACGGCATGTGGGGCCTGTTTATCTTTGCGCCCTTCTTCGCCGATCACATCAAGCCCTGGATGACCAACTATCTGGGCAACAAGCCGGATGACGGCAAGCTTTCCTGGGTTGCCCAGCACACTTTCCTCGGTAGGCTGTTCGGCAGCGACTATCCGTTCGGCGCCAGCATTCTCACCGCAGGCATCGTGCTGGCAGTGATGATCATCCCGTTTATTTCCTCGGTGATGCGCGAAGTGTTCCAGACCGTACCCACGCGCCTGAAGGAATCGGCCTATGCGCTGGGCTCCAGCACCTGGGAAGTGGTGTGGGACATCGTACTGCCCTACACCCGTTCGGCCGTGATCGGCGGCATTTTCCTGGGCCTGGGTCGTGCACTGGGCGAGACGATGGCCGTGACCTTCGTGCTGGGCAATGCGATGACGCTGTCGGCTTCGATTCTCGATCCGGGCGCATCGATCGCATCCACCATCGCCAACCAGTTCAGCGAGGCTGCAGGCCTGCAGAAGTCGACGCTGATGGCGCTGGCCTTCCTGCTGTTTGTGGTGACCTTTATCGTGTTGCTGATCGCACGCTGGATGCTGCGTCAGCTGGCCCATAAGGAGGGCCGCTGATGGCTACCAATTCGTATCTCTATACGCACCGTCGCATCAAGAACATCGTGGCACTCACGATGAGCATGATCGCCACGCTGATCGGCCTGATGTTCCTGGCCTGGATCCTGTGGGAAACACTGCGCCAGGGCATCGGCGCTCTGCACCCGCAGCTGTTTACCAAGATCACCGCCTACGGCGAGGATGGCGGCCTGGCCAACGCCATGGTCGGCAGCCTGATCGTTAATGCCATCGGCATCCTGATTGCAACACCGATCGGTGTGCTGGCCGGCACCTGGCTCGCCGAATACGCCAATGGCACGAAGCTCGGTGAATCGATCCGCTTCCTCAACGACATCCTGCTGTCGGCACCGTCGATCGTGCTGGGCCTGTTCGTTTACACCATCGTCGTGCTGCCGACCACCGCACTCACCAGCGGCTCGACCACCTTCTCCGGCTGGGCGGGCGGCCTGGCGCTGGCGCTGATCGCGCTGCCGGTGATCGTGCGCACCTCGGACGAAATGCTGCGCCTGGTGCCCTCCACCCTGCGCGAAGCGGCGCTGTCGCTGGGCATTCCGCAGTGGAAGCTGACCCTGCAGATTCTCGTCCGCGCGGCTCGCTCGGGCATCATCACCGGTGTGCTGCTGGCCTTGGCTCGCATCAGCGGTGAAACCGCCCCGCTGCTGTTCACCGCGTTTGGCAACAACTACATGACCTTCAACCCGTCGGACAAGATGTCCAGCCTGCCCCAGGTGATCTACCAATACGCCAATGATCCGGGTGACGCGATGCACGCCATCGCCTGGGCTGGCGCGTTCGTGCTCACCATGTTCGTGCTGCTGCTGAGTCTTGCTTCCCGTCTGGTCCTTTCACGCAACAAGGTGTCCCATGACTGAGTCCGCCGCCGCCGGCATTCACCCGCAGTCCGCGGCCACGTCGGCCCCTATCGCGCCCACCAAGCTGAAGGTGCGCGACCTGCACTTCTACTACAACGGTTTCCATGCGCTGAAAGGCATCAACATGGATATTCCGGAGAAGAAGGTCACGGCCATCATCGGGCCCTCCGGCTGTGGCAAATCCACTTTGCTGCGCATCTTCAATCGCATCTATGCGATCTACCCCAAGCTGGAAGCGAAGGGCGAGATCGTGCTGGACGGCGAGAACATCCTCGACTCCAGCTACTCCATGAACCGCTTGCGCAGCAAGGTCGGCATGGTGTTCCAGAAGCCGGTGCCGTTCCCGATGACCATCTTCGAAAACGTTGCCTACGGCATTCGGCACCACGAGCGACTGTCGCGCGCCGACATGGACATCCGCGTGGAGCAGGCTCTGCGCAGCGCCGCCCTGTGGGACGAGGTGAAGGACAAGCTCAAGCAGAGTGCGCTCGGCCTATCCGGCGGTCAGCAGCAGCGCCTGTGTATTGCGCGCGGCATCGCGCTGAAGCCGGAAGTGCTGCTGCTGGACGAACCGACCTCGGCGCTTGACCCGATTGCCACCGGCCGCATCGAGCAGCTGGTGGAAGAGCTCAAGAGCCAGTACACCATCGTCATCGTCACCCACAACATGCAGCAGGCGGCCCGTTGCTCGGACCTCACTGCTTTCATGTACCTTGGCGAGCTGATCGAATTCGATCGTACCGAGCAGATTTTCACCAAGCCCGGCAAGAAGCAGACCGAGGATTACATTACCGGTCGCTTCGGTTAATCGCTATGCTCCCTCTCTCCTGCGGGGAGAGGGTTGGGGTGAGGGGCGGGACTTGCCACACCCTTATCTATTTCTCGCATCACGGAATCTAACCATGAGCGGCAGCAGCAAAGAACACATCATCAAGAGCTACGACGACGAGCTGACCCGCCTCACCGGCGAAATCGTTCGCATGGGCGAGCTTGCGGTGACCCAGCTGGAATCGGCCATCGACGTCATCGACCGCCGCGACGAGCGCGCCGCGCAGCACGTGGTTAACAACGACGACGCCATCGACCAGCTCGAGCAGGAAATCAGCCACGACGTGGTGCGCCTGCTGGCCCTGCGCGCACCAATCGCCGGCGACCTGCGCAACGTGTTCGCCGCGCTGCGCATCGCCGCCGATATCGAGCGCATCGGTGACTATGCCGCCAACGTGGCCAAGCGTTCCATCCCGTTGTCGATGGTGGCTCCCATCGCACCGACCAGCGGCCTCGGCTATCTCGCCGAACTGGCCGCGCAGGAAGTGCGCGATGTGCTGATCTCCTATCGCGACCGTGATGCCGAGCGTGCGTATCAGGTGTGGAAGGATGACGCCGAGCTGGACGAAGCCTATACCGGCTACTTCCGCCAGCTGCTGACCTACATGATGGAAGATCCGCGCAACATCACGCCGTGCACGCACCTGTTGTTCATGGCCAAGAACATCGAGCGCATCGGCGACCACGCCACCAACATTGCCGAGAGCATCTGGTATCAGGTCAACGGCGAACCGCTCAACGCTCAGCGCGCGAAACGCGATTTCACCTCCAACCCGGAGCTGACCAAGCTGGGCAACAAGGACAACTGATTGCCCAACGCTTGAAGCAAGAACGCCCCGGACCAAGATCCGGGGCGTTCTTGTTTAGTGGGACTACGATCAGGCCGGCCCGCTGGTGAGCTTCAACCCCACCATGCCTAGCATCACCAGGCCCACGCAGGCCAGGCGTAGCGGCGACGCCGAGTCACCGAACAGCACGATGCCGAGAATGACCGCACCCACGGCGCCGATGCCGGTCCAGATGGCATAAGCGGTACCGATCGGCAAAGTCTTCACGGCTATGGCAAGCAGGATGATGCTGGCGGTCATAGCAGACAACGTGATGACGCTCGGCCACAAACGGCTGAAGCCTTCGGTGTATTTGAGCCCCACCGCCCAAACCACTTCGAACAGGCCGGCGAGAGCAAGATAGATCCAGGGCATGATGCGCTCCTCTGGATGAAGAGCAGGGTCGTCCCCGCTGGAGAAACAGGCGTGCGAGGTCGTCCTCGCAGACCGGCCCTATTGCGGGGCCGGTCATTGCATTTTACACGAGCCGCCTGAATGCCCTGTTCAGTGTGCGATCTTGTCCGCGATATCGCGTGCTTCACGACGAGCGCGCGCCGTATGCGTTATGCCGTACACGCCAATGCCGATCCAGGCGATTTGCATCAGAAATGCCGGCCAATTCATGGGCGACACACCAAACACCAACGACAGCGCCACACCGGTCGCGCCCAAGATATTCATCAGCTGATAGCCGAGCCCGTTACCACGCAGCTTGCGTGCCTGCAGCAGCAGGAACGCAAGCAGCACCAACACCACACCGATATAACCGGCCCAGTCGTGCCACAAGAAGGTCATCGTTTTTCACTCCTTTGACGCAGTGCTTCGAACAGGACCACGCCGGTGGCCACCGAAACATTGAGGCTCTCCATGGTGCCCGGCATGGGAATTTTCGCCACGAAATCACAGGTCTCTCGCGTGAGGCGGCGCATGCCTTCACCTTCACTGCCAAGCACCAGTGCCACGGGACCTTTCATGTCGATGCTGTAGATGCTGGTATCCGTATCGCCGGCCAGGCCGGTAATCCACACACCCGCGTCCTTGAGCGTACGCAATGCACGCGCAAGATTGGTAGCGGCAATCAACGGTACGCGATCAGCGCCACCGGCGGAGGCACGGCGCACCACCGGCGTCAGGCCCACGGCGCGATCCTTCGGCACAATCACCGCAGTGACGCTCGCCGCCGCCGCGCTGCGCAGACAGGCGCCGAGGTTATGCGGATCGGTGACACCATCCAGCACCAGCACCAGCGCATCCTGCCCTGCCGCTTCCACCAGGCCGAGGATATCGTTCTCGTTGCCCATCGGCGGCGCTTCATACAGCGCCACCACGCCTTGATGGCGAGCTTCACCCGCCAACTTGTCGAGCTGTTCGCGCGGACGATGGTGCACCGGAATGTTCAACGCTTTGGCCCGCGTGGCCAACTCCTGCACACGCGCGTTGCGCTGTCCCTGCTCCACCAGCACTTCGCGCACGCGCGACGCGTCGTTGGTCAGTGCGCCTTCGACCGGGTTGATCCCGACAATCCAACTCTCACTCATCGTTTGCCTTTGTTCTTGCCGGCCTTGCGGACCGTGGAGGTTGCTTTCGTCGCTGCGGCTTTCACGGCAGTCAGCTTGCCCTTGGCTGCCGACTTCACCTTGGCGAATACGCCCTTGCCG
Organism: Dyella sp. PARNA 12/25; assembly: GCF_055702865.1. NCBI lineage: Bacteria > Pseudomonadati > Pseudomonadota > Gammaproteobacteria > Lysobacterales > Rhodanobacteraceae > Dyella > Dyella sp. PARNA 12/25. Next base: position 678,942 of record NZ_JBVQCI010000001.1, on the reverse strand, counting down.
CCTGCTTTCTTCTCGCTTGCCTTCGGCGCTGCCTTGCGTTCCACCGGGGGTAGTGGTGGCAGGTTGACCGCGGGGCCGGCATTATCGCGCGTCGCCGGGCGATCCGTCCCCTTGCGGCCGTGCGGCAGTGAGTAACGCTCGCCCGCGGCAGCATAGTCGTAACGACGCTCACCACGCGGCGGCTCGGGAGTTTTCTCCTTGCGCGGCGACACCAGGCGGAAGTCGATCTTGCGATCCTCCAGACTTGCGCGCAGCACCTGGATGCGCACGTGATCGCCCAGGCGGAACTGCATACCCGATCGCTCACCCTTCAACAGATGACGTACCGGATCGAAGTGATAGTAATCGTTGGACAGCTGGCTGATATGCACCAGCCCCGACACCTTCGATTCGTCCAGCTCGACGAACAAGCCGAACGAGGTGACGCCGGTGACGGTACCTGCAAACTCCTCGCCCACGTGCTTGGACATCCACGCGCACTTGAAGCGCTCGTCCACATCGCGCTCGGCTTCCTCGGCGCGGCGTTCGCGCTGCGAGCAGTGCACGGCCATCGCCGCCATCTCGCCGGGGCTGTAGCTGTACGCAGAAGGTTTGCCGCCGGCGATCGCGTAACGAATCGCGCGATGGACCAGCAGGTCCGGGTAGCGGCGAATGGGCGAAGTGAAATGCGCGTAGGCCTCGAGCGCCAGGCCAAAGTGGCCGCGGTTGTCGGGCTGGTAGGCCGCCATGCTCTGCGAGCGCAGCAGCACGGACTGGATCAGTTCGCGCTCCGGGCGATCCTGCACCAGTTTCAGCACATCGGCAAAATCACCGGGCGTCACCTCCTCCACCGACGGCATGCGCAACTTGAACTCGCGCAGGAACTGCTGCAGGTCCTCGTACTTCTCGGCCGGGGGCGGCTCGTGCGCACGGAACAAGGCGGGGATCTTTTTCTTTTCGAGGAACAGGGCCGCCTGCACGTTGGCGGCGATCATGCACTCCTCGATCAGTTTGTGCGCATCGTTGCGCTCGGTGGCGCTCGCCGCCTCCACTTCGCCTCGCTGATCGAGGCGGAACTTCACTTCCGGCGTTTCGAAATCGATAGCGCCACGCCGTTTGCGCTGGGCCGCCATCAGCTTGTAGAGCCCGTGCAGATGTTCAATCTGCGGCATGACGTCGGCAAGCTCGTGGCGTGCGTCCGCATCGTTGAGGCCAATGGCCTGCCACACACGGTCATAGGTGAGCCGCGCATGCGAGCGCATCACCGCGTTGTAGAACTTGGAGCGGGTCACTTCGCCTTCGGCGTCGACATGCATGTCGCAAACCATGCACAGGCGTTCGACCTTGGGATTGAGCGAGCAGATACCGTTGGAAAGCGTCTCCGGCAACATCGGCACCACGAAACCCGGAAAATAGGTCGAGGTGCTGCGCTCGTAGGCTTCCTTGTCCAGCGCGGAGCCGACCTTAACGTAGTGGGATACATCCGCGATGGCCACCACGAGCCGGTAACCGCCGCCCCGCTTGGGTTCGGCGTAGACCGCATCGTCAAAGTCGCGCGCATCGGCGCCGTCGATGGTGACCAACGGCAGCGAGCGCAGATCCTCCCTGCCCTCGCGTTCGGCCGCCGTCACCTGTGGCTCCACCTGGGCGGCTTCGCGTGTCACCGCTCCCGGCCAATCGTGCGGCAGGTCGTAGCTGGCAATCGCCATCTCGACCAGCAACGACGGTTGCAGGCGCTCGCCCAGCACAGCACGGATCGCTCCCATGGGGCCACGATGCGGCGTGGGCGGGTCGGTGATCTCGGCCACCACGATCTGGCCCGATCGCGCCGCCATGTCCTGGCCGGGCACGATCATCACGTCCTGGTGCAGGCGGCGATCATCCGGTGCCACCAGCGTCACGCCGTTTTCAATGACCACCCGCCCGACCAACCGCGGCGATCGGCGCTGCAGCACCTCGACGATGGCACCCTGCCGGCGACCGCGCCGGTCGAGGCCGACCACGCTGCCCAGCACGCGATCACCGTGCAGCACCGTGCGCATCTGCTGTGGTGAGAGGTAAAGATCCTCACTGCCGTCATCCGGCCGCAGGAAGCCGTAACCCTCCGCATTGGCCAGCACCACACCCTGGATCAGGTCCAGCTTGCTGACAGGCGCGTAGCCGCCCCGGCGACCCAACAGCAGCTGGCCGTCGCGCACCATGGCGCCCAGGCGCTTGCGCAAGGCATTGAGCTCGTACTCATCGAAAAGTGAGAGCGCCTCGGCGATGCGCGCCTCGGTCAACAATTCGCCGCGTTTTTCCAGCAGCTCCAGGATGGACTCGCGGCTGGGGATGGGACGCTCGTAGCGCTGCGCCTCACGTTCCGCATGCGGGTCGCTGACGACACCGACCTGACGGCGAGACGGCGCGATGGCCGAGCGCTTGATACGGGCAGCGCCCTTCTTCGGCGCCGACGGGCCGTGCTTGGCTCCCTGCTTGCCGTTGCGCGGTTCTTTTTTTCTGGTCACATCCTTGCCTTTACTTGGTTTTATGGGGGCGTTGGAACGCACCTGACGCGTTCCGATGAAAAATCAGTGAAAGAATAGTTGACAACTCACCGACACATGCCTAATCTACGCGGCTCACGCAGACCACTTAGCGAAGCGTGACACCTGCCCAGGTGGCGGAATTGGTAGACGCACTAGTTTCAGGTACTAGCGGGTAAAACCGTGGAGGTTCGAGTCCTCTCCTGGGCACCAACACAATACGCATTTGCTGAGGTTCTAAAGCATCTGGCGTAATTTTGACGAGAAGCCACCCATGAGGTGGCTTTTTCGTTTCTTGTATCGCGATAGGTCATGGGTGCCATTCTACCGGCATGACGCGCTGATGCGGACAGTCGCTCATCCTGAGATGACGCAGGCCTACCCTTCCCCCATGGGCCGCAAAGTCAAATTCTCCACCATGGGTCACGCTGGCATCTGCAACGTGTGCCGGCGCCATTGCTTCCTGCACCAAGTGGGGATGACGTGTTTCCACTGTGGCCAGGGCGAGTTTGTCCACCGTCGCTACTTGGAACAACGTGAGTGTGACTGCCGCGCCGCGCCAGGATGCCCGATCTGCGGCGGTGCCGGGTTTACGGCTATTCCCATCGAGACAGAGAAGGTCTGGGAGTACCTTCAGGAATCAGGCGTCAGGCTTGAGCCCTAGCGCGATGTCGCAGTGGTCTGGCTGAAATAGTGCATACAGCTTGCAGCCGATACAGCCCCAGACCTCACCGCGGTTACGCGCCAGCGCCGTCCGCGCGCTGATCGTCGTGTCTGGCTTGCCGTTGAATCCGGTGTTGACCGTGATGTCGATAGCGCGAGCGATGGCGAAGGCCTTGGCCGGGTTGGTGACGATGAATACAACGTACTGGCACAGGGTCAACACCAGGCCAAACACCAGGAGCGGCAGGACGAACAACAGGAACAGTCGCTTCATGGGTAGTCCTCAGAGAAGGCTGCCAGTCGCCGCTGGCCCGATGTGTGCCGCCGTCGCGATATTCGTGCGAATGGAAGCGTTCTGCATGGTGGTGACGTGAATGGGGTCGTTCCAGATCGTCGTTGCCTCGCCCAGCACCGCCAGAAGTGCCTGTTTCTGGATACCGGGCACGCCGCCACTGTTCGACACTTCAGTCTGGTTGGACGTGTGCGTGAAAACTGACGTGATCGGCTGGCCGTTGGCGTCAAGAAGATCCTTTCCAGTCGCATCCACCACGCGCGCCAAGGATTTGAACGTAGGGTTACCACTGGTTGGCTCCGTATCCGTCAGGCAATAGACGGCGACGTAGTTGCTCGTATCGGTCAGCTGGACAACGAACTCGTTAACCGAGGCGTCCAGGTTTGCAACGAACGGAGTCTGGGCGGGTTTCGTATAGGCCATCTCAAATGCCTTTGTAGGTTGTTCCGCGGACTACCCTGTACATGCTCACATAACTCATGGAGTAGTCACGGCTTAGCTGGGCCACTGACTTTCCTGATGCGCGAATTTCCCTAACCTGTTCGTCAGTCAAAAGTGCCTGATAGCTACGTGAGCCACGGAAGTGTCCAGGGCGCTCTTTCACGTGCCCGGTGACAGATGACCATGTCTGACCAAGTTTTATGCTAGCGACGGTAGGTTGAGGAACTCCATGGTCACGAGCTATCTGAGCCTGCGGCCTTTTATCGTTGTAGATGGATAGTACGGTCGAGTTAGATAGCCTCGAATGAGGGCTTAATTCTCCGACCCTTACAGCAGGGAACGGCCGCCCCTTAACGGACCTTCCGCGCTCTGCCTTCTGCCTCTGGTTTTCAGCGTGAGTGCCTAGGCTTAAATGATCTGGGTTGACGCAAGAAGGATTATCGCAAGAGTGAAGAACAAGCATTTTCTCGGGTATCTCACCCTTGAACAGAATGTACGCCGCTCGGTGGGCATGCATGAGTCTGCCAAGCGAGAAATATCCATAGCCCTGCCTGTCCTTTGATGCTGCCCATTCAATACATCCAGAGTCGCATGAACGGGTTTTCTCTATGAATCTAGATAGATCACTCATGGTTATCTCCAATGAACTCGAGTGATTATCATACATCAATAGTGTTATGACTACGGCTTGGCTATTACATTGTGGGAGTAGACGCGGTGCGACGGGTCAGCGCCAGCCGCGTAACTGCAACCGCCGTAGTGCTGGTGACAAACTTCCTGCTCACCGATGTCGATCACGCTGACAACGGTATCTATGCCCTTGTCCGTGACGACCTCCAGGCCTTCCATATCAGGCGCATAGGTCATGCCACCAGAAGGCAGATCGAACGGCGTGGATGCGCTGCACTCAAGCACCGCGCCACGCTCCGTGGTGATACGAACGCACGGCTGCATGGACTTCTCCATGCCCAGCATGCGACGGCGGAACTTGCGCAGGCCCGAGGTAGGAATGTCGAGGCAGTCAGCCAGGTAACCCTTTTCGGCTTCGTCAGCCTGGGTATCCTCATCCAGCCACATGTGAGCGCAGACGCATGCGCCGCCACCACCACCGCCACCACCACCCGAGCCGCTACCACTGGACGGGTACGACACGGATACCGGTCCGACGTAGACGAATCCGTCACCGCTATACACGTCGTTTCCATTCGTTGTGGCCACCAACGTCTGAGCGCCGCCCGCGAAGTTCGGATCGTTCATGTAGAGGTAGTAAGTGACGGTTGCGCCATTGCTACCCGTCACGCTCGCGCTGCTGGCGTTGTAGCTCGTGCTGACGCTGCCATTGAGCACCGTGAATGCACCGACGCTGATCGTCGCTGTGGCCGGTGAACCAGCCGTGGCGCTATAACTGATCGTCGTCGGAACCTTGGCCGGGATATTGGTTACCGTGCGCTGCTTAAGATTTCGCTGGTCACCGATCTGCGCGCCACTTCCGGCCACGCGGGTATCGTTGACCGTGACGACGACAGCGTTGAAAAGCGCGTAGCTACTTGCGGTGGGACAGCTGAGCACAATCTGCGCAGTAGCCGCGCTCGCCGGAACAACACCTGACCCGACACACTTCTGCCAGGACTGTGACGAATTGAAGGCCGATATGCCGCTTATGTAGGCGCCTGCCGAAGTATAGAATGAGACAACTGCGGCGGAGAAATTGGCACTTGCCGCGTAGATTTGTGCGGCTATCGAGATAGTGTCCCCTGGCTTTACATTGAACGTCTTTCGCGCCACCGCTGTAGCGCTTGTCGTAGTACCGGAATACAGAACCAGGTACTGCGATCCGTAGTTAGGCGCCGGAGACGACGACTGATAGAAAATGGTGGCACCCGCACCCGACACAGTCCAGCCCGGAGGGGCACCAGTTGAAAGCGGGGCCAGCTGAAACATGCCATTGTCGATATCCAATGCAGCGCCTGTTCCAGTTGGCTGCATATTGCGTAGATACGTCGCGCCATCAGGCACCTCATCAATAGACGACGGGTATTGCGTGCAGACCACATTGTCGATGAGATACGAACCTACGGAGTGCCCGGAGGCCGCGAGGCAGGTGCGCGCGTACTGCGTACCAGCTGGTGCAGTACCTGTCGCCACCGAGCCGCCAGCGTTATTGCCAGAGATGACATTGCCGAAGGTCGTGCCGATCTCGGCTAACGACCCGTTGAGCCAGGAAATGTAGACGGAGGCGCTGCCGTTGGGTGAATTGATGCCCTTGACCCAACCCTGCGACTTATAGACCTGCCCCGCCTGACATGGCGTGGTGGCGTTGTTGCGATAGGCGATGGTTACAACGGTGCCGTTGCCATCGCGTCGCGCGCAGTTGGGCGGCACGCCAGGGGTAATGCCCGAGGTGTCGACGTACCATGGGCTGACGCCAGAATCAGGCGTCCAACCGTATCCAACCGGCGAGGCGTCAAAGCCACCATTGATGACGGGCGGCGTAGCAGCTGCCTGGGTGTTGTCCGCATTCGGCGACGCCGGCTTCAGCGAGTCGACCGTCTGGCCTCCGCTGTAGTTGACCTGGCCTGCCGCGGTAACGAACAAACCGTTGAGTTTGTCGAACCGAGCAATCCAGCTGTTGAGCGCCGCCGCCGTGGTGGAACTGGTGTTGTTAGCGACGATGACGACATAGGCGACGGCATAACTTGCGCCAGCCGGAACGGTTACCTGACTTTGCGTGACGGTTTGGTATGCCCCTGTGGATGCGTTTGCCGCGGCATTCTGAGCTGCGAGTATGTCGCCGCCCGAAACCTGAGTTCCTGCCTGATTGAAGAACAACATGCCAACGGCCATCGTCCACTGAATCGTGGAGCCGTTACCACCACCGCTATCGGTCCGAATGTCACCATTGAAGGAAAGCAGCTGGCCCGGTGCCACATAGATCGGTGCGGACACGACCCGACATCCTGCCGTTCCGCTCGCAGCAAGCGTTGTCGGGGCCGATAGCGCAATCGACAGATCGCTGGTTCCCACATCGGGCGTCGAGGTATCGCGACTAGCAAAGAACTGTCCAGTGTTCGAATAGATGTACCAGCTATCGCAAACCGGTTGGCCCGTAGTGAACACGGCCAATGGCGCGTTGATGTTGTTCAGCTCGAAAGAGGGGTTGGGGATGAAGTTGGAGCCCGATGATGGGGTGGCGTACTGGCCTGCCAGCTGGTCATAGAGCTTTGGTGCTGCTAGCACATCGGACGCGCCGATGACATGACTGTAGGCCGTAACCGCCGACAGCTGTTCCATCGCGCCGCCGAACACGTTGAAACTGGTGAACTTGAAATAGGACGTGTTGCTGCGCTTTCCCCTGTCGTAGGGAATGCGGAAGATGGCCTCATCGAGGCGAACGAACACGTCACCGGACACATGCGCCTGATTCGTAGACCCGTAGCCGCCACGGCGCAAGTAGCTGAGGGAGTACGAGAGCGTGCCGGTGAGAGTCGCCGTTTCAAAGGCGATGAATTCGCCACCGCTCGCGCCACCAATGAAGGCCATCTGCCGCCAGTTGTCGGCGTCCGCCTGGCTGCCGCTGTTGAGCTGGCCACGCAGCAGGGAGAGCTGTGCCGTATTGGTGGTGTCGGGATCGCTACCGACAGCGAGGGCGGCCGTCAGTGCGCCGTAGCGAGCAGGAGCTGTTACGCGGCCGACGCGCTGATAGGTGATGTTGTCCTCGGATGCCCACACGTCGCAGCCGCCCCAGTACTGGCCGATGCCAGCGACGGCGATCCATGTCTCGAAACCGGTGGGCGTGAGCAGGCCGGGCGCGTTGAAGATGACCGGCTGGGACACGCTGCCAGGCGATACGTTGAAGTCCTGGGAGTAGCCGCCGCTGTTCTGTGGTGCGTACTGCGGTGCCGAGGCCACGCCGATCGGCAGCTCTTCGGCCTCGAACTCCAGCTCGTCGTTCTGCTCCGTCACCTTCGTGATGCGGACAAGCTCATTGCTCAGGCCGGCATTCGGGTCCGTCAGGGTGACGATATCCATCGGCTCAAGGAGCATGTACCGGATATCGGTGCGGAACCGGTAGGTCTTTCGGATATACAGGTCGCGCTGAAGCATCAGCTGGGCGACATCGCGCGCTACCTGGGCACTCGTGATGCCGTTCACCTGAACGCTAGACATCGGATACGGGCCGCGCTGGTCGATATCGGCCTGGTCCTTGGCCTCCTGCGTCACCGTGTTATAGCTGTTGTTCCGGTCGTTGTACTCGATGCGCACGGAGTTATGGCACTGCTCCAGATCCTTCCAGTCCAGCTCCACGCCCGACTGGCTGCCCTGCTCGTACTTGAAGTCGTTGGCGCCAAGGGAATAGATGGGCGTCACGTTCGGCGTGTACGAGCCGTAGCTGCTCGTGATGGGCACATCGCCATACGGCAGAAACAGGAGCTGGTTGTAGCTCCACACCGGGGCCACGTTGCACCAGGTGGACATGTCTTTCACGAAGTCCGCAGCGGTGCGCTGTTGGTCCTCCATCGGCGACATGAACAGGCCGCGCGACAGGCAGTAGTTTGAGAGCTGCGTCGTGCTACCGAGGTAGCCACCGAAGCCCGCGCCGTGCACTGGGTCGGTCAGGTAGTCGGTGAGGATGTCGGATGGCAGCGCATCATCGACGGTGCCGGCGTTGTAGGGCTTTAGGCCCTTCACCTCAAAGTTGAGATTGGGGAGACCCGTGCTTGAGCCGAGTTGCAGAGCGGATGCAGCGACGTAGGCCATGCCGCTGTATGGGATCGCCTGCGAGGCGTTGTAGCCCTGCAGCCAGGACCAAGGCGTCTGCGGCGTGGTGCCGTTGAATAGCGTGAAGCCAAGGTCGCCCAGTGAATGCAGCTCCTTGTCCTTCCACACCGTGCCGACACCGTTGATTGGTCCCTCGCACAACAGCATGAGGAGGCCGGTCGAGTAGGTGTAGCTGGTGGAGGTTGTGTTGCCACCACCGCCGCCCTTGCCGCCCGATGACTGCGACGACGTATGCGGCGTGGGCACCCAGTTGCCATACCAGCCAAGATTGCCTGCGACGCGGTTCTTGCCGTAGACAATCGGCAACACAGGGCCGAACGTACTGGTCTGGACCTGCAGTGCAGAGACAGCCTTGCTCTTCTGGCTCGTCGCTTTCTTGCCGCCGAACAATCCGGTCACGGGGTGATGCTCCAGAAGGAATGGAGGCGGTCCGCAAAGCTGCGGATCTCGTCCTCGTAGCAGCCCACGCCCGCATAGGCGTGAACCATGGTGGAGGGGGAAGTCAGGATGCCGCTGTGGCTGACGGTGCGGCCGAAGCGGAACAGGGCGATGTCGCCGGCCTGCTGTTTGCCTTCGTCGACGCGGTAGGCCCACGTCTCGAAGTTGAGGAGATAGCGCTCCTCGTCCCGGTGCAGGTGCCAGTGAAAGGGGTACGGGCGTGGGTCGGGTACGTCGAACAGATCTAGGTCGTGATAGACGCGCCAGGTGATCATGGCGCAGTCGACGCCGCTGCCCTTCACGTCGGCGCAATGGTGATACGGCGTTCCTATCCAGCTGCGCGCTTCAGCGACAACCGCCTCACGCCAATCAGTACGCATAGGTCCCGCGGCCTTGGCTGGACGACTTGCCAGAGCCACCAATCGCGCCGCCATAGCTCCCCGTATCGGCAGACGTACCGGCAACGCCAGCGCCACCCTCAAGCGCCGTTTCAGGATCAGGCACATACGGCGCGCCCTTGAAGTGCTGCAGGTTGTTGTACGTGCTGCATGCCGCCTGCGAGCGCAGACAGCCCTGCTGAATGTTGAAGGTGTCGCCATTGGCAGGCACGTACGGCAGCGGGTACGCCAGATAGACGACGCCGCCGAGGTTGTAGCGAATGCTTCGCGTGACGCCGGAGTTCGAGCCCGACGTGAACGTGATCTTGCCCAGGTCAAACTGGTGATCGGTCAGGCCCGATGCAGTCGGCTGAAGCTGCGTGCCACCGGTACAGGTTCCGGGGAACGTCACCGTCGCCTTATTGAATCCACACCCACCATCGCCAAAAGCGTTGTTGCATTGCGGTTGGATGATCGTGCGCGGCATCGCAATGCCGAGCTTGCCGACCATGCTCTTGACCGTGAGAGTCGCGACGCCGCCCAGTGACTTCGGCGTGGACACATAGCCAAGGAACCAGCCGCAGATGCCGGGCGACGTATCGGTCCAGCTCGATAGCACCATCTTGTCGATCTGCACGATGGCGTTCGTGAACAGGCCTGCGGCCACGGCCGTCATCAGCGGAGCGCCAAAGAACAACAGCGCGCCGTCGTCGTATAGCTCGATGTCGATCTGGTCGGGCGACGTGCCGATGGCCTGCGCAGTGCCCAGCCGCGACCACTTCAGGCCGTGACTGTAGGTATTGCCGCCCACCGTCAGGTCGACGTCCGCAGACGTGAACCGGTACACGGTGTTCCACTGCGTGGTGATCGTCAGGAGATCGGCGCGCAACAGCGTGCCACCTCCGAACAGGATGTTCTGGAAGGCCGCGGAGACGTTTTTCATTAGAGTTTGATGGATTGAAGCCCGATGGATTTTGCCGACCACAGGTTGATGAGTTCCTGGGTGACCTCAGGGTCGTCCTGCAGCATTCGGCAGAGGAAGTAGAACGAGCCGGACCACGCGATCGCAGCGCCGGAGGCGGGAGCGGTGGTGAACTGGATCAGGCCGTTCGCCCCAAGCGTGTAAGCCGCTGTCGGCGTGCCACCCACCGTGATCTGGCTGATGACATTGGGCTGCTGGACCGGCTCGACGTAGTTGCCATAGGCGCGAGCGAGGTAGAAGTTCTTCGTTACGCCATCACCCGTTCCGAGGGGTTGCGCGGTTACCGCGTTGTCTTCGGGGTCGGCGAAAAGGAACGGCAAGGCCATGCCCTGCAGGCTGTTTAAGAAGCCCACCATCTGGGCAAGCTCCGCGAACGTGCCGTAGCTGCGCATCACACCGATATCGAACGTCCACTGATACAGCGGATAGCTCATGTAGGCGATGCGCGTCTCCTTGCCGGAGATCGCCGACTGCACGCCAGTACGCCACACGAGTTTTCGCTTGATCCCGATAGCTAGACCGGGAAGCGTCGGAAATACCGGGTAGGTCATGGATTACATCCGGGTGACGGCGGAGTTCTTGGTGGCGTTGGAGAAGTGCTTAGCGATCTCTTGGCCGCCGCCGCGGCGCAACCAGTCCTGAGTGGACTTGCCGTCGAGTGTGTGGATATGGACGTGCATATCGCCGCCGCCACCATTCACTCCACCGCCTTTGCTCAAACTTTCGCGCAACGGGTTGGCGATGTGAGCCGGTAGCACCATTTCGTTGCGATGGAGCAGTGCTGGAGCGTCATCGAAGGGGACGCGATCCCAGCCACCGGCAGCGGATGCAGCGGAGCCAAAGCCTGCGGCCGTTGCCATCATCTGCGCGCCAAAGGCGGGAGCGCCCATATCAATCGGCCACGGAGCGCCTGAGAAGGACGCGACGCCTTGAGCGCCGGCCACTGCAGCAGCACGAGTGACCGATGCAATCGACGACACCTGATCAGCGGCATCGTTGGTGGCTCGCTGAGTGGCAAGGATGGAGGTCGTTTCCGCCGAGGTCTGCGATGTCATGGTGACCTTCGCCAGCTCGCCGGCAAGCCATTCCTCTTTGGACTGAAGGATGGTCTGGATATAGGAAAGGAGGATCGACTGAAGAATGCGCGAGACGCCCTGTTGAAGGGTCTGCGTGCCCTGGATCATGCCCGAAATGGACTGATTGAACGCCGAGCTGATGGGCTGTAGACGCGACTTCCAGAGGGTCGCCTGCTGCTGAAGAGCCAGGTTATCAATCTGGTTCATTCGCTGGTTGTGCTGTGTCTGCAGGCCTTCGATTTGCTGGTTGATCTGCCGAACGATATCCGGCTTATTGCCCACCAACGAGCGATAATGCTCAAGAATGTCCGTCTCGACCTGCAACTGGTCGTTCGCGTTCTGCCGAAGAAGCGCTATCTCTTGTTCGCTGGAGATTTGATGTAGACGATACTGTTCCTGGGCATCCTTCGAGCGAGCGTTGAACACCTCGTTGATGGACTTGAGGCCAGCCTCTGCATCGCTCTTGTATTCCTTGTCCGCCTCGGCCTGCGCGCGCTTCAGTTCCGTCAGATAGGCGTCAACAAAGGCTTTCGTATCCGACAAGCGCTGAGTGAGCGCCCGCTTGAAGTCCGCCGAGTTCTCCCCCTCCATCTGGGCAATGCGGTCCATCATCGCCGCGTCGATGGCGATCCGCTGCGAACTGGCGGCCTGCGATTCCGTGCGCTCCAGCTCGAAGCCTTGAATCATGTCACGCGTGGCCTGCTTGGCTTCTGCGGCGCGCTGACGCTGTGCGCGCGACCATGATTCCTCCTGCTGACGGTCCAGCTGCTGTTGAGCGGACTGCACATGCTGCCAAGCGGTGATGTACTCCTGGCTCCCCTCCTTCGAGGTGTCGAGCACGTTCTGCCAGAACTGAGCCTCAAAGGCTTCGCGCTTGTCGTAGCTGATCTGCTGCTCGGCTTCCTGTCGGTGCAGGTCGGACTCAAGATCGCGGGAACCGCTACCGGCACCGCCCTTGAAGCCCTTGGCCGCCGCGTCGATCTGGCGCGCACTTTCCTGTGCAGCCTGGCCAACCTGCGCGGCCGCCTTGGCCGTACCGGCGAACTTCGCAGTCAACTCGTCGACGGTCTTCTGCTGACGCTCGATCTCGAGGCGGATGCCTGGCAGCGCGCTACTACCCGTCTCCTTGGCCTGCTCCTCCTGACGCTTCAGCAACGCAAGAAGGGTCTTTGCCTCGTTCAGGCCATAGGCGTCATCGCCACCGCCGAGCGCGTGGTCGACCTCCTGCATCGTCTCGGTCCACACCTGACGCAGTTCGCGCCAGGATCGAATAAGGACGTTGACGTGCTGGTTCAGCTGGTCGGTGCGCCCCTGCATCTTGTCGGCCAGCGCGTCGTACGCAATGGCCGCGGCCTTCTGCTGGTCGCCGGCCGCCTGCGCCGCCTCGATCTCCTGAAACTGCGCGAGCGTCAGGAAGTGAAACTGGTCGTTGAGCTTGGCGACCGCCTTAACCGGGTCTTCCTGCAGACGGATGATCTGCGCGACGCACGACTGAATACTTTCGCCAGTGAGCGCGGACATGTCGGCGGCAGCCTGCCCGACGTGCTGTAGATCCTGGCCGGCGAACCGGCCCGACTCGGCCAGCTTCTGGATGGCTTCCATAGCGCCCGAGATGTTGCCCGTGGACTCGCCGATGCGGTCGGCCATCTCGACCAACTGGCCCGCCGTATAGCCAGCGGCGCCCCCCGTGGCGAGCACCGTGCCTTCCATGTGCTCGAACTCTTGCCCGGCCTCGAAGATCGAGTAGCCGACCGCGGCAGCGGCCAGGGCGACCATGCCCAGCGGGCTGAGCACGGCGTTCAGCGCCGTCGACAGGAACCCGGTGCGATTGGCCAAGGTGATCGTGGACCCTTCGAGGCGCGTGTAATTGCCGCGCGCCAGCTCGCCGATCATCACGCCCACTTCGCGCGCCACGCCGCCCGTCAGGCGCATCGTGGCGGCCTGCTCTGTCATGGCAACGGTTGCCGCGGTCGCCGTCGCTGCCATGCTGGCTTCCGCAGCATCCAACTGTGCGACGTACCCAGCATATTCCGCTGCCGTGATAGCGCCGGCCGACATCGCCGCATCGAGGGCAAGCTCAGCCTCGGCCATACCACCGGTCGCGGCCAAATTGCCCGAGAACGCCGCATTGAGCCTAACCATGGAATCGACTTTCGACTGCACGGCCGTGTTGAAGGCTGCCGCCTCCTGCGCCACCGTCTGCTGCATGCCGCTGATCGACGCCGTGGCCTGAGCAATACCCTCCTGCAGCTGCGAGGCATTGGCAGTTAGCGCGACTTGGATCTCGTCGTCGTAGGAGCCGGCCATCGTTATTCCTTGAAGGGTCTGTCAGCCATCGTCTGGAGGAATGCGGTGCATTCCGCCTCGCTGGGCGCGTGTTGTTCGCTCTGAGGCTTGATGCGCAGATACGCCTGGACCATGGATTGCACGGGCGGGTGATCCCGCCAGTGCTCCGCCAGATCCGCGTAATCCCGCATCGTCAGGTGGTCTAGGATGTAGTCGATGGTCCAGCCTGTTCCGTTGACGATGGCGCCGATGACTGAGGCTCGCGTGAGGGGCTTGCCACCGCCTCCGCTACTGCCAAAGGGCGCGCATTGAACCCCGACTTGGTGAGGATGGCGACGATGACCTTGCCGAGATCGCCCACGTCGAGAGCCTCGTACAAGGCTTCCTTGGTGAGGTCGTCGTGGTTGCGACGCGCGCACGCCAGAATCACGTTGAGCGCGGCCTTCTGGAACGCCTTGCCGTCAGTCGTGCCGCTGGTGACCGCTTCGACATCGGGCGCCAGTTCGTCGTCGAACTGGATACGGAAATTCATGGGGGCGACGGTGATGGCCGCCGCCCCTTCGCCGATCGTGTAACCGGGGATCATGTCAGTCCTCAGTCGGTGTAGATGGTGTGGAAGCGGTTCTGGCTGTCGACGAAGCAGTCGAAGTCCAGTTCGGAGATGCCGAAGTCGGCCATCTTGGTCGGGATGGAGAGCTTCGAGCAGACGGCTGCCCAGAAGCGGTGGCGCTCGCCCGTGCCGTTGTAGCCGCGGTAGAGATCGACCGTGATGATCGGCTGGACGCCCTGCAGGACAGTGCCCACAGAGACCGTCGAGCCACTCGCGGCGACCGTGTACTCGTAGCTGATGAGGATGGAGGCGTTCGCATCCGCAGTGGCGAAGGTGTAGACACCAGCTGCGACGCTGTACTGACCAGCGGCCGGAGCACTTGCAACCTGGGTCAGCGTGTTCCCGTTGGCGTACGTGACGCCCAAGTCCTTGGAGAACTGCGCGGAGTTGGTAACGGTCACGGTCCACGGCGTGGAAGCCGGCACCGAATGGACCTCGTTCTGCGCCAGAGCCACCGTACCGGTGGCCGTCGATACGCCGTAGAACAGGTTGGCGTACGTCGCTGCGCTGACGAATCCCATCTTCGCCTTCAGCGTCGCCTTCAACTCGCCCGCACCAATGGCAAGGGGCTGCTGGTTCTGGCCGAACAGCTGTTTGGTGGTGCGCGATAGGTCAGCGCTGATGTCCTGCAGTGCGCCGAACTGAATAGGGGTCGCATTGGCGCCCGAAGGCGTGGCGTACAAGATGCCGGAGCCGAAGCTACCGAGCTGAGTGATACCAGTCATGGTCGATTACTCCTTCGGGGTAAGCGCTTCGGTGACGTGCGCGGTCAGCGACGCCTTTTCCTCGGCAGTGATGGACGGCCGGCCATCGACGGCAGCGGCATGGAAGTGGGCGGCGTACCAGCGATCGAGCGCGGCGATGACGCGCTGCTCGACTGACTGGGCGCGCACAAAAAAGCCCGCGTCGGCGGGCTGGCTTGATTCGGGCAACACGGTGCCCTCCGCTTGCGCGGATGCGGTTTCGTCAATCACGGGGGTTACCTCGGGTTAGCTTGTGGTCTTGATGAGAATAGGAATTCGAGCAAACGCCCTGTCTTCCATCACGCCTTCCGCGTATTGGATTTTCCCGTTCAGATGAAGTGAGTGGACTAGACCGCCCAGGGTTTGCGGGCCTGCTAAATTGATTGCGCTTGGAAGCCCAAGTGCTGCCACAAGGGCGTCGATCAACGGGTTAAGCTGCTGAGCATGTGATGTGTTGTAGTCAGCACTGTAGACGTAGACCCACCACTCGACCTGAAGATCGCCGATCGCCGGCAAATTGGTAGCGTTTTGCTTCCAATCCTCGTCGACCTGGACCTGAAACACGGCCGGGAAGTTGACGGGATCAACCTGGTCAATGTGCTGCAGACGTCGGCTTGCCAATTTGAATCCCGGCACTCCTTTCGCGACGGCGAACAGCGCGGAGTAGATGGCCTCGCGAGTCATCGTCGTCATTCCGCCAGGTATTCCCGCATGGACTCACGGATGCGCTGGATCTCGCGTGGGGCCGTTTCTTTGAGCGTGCCTTTCAAGAAATTGAATGGCTTGTTGCCTGGATGGTTGACCTTTGCGGCGAACACGCGGGTGCCGCCGACCATGAACGACAGCATCTTGGCGCGTACCGGAAGGATCTCGTGCGGCGCACTGCCATCTTCCAACGGTCGTGCATACTCGACGTTTGAGCCGATCACCGCAGATACGTCGTCGCCACTGGTCGTTGCGCGATCAAATATCGACCGCTGTAGTCGTCCAGTGCGATTGTTGAGCACCTGACCCATCAGCTTCTGGCTCTTTACGTATCCGGACATGTCGATAGCGACTGCGCCCATGATCTCAAGGAGGCGGGCGCGCACGCCCTCCCCTTTTGTTTGAAGCTTGAGCGAAACGCGTTCCGCACCGACTAGCTGAATGCTCATGCCATGAACACACGCTTGTAGGTATCGAGAGCGAGGCGTGCCGACGCCGGCATGTCAGCCATGGTGAAGCTGATGACCTCACCGTTCAGCGTCTTGCCAGAGATGTGAAGATCGAGGCGGCGCTTGTACTTGCTGGCTACGATCTCTATTGTCGCCTGCGCTACCTCGGGCGGAATGGATGCTAGGCCTGCGCTGTAGCTGATGACCACGTTCTGCAGACCGCGACAGAAGTAGCCGTCACGCAGGTACAGGAACTGGGCATCGAAGAAGTATCCGAACCCGCATGGCTTCGTCGGATCGGCGGCAGGGATAACCTGCGCGTCTATCGTTAGGCTTGCCACTTGGGTCACGGGGTATTCCCGAAACGGGAGCACTGCGCCGCCGTGGCCGTTGCGCGTTTCCAGATAGCTCGCAGCCGGAAAGGCCAGGTCGGCATAGCTCGACACGAACGCTGAGGCATTCGTCACCAGCGTCTGTAGCAACGCCTGGTCCTGACTCGTCGGAATCGACAGGAACGCCTGAACGTCAGCGACGACGCAGAGATCTCCAAGGGCCATATCAGCCGCCCTTCTTTGCCTTCGGCAACGCGTAGCCGTGCGACACCAGCGCCGCTACGGCATCAAACGGCACTGCTACCTGGCCGTTCTCGACAGCGTATTCCTTGCCACCGAACGACGCCGCGCTGGCGTCCTCTGGGGCATTCAGTCGAACAAGTTCGTCTGCCATGTCTTGTTCCTCGCGAAAAAGAAAGCGCCCCTTGCGAGGCGCTCAAAGACCACCTGATGAGGGTGATTACATCGGGGCGATGTTGTTGATCATGCCCAGCGAGGCCGGGAAGTAGTGCTGGAACACACCGTCCGCGTACACGCCGTACTCGTACTTGCGGCTGCGGAGCGGCCACAGGATCGAGTAGTAGTCGCGGCGCATGTTCATCTTCATGATGTTGCGCACGTTCGACAGCGGATACGGCACCTTGTCCGTGCTGAACAACACCGTGCCCTGGGGCAGGAACGGATGGACGCGCAGACGCAGATCCGGCGTGCCATAACCGATCGGGTTGGTGTAGGTCTTGACGCGGGCGCCCGCTTTCACCTCGCCGTCGTTGCCGACGAAGAACGGCTGCAGGTTGGTGTTGCCGTTGAGGATCAGGTTCTTGATGCCCTTCTGGTCAGCGCCGCTGATCCAGATGTCGGTCGGGATCAAGCGGTAGTTGGTGAAGAACGACTGGATGGCGTTGTCGAACTCCAGAATGCCGCCCGTGCCGCTGCCGGTGCTGGTCAGTTTGGTGCCGACGCCAGCGGTGCCGGTCGCCTGCGAGCTGATGTAGGAGCCGGAACCGGCCTGGAGCATCTGCGCGATCAGGCCGTCGAAGACGAGCGGGTCGTTCGAGGTATCGCTCACCGGCAGTGTCGACAGGTTCTGCGTGCCAACGGGCGGGTTGATGATCGACACGGAGTTGATGGACGTAATCGCCGCAAGCAGCTGCGAGCCTGCCACGCCGTAGTACCAGGCGTAGGCGAACGCACCTGGCACAACAGCGACGCTCGCGGTCAGCGAGGAGGCTGCCGTGGTGGTCGTGGCAGCGGCGCCTGCAGACGGGGCGGCACTGAAGCCCTGGATGCTGTCCTGCGAGCCGTCCGCATTGGTGCGGGTGTACGGAATGCGAATGGCCGTGGAGGAGGACTGCGCCATGCCGCGATGGGTCAGTGCCACGCAGGTCAGGAGACCCGACTGCGCCGGCAGCGTACCGCCCGTGGTCGAGGTCGCAACGGTCGGGGTCGGCGTAGTGCCCAGCTTGACAGAGCCAAGGCCGCCGAGGATGACTTTCTCTTCGGCTTCCATCGTCGCCTGCAGAAGAATCTGCACAGCCAGCTCATCGAGGTTCTCGAAGTTGCCAGCGGCGCGCTCGGCCTTCCACGTCACGTAGTCTTCCAGGCCGATTTCCACGAACTTCGCGAAGCGGTCGACCTCAGTGAAGCTGTTGTAGCCGCCACGGTTGCCTTCGGATACGCCGATGTTCTCAGCGTTCGGATTCACTGCGGTGATCGCGCGCCAGTTAGCCTGGATGCCAGCCTGACCGACTTCACGCGGGATCATGTTGCGGAGCGGCGTGTCGATCGGGTAGATCAGGCGCGCGCCCTGCTCAAGGTTGTATTCGGCAAGGCCCGTGGTGGCGCTGGCCGGACTGGTGAAGGCCTTCTTCAAAGCCTCCGGAATCGGGGACTGCAACGCCTTGGCGATGGAGTCTAGAGCGTTATCTGCGGACATGGATGTCTCCAAATAAAAAAGCCCGCAGAGCGGGCGTTGGGCACAAAAAAAGCCGCCCGGAGGCGGCTTTGTTGTCTCGGTGTGGTGGCCCGCTTAGCGGCGGATCACCGGGTTGTTCAGGGCCTTCTTGATCTCGGTGGCGGCCTCATTGACGGTGCCGTCAGTGTTCATCACCTTCGAGACCGTCTCGTCATCCCTGCTCACCACGTCGTGGCTCTTGCTGACGGACATGACAGCAGCCTTGACCGGTGCGGGCGCGGCTTCGAGGCGGGCGATGATCTCGTTGCGTTCGTTGATGGCTTGGGCCGCCTTCGTCAGCAGTTCGTCGCGCTCGGTTACAGCCTTCTGCAGGCCATCACGCTCATCGGTCATCTTCTTCAGCTCGTCCTGCGCCTTGGCCAGATCGGCCTTGGCGAGGTCATGGGCTTTCTGCAATTCGGCGCTCATGGTGTCCTCCTCGGACAGTGCGGCGCCTTTGTGCAGGTCGCCTTTTGGGGTGGATTTCTCCGCACCGCCGCCCAATCGAGCGGCAAGTTCGGTGGTCTCTTCGTTGGCCATGGTGATCAGGATCTGCGCGAGCTGCTTCACGGCCGCGCGCAACTGAGCGGGGACCGGCGAGTCATCGCCCTCCATCTGCTCTTCCCACTCGCTGTCTTCGGCGAGCCAGCCCAACTCGCACAACAGATCGGCCAACTGGCTGACGCTGTACATGCCCTTTTGCATGGGCTTGCCGATGAGCTGAGCCAGGCTATTCACGACGGGTGCGGCAGCGGCACTCTTCAGGACGCGTTCGGCAAATTCTTGACGGATGCCGCCAGTCTTGGTGATGCAGTCTTCGGTGCCTTTGTCATTCATGACTGTCGGCGCAAGCTTGGCCAACACCGTGGCGCGCTCGTCATCAGTCAGGGCTTCGGCCCATTTGGCCAGCGCTTCGCTGTTGTCGAACGTGGTGGCGAACTTTCGCATCTCTTGCGAGCCGTCCGCCTTGATTACCGTGAACAGCGCCTGCGTGTTGCAGGGGATGTCGACTAGGGAATACTCGTTCGGCTTGGCCTCGTAGCGGGTCTTGCCCTTCTGCACTGGGTCTTCCCAGCGCTCGCCATAGCCGCCGCCGATGCTGAAGCCGGTGTAGTTGCCCTTCAACACCTTGCGCCATTCGTTGTCGTCGGTGATCTCCGACTTGACCGTGATCTCCTTGGCCATGTCGTCGAAGATCATGTTCTTCGTGATGCCGGCCGACACGTTGCCGTGCATGGCGCGCACGTTGCCCAGGCTCTTGCCGCCCGTGGCCTTCGCGATGCCATCCGACCAAGCCTGAAAGTGAGGTTTGCTGCGGTCGTAGTCGAAGATCTCGCCGGAAAGGTCGACGGATTCGTTGGCAATGACGCCCTCAACGGTGCGCTCGGCCTCATTGACCTTGGTGAGCTTGGCAAAAATCTGCATGGTTCAGTCCTCAACAATGGGGAGGATGTCGCACTCGCAACGAGGGTGTGCCGGTGCGTGCATGTCACCGCTCTGGAATGCAGTCATCAGTGGAATCTCGCCCTGCGCGGCATTGGCCTTGCACACGGGGCATGCCTCGGCGTCTTCAAGCCAGCGTTTGCGAGCCACGACACCCGAGGCGATGTAGCCGATCATGTTGCCGCCGCTGTCTGCGAAGGCCAGCTCAGTACGCGCAATGGTCATGGCGCGCTCTTTGCTGAAGGCGTAGCTATCGCGCAGCTCGTTGGCGAGGCGCTGATTGCTCCAGCCCTCCTTGATTGCCTTCGAGACGGTTTGGCGCAGCATGTCGCGCGTGGCATCAAGCAGTTCGCCGCCGTTGCCGTCAGAGGTAATCAGCTCTGCCGCGCGGGCCTTCGCCCACATAACTGCGTTCTCATTAGCTTGGTCCAGCACGGCTTGGGTGGTCACGCCCACTTGCTGCAAGCCCTGCTCTGCGCCTTCCTGTGCGATAGCCTTGAGTGCGTCCTGCAGCTCAGGCTGCACCTCGGCCAGACCCTTCAACACCAGGCTATCCAGCGCGTTCTGCGCGGCGGCATCGATTGCGCCATGTTCAATGGCCGACAAGACGGACCGCTCAGCCTCTTCGCTCGACAGCTTGAGCGCCGCCTCGATCTCGACGGCCAGCTGCTTCTGCTGCAACTGGATGGATTCGCGGTTGCGGTCAACCGGCGATGAGCCGTCCGCCGCCTTCGCCATCTTGGCGGCAGGAGGCGTAGGCGTTGTGGGTGTGGCACTGGTTGCCGGCTTAGCCGCACTGATCGCCGTGACAGGCTGCTCGGTAATAGGGATGGTCGGCACCGCCTCTTCTGGCTCAGGCAGCGGTGCCAAGCCCATCTCGGCGCGCACCTCGTCTTTCGTCAGCACGCCGCAATTCACATAGATCTGGTCGATCTGGGCGCGCTGCATCGGGTCTTGGGCTTCGCGGTCCTCGAACATGAATTCGAGGTCGTCGTACCCAAGACGGTCCTGGATGATCTCGTCGATCAGCTCCTTGATCCAATTCATCGTCGGCTGCAGACCTTCCTCTTCCGACGACTCCTTCGAGTTGTCAGACGACGAGCGGTTGACCTGCTTGATGAATGGCGTGGGCGGATAGCCGAAGGCGAAACACGCGATGCGCGCGAGCCATTCGTCAAAGTCACCCTTGAGCGCCGGTTCCTTCGCAGCTGTATAGGCGGTGCCGTGGGGAACAGCGCGAATCTTGCGGCGCTCTGCCAGATTGCCCGACAGCATCGAGTCAATGATGCCCTGGAACTGCAACAACTGGTCTGGCGTCCAGCCGTCTGCGCCTGTCAGGAAGCCTTCGGGCATGTTGCCGGTGTCGTAATACTCCAGATTCGAAGCCTGACGCTTCAGCAGAAGCTGCGCGGTGACGATGGTCTGCTCCACGGGCCCATAGCCGTACACCTTGTTGGTGCGCGGGTTGCGCGGCTTGTAGATCATCTCGTCGAGCCCGTACTGCAGCGCGACGATGCCGTTCAGAATTTGCTGGTAGGCAGGTGCGGGTGCCGCGGGCGTCCAACCCTTCTCGTCGACCAGGCGCTTGATGGACGCACCGTCGATCGGGTGGAAGGCATAGGACTTGCCGCCCACCGTCTTCTGCACGTACAGGCACGGCGCATCGAGGACGAACATGTCTTCCAGCACCATGCGAAGCCATTCCGACCAGTTGCGCATGCGGTCAGGCTTGCGAAGCAGCGCGGTCACTTCCTTCACGCGCGGGTCGATCTTTGGCTTTGCGTCACCTAGCTTCGGGCGCGGCCGTTCGTCCTTCACTTTGACAACCCACGACAAACCGCAAATCTGATCCTTACGCGTCTCGATCAGTAACCGAACCAGATCGCAGGCATCGGCAAACATGCGCAGCTGCCGGAACGACAAGCCATCGGTCTTCGTCGAGACCATGGTGTTCTGGCTGATCGGGAACTGAAACTGGCGACCCTGGATGGACTCAGGGGCTGCCGGCTTCAGGGGCTCGCCAGGACCAAACCAATCGCCGTCACCGAACCACCTGGCATTCCCAGGATTGCCAGTCACGGCGCGCGCAACGGTCCCGGCGTCGATTTTGTTTTCGATGCCGCCCTTTGCTGCCATGGTGTGTCCTTATGCCTGCGCTTCAGCCGCTTTCGCCTTGGCGATCTCGGCCTGCATGAAATCTAGGTATGCGTTGTTGTTCGGCACGTAGAACGCACCGAATGCCCTGCTCAAGGCGTCTACTTGGTCATCGTGTGAGCCGTTCGGGAATACACGGAGCTCGTCCATCAGGTCGCGATTCCAAGCACCACGGATCATCAGCACATTGCCCACGTTGACCTGCGCAGCCAGCGGTTCGGCGCGCGTGATCTTGCTGCCCGTCTCCGGGCTCGACTTGATGACATAGCCACCAAGTTCGCGAGTCATGTACTGCACCTGCGACTTACCCGCCTGCCCTGGGTCTTGCGGTAGGTGGATGTCGGTGCGTTTGCCATCGCGCGATGCCGTCGCTTTCAGCGTGGCCATCACGTCCTCGGCAGACGCCTGAATCTTCACCATGTCAGCGATGACGAAACGCCCATCGGTCAGCTGGCCAAGCAGGGCGCCCGCCGTTGGGTCACCGCCATTCGCTGTCGCTCCAAAGTCCCACGCGCGAACCAGCTTGGCCCCCACCGGGAGCGCATCAATGACCTCGATCTTGTCCGGCTTGAACAGCGCGCCTTCCAGTGGTGCCGGCCGCTGCTGATACAGCGACTGCCATGTGCGCGGTTGTGACTCGAATTGCGCCCAGTGCTTGCGGTCGAACCACTCCGGCCAGAGGTATTCACCTTTGGCGCGTCCGAGTGGGTCGCTCTCGACTTCGCACTTGGCCTGCAGCGACAGCACTTCCCATTCGAGGCCGTCCTGACACTGGAAAACTCCGCTCTCACCGTTCCAGCCATACGGCAGGATGCGGCCGGCGAGATCATCCTCATGCCAGCGGGTCTGGATGAGCACGATCCAGCCGCCAGGAATCAGGCGGGTCTTCAGGTCGTCCTGGTACGCGTCGAATGTCTTGTCGCGTATCAGCTTGCTTTCGGCAGCCTCGCGACCCTTCACTGGGTCGTCGATGATGATTCCGTGAGCGCGGTTGCCGGTGATGCCCGACAGGATGCCGCAGCTCATGTACTCGCTGCCGTTGGTAAGGCTGAACTCTTGCGCCGCTGACGACTCCTGCGTCAGCTCTGCGTTGAAGACGCCGCGATACCGTGGCTGGCGAATGACGCTGCGTGTGCGCCTGCCCATCTTGCGGGCCAGGTCATCACCATAGCTAGACAGGATCAGGCGTCGCCCGCCCTCCTGGCCAAGATACCGGCTTGGGAACACCACTGACGCATAGGTCGACTTCGCGCTGCCTGGTGGCATGAACACCATCAGGCGTCCGTGCCGCGTGCTGCTCACTCGATCCAGCTTACTCAGCAGGAGCCGGTGATGCGTGGCGAGCGTTGTCTCGATCGGCTGGAAGAACTCCGAATCTGGGTCTTCACCTATCGGACGGCCAGGAACCTCGATCGCGTTGGCATAGGCCAGAATGTCGGCCCGTGCGCCACGACGAATAAGCAGTTCGTCAGCTGCTGCCGCTTCGAGATCGTCCGGCGATCTGGAGCAGCTCTTCATCGGTCAGTTCCTGAAGCTTGCGGTGCTCGATCGGGCCGCCGTCCTTTCCGGTCAGCTCAACCTTGTCCTTGAACATGCCGAGGTGGCGCGCCACGTTCTCTAGCGCCCCGTCTTGGCTTCGTAGATTCACCTTGATGCCATCTCGCCCGATCTGGACGCCGGCATACAGCCGTGCGGCGGCTGGCGACAGCTTGCGCGTGTCAGCCAGCACGACGTGGCCCTTGCCGCGTCCGCCGCACTCACGACACTCCGGGTTGGGATCTTCTCGCAGCTCGCCTTCCCAGCACTCCGGGCACGAGATGCGCAGGTATTCGATCAGCTCGCGCGGGTCAGCGTCTGCAATCTCTTTCCACTGCCGCAACACCCAGTCCTGATCCACTTGGACACGCTTTGACCGGATCGCCATGGCTGATTCGATGGCGGACTGAACGTTAAGTTTCGATAAGTTCTGCGCGGCGATGACCTTTGCCGTCTTCTTGCTGTACCCAGCCCTGATAGCCGCCTGTGTTGCATTCAGATCAACGAGATACTCGTCGACGAAGCGCTGCTGTCGTGCGGTGAGGCTCATTCGGCACCAGGCGGCCCACCGACGAGGCCTATGGTGCTGGCAGTCGGCTGATGTCCCGCGAAGGCGTAGGGGTGGATCGGAAAGCTGGTGCTGGCATCCGGAGGCGTATGGATCTCGAACTTCTGGACCGTGCGCACCAACCGGCGCTGGCTCACCTCAACGCAGATCACCATGCCGATGAGGCTACCCAGGCTGATACAGGCGAAGCTGCCAAGCAGGATCTGGCCCAGTTCCATATCAGCCCCGGTTGTCCGTGGGAATGCGCGGGTCCGCTTGCATCTTGCCGCGGAACCAGGAGGCCACACCGAGGACACCACCGATAGCAAAGACCAGCGAGTCGGATAGCTGCACCGGCTGGAGATGGAACAACGGCAGTGCGAACAGAGAAACGATGTAGGTGCCGAAGGCGAACCCAATATAGGGGCGCCAGGTATACGTCGGCCAATGATCCGCCTTGGCCTCAGCCTGGATGCTGGCATTCACCGACTGCACCTGTGCAGTCTCGGCAGCCAGTCGGTTCTGCTCAGCCTCCACGACAAGCTTCTGTAAGCCCAAAGTCTGGTCGCTCTCGATCTGCTTCAGCTTCACGAGGTTGTCAGGATTGGCCAGGGCAGCCTGGACAGCCTGCGGGTCATTATTGGTGCCGAGCACCGACGATACGATGGCGCCGACCGCCGCCCCCGCGGGGCCGCCCAAGGCGACACCAAGCGTAGGGGCAACCTTGCCGACTTCGCCCGCAATGTCCTTCCAGTTGATGTTCATGCGGCAGCCTTCAGCATGTTGTCAGCGATACGGGCAGCCCAGCCCTTGCCGAAGGTCGGCCAGGTTCCAAGGCTGATCAGGAATTGCAGGCGGTAGGCGTCGAAGCGCAATGCGACGTGCAGTGGTTCAGTACATGCGACCGCAGCAAGCGTGGCCGGTCCCATCACACCATCAGCCGTGACGCCAAGCGCACGCTGCAGCCAGCGGGTCGCGACATCCACACCGCTGTTATAGGCGGCGTCCAATACCTGAAAGCCCAAGGGCTCGGGCAGGAAGTCGCCGTGAATGGGGTCCCAGTACTGCGCCTTCGCGATCGAGCGTGCGAACGACAGCGGTAGGTCTTTCATCTGTCCGGTGTAACCGTGAGCGCGAGCGACGCGGGCAGTCACACCCCACATCGTTTCCCCACCAGGATCGGCCGGGTTATTGCTGTACCCACCCTCGTTACCGATTAAGGCGCCGAAGGCTTTATCGAAGTCAGCCATGGCTCACTCGAACTTGGGCGGCAGAAGGTGTGGCGCGGTCTTACCCTTGGCTTCGCGGCGCCATTTCCAGATCAAGTAGACGGCCTGCAAGATCACGTAACAGAACGTGGCGGCATACATCCACTTGTCCGGGCCCCATCCAGCCACAGCAGCAGCCGTCACACTTACCGGAGGTGACAACTTCACGAAGGCCAGCGTCACCTCATGCGCGAGCTTCTGTTTATCCAGCATCGGGCGGCCCCTTCATGTCGCGGACCTTGCCCGCCGTGGATGGTTTGATGGGTTGAACGCGAACCCAGGTACGCGACTTCTCTTTCAGCACCCAGATCTCACCCTCGCGGACCCTAATGGCATCCGCTTGGTACTCATCGAGAAGTGCGGCTGGGTCCCATATGTAAATCTGGTCGTCGGCCAGGATGACGGGAGCAGCACCATCACCTTCTGGCTCGGCGGCCTCAGTGCTCATGCCGCCTTCACCGACACCCATGGAGCCTCACTGACTGGCTTCGGATCGTCTGCCCACACAGCCTCTTGGAACGTCAGGCCGCGCACCGGATGCGTGAGCCACAGTGCCTGCTGAGGCACTTCGAAGTCGAAGCGCATCTTCATCGCATATTCGTTGAAGCCAGGTAGGCACCCATTGACAATGATCTGCCCGAGGTAGCGCAGTTGGTGCCAGTGGCCCATGAGCAAAACGTCGTAGGGCATCCCCAGCGCGCCGTACTGCTTACGTGTCTTGGCATCGCCACGCATCCAAGGCAGCAGCGGCCCGGTGATACCAGAGCCACCCTTGAAGCTATCGCCATGCGTGAGCATGTAGCGCGTCCCGTACACGCGGTACGAGGCGTCGAAGCTGTCAGGGATCTGGAACGTGATGCGGTCGCGGTACTTCGGGTCGGCGTGGATAGTGCGCGCCAGGAACTGGTACAGCAGGTAGTCGAAGTTCAGCCCGGGGCCGTTCTTCATTCGCGGCTTACGGTCCAGGCGACCGTGATTGCCGGCCACACATGGAACGTGAATCCGCTGGAACTCGTCGGCCAGCTGCTTCAGCGCCGGCACCAGCTCGTCGTGCAGCGTGATGACCGACTGCATTACCGTCTCGTCAGCCGTGTCGCGCAGCTCGTCGTGGATGACGCCATCCACCATGTCACCGCCGAGGATGACGACCATCCCGCCAAACTGGCCGGGCGCCAGGGTGTGGCGCAGCAGCTTCACCGACCCATCGACCACCCGGCGCAAGCGGCGCTTGGCAATGGTGGTGTTGTACTGGTTGACGCCGTTCACCTGATTGGCGAACACCGTTTCACCGAAGTGAAGGTCGGACAGCATCAGCGTCGGCACGCCATGTACCAACTTGCCGCCACGCGGCGTAGCACTCAGCCAGGCGGGCGGATTGGTCACGGCGAGATCGACGCTGTGAATAATTCGTTTGATCGCGGTCAGGTCAGCCGATTCGCTGGCCAGCCGCTTGTTCTCAGACTTCAGCGCAGCGACTTCGCGGCGCAGCAGGTCCGCTTCAGGTGTGCGGCCATCCGGTTTCCCGTTGGCCTTCTCGGCGTCAGCCAGGAACGATGACTTGCCACAGCCGCGGCACATGACCCTGGAGGCGCCATTCTTAATGACGTTGGTAGATCCGCATTTGGGGCAAATCATGCGTCAGTTCCGCACCAGTTCCGCGTACACGCCCATGCCATCGCAGTTCGGCGGCGGCATATGGCACTCGGCGGCCAGGGTGTCGTCGATCATATAACCGAGGGTGCCGGTGGCGTTCTGCACATGCCCGCGCGCCGCCATGGCGTGCATCGCGGCATCGACCAGATCGTCAGGCGTCCCGTTGTTCCGCAGGCGGAACGTCACCAGATGCTCATCGAGCGGCTTCTCGCTGATATGGCTGTCACCGGAGCCCGTGCCGTCGCGGCTCAGCTCAATTACCACGCCACCTTTTGCCAGAATCGCCGCCGCCTCGTTCGGGAAGCGCACGTCGCTGATGATCGCGCCGCGTGCCGGGATGCGGTGCAGCAACGAACGCAGCCACAGGTCCGCGTGAACGGTGTCCCTGCCCCACTCCGTACCGATGGTCTGCATCATCTGGCGCGGCGTCTTGCCGTCCAGCCACTTGACTGGGTGTTCTTTGCAGTCTTCCAGGGTAGCCATGCTGACGTTAAGCAGGTCGGCCACGAACTTGCGCAGCGGCGCGGCGAAGCTATCCACCGGCAAGTCCAGCAGCCTACTCAGGCCGCGCGCAAGCGTGTCTTTGCCGGAGCGCTTGGCCCCCGCAATTCCGATCAGCATGGCAATGTCCTGTATGGAGCGAGCCGCCGGAGTCGAACCGGCATCTTCGATCTTGGAAGGATCGCGCCCTGCCAGTTGGACCAGGCTCGCATACGAAAAAGCCCCGCCAGATGGCAGGGCTTCGATATTCGCTACTTCGTGTGTGGCGATTGGAACAGGGGAAAATTTATAAATCAACAGTCCATTTCGGTCCGTTTAAGTCCGTTTGGGCATCAAGCCGCCGCCTCCTTCCGTAGCTCGTCACTGAACGGCATCCCGAGCGACGCAGCGACATGGACGCGGGCCAAATGTAGCAACTGCGAGTAGCGCGAGCGATCGCTGATCTGTACGCCTGCGCGCTTCAGCTTCTGCATCTTTGCGTCCACTGGCTGACCCGGCAGTGTGTACTCTGCGCGTATCACGTTGGCAGCGCGCCATCCTCCCTGCTGCGCCGCAAGCGCGGTGACAGCCGCCTCGACCTGATCGGCTGGCGTGAAGTCCTTCCGTGATTTCGGATTAAGACCATCAGGCGCTTTGCCGTGATAGGTCATCAGGGTTAGAAGGGGTGAGTACCCGTGCCAGCCGTTTTCCTCGTACCGGCTGCCACCGTACTCCTTGCCCCACTCCACAAGCCGTGCCTCTAGGTCACTTGCTCGACGCATTGGGATTCCCCTTCAGTTTGTCGTAATCAGGTTCAAAGCTCTTGCCCGGCGTGCTCAAGCAGCGCGGGAATACGCGACCAGGTGAGTCGCATGCGGACTTCCCCCAACCGTGGACGGCGTGTTTGCAGAATGGACAACCACCGGCCCGGTAGACCTTGGCGACCTGCCGCTTGCCGATGGCACGCTCGGCTTTGCGCTCGGGTGCGGTGAGGTGGTCGGCGGTCATCGATGAATCCCTTTGTAGGATTCAAACTCCCTCCAGGCCTCTCTGACAGTTATTCCCGTGTAAATCCAGAGTCGATCTACAACGCGCCAAAGTCCGCGACGGAACATGATGTGTGGCTTCATACCGTCCTCCACTGGGCGAGTGGCGAGTGCTGCGCAGCCCAACTACGGTAGGCCTCTGCAGGCGTGTCCGCGTAGTTCGAGTAGCCGTGCATGCACACCGGACCCATTAGGCCAATGTGGAGTAGTCGCGTCCGGATACACCACTTTCCATTGACATAGATGATGTGTGGCTTCTTCACGCCGCTCTCCTCCAGTTCATCACCAGAGCCGTAGCCTCGTCGGTGCTGGTTACGGTCCAGACCTTGCTGCCACGCCAGTCGCGAGCGAAGGCGGTCTGGTTGGCGTTGAGCCCGGCGCGTCCATAGGCGGTATCGAGGTTCTTCACCTCTACAAGCTGCGTCACGCGGCCGTTTACTCCTGAGAGACCAACGGCCAAGTCAGGAAAGCCGGGAATCCCCGTCGCGTGCATCTCGATGACGCTGCACCCAAGCGCCGTGAAGCGCGCAACGATGGCGTCATGATTGGCGTCTTTCTTGGAATGGCGTGTCATCGCCATTGCCTCCGGCGCTTGCCACGCGGCGCGTCGCACGGTGCCGGCCTATAGCTCGAAGGCTTGCCCGGTGACTTGTTGCGGCACACATCCTGCAGAGGGGGCGCGACCAGAGTCTCTAGGTGATGACCACGAGCACGCTGCACCTCAATTTCCCACTGTCGCATTACGCCCGTCAGGCCCATGAGTGATGGACTTTTCACGCCGCAATCCCCTTCACAGTGATGAGGCCCTTCTCGATGAAGCGCTTCCACGTCCGCAAGATGCCGCGGATGGCGTAGAAAAGACGCTCTTCAAGCGGATGCACGCCGTCGCGGTTATCGATCCAGTCGTGGCAGCAGTTGCAGCCATAGGCTGAGCACAAGTCGCTTGTCTTTTGACCCATCCCGGCCTGCTCCACGATTGGCATGTGGCAAAGAACCGTCGTCTCTGGGTTGTAGTTGCACACGCCGGCAACGTTGAGCGTGCAGTTCTCGCCCTTGGCGGATGCGCGGAGCGGGGTAATTTTGGGGCGCGATGACTTCATCACTTATCTCTCAGGAATGAGGCCCAATCGACGTGACGGCGATAGCTATCGCGGTCAATCTGAAGTGATTCAATCTGCCTTCCGCAGTGCATGACGACCTCGATCAACTCCTCACGGGAAAGCTCGGTGATAGGACGGCCCATCCAATAGGCCAGAACATTCTCATGAGCGATTTGAGTACCCATTCAGGCCCTCCTTCCCTTCTCAAGGAACTCAAGTACGACGCCGAGCTTCGCGTAATTCGCCTGCATGGCTTCGAGGTATTGGTTCAGCTGCGTGGTAGACATGCGCGAGGTCACCGGAAGCATGTCCATGGCCTGGAGCTTCTCCTCGTACGTCAGGTGGGGCTTAATGGCGGTGTCGTAGAAGGCGCGGAACTCGGCATCTTCGGCGCGAAGGATC
The DNA here is from genome assembly GCF_055702865.1 of Dyella sp. PARNA 12/25. NCBI lineage: Bacteria > Pseudomonadati > Pseudomonadota > Gammaproteobacteria > Lysobacterales > Rhodanobacteraceae > Dyella > Dyella sp. PARNA 12/25. The sequence continues at coordinate 648,682 of NZ_JBVQCI010000001.1, read as the reverse complement.
GGCACGCCCAGGTGAAGTTTGCAGAACCGCTTAACGCCGAGCGTCGTGTCCTCGCGAAGCTCGCGCGATACCTGCTCGTACCAGACGTGACTGACATCGTTCTGCAGGACGCTGCGATCCTTCCCTGTCTTCAGATTCGCCCGGACGAACTTGTGCTCATTCCACAACTCCCGAACATCGCCAATGAAGCGCTGCAGGGATTCGGCGCTGTTGAGGATGTGGGTGGTCATGCGGCCTCCTTCGGCGGCTCGCCTATCACGAGTTCGACGATTCCCGCTTCTATGCATGCGTTTGCGCATGTGTCGCAGGCGTATGTATGACCTTGCAGATAGAGCGTTGATCCGGCCGCCTTGTCGCCAGCAATGCCGATGGCTACAACCTCCGCGTGACCCACCTGGTCGCAAATGCTCCGGCATAGTTCGTACCCGACACCGGTAGGCATTCCGTGGCGAGGACATGTAGCCTGCGGGTTGCGCACATGGTTTGTGCCGACAAACCGGCTGCCATCCGGGCATACGATCGTGGCCGTCACGATTTGCTTTGCGCACGGACCGGTCATGCGGCCAGCTCCATCTGCATCGGCAGCGGATGTCCGTTGAAGCGGAACACGGCCTTCGAGAATCCCATCGGCGTAGCGCTGCGAATATTTCCGCGATCCTCGCTTGGAGCGCATTTGTGAATGCGATCATCCGGTGGCGGAAGATCGGTCAGCATGAGGCGCTCAGGCATGATGAAGCCCCCCCTGTCCAGATCCATGTTTCCTTCGTGTAGTTGTCGTCCGCGCAGTAGCCGGTGAAGTGGTGAGGGTGAAACTTGTGCTGCGGGGAACCAAAGATCTTGCTGAAGCCGCTGGTGGGGTTTTCAAACAGCCAGTGCGCGCCGGAGAGCGCCCCGACCATCCTGCACTGCTCAGCGACAATCGCTGCTTTGGCCTGGAAGTAACGGTCCTTTGCAAACTTCGCTGCCCACCAGCGCGCGCCACTCAGGGAAACATCGGTACAAGGCGGGAAGCCAGCCACAAAAGCCACGCGGCCGGACCGGATTAACTCACCAAGGTAATCAAGACAATCGGTGATCTTGCAGCCGATGCGAACAATTCGACCATCGGTGCGGATGCCCTCCGGGTGCTGCGGATCTACCATCACTACGACGTATCCGGCGCGCAGCCACGGCTCCGCCATGTTCATCGTCAGATTGCACAGGAAGACCGCGACGTCCTTAACGATCATCACGCCAACCTCCAAACCGGCACCCGGTCCTTTGACTTACGCAGCAGGCCCTGATCAGCCATCGCCCGCAGCGCAGGCAATACCGCGTGATGATCGGTGTAGACCTTCAGGGCCAACCTTTCCGCAGTACTCGGCCCAATCTCGCCAAGCACATCGACGATCTTTCGGCGTAAGTGGGTGTTGGGGATGGTCATGCTTCACCTAGATCGCAGATAACGCGCACGATTAATGCGGCCGTTAGCAAAGGCCATGTAGCCGCAACGATGAGGCATCCGAGAAGCTCGCTGCTATTAGTCCCCTCGCGCAGCCATTCCGACATGAGCCAGATGAGGAGCGCCAAGGCAATAACGCCATAGATGATTGCGATAATCATGCTGCCTGCTCCACTGCGTGCCAAAGTTGCGCCGGGCGACCGCCTGTGTTCTGCGGGAATGGCTCACAAGTGACCTTTCCGCGACGCTTGAGGTCATGCAGATAGGCGCTGGCGAGACGACACGAGATCTCCATTTCGCAGGCAATCTCGCTGCTCGTGCCTGGACCCTCTTGCAGCAGGTTGAGCACGGCGAAGAGCTTTCCGTCTGGCTTCATTGATCCTTTAACGCAGCTCATGCTGCACCTCCGCTGAGTTCGTGCAGGTTTTGACGCTTGAGCAGTTGGCGGCTGCGTACCTGACCGCGATCAGTCAGCGTCTCGATTGCGGAGCGCACGCTCCAGTGATTGGCAGTGAGGCACAGAGCCAGCTGCTGCACCGTCATTGGCTGAAGGGCCAGCGCACCGAGAATGCGGTCATGAAGCGTCGCCATGTCCACCTCCAAAATTCAGGCTATCGATCAACCCATTGATGCGCTGGCGGTTGCGCTCCCGCTGCTCGTCGGACATAAGGCGGAGCGGCATGCGCTCCTTCTCAACCCGTGGCAAAGCGTCAATGAAATCCTGCGGGGCTGGCCAGGTACGCCGCGCACCAAGTGTCAGGAAGGCTGCACGGAACCGCTGAGTATCTCGCTGCTCGTCGAACGCGCGATTGTTCGTGATGACGCGCTCCCACATGGCCAAAGTGCCTTTGATCAGCTCGCTAGCCGGTTGGCGTTCCAAGCCGAGGCAGAGCAGCTGCTGAAGGCCCGTTGCGAGTTCCCGAGTTATCCAGTCCACGTTTCACCTCTTCGAGTTCGAGTACAGCGGCGACAGTCTTTCCGTGCGATTGGCCGGGCCCTGCGCGTGCGGTCTGCTTGGTGACGGTGGAGGCGACCTTGGCGTGGTTCGTGCGGGCAACCTTGACGGCATAGGCGAACAAGCCGGCGCCCGAGATAGAAGCCTTGGTCGCGTTCACCGCATCAGCGAACTCCTTGGCCGTAACACCCTCTTCCAGGGCAACCAGGAAGTCGGGATTGCTTTGGTTGATCGAGAAACACCCAGCGTCCCGCATCGCCTTGGCACATTTGCCGGCGATGGTCGCGTGCGTATCTATCTCTTCCTGGGAAGGGGAAGGGGGAGAGGGGAAAGAGGAAAGAGCCGGGCCGGTTCCATGCTCGTCATCACCTGAGCACTGCCTAGGTTGTGCCTGAGCACCGCCTAGGTTGTGCTCGGAACCAGTCGGACCTGGAATAGCGCTAGGCAGCTCCCGTACATGCGGGTTTTGATGCTTCAGGAATTCAGGAATAGCGATGTATCGGACACCCGCGTGCTCATACCGAACGATAAATCCACGCCCAGTGAGCTGACCGAGAAGATCCTCGATGTCGCACTCGTCGTACGGCAGCACTTCGGCCTTCAGGCGCTTCGGACGATCTTCCAAGCGCCCTTCCCTGTCAGCCTCGCACCAAAGCCCGGAGAACAAGATGCGTGCCAGTGGATGGCATTCAGCAAGCCGATCGTTCTTGAAGAATCCAGGCTTAAGGGTGCGGGCGCGGCTCATTTGGCATTCGCCCCTTTGTACTGCTTGGCGAACTCCAGCATGGCCTTGAACATTGCTGTGGGATCTCGTTTCGCCACCTCAGCAACGGCGAGAAGATCGTAGATGTTTGGTGAATGGCCGTATCCCTCAAACATGTTCGCGAGGTCGCCAGCTAGGAACGGAAAGTGATTGCTGGAGAGGTTCGGTTCCTGCAAATTCACCCAGCCAGCGAGAAGCGCGGCAGCGTCCTCCCGGGAATGCGGACCGGACATGGGTAGGAATGAGCACACAAGCTTCAATGCGTCATCGGTCTCGTGTTGACTTGCGTGGCATTCTTCGCAGAGAACCGCGAGCTGCTCGAGGTCGTAATCCCAAGGCTCACGACCCTTGAAGTACTCCTTGTGATGAACATGCAGAGTGGTCGTCCCATCGAAGCAGTACTCGCAATGAAAATCCGCCTTCTCCATAGCTTCAAGTCGCTTCTTCTGCCAGCGCGGATCCTTCAGCTTTTCCCAATATGTCTTTGCCATATGCATCCCCGTCATGCCCGATGAGGACACGCCGGCAAGGCGGCTCGGGAGACCGCCCTTTCGCCCCGTCGGGCTAGCCGTGTGTTGTTCAAAAGAGACGTTCACGCAGCCGCCTGCACGCCATCAGCAAGCCACCAAGTAAGCGCGAGCTTTCCAGTGACAGAACAGGCCCTCTGAATCCCCTTCACCACCGCGCCAGCCGTTGCAGCCTCGGGCAGTCGACGTGCGAGTGTGTAGCGATCAATACCAGTGCGCTCGCACAGCTCCTGACTGGTGCAGCCGGGATAGGCGCGCACTGCCGCGATGGCTTGGGCAATCTGCTGGCCGCGACGACCACTTGCCGTCAGCTCGCGTGCTGCCTGATGACTCGATTCGGGGTCAGTGGCGCGCGCAATGGGCGTCTCGATACGCCGAATGGTCGGCTCACGATCCCAGAACGATTCCTGTCGGATGAGTGTCACAGTTGAAACTCCTCCATCGCATCGAGTGCGGCCATCCACGCGAGGAACTGCTCGTGATCGAGGCCGTAGGGATTGAACGGATCGAAAGACTCTTTCATGCTCTCTCTCCGCGCTTTTTGAGGCCCCTCAAAAGTGCCAGGGCGTCGTCATTCGAAAGATCCATGGCCGCCGCCAGCTCAGTGACGGCGGCCTTCTCTGCCGCTGCTTCCACAGTGATGCCTTCGAGTACAGCTAGGGCAACAAGTCGCCCGTAGGCGTCGTCGCTCCCGACTGAATCGGATTTAAAAGGGGCCTCGAAAAGCGCCGGATTGGGCGCTTTAGAGTCCATTGGGCTCCGCACTAATCTGCTGCCCACGCTCCCGCAGCAGTCGGCGAACGCCTTGGTTGATGAGTTCACGTTTCAGTTCGCCCCACTCCATACCGATGAGGCGCGCTGCAAGTGATCCATCTTCAACTTCGAAGTCGTTCAAGTAGAGGGGCTCACGCCCTCGACGAAATCGTGGATCGAGATACATGGGGAAATTCCTTTCAATGAATTGGGGGTTGGCAGTGGGCGGTGCACTTTTTTGCAGAGGTAGCGCGCGACACCCGATAGCCCCCTTCCCTCGGGGCGCGCGTACTTGCGTGGAGCTGGGCGGACTCCTCCCGGTGGTAGGCTGGGCGCTGCCCGCGTACCAAACCGACCAACAGGAGGGAGTCCATGAAGTTTTTCGTGATCATCAATGCCTCCAGCCCTTACGGCGTGGAGATGTTGAAGAAGCCGCGCTGCCTGAAGTTGCTGGATGGACTTCATCCGGTGCTGCAGGGAATAGAGCTCCACACAGACGGCATTCACTACTTATCAGTGGTCCTAGATCCCGAACTATGTCCAGAGGACCAGTCAGTACGAGCGCCCCAACCTGCACCGCGTACCGAGCTCTACATTCCGCACAGCGCGGTCGTAGCGATACAGGCAGGAGGCGACGGAGCGACAGGAAAAAGTTTCGGATTCGCTTAGCCATATCAGGCAGCCACCCTCTTCTGCTTGGCCTTGACGGGTGCGCCGAAGATGTCGGCACGGATCTCGCTGGGCGCCACGGCGTTTCCAGTGGCCTCCGTGATTCGGCGCGTAAGCAACGCACTGGCCTTTTTGTGGCCAGCGGCGATCATGTAGAGGTAGTACGGCGTGACGCCGGTTTCGACCGAAATGCGCTGCAGTTCCACGCCTTCCCGGTCAAGGCGTCCGTCGTGCTGAACGAGGTAGGTTTTCAGGTCCATGCCAGAAACTTACCTCAAAGGTATTGTTATTGCAACTGGCAATTTACCTTGGCGGACGTTTACCTTACAGGTAAGCCCGCATGACCATGCCCGTCATGATGGATATCAATGAAATCAGGCACCGGAACGTCCGGATGCTCGTGGCCCAGCTCGAAGATGCTGCCGGCAAGACCGGCGAGCGCGCTGGTGGCTTAGTCATGCTCGCAGCCCGGCTCAACAAGACCCCACCTCAAGTGAGCCACTTCGCAGCCGAGAAGCCTACGAAGAACATTGGCGAGAAGATCGCGCGAGAAATCGAGGAAGCGTTTGGCCTGGATCGCGGCTGGATGGACTGGGCGCAATGGGAATTGCAGCCCGGCGAAGGACCGTCGCGACCCATGAGATTCGATCCGGAGATGCTTAGCGACGTAGTCTCAGTGCTTACGAGACGCGCCAGGATGGCCGGTGCGGAATATGACCAACGACCCGTTCTTGAGTTCGTCGAAGCCTATGAGATCCGGTCGGGGTTCCCTACCGAGGTGCTCACACCACAGAACGTTTTGTCTTTGGCGCTGAGCTTGAAAAGCAATCCGGCACAAGGGTTGGAGAACGATGAGCGAAGCACATCAGTGCCATCTAATGGCACTTCTGGACCAAAGGTGGGGAAAAGTCCAAGGCGCTAGGCCTATCCTCAAGGTCGTTAACAGCAAGGAGTCATCAGTACGGAAGACGACGCCATTATGGGCTGATACTAGACCTGAGCCCGGAGCCACAAGGCAGACGCTGCAGCAACCCACCGAACCCAAGGCAATAGGAGAAAACTAGATGCGCGCGCTACTCTTCGCCGCTGTCAGTGCCGTCGCCCTCGCAGGCTGCGTCTCCGCTGGCACCAAGGCCGACCCCACCGTCGTCAACACGTTCCAGCCAGGCGTCACCACGATCGAACAGGCCGAGGCCAAGCTCGGCCAGCCCAACGCGACCAGCAAGATGCCTGACGGCTCTACGTTGATCGTCTACGCGTACACCCACGCTGCGGCCAATGGCGCCAGCTACATACCGCTCGTGGGGCCGCTCGTCGGGCACTCCAATGCCAACTCCATGACCACATCGCTCACGTTCGATAAGGACGGCAAGTACGTCAAATCGTCCTCGACGACCTCCCAGGCCAGCGCCGGCATGTTCACCAGCCAATAAGCGCCCCACCCATCGCCTGGACCGAAAGCCCGCCTCGCGCGGGCTTTTTTGTGCCCAATGCAAATTAATTTACCTTTGGGGTATTGACACTAGTTTACCTCGCAGGTAACTTTACCTTCGAGGCCGAGATACCCGGCCCGGAGACATACCCATGAACACCTGGCAGTCCCAACCCATACAGATCGTCGGCGACAGCGCCGTGGTCGTCGAAGTGAAGGCCAACGCTAAGGCGGTGGTACTCGCTCAGGGCAACGACGTGTGGTTCCACGACCTGCACGTACAGCCGAAGGAAGCCGCGGACATCGCAGAGGCCCTCATTGAGGGCGCCCGCCAGTGCAACCGGATGAGGAGCCGCTGATGAACGCCCTCTCCTGCCACGCCGACCGCGCCGCCCGCGAGTACCAGCACACCCAGGGTATCGCGGCCAGCCATGACGCCGAGGTCGAACGTGTCGCCGAAGAAATGGCGAGCACGTACACCAACGACCTGCAGATCGTCAGCGAATCAACTGCCGACGTCCTGTACTACAACCCGGAGTTCCCGGGACATCACCCGAAGGCTATCGCAATCCTCGCGCTGATTCGCGACGGCAACGACGACGCCGAGCTTGGTCGCCTGTTCCGCGAATCCACCGTGGCCGTCATCCGCTCCAAGGCATTTCAGGACGCCGAGGACTTCATCGCAGAGCGCGACGACCAAGCGTCTATTGATCGCTGGGAGGCTCGGACATGAGCACCGAGACGCAGAGGGTGGAAATCACCGCGCCCGCTCAGGTCGCAGTGACGCCTGAGTTGATGGCGGCTCTGTTCTGGGAAATGGACACGGAACAGCAGGCTGACTTCTTCGCTGAACTTGAGCGACTTGCTGGCGTGAAGCTGTGCTTTCAGATGGCTGGCGTTGTTCGTGAAATTCAAGAACGCGCTGACCGTGGCGACTACGTGGCGCAGAAGGGATTTCAAACCATGCTCGCCCATGCACAGGGCTACGGCGAGAGCGCTACCGACTATCGCCACTGGAATGCGCGACGAGAAATCGAACGCATGGCCAACGCTGCCAAGAACCGCATCGGGAGCCCGTCATGAAAACGGCATCCCTCTACCCCTCCGACCTCTTCGAAGTCCGCAGCAAGGTTCGCGATTACGCACGTTGCGCACGCGTTGGCGATGTTGTGAGCCGTCAGGCCGAGCAGAAGGCTGTGGAATCGATGTACGAGGACAAGGATGTGCAAGTCGCGCTGGCCACTGGGCGGTCGCATATCGACAAGTTTGCGCTGCGGTACGTGACGGGAGGTGCCGCATGAACGCCGGAATCACAACATCCGACCTGCCTCCTGCTGTCGAGAAGGCCCACATCGACGCGACGGTGCGCGAGATGCAGAAGTTCCTGCAGCTCATCCGCCTGAATCGCTACCTCTCAACTTTGCCAGCTGCAGTTGAACCGAACCCCTGCGGGGAGGCTGTGGCTGGCGTCTTTCACTTGGAGCAGAACGCATGACCACTCGCGTTGTTCGTACTCAGGAAGAGCTAGATAAGGCCATCGCCGATAAGGTGGATTGGATCGAAATCCGGTCGGAGCGTGGCGTGTGGCTGGAGGTGACGGCCTACGGCTCGTCCACGGTGAGGGCCTGCGACTCGTCCACGGTGACGGCCTACGACTCGTCCACGGTGACGGCCTACGACTCGTCCACGGTGACGGCCTACGACTCGTCCACGGTGACGGCCTGCACTTCGGTCCAACTCCGACGCATGCACTCGCGTACTTCCGCGAAGCCACCAAGTTCGTTGCGGTCGGCGTCGAACTCTCCACCTTGCGCCCCATTATCAACCGTGGCGATACGGCCAAGTGCAAGGCACCAAAGGTTGTCCGCGCCTGTGTCGAAGTGACTATCGACGGCAAGGAAGTGGAAACGCGAGAAGCCGCATGACCCCCTGGCCCACCTTCCGAAGCATCGCTAAGTGGGCTCTCACATTCACTTTGTCGGCGTGCGTCGTTTTCTGGTTGGCGTACGTCACGCGTTAAACGGCGGCAGGCACTTGCGGGCAGCAAGGGCTTTCTGGAACGGGCCGGTCTGCCGCCAACTTATTCATCACGGTCGCGGGTAGCGGCCAAAGGAATTCGACATGCAACTCAATGAACTGATCATCTCTCGCAATCGTTATGGCTTCGATCATCAGGGTATCCGCGCTGGCTGCATTGGCGGTCGCATCTCGTTCTCTGATGTCAACAAGTGCGAGGTCACCCTGAATCTGACCGAAGCGCATATCGACCGGATTCTCGCCGTGGTAGCCGACAGCATGGTTAAGACGACTCGCGAAATGACCGAGAGCCTGACGACCAACATTATCGAGCACGCCACGTCCATTCCGGCGCTCGGCCTGTCTAACTAAGCACCCAGCACACGGGTAAGCGTGCGGAGATTCTGATGGCAACCGACGTTGATCGCGAAGTGTTCCGTTACTGCTCCGAGACGTGTCCGGCTGTCGACGCAGCATTTACCGACACGCTGTCTGACCTACGCGGCATCGTTGGCTCGGATAACCACGACACCCTGGAGCGCTGGATGGATGCGCTGCTTAGCCAGGTAAAAAACGAGGGCACCGAAAAGCTACGCGAAGCCCTGCGTGTCGCTGTATCGGACAAGCACGATATTGAACGCGAGCGCGACGACCTAGAGGGCCAGGTGAAAGACCTTGAATCCAAGGTTGACTACCTGGAAAACGAGGTTTCCAGCCTGCAGAAAGAACTTTCGGAGGTAACACAGTGAGCGCAGTAGCCAAGATTGAGCAGATGCCTATCGTCCAGCAGGAAGGCGCGACTTTGCTAGCGGTCATTTCCCGCGCGGCGTCCGATCCTAACGTTGACGTTGAGAAGATGGAGCGCTTGATGGCCATGTACCAGGCTATCGAGTCCAAGCGCGCAGAGTCCGCATTCAATTCCGACCTTGCGGAAATGCAGGATTCCTTGCCGGCCATCGGTGAGCGTGGCCAGGCGAAGGTGAATGGCACGGTGCGCTACACCTTCGCGCTGTGGGAGGACATTAATGCCGCGATCAAGCCGGTGCTGAAGCGGTATGGCTTCGCCCTGTCCTTTCGCACGGACTTCACGCAAGGCATCTCCGTGACGGGCGTGTTGACGCACAAGGGCGGCCACAAGGAAGAGACGACGATCAAGCTTCCGGCAGACAACAGCGGAAGCAAGAACGACGTGCAGGCCGTCGCATCCAGCATTAGCTATGGCAAGCGGTACACCGCTGGGGCGCTCCTGAACCTGACCAGTCACGGCGAAGATGACGATGCTTACCGTGCCAGCTCATCGCTGGACGGCCAGGGACTGGACTGGCTTAGCAAGATCAAATCAGCGACGACGACGGACGAATGCAAGGCAGTCAAGGCGGAAATGGTCTCGTCGTATGGGAATCAGCAGGCCATTCCGCACTCGCTGGTCGTTGCCTACAACGAGCACTTGAAGGCCGTGAAGGAACCGGCATGACCGCGCCCATCTTCCACTTCGACATTGAGCAAGGCACGGAACGCTGGCACGAAATCCGGGCTGGTCGTTGGAGCGCCTCCCGCGCCGCAACCATCATGGGTGGCCTGGACACGCAGGGCTTGAAAGACCTTGTGATGGACATTGCGTGGGGCCGTATCTATGGCCCTGTAGAGCACGGCAGCTACAAGTCAGCAGCGATGGAACGCGGCAATAACCTGGAGGAAGGTACGCGCGAATCGTATGCATTCCAGACGGATAACGTGATCGAGCAGTGTGGCTTTGTCGAGCACGCCACCATTCCGTGGGTCGGCTGGTCGCCGGATGGGGTTGTAGGCCGCAAGCATGGGATCGAGGCCAAGAACCCGTTGCATAAGGCATACATGGAAGTCATGCGCACACGGAAGATCCCAGCCGAATACCGTTGGCAAACGCGGTGGGGTATGTGGGTGGGTGAGCTGGATTCGATGGACTTTCTCTGCGACCACCCAAAGGCCGGATTGATCGTGTTGCCGTGCGAAATCACTGCGCTAGAAGAGGAGCAGATGGAGGAACGAGTCTCGATCTTGGAGCCTCGGGTAGCCGAGTGGATAGCCATCCTCACTGACAAGAGGAAGCGCGCATGAGCACAGAAACGAAGCGCGTAAATCCGTACCAGCGACTGCTTGATACGTTTAGGTCGTATGTGCGCGGCATTGAATACGCACACCGACGCACGATGTGGCGATACAGCCGGGAAGACCTTGGCAAGAACTGGTCGCTGGTGAACCTAGATCAGCGCGTAGCTGCCGCCCAACAGCTCGGCTATGACGTGATCCTGATCAGCGATGAAAACGGCCTGGTTGTGCAGTACCGCAAGCAGCGACCTGAGACGCCGTACGAGGTGATGACATGACCACCAACCCATCCCTGCGCGAGTTGGTCATCTGTGACTACTGCGGTAAGAAGGCACCACTGGTGACGGGCCGTGTTGTGTACCCGCATCGCCCTGACCTGTGCGAAAAGAAGTTCTATAAGTGCAATCCGTGTGATGCGCTTGTCGGATGCCACCCGGGAACCACAAACGCGCTTGGTCGTCTGGCAAATCCTGAGCTACGCAAGGCAAAGATGGCGGCACATGCCGCGTTCGATCCCATGTGGAAGAGCGGAACGAAGAAGCGCGGCAGCTGCTATGCCTGGTTGGCCGATCAGTTGGGCATCCAGCAGAAGGATTGCCATATCGGCATGTTTGATGTGGATATGTGCCGCCGCGTTGTCGAAGTTTGCCACGCAGCCCGCGAAGCCTTGGGGAGTGAGTGATGAATGGCCCGGAGATTGTTTGCGTAGCCTGTGGCAAACCGACCAGCTATCTGTCACCGATATGTTCGGAATGCCATGCCGAGTTCCTCAGTCAGTCGGGACTAGATCCAGAGATAGACGACGTAGACGGAGAAGGAAAGCCATGATCCGCGCCATCGACATTGAGAACTTGCTAGCTAAATGGCGTAGCGAGGTACAAGAGGACATCAACTCGGGACAAGTGCAGTACGCCAATCAGAAGGCCATGTGTGCCGACGAACTCTCCGCCCTGATCGACAAGGCTGGTGGGGTGGATCTAGCCATGATTAAGCGAGCGATAGATGCCGCAAGAACCGTCAATCGTGGTTTGCTAACAGAAGTCGGTATGCGTCGTGCCCTCACCGCAGCCTTGGAGACACGGACATGAGCGGGATGACGCTGGAGCAGGTGCGGGACATCCTTAGGCTAGGGAAAGGCTGGACATACTTTGATGCAGGTGGAAATGGAATCACCTTCAAGGACCTAGCCGACACCATCGACTCCCACTTATCGCGCAAGGTTGTGGTGACAGATGAGGACGCTTATCACGCTTGCAAGTTTCAGCGCATCACGCGCGACGAGCCGTCACAGGCCGAAATGATGCGTGCAAAGCGGCATCTTGAATGGTTCGCCTCACGCATAAACGCAAACGCCGCCGTGTCCGGCGCGGAGGTGTCCAGTGACTGACCAGACGCTCCATTGTCGCGAGGCTTTCGAGATCTACGCGAAAGCTGACTTGCTTTCGCTCACACGCCACGGCAACGGCTATGCGAGCAATGACACACAGTCCGCGTGGCATTTCTGGCAAATCGCCTGGAACACCCGCGCCCATGAGGCGGGTGAGGCTGTGGCATGGCAGTACCGCATGGTGCTCGCTTCGGGTTATGCCAGTGAGTGGAAGGAGTGCAGCGAAGAACTCTTTCACTACTACGTCAAGAAACCGAACTACGACGATTCCAAGATTGAGACACGCCCCCTCTACACCCGCAGCAACGCGCAGGGTGGTTCGAACGTGGCGATAGCCCTGCACTGGCAGCCGCTTCTGTCCTGGGCCCTCGGAACCATCGACGAACTGAACGGCGGCCCTTTGACGGCCGATGAATGGTCCGAAGATGCAGGCCTGTACCAGCAGGCGCGCGGACTCGTCGAAGCCGCCCTATCCGCCCAGGGCGGGGAGGTGAAGTTGTGAGCGGGGGTAGCTTGGATTACGTGTACGAGAAGGTCCGTGACACTGCGGACCATATAGAGCGCAGCGCATCCACCGACCTACAACGCAAGTTTGCCGCTCATTTGCAACTCGTCTCTGTGGCGCTTCATGCACTGGAATGGGTGTGGTCCGGCGACTTCGCCAAAGGAGCGGAAGAAGAGGCCCTGGCCGACGTTCTTAATGCACATCAACGGACCGATAAGGCAAGAGCCATGCTTTCGTTCCCATTCACGAATGATGAGCTGTCTATAGCCATAGCCGCTACACGCGCCATTCTTGGTCAATCGGGTTCAGATGAAACAGCAAAGGTAATGCGCCTTCATCTATCGCGCCTTCTGGACGTGCAAGGAAAACGCGCGGAGATGACTTACATAGCCAACGCCTCGGAGAAGGCGAATGGGTGAGTCCGTGCAGCTCGACATCCTCGATCCATGCTGCGGTAGTCGGATGATGTGGTTCGACAAGAACCATCCCGGCGTGGTGTTCGGCGATCAGCGTAGCGAAACCGTTGTCGTCACCGACCGCACGCACCGAGAGGACGGCACGCGCACCCTGTTGATCGAGCCGGATCAGCTGATGGACTTCCGAGCCCTTCCCTACGCCGATGGCTCTTTTCGCCTCGTCGCGTTCGATCCGCCGCACCTTGTCCGCGCCGGGCGCAAGAGCTGGCTTGCCGCAAAGTACGGGAAGCTTGGCGCTGACTGGCGCGATGACCTTCGCCAGGGTTTCGCCGAGTGCTTCCGCGTGCTCATTGACGGCGGCGTGCTGGTGTTCAAGTGGAACGAAACGCAGGTGAAGGTGCGCGAGGTATTGGCGCTGACCCCGGAGCGACCGTTGTTCGGCCAAGTATCAGGTCGTGGCCACATGACTCACTGGCTAGTTTTCATGAAGCGGGAGGCCGCATGACCAACCACGCACAGCGGGAGGGTGGCGGGTGGTTGCCGGTTGATTCGGCTCCCGATGACTCCGATCTGGTCGTTGTCTTTTGGCGCGATGAGGACGGCGAACACCACGACTTCGACTTCCGAGAAGGCGGCTATTGGTCGATCTATGAAGACCAGTACGACTGTTATCTGTCCGTGGCTAAGCCTGAGAGCTACGTCGGCATGACCGAAAAGGCTCCGTATACACACTTTATGCCACTACCGGAGCCGCCCCATGCGTGAAGGTGATGAGGTGAGGGAGAGGGTGGTCGTAGTGTCGCTTTACATCTTTCGCCGCAAGGAGGTCGCCAATGGGCGCCGCTGAGAAACTAGACGTACCCTTTGAGCTTCGCTCCCTAAGCGCCGCGCAGGCCGCTGAGCTGCTTGGCTATAGCGCGACCTACGTGCGCGACCACCTGGCATGCAAGCCAGGCTTTCCCAGGCGTGTCGACAACGACGGACACCCGCGGTGGATTGCAAAGGAGCTACTGGAATGGCGCGAGGCTATCCAAGCTGATCGGCTAGCTCGTCAGCGGAGGTTGCGTAGTAAATCATGAGGCTACGCAGGTCGCGGTGCCCGATCATTCGAGCCAGCTCCATCACATCGAGCTTCTTGGATAGGCGCCATATGGCCTCAGCACGGCTGTCGTGAAAATGAAGGTCGGCGATCTCGCAACGGTCGCGGACCTTTCGAAACAGAGCGTCACGCACTTGTGGGTCAAGGTTGAACACCTGCCCCACGTCGCCAGGAAGTGCCTTCAGTATTTCGCGGGCACGCGAGGACAGGGGAACATCTCGCGAATCACCGTTCTTGGTCTTTGGTAGGGTGACGAACTTGGGGTGCACATCGCGCCACTGAAGCCCGAGAATCTCCCCTGCCCGCATAGCCGTCTCTAGCGCAAACAGGAAGGCAAGGCCGGTACGCTGTGTGGCCGTATCAGCCGCGTCGCCATCACTCAGCCCAAATGCCGCCTTCAGCCGGTCGATCTCATCCTTGGTGATGCGGCGCTTGCGACTGGGCGGCGAGGACGGGCGCCCCACATCGATGAGCGGATTCACCCGAATCCAGCCCCACTCCTTCCTCGCCACCTCGAAAAGTGACTTGAGCAGGTTCATCTCTCGGGCGACCGATGCCCCGGAGACGTTCTCAAGGCGTCGATCCCGCCACGAGGCTAGGTCCGATGCCTTGAGCTTGTCCATCCGAAGCTTGGCCAAGGGATCTCGTTCAAGCAGCCCTAGCCGGGCTATCTCCCACTTCTCGCCCTTGTGCTTTGGCGATACCTCGCGGGAGTAGCGGCGGAGCGCCTCATATAGGGTGTGCTCGGGAAGCTTGCCGCCTACGAGTTCTTGTTCGCGCTGGGTTGCCCAGGCAACCGCGTCTGCCTTGTTGGGGAAGCTGGCGGATTCACGCTGCCCATCGCGGTACAGCTCCGCCCTCCAAATCTTGCCGCGTTTCCGATAGCTCGCCATGGGTGAATCTTGGCGTGGAAACTGGCGTAATCCTAGTCTGGAGTATCGTGGCATTTAGTGGCGCTATTGCTTTACCTTAGCGCCATACCCACTTGAAACACTTGGTATTTCTAGGTGTTTCGGTGGCGCGCTAGAACCTACAAAAACAGCCCTAGACTCCTCTCCTGGGCACCAATTATAGAAGAAGCCCGCAGCGATGCGGGCTTTTTCGTTTCTGTCGTTTGATAATTCGGGCTACGCTTTTCACGCAGCCTTTGCCTCAGCCCGTCACACGCAGCGCACTCAGGCCACCGGCCAGTGAGTACACCTCACGCATGCCCTCGGCTCGTAACTGGCGTGCCGCATGCGCACTGCGGCGACCGCTAGCGCATACCAGCAGTTGCCGTCCGGATCTTAGTTCGCAGGAACGCGCTGCCACCTGCGCGGCGGGAATCCAATGCGTGGCGGTCACAGGCATGGGCTCCGTCGCGATCTCATCGGCATCGCGTAGATCCACGATGGCGAAACCCTGAGCCACGGCGTCTTCCAGTCGCCCGAATACGAGATCGACCCCGATCTCTTGTTCCGCCTGGAACAACGCTTGCCGCGCAACTTCGACACAACCGCCGTGAACAGCGCACCCCTGCGTGGGATCGATGGGTAGATGTTGGATGGTGTGATCCAGCAGATTCACCAGCAACAGCGACGATGCGCTGGGTTGCGGCAATCCCAATAACCACTTGAGTGCCTCCGTCGCCTGCATCGCGCCGAGCACGCCCGGCACCGGTCCCAGCACGCCCGATTGTGCGCAACTACCCACGGCATCGAGTGCGGGCTCGTTGGGCCACAAGCAGCGCAAGCAGGGCTGGCCCGGCTGAGCCGACACGAACTGCAGCTGCCCTTCGTATTGATAGATGCTGGCAAGGATCAACGGCGTGCCGCTGAGTACCGCCGCATCACTGCTCAGATAGCGGCTGCGCATGTCATCGGTACATTCAACTACCAGATCGAACTCACCGAACACGTCGACTGCCGTGCCGGCGTTCAAGGGTTCTGTCCACTTTTTCACCACGACGGTGGGATTGAGCTCGGCCACGCGCCGCGCCGCCAGATCCACTTTGCGCTCGCCGATATCGCGGGCGTCATACATGATCTGCCGATGCAGATTGCTGGCATCAAGGCAATCGCCATCGACGATGCCGAGCGTGCCCACGCCCGCCCCGGCGAGGTAACTGATGACGGGACATCCCAAACCGCCCGCACCGATCACCAGAACGCGTGCAGCCGCCAGCTTCGCCTGCCCCGCCTCGCCCACTTCACGCAGACGCACCTGCCGCGAATAGTCGGGCGTAAAGGGCGCAGCATGGGTGTGGGGCTCATGCCCATGATGGTGATGCGTCTCGTGTTCGTGCTCGCGATAGACGTGCGTGCAGGCAACCCAGTCGGATTCACCCGTGAGGTAGTGCTCTTTCTTCCAGATCGGCAGGCGATGCTTGATCTCATCGATGATGTAGCGGCAGGCGCGAAAGGCCTCGTCGCGATGCGCCGCGGATACACCGATCCATACCGCCAGGCCGCCCACTTTCAGATCGCCCGTGCGATGCATGCAGCACGCGTCGATGACGCCGTAGCGCGCCAAGGCTTCTTCGAGGATGCGCTCGCCCTCGGCGACGGCCAGCTCGCTATAGGCCTCATACTCCAGGCCGTCGACCTCCCGCCCTTCGTTGCTGTTACGCACCCAACCTTCGAACGCGCAGTAGCCACCACTACCCGGGTGCCGCAGCGCATCGCGCAGCTGCGTCGTATCCACGGCTTCACTGGAAAGAAGAAAGCGCATCAGCCACCCGCCACGGGCGGAATGAAAACGACGGTGTCGCCGTCGCGCAGCGGCCTGTCCCAGCCGCTGAACTGCGTGTTGACCGCGACCTTCAGCGCGTCAGCCGCCAGTGAGAACCCGCGGCGTGCGCGCAGTTCTTCGTATAGCTCGCGCAGCGAGGTGGCCATGGTGGTCACCTGCTCGCCGCCCATCCCGGCTTGCTCGCGCAGCTGTGCGTAGTACTGGAGATTCACCACGGTCATGCCAACGACTCCAGGCGATGTTGCATGGCTGCTCTCTCTTCGGGTGTATTGACGTTGTCCAGCGCCTCGCCAGGCGCTGGCAGCAGCACGGTACGGGATTGGATCAAGGTTTTCCGCGGGCAATAGCTGCCCGCCTCGTAACGCTGCTTGAGCAATGCATGGGTAGAGGGCTCCCAGATCGCGCACAGCGGCTCTGGCAGGCCATCGTGACGACTGGTGAATGCGGTGGCATCGGCGCTCGGATCGCGTGCGGCGATCAACCAGCGCAGCGTATCGGCATCGAGCAGCGGCAGATCACAGGCAAGTACCAGCCAGGCTGCCTCAGGGTGACGCTGCTGTGCCGACAGGATGCCAGCGGCAGGGCCAATCGCATCATAGGCATCCACAATCTGCGGCAAGCCAGCACGTACGGTATCCGCGCGCTGGCTCTCGCGCACCGAGAGGAAGCAACGCTCGGTCGCCGCCTCCAGCAATCGCCAAGCTCGCAGCAATTGCGGCTCACCGCGATAGGCGAGCGCCGCCTTGTCCTGCTGCATGCGCTGGCTCGCGCCGCCGCTGAGCAACAAGCCATAGAGCGGCGGAGGTGACGTGTTCATGCCTGCTCCTGCGTACCAAAGTCGTGCTTGCCGCCTGTTTTCTTTAGCAGACGGATGTCACCAATCACGATGTCATGCGACATTGCCTTGCACATGTCGTAGATGGTCAATGCCGCGATGGAGGCGCCAGTCAGCGCTTCCATTTCCACTCCGGTACTGCCACGACAGGACACGGTGCAATCGATCAGCGCGTCGTCGCCTTCCATATGGATGGCGATATCACAGCGGTCGATGCTGAGTGGATGGCACAGCGGAATCAGCTGCGGCGTCGCCTTGGCACCCATCACGCCAGCGATCTGCGCCACGGTCAGCACGGCGCCCTTGGGCGTGACATAACCGGCCGCGTGCAGTGCCTGGGCAACATCGTGGGGAAAGGTCACGCGAGCGCGCGCCTGTGCCGTGCGATGCGTGACCGGCTTGGCGCCGACATCGACCATGCGCGGCTGCTGCGCCTCATCGACGTGTGACAGCGTGGCAGACGTGACAGTCACGGCGTGCTCCGAATGAATGGTGTCGACATATCCGATTATCTTCCCGGTGGGTGGCTCAGACATTAAGAAACCGTCTAGCCGCCGATGTAATGCATCTCGATCTTGTGGCTGGGCTTGCCATGACGCTCCGCACGCTCTTCGCTGTAGCGGTCGCTGCGGCGCAACCAGACGTCGCGCAGCAGCTTGGTCAAGTCATCGTCGCTGGCGCCCTCGCGCAGCGGGTGGCGCAGGTCGGTGCCGTGGTCGGCAAACAGGCAGGTGTAGAGCATGCCTTCGGAGGACAACCGCGCGCGCGTGCAGCCGCCGCAGAAGGGCTGGCTGATGGAGGAAATCATACCGATCTCGCCCGCCCCATCTTCGAAGCGATAGCGCGTGGCCACCTCGCCTGGGTATTTGGGCGGTACCGCCCGCAGCGGCCAGCGCGCATGAATGCGCTGCACCAGCTCCTGCGATGGCACGACCGCCTCCCGGCGCCAGTCGTTGCGATTGCCTACGTCCATGTACTCGATGAAACGCACCACGATGCCAGAGCCGCGGAATCGCTCGACCAGGTCGGTGACGGTGTGCTCGTTGACCCCACGCTGCACCACCGTGTTGAGCTTCACACCATTGGGGAAGCCGGCTGCCTGGGCCGCCTCAATGCCGGCCAGCACATCGTCCAGCGCGCCACGACCGCCACTCATCCGATGGAACAGCGCGGGATCGAGCGTATCCAGGCTGACGGTGACGCGATCAAGCCCGGCGTCGCGCAGCTCGGCAGCGTGTCTCGCCAGTAATACGCCATTCGTGGTGAGTGCGAGATCAGTGATGCCGTCCAGGCGGCGCAATCGCGCCACCAGTTCCGCCAGGTTCGAACGCAGCAAAGGCTCGCCGCCGGTCAGGCGCAGCTTGCTTACTCCCAGCGATGCGGCCAGCCGGCACAGGCGTTCGATTTCGTCGAAGCTCAGCCGCTCGTCGTTGCGCAGAAAGGTGAAGTGCTCGCCATAGGTGGCCTCTGGCATGCAGTAAGGGCAGCGAAAGTTGCAGCGATCCATCACCGAGATGCGCAAATCGTGCAGCGGCCGGCCTCGCCGGTCGAGGGGCAGCGCTTCGGTCACTTCGGAAATGGCGTCGATTGCACTCATGTCACCACCGATAAAACGCCACGACAGTACCCGCCGGTGCGGGGCCCTGGCCGGGGGGCAACTGCACCACACCCTGCGTACGCGGCAGGGTAGAAAAATCACCCGAGGTACGTGAAGGAACCGGATAGGCGACGGATCGCCCTTGCGGGTCAGTCTGGACGTGGGCAGGTACGAAACAGGTCAACATGGTGCTGGTATCGACGGCGGCATCCAAGCAGGCATATTCCGTCGGCGATGCCGGGATTCCCAGGGATGTCTGTAGGGCTCGCCTTACGTAGCGACTGGCGCAAACCAGGGCCGACAAGGGGTTGCCGGGCAAGGCGAACACCGCCTGTCGACGAGGCCCGATACCGAACCACATGGGCTTGCCCGGCTTCTGGGCGATGCGATGGAAAACGCGTCGTACGCCCAGCGCATCAAGCGCCCCTGGCACGTAGTCGCGCTGCCCCATCGATACACCGCCCGAGAGCACAAGCACATCATGACTTTCCAGCAGCTGGGCCAGCTTGTCCCGCGTCAGGGAGGCATCGTCGGCAATGTGTTCCATCGACACACGCTCGAACCCATCCAGGCGCAGCGCCGTGGCAATGGCCACGTCATTGGAGCGCCTGATCTGCCCTTCCCCAAGTGCTTCGTCGACATTCACCAGCTCATCACCGGTCGAGACGATCGCAATCGAGGGAATCACCGCCACCTCGACGGTGGCGACACCGTTGGCCGCCAGCACCGCTGCCTCAGGCGGGCCGATCCGCACGCCCGGCGCCAATAGCGAAGTTCCCTCAAGGCAATCCGAACCGCGTCGATGAATAAACTGGCCATGCGCCGGTTGATAGCCATCGATCAGCAGATAGCTTGAGCCTTCACGATGGAGTTGCTCTATCGGCACCACGCAGTCGCAACCAACCGGCAACATCGCGCCCGTGGTGACTTCGATGCAGGCATCGCCGGCCTGCAGTACCTGTCGTGCCATGCCTGCCATCTGCGCGCCAGCCAGGGGGAAGCTTCGCGGCAGCGATTCGCTCCAGCGCAACGCAATGCCATCCATCATCACGCGATCGAAAGGTGGATGGTCGTGCTCGGCCTGCACGACCTGACGCAGGACACGGCCCGCCGCCTTGGCCAACGGAATCCGTTCGCTACCGAACGTCGGCATGTGTTCGGCGATCAAAGCTTCGGCCTGGGTAACGCTGATCAACTCGGTCATGGGCATGATTGGGGCCTGTTAGCACTATTCGCGTAGCTCGCGTTGCTTATCCGTGGCCGTCAGGTGGTAGTGCGTGGCGCTGACCTGGCCGGCTGCCAGGTCAAGCTGCGCGCTGCCGCATGGCGGCCACGGACAAGCAACCCTTCCTCGCTCCTCAAAGCCGGCGCCATCCATGGCGCCTCCCCGCGTGCGGGCCGAGTCTGCTTGCCCGCCATCCTGCGTCATCACTCGGTCGTGTATCGACATACATTCCCTCGTTCTTCCTTGTCTGGCGGGCAAGCAGCTCTCGGCGCGAGCCACGCGAATAGTGTTAACAGGCCCCAGCGGCGTGGATACCAATGTGCGTGGTGTCGCCGACCATCATGGTCACGGCGGCGGCGACTCGCAACTACGCCATGCGCCGGCATCAGGGGCCTAATGCCACAGCCTTGACCTGGGCCCAGACCTGACTGCCTTGCTCCAGCCCAAGGTCATGCCACGACCGGCGCGTGATGCGCGCCAGCAGCGTGCAACCGCCGGCATCCAGCTGCACCAGGCACTGGGAGGGGTGATCCGCATCGGCCATGGCCACGATCCGGCATGGAATCTGGTTCAGCGCACTGCTGCCTTCGTGCGGTGCATGGACAAGCACCACATCGCGCGCGCCGATGCGACAGCGCAAGGCCTGGCCTACCACCTCGTGGCGATACGGCAGCCACAAACGGCCTCCGGCGAAGCGGAGCTCAATCAGCTGGTCGTGTGCGTCATAGCCGACCACCTCGCCTTCGATCACCGCCCCGACCGCCTCGCCCAGCGCGGGTGGCAGATCCAGGCGGGTGAGCGTCGCCTGCAGGGGCCCCTGCGCTACCACATGACCGGCCTCCATCAGCACCAGGTGATCGGCCAGTCGCGACACCTCGTCGACGTTGTGGCTCACGTAGATCATCGGCACTTGCAACGAGGCGTGCAGGTTCTCCAGACAGCCCAGCAGATCCGTTCGCGCCGCGCCGTCCAGCGCTGACAGCGGCTCATCGAACAGCAGCAGTGCAGGATCAGACAAAAGCGCCCGTACCATCGACACGCGTTGGCGCTCGCCACCGGACAGCGTGCTCACGCGCCGCGCCAGCAGGGGCTGCACGCCGAGGCGATCGATCAGCCCTTCACGATCGAGATGAGCCGGCTTGCCGGCGCGCCGATAGCCGTAATCCAGATTGCCTTCCACAGTGTGATGTGTGAACAGGCTGACTTCCTGGAACACATAGCCAAGCCTGCGCCGGTGCGGCGGCACAAACACGCGACTCGCGCTGTCCTGCCATACCTGATGACCGAACGAAACGCGCCCTTCAGCGCGCTCCAGCCCTGCGATGGCGCGCAGGCAGGTGGTCTTACCCGAGCCAGAAGGCCCGAACAGAGCGGTGATGCCACGTGGCGGCAAAGCGAAGTCGACATCGAGCGCAAGCGCACCGCGTCGCATCGACAGCTTGGCATCAAGGCCATGCAGGGACTCAGTCACGCGAGTGCCTTCGCGGCTGGAACAGTGACATAGCGAGCAGCGCAGTGAACGACACCACCAACAGACACAGAGACAAGACGTTGGCCTGGTGATACTCACCGGCCTGCACGTGATCGTAGATACGCATCGACAACACGCGTGTCTGCCCCGGAATATTGCCGCCGATCATCAACACCACGCCAAATTCGCCGACGGTATGCGCGAAGCCGAGCACCGTTGCCGTCAGCACGCCCGGTAACGCCAACGGCATCGCCACCGTGAAAAAACGGTCCAAGGGGCCAGCGCCCAGGCTCGAAGCCACTTCCATGGGGCGATTGCCGATGGCTTCGAAAGCATTCGTCAGTGGCTGCACCACGAACGGCAACGAGTAGAGCATCGAAGCCACCACCAGTCCCTTGAAGGTGAACGGCAGTGCGGCCAAGCCCATCGCGGCGATAAGTCGCCCTACCGCTCCATCGGGGCCCAGCAGCATCAGCAGATAAAAGCCCAGCACGGTCGGCGGCAATACCAGTGGCAACGCCACCACCGCCGCCACCGGGCGCCGCCAGCGTGAATGAGTGTGCGCCAACCACCATGCCAACGGTGTACCGAGCAACAGCAAAAGCATGGTAACCGTCGTCGCCAACCGCAGGGTCAGCCCGAGTGCTTGCAGATCCTGGTCGGACAGCAGCGCCATGGTGTTCGCTCAGGGCTCCGTGTTGCCGGGCAAGCTGAATCCGAAACGGCTCAGTATCGCCCTCGCCTGCACTCCCTGCACGAAGCGCGCAAAGTCCTGTGCCAATGGATTGTTGGCGCCGCGCTGGGTCACCACGAAACTCTGCCGCAACGGTTCATACAACGACTGCGGCACCGCCGCGTAGCTGCCCTTGCCCGGTGCGGCCAGCACCAGCGACTCGGCAAGCAGGCCCACCTGGGCGTTACCACTCTGCGCAAACTGCGCCGTCTGCGCGATGTTCTCGCCGTATACCAACCGCTCCTGCACCTTGTCCCACACGCCGGCCTTGCGCAGCGCCTGCTCGGCGCGCTTGCCGTAGGGCGCGTGCTGGGGGTTGGCGATGGCGATGCGACCAAAGCGCGCCTGGGCCAGATCAGCCACCTGCACATTGGTCATGTCCAGGCTGGCGCTCCACAGCACCAGATGGCCAAGCGCATAAGGCACTGGCGATCCCCCTGCCTTGCCGTGCGCCACCAATTGCTGCGGATAGTCGCTGTCAGCGGAGAAGAACAAGTCAAACGGTGCCCCTTGCTCGATCTGGGTCAGCAGATTGCCGGAGGAACCGTAAACCACCTCGATGCGACTAGCGGGATGGTCATGCCGATAAGCCTCGACCACCTGATCCATGGCGTGATGCAGATCCGCGGCCGCCGCGACGGTGATGTGGTCATCGGCGGCGGAGGCCATCGACCAGGGCAACAGCGTCATGCCCAGCAAAAACAGTCCACGCCATGCACTACGCTTCATCTGGTCGCTCCTTCGCGTTGCTGTCAGCGCGCCCGAGAGTAGCCTAACGAAGGCATGGCGCGTGTGTTCTAGCGGGAACGCCGCTGGCGCACGCTGTCGCGTACATCCACGTCGAACAGCAATTGGAGCGCGTCGCCTGGCTTATGGCCGTTGAGGGTGAAAGCGAGACCGTCGCGCGTTGGCAGCCGTTCCGCGTGCTCGCGTACGGATGTTGCGGGCAGTTCGATGAGCCATGCCTCCGGCTGCCCGGTAAGCTGGGCTTCATCCCCAGCAGCGAGGCGCAGCGTGCAGGCCATGGCGAATGCGTTCGCGAACTGGGTGCTGGCACGCACTGGCTCGCCTGCCAGCAGCTGAGCCAGTTCCTCCTCGCCAATGCGCACGCGCAAATGCTGGCCTTCGATCTGCAGTTTCATGACATGGCCTCCTGCGGTTGGTTGTCCATCGCGGCAAACGGTGCACCGGGCTGCAAGCCGGCGACGAGAACGATACTTCCCGCCGGAAAATCGCCCGAGCTTTCAGGCAACACCACCCAGGCGTCGGCTCGTGCAAACGGCTCGATGCGAAACGGCTGGGGCTTGCTGAGTACGCTCGCGTGCAAACGCCCTTCCGCGTCTTGCGAGAGCGTAGCGCGCAAGAAGTGGCGAAGACCCGGCTTGGGGTGCTCTGGCGAGTCAAGCCATGCGTAGAGCGCTTGCTCACGGCCTTGGCCAAGCATGGCGCGCAACACCGGCACCACAAAGAAACGAAACCCCACCGCGACCGCCATCGGCGTGCCCGGCAGAGCCATCACCAAGGTGCCGTTGTCGAGCCGGGCGGCAAGCACCGGCTTACCGGGGCGAATGGCGACTTTGTGGAACAACAGCTCGGCACCCAGCCCGCTCAGGGTCTCGGGTACAAAGTCGTAACGCCCCATGGAAACGGCGCCCGTACTGATGATGATGTCGGCACCGGCGTAACGAGCGCGCTGCACGGCATCGGCATAGGTATCGGCCGTGTCGTCGACCGTCTCACACGACATGACCTGCACACCCGCGGCGACCAGCGCAGCGGCGAGATACGGCGCGTTGGAGCTGTAGATCTGGCCGGGGCCCAGTGGCTGGGTCGGATCCGGCTGCAGTTCCTTGCCCGTCGCTATCACCGCTATGCGTGGCACCCGCACCACGTCGACACTCATCACGCCAAGTGCGGCGAGCAACATGACATGAGAGGGCTCGATACGGGTGCCGGCAGCGATCACGGTAGCCCCTTCGGCCACATCGCTACCCGCATAGCGCACGTTGGCACCCTGCTCCAACGGATCAAGCAGACGTATGCGCAGGGGCGCGCCGTCTTCACGGGTCGCCAGCCATTGTGTGCGCTCTACGGGCACCACCGCATTCAGCCCATCCGGCAACCTAGCGCCGGTCATGATCTCCCAGGCCTTGCCGGAGGACGGCCGTGCGTCATCGCCGGCTGCCTGAGAGCCCGCCACGGCGTGCTCCGAACCCGCCTCGCATGGTTGGCTTGCGTCCAGCGCAAAGCCATCCATCGCCGAGTGATCGAACGAGGGCAGCGCCATGGGGCTGGACACGTCGCTTGCCAACACGCGCCCGAGAGCCGCAGTCGTCGCGCACGGTTCCGTGGGCAATCGACTAGCGTTCGCGAGGAGCCGTTCCAGTGCCTGGTCGTAGCCGATCATGGAGCCTTGAAAGGTTGGTTAGCGAAAGAGCATACGAAATCACCCGCATGCTGGGTGGACATACCTGCCCGCGCAAGAGTTCTGGTCATTTTGTGGATATCGCACGCTGCGGCGCAACAACGCACCTTTAGGGTGTCCCGGTATTGTCAGCATCCCTGGTCCACGATGCGTGCAGCGGTGGGCGGGCCATAGGAAAGCTCGTTGGCATGCTTTCCTGATCGGTGTATGGGTAGCGTTAACAAAGATCACAAGCTTGTTCTGAAGGGATTCCGGATGGTGGAAACATGAAACGCACGGCAAACGGCAACACGCTGCCGGAGATCCCCGAACCCATACGCGCGACCGTGCTTGAAGTCACCGGTGGGCTGAAGGACACGCCGGGCGCCCTGCTCCCGGTCTTGCACGGCATACAAGACTTGCTTGGCTACGTGCCGGAACAGGCCGTGCCATTGATCGCGCGCGAGCTGAACCTGTCACGCGCCGACGTGCACGGTGTCATCAGTTTCTATCACTATTTTCGCCAGAAGCCGGCGGGGCGACATGTCATCCAGCTGTGCCGGGCGGAATCCTGTCAGGCGATGGGCGCAGTGCCGCTGGAGCGACATGTGAAGCATCGGCTGGGCATCGACTTTCACGAGACCACCACCGATGGCATCTACACGCTGGAACCTGTCTATTGCCTGGGCAACTGCGCCTGTTCACCGGCGATGATGGTCGATGGGGAACTGAAAGGTCGAGTGACACCAGAGCGATTCGACGCGTGGCTGGCCAAGGAGATGCCATGAGCGTCACCGTCTACGTACCGCGTGATGCTGGCGCCCTGTCGTTGGGCGCCAAGACGGTAGCCATGTCGATTGCCGACGAGGCGAAGCGGCGCAACATCGAGGTACGCATCGTACGCAATGGTTCGCGCGGCATGTACTGGCTGGAACCGCTGGTGGAAGTTGAAACGGCTCAGGGACGCATCGCGTATGGTCCCGTGCAGACGGACGACGTGCCCGGCCTGTTCGATGCCGACTTCCTGCATGGCGGCGAGCACGCATTGGCGCTCGGCCTCACGGAATCGATTCCTTACCTGAAGAACCAACAGCGGCTTACGTTCGCGCGTGTCGGTGTGGTCGATCCGCGTAGCCTGGACGACTATCTTGCACACGGCGGTTATCGCGGTCTGGAAGCCTGCCTGCGTATGAGCGGCGCGGACATCGTACAAGCCGTCTCCGAATCAGGCCTTCGCGGCCGTGGCGGTGCGGCCTTTCCCACCGGCATTAAATGGAAGACCTGCCTGGACGCGCAGGCCGACCGCAAATACGTGGTATGCAACGCCGACGAGGGTGACTCGGGCACCTTTGCAGACCGCATGATCATGGAAGGCGACCCCTTCATGTTGATCGAAGGCATGACCATCGCTGGCCTCGCGGTAGGTGCCACCCACGGATACATCTATCTTCGCGTCGAATACCCGCATGCGCAGCGCGCCATGGAGGCGGCCATGGCCGTCGCAAAGGCCCGAGGCTATCTGGGTAATGACGTGCGCGGCAGTGGCAGGGCCTTCCATTTGGAAGTCCGCATGGGCGGCGGCGCTTATATCTGCGGCGAAGAAACCTCGATGCTCGAATCCATCGAGGGCAAGCGCGGCCAGGTACGCGTCAAGCCGCCGTTGCCGGCGCTGCGCGGCCTGTTCGACAAGCCCACCGTGATCAACAACGCGCTTACCTTTGCCTGCGTGCCGCTGATACTCGACCAGGGACCTGCGTATTACCGCGACTACGGCACGGGCAAATCGCGCGGCACCCTGCCCATCCAGCTGGCTGGCAACCTCAAGCGACCGGGGTTGGTGGAACGTGCCTTTGGCCTGACGCTGCGCGAGCTGATTGAAGAGTACGGCGGTGGCACGGCAAGTGGTCGACCGGTGCGTGCGGTGCAGGTGGGCGGCCCCCTTGGCGCGTACATTCCTGCGTCGCAACTGGATACGCCCATCGATTACGAAGCGCTGGCTGCCATCGGTGGCATGCTGGGTCACGGTGGCGTGGTGGTGTTTGACGACACGGTCAACATGGCCGCGCAGGCGCGTTACGCGATGGCGTTCTGTGCGATCGAATCGTGTGGCAAATGCACACCTTGCCGTATCGGCTCAACGCGTGGCGTGGAGGTGATTGATCGCATGATCGCGAGCGATCGCACTGAGCGCGAACGCAACGAAGTGTTGTTGCGCGATCTGTGCGAAACCATGGTGGCCGGCTCGTTGTGCGCCCTGGGTGGCATGACGCCCTTCCCTGTCCTAAGCGCACTGGACCATTTCCACGAGGATTTCACGGTCCCCGGTAAGGTCGAGGTCTGAGGAGATAACGCCGCATGCTTTCCATTGTCGACATCGACTTCGGCACACCCAAGTCCACGTCAGAGACCATGGTCTCGCTGGACATCGACGGCCGGCGCATCGTGGTGCCGGAAGGTACTTCTGTGATGCGTGCCGCGGCGCAGGCAGGCATCAACATTCCCAAGCTCTGCGCCACCGACATGCTGGAAGCGTTCGGCTCGTGCCGCTTGTGCCTGGTGGAGATCGAGGGGCGCAAAGGTTATCCCGCCTCCTGCACCACGCCTGTCGGCGAAGGCATGAAGATCGCAACGCAGACGCCCAAGCTGGCCGAAATTCGCCGTGGCGTGATGGAGCTTTACATCTCCGATCACCCTTTGGACTGCCTGACCTGCCCCGCCAATGGTCACTGCGAGTTGCAGGATATGGCTGGCGTGGTCGGCCTGCGTGAAGTGCGCTACGGCTATGACGGCGCCAACCATGTGGCCGCGAAACAGAAGGACGGCACCGTCAATCCGTTGTTCTCTGCCAAGGACGAATCCAACCCGTACTTCACGTTTGATCCTTCCAAGTGCATTGCCTGCTCGCGCTGCGTGCGCGCCTGCGACGAAGTCCAGGGCACGTTTGCGCTGACCATCCAGGGACGCGGTTTCGAGTCCAAGGTGGCGGCCAGCCAGGACAACCGATTCCTGGAATCCGAGTGCGTTTCGTGCGGCGCCTGCGTGCAGGCCTGTCCCACCGCGACACTCTCCGAGAAATCGCTGATCGACAAAGGCCAGGCAGAACACAGCGTCGTCACCACTTGCGCTTATTGCGGCGTGGGTTGCAGCTTCCGCGCTGAGATGAAGGGCCAGGAGATCGTGCGCATGGTCCCGAACAAGGACGGCCACGCGAACCACGGCCACTCCTGCGTGAAGGGGCGCTTCGCCATTGGCTATGCCTCGCATCCCGATCGAATCACCACGCCGATGGTTCGCGCCAAGATCTCCGACCCGTGGCGCGCCGTGAGCTGGGATGAAGCCATCACGCATGTCGCCAACGAGTTCAAGCGGCTCCAGGCCACCTACGGCAAGCATGCCGTTGGCGGCATTACCTCTTCGCGCTGCACGAATGAAGAGACCTATCTGGTGCAGAAGCTGGTGCGCGCCGGTTTTGGCAACAACAACGTCGATACCTGTGCCCGCGTTTGCCATTCGCCGACCGGCTATGGCCTCAAGGCCACGCTGGGAGAATCAGCCGGTACTCAGGATTTCGACTCCATCGAATCCACCGATGTGGTGCTGGTGATCGGCGCCAACCCGACCGACGCGCATCCGGTGTTCGGTTCACAGATGAAACAGCGCCTGCGTGCCGGCGCCCGTCTGATCGTGATCGACCCGCGCCGGATCGATCTGGTACGTACGCCGCACATCCAGGCGGACCATCATCTGCGTCTGCGTCCCGGCACCAACGTTGCTGTACTCAACACACTGGCCCACGTCATTGTGACCGAGGGGTTGGTGAACGAGGCATTCGTTGCCAGCCGCTGCGAACCGGAGGCATTCGCCAAGTGGCGTGCCTTCGTAGCGCAGGACAAATACAGCCCCGAAGCGATGGAAAGCGTTACCGGCATCCCGGCCGTGCAGGCGCGCGCCGCCGCGCGGCTGTACGCGACCGGAGGCAATGGTGCGATCTATTACGGCTTGGGCGTCACCGAGCATGCTCAGGGCTCCACCGCGGTCATGGCCATCGCCAACCTGGCCATGGCCACCGGCAACATCGGCCGGGAAGGCGTCGGTGTGAATCCGCTGCGCGGACAGAACAACGTGCAGGGCTCGTGCGACATGGGCTCGTTCCCGCACGAATTCCCGGGCTATCGTCATGTCGGCGACGATGCGGTGCGTCACTCCTTTGAGGAAGCCTGGGGAGTACCGCTGTTGAGCGAACCGGGGCTGCGGATTCCCAACATGTTCGAGGCGGCGCTGGACGGCAGCTTCAAGGGTCTCTATATCGAAGGCGAAGACATCGCCCAGTCCGACCCGGATACGCAGCACGTCACGGCCGCGCTGAGTGCGATGGAATGCATCGTGGTGCAGGATTTGTTTCTCAATGAGACGGCCAAGTTCGCCCATGTGTTCCTGCCTGGCAGCTCCTTCCTGGAGAAAGACGGCACCTTCACCAATGCCGAGCGACGCATATCCCGCGTGCGCAAGGTGATGGAACCCAAGGGTGGTTATGCCGATTGGGAGGTCACCCAGTTGCTGGCGCAGGCGATGGGCTATCCCATGAACTACAGCAGCGCCTCGCAGATCATGGATGAGATTGCGCAACTGACTCCCACCTTCCACGGCGTGAGCTTCGACAAGATCGACCAGCTTGGCTCCATCCAGTGGCCGTGCAACGACGAGCACCCGTCTGGCACGCCGGTCATGCATGTCGATGAGTTCGTGCGTGGCAAGGGTCGCTTCATGCTCACCGAGTACGTACCCACGTCGGAGAAGGTCAACGCGGAGCACCCGTTGATCCTCACCACGGGCCGCATCCTCAGTCAGTACAACGTGGGCGCACAGACGCGGCGCACCGCCAATGTGATGTGGCACGACGAGGATCGGTTGGAGCTTCATCCCCACGACGCTGAGGAACGCGGCATTGTCGACGGTGACTGGGTCGGCATTGCCAGTCGCTCGGGTGAAACCGTACTGCGCGCAGCCATTTCCGACCGTATGCAGCCAGGCGTGGTCTACACCACCTTCCACTTCCCCGGTTCCGGCGCCAATGTGATCACCACGGAGAATTCCGACTGGGCCACCAACTGCCCGGAGTACAAGGTCACGGCGGTTCAAGTGACGCGCGTCAGCCAGCCATCCGAATGGCAGAAGCGCCACCGCGCCTTTTCCGAGACGCAGGAAGCGCTGCTGGAACAATCGGGGAAACCCGCTTGAGCGCTCCCGAGCCCAACGAAGCGTCGAATGGGGTTGTGCGCCGCACGGTCGACCGTTGGCGCCATGGCGAGCTCGTGCGTGAAGACGACTTAATTGCCGAAGAGGTACCCGTTGCCATGGTCTACAACGGCGCCAGTTTCGCCGTGATGATGGCGACACCACTCGATCTGGACGACTTTGCGCTCGGCTTCTCGCTCAGTGAAGGGCTGATCACCGATGCGTCCCAGTTGCTCTCCGTGGAGAGCCGTGCATTGCTCGAAGGTATCGAGTTGGCCATGCGCGTCCCCGACGATGCCCCAGGTGCACACATCGAACAACAGCGTCTGCTGCCCGGCCGCAGTGGTTGCGGCATCTGCGGCACCCGCGATCTGGAGCATGCCATTCGCCAAAGTGGAACGGTTGCCGTCGGTTACACCATGACACGCGGCGTGCTGGAGCATGCCCTCCACCAGCTTCAGGCACTGCAGCCTATGAACAGCGCGACCGGCGCCGTACACGCTGCGGCGTGGGCGGATTCAACGGGCCAAATCGTGCTGGTGCGTGAAGATGTCGGTCGGCACAACGCATTGGACAAGCTGATCGGCGCCATGCACCGCGCAGGTATCTCTCCCGCCCATGGCATGGCGCTCGTCACCAGTCGCGCCAGCTACGAAATGGTCACCAAGGCTGCCAGCGCCGGCATCTCCGTGCTCGCCGCCATCTCCGCGCCAACCGCTTTGGCCATTGAACTCGCTCGCAGCGCGGGCGTGACCCTGGTGGGGTTTGCGCGACCCGGCAGCCACAACGTCTACACCCATCCCCAACGTCTGTTGCCGTAGGCGCCGCTGGAACCATCATGCGAATCGAGCGACTCATCACCATGGCCAACGACATCGCGATCTACTTCGCGGTGGAGCCGGACCACGCCACCGCCGTCAGCGGTGTGCGCGATCACCTCAAACGGTTCTGGGACCCGGCAATGCGCCGGCAGTTGAAAGCCCATCTCGCCGAAGGTGGCGAAGGCTTGTTGCCACTTGCCAGAGAAGCAGTGAACGAACTCGACGTGCCACCGGCAGACGCCGCCTGAGCAACCACTCAGTCACGGCGCAGAGGTTGCGCTGCCGTCCACCACTTCTATCGCCGTCACATTGCGTACCCAGCGGGCTGGCCGCTTGTCGCCGGGCACCACCAACCGGAACGGCCCGTCAGCGGCCAGGGGCTTTCCGTCACGCTCGTCCGCCAGCATGACCTGTGCGTCACCCAACGTGGGATCAAGATCCGCCAGGCTAAACACGACTTGATACTGGTCGGCAGCACTGACCCTCACAAACGACGCCAGAGCCTTGCCATGCAATGGCGTATCCAGTGCAACACCGGCCCGCTTGAGGAGGTCCTGCAGCCGCACACCTCGCCAGACGCTCACAGGCTCATGGTGCGCCCCCGCCTTGATCTCCGTGTGGGGCATCGTCGACAGCATCGTGGCGTCGAATGTCAGCGCGAGCTTTCCGGGTAGAACGACCCGCAAGCTTCGCAAGGGCGCTGCGGTGCTGCCGACCTCCAAGGCGCTCGAAGAAGCCGCCAGCAATATCAAAAGGCAGGCGGCGAACGGCCGGAGATGCGTTCTGGTCCAAAACGGCATAGCTCATCCTTCTTTGATAGTTAAATTCACACGGACTTCACCGCATAAGCCAAAGGCGCTGGCTACACTCAACCATGTACCTCTGCGACTCGTGACCGCAGAAGCGCAGGGGTTTTCTGCGAACGACAGCCTAGCTGACCTAGGTCAGATTTCGGCGTCCTATGCAGTGCATGCTTGCGCTGTATGAGTCTGGATACAACCTTCTCGCTTCATGGGGGTGTACATGGAAACGACGCCTGCAACAAACCTTAAGCGACAGGAGCGAACGGCCTTTCTGTTGCTCACCGTCGTTCTGTTCCCCGTGCTCGCCGTCATGATCGTGGCCTCCTACGGCTTCGTCGTGTGGTTCTGGCAGATGTTCATCAGCGGCCCGCCGGGACACTGACCATGGGCACTAACTGCTTCGCATGCCACGCGTTCGCGTTCCAGCCTCGAATGGAGCTAGCACGATGAATGGTGAAGAGCACATTTCCAGCCTGGTCGTGATGCATCGTCAGGATGCCATGCCCGCACTGCGCACATTCGTGGAATCACATCCTGCACTTGCCATCGCCGCTACCGGCGAATGTCGCTGCGTGTTGCTTTGCGAAACCGACCATCAGCGCAAGATCGTCGACCTCATCGATGCCATGGAAGCGCTGCCCGGCATCATCAACGTATCGCTCATTTATCACCATGTGGAGTCCAACGCCGACCTCGATGCGGTGGCGGTACTCCAGGCATCTTCGCGAGGGACTGACGTATGACCATGACGCGACGCGAGTTCATCCGCAATACGGCGGTGGCTGTCGCCGCCAACGTCGCGGGCATCGCTCTTCCCGCTGCGGCTACCAATGTGCTGCTCGAAGGCGATCTCACCCAGCTCAAGTGGAGCAAGGCGCCCTGCCGCTTCTGCGGTACCGGTTGTGGCGTGAACGTAGCGGTCAAGAACGGCCGCGTGGTGGCCACGCATGGTGACCAACTCTCCGAGGTCAACCGCGGCATCAATTGCGTCAAGGGCTATTTCCTTTCCAAGATCATGTACGGCACCGATCGTCTGACGCAGCCTTTGCTGCGCAAGAAGGATGGTGCGTACGCCAAGGATGGCGAGTTCACCCCGGTGTCGTGGGACGAAGCCTTCGATGTGATGGCCGCCCAATTCAAGCGCGTGCTCAAGGAGAAGGGCCCTGGGGCCGTCGGCATGTTCGGTTCGGGCCAGTGGACTGTTTGGGAGGGTTACGCCGCCAACAAGCTGTTCAAGGCGGGCTTCCGCACCAACCATCTTGACCCCAATGCACGCCATTGCATGGCCTCGGCCGTGATGGGCTTTATGCGCACCTTCGGCATGGATGAGCCGATGGGCTGCTACGACGACATCGAAGCTGCCGATGCGTTCGTGCTGTGGGGCTCGAACATGGCCGAGATGCATCCCATTCTGTGGACGCGCGTAACGGATCGCCGCTTGTCCAATCCGCACGTCAAGGTGGCGGTGCTGTCCACCTTCGAGCATCGCAGCTTCGAGCTGGCGGACATCCCGATTATCTTCACGCCGCAAACGGATCTGGTCATCCTCAATTACATCGCCAACCACATCATCAAGACGGGGCGCGTCAACAAGGACTTCGTCAATCAGCACACCTCGTTCAAGCGTGGCGTCACCGACATCGGCTACGGCCTGAGGCCTGACAACCCGCTCGAACTGAAAGCGAAGAACGCGAAGGATCCCAACGCCAGCGAAGTCATCGACTTCGAACAATTCGCTGCCTTTGTCGCGCCCTACACCCTTGAAAAAGCGGTGGAGATGACCGGCGTGGAGAAAGGCTGGCTGGAGCAATTGGCCGAGCTCTATGCCGACCCGAAGACCAAGGTCACGTCGTTCTGGACTATGGGCTTCAACCAGCACACGCGCGGTGTGTGGGCCAACAACATGGTCTACAACCTGCACTTGCTCACGGGCAAGATCTCCACGCCCGGCAACAGCCCGTTCTCGCTGACTGGCCAGCCCTCCGCCTGTGGAACGGCGCGTGAAGTCGGCACGTTCAGCCATCGCCTGCCCGCTGACATGCTGGTGGCCAACCCCGCGCACCGCAAGCGTGCAGAAGAAATCTGGAAGATTCCGGAGGGCATCATTCAGCCCAAGCCCGGTTTCCACGCGGTGCAGCAGAACCGTGCATTGAAAGACGGCCTGCTCAATGCGTACTGGGTGCAGGTCAACAACAACATGCAGGCCGGTGCGAACCTGATGCAGGAAACGTATCCGGGCTATCGCGACCCTCGGAACTTCATCGTCGTATCGGATGCCTATCCCACCGTTACAGCGCAGGCCGCTGACCTCATTCTTCCTGCCGCCATGTGGGTGGAAAAGGAAGGTGCCTATGGCAATGCCGAACGTCGCACCCAGTTCTGGCATCAGCTGGTGAGGGCTCCGGGCGAAGCGCGCTCGGACCTTTGGCAGTTGATGGAGTTTTCAAAGCGCTTCACCACTGACGAGTGCTGGCCGGCGGAGATTCTCGCCGCCAACCCGCAGTTCAAGGGCAAGACGCTGTTCGACGTGCTGTTCAAGAACGGCAAGGTGGATCGTTACCCAGTCTCCGACATCGAAGCGGGTTACGAGAATCACGAGTCGGCAGCTTTCGGCTTCTACGTGCAGAAGGGCCTGTTTGAGGAGTACGCCGAATTCGGCCGAGGCCATGGACACGATCTTGCACCTTTCGATGCCTACCACCAGGCGCACGGTTTGCGTTGGCCGGTGGTCGATGGCAAGGAGACGCTCTGGCGCTATCGCGAAGGCAGCGACCCCTTCGTCAAGCCCGGCACAGGCTTCCAGTTCTATGGCAACCCCGACGGGCGTGCGGTGATCTGGGCGCTGCCCTATGAGCCCCCGCCGGAAATGCCGGATGCCGAATTCAACCTTTGGCTGGTCACCGGCCGTGTGCTTGAGCACTGGCACTCCGGTTCGATGACGATGCGTGTGCCCGAGCTTTTCCGCTCCTTCCCGCAGGCCGTGGTGTTCATGAATCCCGACGACGCGAAGTCCCGCGGACTCAAGCGTGGCGATGAGGTCAAGGTGGTGTCGCGGCGCGGCGAAATGCGCTCTCGCATCGAAACGCGCGGACGCAACCACATGCCGACCGGTGTGGTGTTCGTGCCCTGGTTTGACGCAGGCCAGCTGATCAACAAGGTGACGCTGGACGCCACCGACCCGATCTCGAAGCAAACCGATTACAAGAAGTGCGCCGTCAAAGTGGTGGCGGTTTAAGAGGATCTCCTTATGCGCGACAAACCGCTTATTGCCATCGGCGCACTGGTTGTGCTGGTTGTGGCTGTCATTGCCTTCGCACTGGGCCGAAAGACGGGCGGCGAAACCTCGACCCAGCCTGCTGTGACGGCGGCTGCCGCAACCTCGCCAACACCGGCTGTCGCCTCGACAGCAGAAGAGCGTCCCCGCGGCGAACAGATCGACCCGTTCCGTCGTGGCGTACCCATCGACCAGCACGGCACGCCACCACTGCTGGCACGTGTCGAGAACGCGGATATTCGGCGCAACCGCGCCTATCCCATGCAGCCACCCACCATCCCCCACAGCATCGACAACTACCAGGTCGACAAGAACTCCAATCGCTGCCTGCTATGTCATGCGCGCGCCAATGCCGACAAATTCCAGGCGCCGCCGGTGAGCGTCACCCATTACATGGACCGTGACAACCAGTTCCTCGCCACCATCTCGCCACGGCGCTACTTCTGTAACCAATGCCACGTGGTGCAGACCGACGCCAAGCCCCTTGTCGCCAACAACTTCAAGGACATCGACACGGTGCTGTCCGAACAGTCACAGCAGAAGGCGAACTGATCATGTGGTCCCGGATCAAGTCTTGGGGCGCCAGCTTCTGGCGCACGCTACGCCGGCCTAGCGTCCACTACAGCCTGGGCTTCCTGACGCTGGGTGGCTTCATCGCCGGCGTGCTGTTTTGGGGTGCATTCAATACCGCCCTCGAAACCACCAACACCGAGGCGTTCTGCACCGGATGTCACGAGATGCATGACAACGTGTTTCAGGAGCTGAGAACGACCATCCACTACACCAATCGTTCCGGCGTGCGAGCCACCTGCCCCGACTGCCATGTGCCGCACAATTGGACCGACAAGATCGCCCGCAAAATGCAGGCCTCCAAAGAGGTCTGGGGCAAGCTGTTTGGCACCATTGATAATCGCGAGAAGTTTCTCGACCACCGATTGGAACTGGCGCAGCACGAGTGGGCGCGACTGAAAGCCAACGATTCGCTGGAATGTCGCAACTGCCACAACTACCAGTCGATGGACCTGACCCGGCAATCCACTCGCGCGGCGGATATCCATAAACGTTGGCTGGTCACGGGCGAGAAAACCTGCATCGACTGCCACAAGGGCATTGCGCATCATCTCCCTGATATGACGGGTGTTCCGCAGGGTTGAGTTAGCGCGGGCCCGCTGTCATCGCCGGTTCGCCAGCCTTTCACACATCGCGCATTGCCAGATCAGATCTGGAGCGTAAGCTGAACGATTGAGGCTTGGCGACCGGTATCGGTAGCCAAGGACGGCACGTGGCGCGTCGCCACCCTGCTTGCCATGAACGCGTCCACGCCATTGACGATGCGGCATGCTTCACGTGCCCGGCGCAGGTGGGCCCTGCTGCCGATAGCGGGGGTGCTGTTGGCCTCCCCTGCCGTGGCCGACAACGACACGTCCTGGCATCTCTCGCTTGCTGGTGAACTGAGTTCCCCCAATGGCTGGGTGCAAGTGCGCGAGAACAACGTCCAGGGCACCCGACTGCACTTCGGCAGCGACCTCAACGTCAACAACATGCAAACCATCCGATTTCTGGCGTGGAAGCCTTTTTCGGAGGTCAGCGAGCTGCATCTTGGATTCTCGACCAGCCAGCTGATCGGCCACTCGAGCACCGATGTACCGGTGTACTTCAACGGCACCACCATTGCGCCAGGGCCATTGGGCTCCGCTACCCACTTCAACGACTTCATCGCATTCGATGCCTCCTATTGGCATCGACTGACCATGGTGGGTCACGACGGGGAGCTTTGGGGGAGCATCGGCGCCACCTATGTGATGCTCAACTTCGTGGTCAAGGGCAACATCGCCGCTGACAGCGTAGGTAATGAACTGAAAGAAGATTTCTACGTGCAGGAGCTGCCCGTACCGATCTTCGGCCTGCACCTGCGCTATCCCCTGAACGACTCGCTTCGCTTCACTGCCGATGGCACGTGGGGACGCCTGCCCTGGTTCAACAGTTTTCGCACCGAAGGCGGCGAGGTATCCACCGCACAGACCAACTGGGAGCTCGTGCTTGGCCTCGAGTACACGCTTTCACCCAACTGGAAGCTCACGGGTTACCTGTTCCACCGCTACTACGGACAGGATGAGAGCAGTCACGAGGACGGCAACCAAATCAAGCTCAATACCAATGGCGGCGGGCTTGGGGTGATTTATCGGTTCTAGCAGCTTACGCAACGCGCATGGCTCACCAAGCGAGTGAACCAAACCCATCACCATGAGTTTGGTCCATCGCCAGTCGACCGGTTTACCCCATCTTGCCCAGCACGGTCTGCATCTCTTCACCGGAGAACGCACGCAGCGTTTCTGAGCGCGTATTCCCCGCAGCGCTGATGGTCAGGCCGAAAGCCGTTGCCGATAACTCGTCGGGTGCTTCGATCACAGTCACGATGTCGTACTGCCCAAACGTCCAGTACACGTCCTTGACCTTGGCGCCAAATTTTCCGGCGACCGTGTTCAGTGCCTCTGCGCGCTTCGTGGTGTCCTTGATCGCACGCATGCCTTGCTCGGTCAGGTGCGTCAGCGTGATGTATGTCGCCATGCTCGTTCTCCTGTCGGGATCAAACGTGAGAACTGGAACCGTGGGCGGCATCGGGTACAGCGCTGGTCCCGTGGCGCCGAACGTTGGCTTGCCAGGGACGGGGCACCTCCGGCTACGCGGGAACCGCGCAACCCGGACTAGCGGTCGGGGACTATAGGCAGGATTTTGCGACCACCGGGTGAAGGCGGCGAGCAGAGACGGCCGCTGACCGTCAGGCGTGCGGCGGGCCTTTCAGCTCGATCATGTTGCCCTGAGGGTCGTACAGATAGATCGACGGACCTTCGCCCTTGGCGCCGTAGCGCGAGCCAACCTCGCCCACGCGCACGCCATGAGCGGTCAGATGGGCCTTGATGGCAGCCTCGTCGTAGCCCTCCACCTGCAGGCACAAGTGGTCCATGTTGTGCCCCTCCCTGCCCGGGCCAGCACCGCCCATGCGGCCGAGCTTGCTGTCCAGCGCCACCAGATCGATCAGGGAGTCCCCGGCGCGCAGTTGGACCAGGCCGATCTCATCCTGGCGGCGCTCTTCCCGGCATCCCAGCACGTCACAGTAGAAGCGCTGCATGGCGGCGACATCGGCCACGCGCAGTACCACGTGGTCGATACGGGCCAATTTGAAAGGGGGCTTGGGCATGGGGAGGCTCCGGTGCTGAATTTTGGCGAGGACGCTCCGCTCGTCATCCCCGCGAAGGCGGGGATCCAGCGTCTTTGTCTTCGTGATGGCCTCAAGGCGCTGGATTCCCGCCTTCGCGGGAATGACGAGCAGTGAAAGGCTCTAGCCATCTTACGAGGTTTGAGACATAGGCAGCACCGAGACTGAAGCCCTCGCCCGCCGGGGAGGCAATTGAGGCCAAGGCACCCTATAATCCTCGTTTAGCGTGTGGTGGGAGAAGCGGTGCGAACCGCTGCCGAAGGCGCAACGCCCGTAATCGCTCAGGCCCCAGACCATCACCCGCGGTAACACTCTGGAGAGACCGGTTGAATCCGGCGCCGAAGGGGCACGAAGCGAAGGGACTATCCCCCAGCTTCCAAACTCTCAGGCAAAAGGACAGAGGGGCGCTTCGCGTGCGGCTTGCACGTTTCTTACGGACGCCCCCTGCCATGAGTCAGAACGCCAATCCTTCCCTGCGCGACCTCGAGCACCACGACGCCTTTATCGAGCGTCACATCGGCCCCAACGACGCAGAAATCGCCACCATGCTGGCGCTGCTGGGCTACGACTCGCTGGAAGCGATGACCGACGCCATCGTGCCGGGCAAGATCAAGTCGCCGGCTCCGCTGGCGCTGCCCGCCCCGATCACCGAGGTCGAGGCCATCGCCAAGATTCGCGCCATCGCCGACAAGAACCAGGTGCTCAAGAGCTTCATCGGCCAGGGCTACTACGGCACGCACACGCCGAACGTCATCCTGCGCAACATCCTGGAGAACCCGGCGTGGTACACGGCCTATACGCCGTACCAGGCGGAAATCTCGCAGGGCCGCATGGAAGCGCTGATCAACTTCCAGACCATGTGCGCCGACCTCACCGGCATGGAGATCGCCAACGCGTCCCTGCTTGATGAAGGCACCGCCGCCGCCGAAGCGATGACGCTGGCCAAGCGTTCGGCCAAATCCAAGTCCAACACCTTCTTTGTTTCCAGCGCCGTGCACCCGCAGACGCTGGAAGTGCTCAAGACCCGCGCCGAGGCAATGGGCATCGACCTGCACATCGCCGACGACAGCGAAGCCACCAAGGTGGACAGCTACGGCGTGCTGCTGCAGTACCCCAACACCTTTGGCCAGATCAACGACTACAAGGCACTCGCCGAGACCGTGCACGCGCGCCACGGCGTGGTCTGCGTGGCCACCGATCTGCTCGCCCTCACCCTGATCGCCTCGCCGGGCGAATGGGGTGCCGACATCGTGGTGGGCAACACCCAGCGCTTCGGCGTGCCGTTCGGCTTCGGCGGCCCGCACGCTGCCTTCATGGCCTGCCGCGACAGTTACAAGCGCTCGATGCCGGGTCGCCTGATCGGCGTGTCCATCGACGCCGAAGGCAAGCCGGCCTACCGCCTCACGCTGCAAACGCGCGAACAGCACATCCGCCGTGAGAAGGCTACCTCCAACATCTGTACCGCGCAGGTGCTGCTGGCCGTGATGGCGAGCATGTACGCCGTGTACCACGGTCCGGAAGGCCTCACCCGCATCGCCCGTCGCGTGCATCGCCTCGCCTCGATCCTGTTCGTGGCACTGCGTCAGGCTGGCGTCACCGCCAACACCCATTTCTTCGACACGCTGCACGTCACTGGTGTGGATGCAGCCGCACTGCATGCCAAGGCACGTGCCGCCGGCATCAACCTGCGCGCGATCGACGCCAACAGCGTCGGCGTCAGCCTCGATGAAACCACCACGCGCGCTGACGTCATCGCGCTGGCCACGGTGTTCGGCGCCTCCATCACCGACATCGATGCGCTTGATGCCAGCACGCACGACGCCCTGCCGCCGCAGCTGCTGCGCAAGACCAAGTTCCTGACCCACCCGGCCTTCAACACGCACCACAGCGAGCACGAGCTGCTGCGCTACATGCGTTCGCTCGCCGACAAGGACCTGGCGATGGATCGCACCATGATCCCGCTCGGCAGCTGCACCATGAAGCTCAACGCCACCGCCGAGATGATCCCGGTGACGTGGCCCGAGTTCGCCAACATCCACCCGCTGGCCCCGGCCGACCAGGCCACCGGTTACAAGCAGCTCATCGACGAGCTGGAAGCCATGCTGGTGGAATGCACCGGCTATGACGCCGTCAGCCTGCAGCCGAACTCCGGCGCACAGGGCGAATATGCCGGCCTGCTGGCCATTCGCGCCTACCACCGCTCGCGCGGCCAGGGTCATCGCGATATCTGCCTGATTCCGGAATCCGCCCACGGCACCAACCCCGCTTCCGCGCAGATGTGCGGCATGCAGGTGGTGGTGACCAAGTGCGACGCGAACGGCAACGTGGACGTGGCCGACATTCAGCGCGCGGCCGAGAAGTTCAGCGACCGCCTCGCCGCGCTGATGATCACCTACCCGTCCACGCACGGCGTGTTCGAGGAAGACATCGTCAAGATCTGCGAAATCGTGCATGAGCACGGCGGCCAGGTGTACACCGACGGTGCCAACATGAACGCGCTGGTCGGCGTCGCCAAGCCGGGCAAGTGGGGTTCGGACGTCTCGCACCTCAACCTGCACAAGACCTTCTGCATCCCGCACGGCGGCGGCGGCCCGGGCGTGGGCCCGTGCGCAGTGAAATCGCACCTCGCTCCGTTCCTGCCGCGCACGTTCGGCGGTGAAGGCGAGGTGGGCATGGTCTCGGCCGCCAGCTTCGGCTCCGCCTCCATCCTGCCGATCAGCTGGATGTACGTCACCATGATGGGCAACGCCGGCCTGCGCCGTGCCACCCAGGTGGCCCTGCTCAACGCCAACTACATCGCCAAGCGCCTGGCGCCGCACTACGAGACGCTCTACACCGGTCGCAATGGCCTGGTGGCGCACGAGTGCATCCTCGACCTGCGCTCGCTGAAGGACGCCACCGGCATTGGTGCGGAAGACGTCGCCAAGCGCCTTATCGACTTCGGCTTCCACGCACCGACACTGAGCTTCCCAGTCGCCGGCACGCTGATGGTCGAGCCGACCGAAAGCGAATCGCAGTACGAGCTGGACCGCTTCATCGACGCCATGATCCAGATCCGCGACGAAATTCGCGCCGTGGACGAAGGCAAGCTGGATCGCGAAGACAACCCGCTCAAGCACGCGCCGCACACCGCGGTGATGGTGTCGGCTTCCGAGTGGAAGCATGCCTACCCCCGCGAACTGGCCGCCTTCCCGCTGCCCAGCCTGAAGTTCCAGAAGTACTGGTCGCCGGTGGCCCGCGTCGACAACGTCTACGGCGACAAGAACGTGTTCTGCAGCTGCGTGCCGGTGGAAGCGTTCAAGGGCGAGATCGAAGCCTTCAGCGAACCGAACGTGGCGTAATCGCGTTTACGCTGTCGTACACAGAAAGGGCTCCGCATGCGGAGCCCTTTTTCTTTGACCGGGCGTACAACCTCAGCTGACGAAGCATCCGTCAATCGCTTTCTTGCGTCGACGGGCAGAAGGTGGGTGCTGTGTCGAACCCCCACATGCTCGTTCGTCGCATCCATAATGGCGGCCATGTCGGCCGCCCGTTCCGCTGAGGAAACAGCCATGTCCTACATCGATGGTTTCGTGATCGCCGTACCCACTGCCAACCGCGAGCTATTCATCGGGTACGCCCGTACCTTCGACACCATTTTCATGGAGTTTGGCGCCATCCGAGTGGTGGAGTGCTGGGGTGACGACGTGCCTGACGGCAAGCACACCGATTTCCGCCGCGCCGTGCAGGCGACGCAGGACGAATCCGTGGTGTTCTCCTGGATCGAGTGGCCCGACAAGGCCACCCGCGATGCCGGCATGGAGAAAGTCATGAAAGATCCGCGCATGGACGCCGCCAGCCCTATGCCCTTCGATGGCAAGCGCATGATCTTCGGCGGGTTCGTACCGGTGGTCAGCCTGCCGGGCTAGGGAATCCCTGCTTTCGCCCGTCAAGGCAAATCGTCCTCTGGCCAGACCTTGCCTTCGAAATCCCCTAGTTTGACCACACCGGCCAAACTAGGGTTCAGCGCGCACATATCCGCGTTGCTGCTCGTAGCGCGATGCCATGCGCTACCTCCTGTGAATGGCTTCATGAAAACCGACGCCCCCTCGCGCCGGCCGGTAGATCCCGCGACCTCGCCGAGCATCCTGCCCGGCTGCCCCGCCGTGCGCCGTCGCATCAAAGGACAACGTTGTCACTAAAGTCTCTGTCAGCGAAACGTGGACGTCCAGACGTCTGAAACAATCTTTTTGCAGAGCAACACGACAGCAGACGTTGGCAACGCAACACTCCATCCGTCGCATCGCCGCGTTGCACAATAATGCGCAAGTTGGCCGTATTTTTGGCCTACAACGACTGAGAGTGATCAGGCCCTTCGATGCACAACGGACATCACAGTTTGCGTTGCAGTTTGCGGACAACGTTGTCATATGGGGACACGCACAGACATTGCCGCCGCCCAGGCACGCCGCGGCACGCAGGAAGCACGGGGACGCCCATCGCCAACCGGATCACGGCCAGTCGCCAGGGACACCTTCCGCCCTAGTGAGCAACACAACCAGGAGACCTTCCATGCGCTTGAAGAAGTCGGTTGTTTGGTTTCGCACGGCACTCCATGCCATTGGCGCAAGCGCCGGTGGCGCGATGGCCATGAGCTTGATGACGCTTGCCCCGGTGCAGGCCGCACACGCGCAGGCCACCTGCGCTGCGGCGTGGAGCGCCAGCACCGCCTACAACGGCGGCGCCGTGGTCAGCGAGAACGGCACCAACTACGTCGCCAACTGGTGGACGCAGGGTAACGACCCCGCCACCAGCAACGGTGGCAGCGGCACCGGCCAGCCATGGACATCCCAGGGCGCATGCAGTGGGTCGGGCTCCAGCGGCGGCGGTAGCACGGGCGGAGGCGGAACGGGCGGCAGCGGTTCCGGCGGCACCTGCGCCACGGCATGGGCCGCCACCCAGGTCTACACCGGCGGACAGACCGCCAGCGAAAACGGCATCAACTACGTCGCCAACTGGTGGACGCAGGGTAACGATCCGGCGACCAACAACGGCCCCACCGGCTCCGCGCAGCCCTGGACCTCGCAAGGCTCCTGCACCGGCGGCTCCTCCGGCGGCGGCACGGGTGGTGGTACCGGCGGTGGTGGCACGGGCGGCGGCGGTACAGCGAACCCGCCGGGCACGGGCGCCAACTTGCTGTTTAGCCCGTACAAGGACGTCACTGTCAACATGAACTGGAACACCGACACCATGCAGACGGCCGCCGCCACGGGCTCGTCGATTCCGGTGGTCGGCAGCGGTAGTCTCAAGTCCAACTACGTAACCAACCTCAGTGCGATCACCCTCGCCTTCGCCACCGGCGAATGCGGCAGCGAAAACTGGGGCGGCGTGCCGGGCGCGAGCTTCGCCAGCGCCAACATTTCCGCGCTGGCAAGCGCGAGTCTGCCTTATGTGGTTTCCACCGGCGGCCAGGCGGGAACGTTTACGTGTGGCAGCACGGCCAACTTCGCCACCTTCCTGTCGCGCTACATGTCGCCGCAGATGGTGGGGGTGGA
This sequence comes from Dyella sp. PARNA 12/25, assembly GCF_055702865.1. Taxonomy (NCBI): domain Bacteria; kingdom Pseudomonadati; phylum Pseudomonadota; class Gammaproteobacteria; order Lysobacterales; family Rhodanobacteraceae; genus Dyella; species Dyella sp. PARNA 12/25. The sequence goes on along the minus strand of NZ_JBVQCI010000001.1, from coordinate 604,752 downwards.
TTTCGACATTGAAGGTGGCCAATCGCAAGCGGACATCAACAACCTGGTGTCGGCCGCCGTGTACGGCCAGTCGCTTTACCCCAACCTGCGCTTCTCCTTCACCGTCGCCACCCTGGGTGCATCCGACGGCAGCTACGGCGGCGTGAACAGTCTGGGCGACATGGTGGTAAAGGCAGTCAAAGCCTCTTCGCTCACCAACTACACCATCAACCTGATGGTGATGGACTACGGCAGCCCCGGTGCCGCCGTCTGCGTGGTGTCGAACGGCAAGTGCGACATGGGTCAGTCGGCCATCCAGGCGGTGACCAACCTGCAACACACCTATGGCATCCCAGCCAGCAAAATCGAGCTGACCCCGATGATCGGCGTAAACGATGCGTCCGACGAGAACTTCAGCATCGCCAACACCGACACCATCACCAGCTACGCCGTCTCCAACGGCCTGGCCGGCCTGCACTTCTGGTCGCTCGACCGAGACAATCCGTGCAGCCAGACGACGGCGTCATCAACGTGCAACTCGGTGCCTTCTACGACTCCACTGCAGTACACCAAGGAGTTTCTGAAGGATTTGAACAGGTAAGCACCAAAGAAAAGGGCCGGCTAACTGCCGGCCCTTTTTTATAGGCCCTGTAGAGGATGGCCCCGGCCGGTGGCCACTACTTCCCCCCAGCCGATGTGACCGGGCCGCACGACTCATTCAGATGGATGCTGCGATCTCCAATCATCAGCACATCGTCCCGGAGAATGGGATCGGCGACATAAACCGGACTCTTCCAAAGCACTCTGCAAGTTTTGATATCCAGTGCGTAAACGCGCCGTTGGCTACCGGAATAGGTAGGAACAAACAGCATCCTGCCCGCCACTAACAGGGGCTCCTCCACGATGGGCACGAACGCACTAGACGCGCATACCGGTCGGCCCTGCAGAGAAATACTTACGGGCCCCAACCACGCCTTGGGGTCATCAGGGTTATCCACTTCCCCCAATGTAACGGACAAGTTCCCGATGGTCGCCGCGCTGTCCGTTATGGTCAGCGGGGTGAAGTTGCAGGATCTAGTCATTGCTGGTGCAGACGCTATCGGTGCAACCATAAAAAAACCGACGAAAGTCGTGGCCCAGCGCTTCATAGTATTTGCCTGACGAAGTACGACACGGTCACCCATGCAGCGGAATCAGCGTACATAAGCCCTTACCCAGAGATACGCATCGCAGTCTTCGTGTTCCGAGCCACGGAAGCCATCAGGTAATTTCGCTTAGCGCAGTCAGCGTCACAACTCGGCGCCCTACTTTCTCGTCAAGACGACAAAAGCCCCGCACTTGGCGGGGCTTATTGCATGACCGATACACCAACATTCAGGCCAACGGATCGTCCAGCACGATGGTGCCGCTCCGGTCGGCGCCGGTGGTAACCAAGGCGGGCCTGCGGGTGGCGAGTTGTTCTCAGCGCGCATCCGGCCGGTGGCTGTTGCACACTGTGACACGGAGCCCAGCCACCTCTCGGTCTCCGCTCATTCACCAAGACAGTGACGTATCGCCATGCAAGGACCTGCACCCTTCCCTCCGCCGCCGCCCATCCCTACGCGGCCCGCACCCGTTGCGCCTAAATCTCGCCGGGCAATACCGCTATGGGTCGGTATTCTTCTGGGCGTGTTACTGACCTTGCTGTGTCTCGTGCTGATCGGTGGCGGCGTAGCGTACTGGGGGTGGCACCAGTTCACCGATCAGGCCACAGCGGCTATGAACAAGCACCCGGTGATTCAGCGTTGCGTAGGCCACATCGAGCACGTCTCACTGGATTGGGCGGCCACCAGCGAAGACGAACGTGACGACAGCTTCGCCTTCCGCGTACGCGGCACGCACGGATCAGGCCTCGTCGATGCGGTATTCACCACGGTGAGTGGCGATGAGGAACGAATCGACGATGGCGAGCTGCACATGGATAACGGCAAGACCCTCTCGCTGGGCGCCAATGACGACGACGAGAAAGACGATGACAGCGCAAAGGATCAGAGCTGCTCCTGAACACCCTGCCGTTCTAGTTGGGGTCAGCGCGTTGAATGTTGTTGCAACACCTGCCGCAAATCGTGGTGCGCCTGTAGCAGCATCCAATAAAGCCCGCTGGTATCCAAGGTCAATGCGAGCCGCCATGCGATGCTGGCGGTGACTGGCCGGGCGTTCTGCATGATGTCTCTAATGTGTGGAGCCGGGATGCCGGCGCGCCGTGCCAAGTGTGCGGCCTGAAGCCCATTCGGCTGCATGTACTTCCGCGCCAACGCCTCACCCGGCGTGGGCAGACGCAACGTTGGAGCCACAACGATATGTGGGTCGAGCTTCGTGAGGATCATGCAGCGCATTCCTGTCGGGCACGAGGCAGCGATGGATCAGTGACTACGCTGATCCATGTAGGTGAAATACCTATCCGTCAGTAGGTGATCGTCCAGGTGTGGCGCATCGACCCGAGAGCTGATGCGCCACGGGGGACGATCATCGGACGGGGTTAAACAGTCACTGGAGGCTCGGGACCGAGCATGCCGGCGTAGTGGTCCAGGCAATGAATGGCCGTGGTGAGGTAGGCAATAAATTCACCAGAGACCGGCCACGCCACCGGTTTGACCGGCAGGCCCGATGCCTCGGCCTCCCGATAGCGCGCAATGTCGATCCGCAAACGCATCAAGGCGTACGCCGCCAATGCAGGATCAACAGGAAACGCCAACAACCGTGGGGTGCCTTGGGTGCCCGCTGGGCGCGGGCTGCCGGGTGGTGCAGTGAGGGTGCCGTCAGGGGGAACTAACGGGCGAGCGCCTGCCGTATGATCGCGGTTAGCCATGATCAACTCTTAGTCAGCTGGTTGTGGTTAGCGGGTCGTGGGTGTGTCAGCACCTGCGGCCCGCGCCTCATGACATTACTGCCATGGTCACCCGCGTAGCCGGTTGCGAAGACGCCGCGCGTGACATGCCGAAACTAACAAACAGCGGTGCGTTTCGCCTGTCAGGGTTTGGCTCGACGTGAGTGTCTGGGATGGACGACAGGCGTGTCAGTGTTGAAGCGGCTACCCGGCAATCAACACTCCATCAGCAGGCTGCTCCACAAACTGGGGCGCGATCCCTATTCGCGCCCCTGGTCCCACTCGCTCGTTACAGCGGCGGTGCGCGCCCTTCACTCTTCGCGCGCAGCGCTTCATACAACTGAGCCGGACCCAACAAGATCTGCAACACCCCGGCCAGGGTTCGCTCGGACGACAGCAACTGCCTGCTCATGATGGTGTAGGCCTCTTCAGCATCCATGCCGGCATGCAACAGCGCATGCTTCAAATCGGGTGAATTGGCGAACTGCTCTTTGCTGTTGCTCGCCGCTTGCTGCACCAGCATCTCGTTTTCAAGCAGCTTCCCTTTCAGAACGCCGTTGACGTACACCAACTGATCGTTATCGCTGAGCTGGCCTTCGAACAAGCCATTCACCTTATCGATGATTTCCGCCAGATACGCCTGTTGCTCGCCCTGCCTGGTTTTCAAGCTTGGACATAGCCTGCACGGAAATACCCAATTGGCGCGCGATATCGGCCTGGGTGAGTCCAAGGCGTAGACGTGCTGCCTTCAAGACGGTGCCCAGCTGTTCGGGTATGCGAATGACGTCCACGATTCAACCGACAGGCGGAGGACAAGCAAATCAACCTTCAGGTTGAATGGGTGCAAATCAACTTACAGGTTGATCTTGATCTGTTCGACAAGAAGCCCCGGACGAGCCGGGGCTTTTTGAGGTCGTGCATTGAGAGAAAGCTCGGCCGAGTGACTCAACCGCCGTTCTTGGCCAACCACCCGTCCACATCCGGCAGGCGTTCATTGCGCACCATGATGCGGTACTTGATGTTCGCCACGGCGGTTTCCGCGTCGCGGCGTGAACCGGTGGCGAGGTACTGGTTTGCGTACCCGTTGATCTTGTCGATCATCGCCGGGTTGAACGAGCTGCTGCCAAGCGCCGGGTAATAGCGGCTGTGCGAGCTGCCATCCACGAGCTTGTCGACCTGCTCGCGATGCGTGAGCGCGAAGTCGAAGCCGAGTTCCGGGTACTTGCGGGAGACGATGGAGATCATGCCAGCACTGTTGGTGGCGCCGGGCTCGTCGGTGAGTGCAAGGTCGAGTGCGCGCTGCGCGAGCGACTTGTCTTCCGCGACGGCAAGCAGCGCGTACAGGCGATCCTTCACTAGTGGCGTCTTCTCGGCTTTGGCTTCCGCGTGCAGCTTTTCCCACGTAGCGGCGTCGGCGTGATGAGCGACCACAGACAGGATGGTTTTGCGCAGCGCGACGGGAACCGCGTTGGGATCGGTCGCCTGAGCGGCATAACGACGTTGCGCCTCGGCCACCACGGCGCTGTCGTTCAGGCCGGCCAGTACGTTGATCAGGCGCGTGCGCAGGATGGTGGTCGGCACACTTTCGTCCGGCATGGCTTCCCAACCGATGCGCTGGAATTTCGGGCCGAGCAACTTGACCGCGGCGGCGCGGAAGGTGGTCTGACGCTTCGCATCACCGTCGTAGTAAGCATCCAGACCGGAAAGGTCGGCGGCAATTTCGTCCCAGACCTGCGGATCGGCGTCGATCGGCGTGGCTTTGGCAAGATCGAGGATGTCGGAAGCCGGTCGCAGACCCGCCATGCCCAGCGCCCACGTATCGCCCATCACACCGAGCTGGTCGACAGGGGCGATCTTGGCGAAGTCCTTTTTGATCGCGGCGAACTGCGCGGGCGCGTACAGGGTGCGGTAATAACCGCTCTGCCCTGCGTTGACCAGCAATGTGCCGCACCCCGGCACAGTGAGCGTGGCTTCGCCGTCGACGACGGTGCTGACTGCCTTGCCACCAGCGGCGCGCGCGATGACGGGCACGTGCCAGCGCAGCGGCTGCTTGTCCGGGCGGTCGCGAGTGAATTCACCCTGCGTCAGCTTGAGCGTGGTGGTGTGCTTGCTGCACGTGCCCGCTTCCACGCGAATCAGGGGAATGCCCGGCTGCAGCGTGAAGTCGTGCGCGATGGTGGTGATCTGCTTACCCGGCGCGGCTTCATCGATGGCGCGCCATAGATCGTCGGACACCGCGTTGCCGTAAGCGTGGGCCTTGATGTAATTGCGCACGCCGGTTCGCCAGTTATCTTCACCTACGTAGGCTTCGAGCATGCCGATCACCGACTCGCCCTTGGAATAGGTGATCGCGTCGAACGCCTGGCTGGCCTGGTCCACGGTTTCCACGTGCTGCACCACGGGGTGCGTGGTGCCCACGGCGTCGCGCGACATGGCCGATTCACGCGCACCGACGGTGTCACTCAGCTTGGTGTTCCATTCCGGATGCAGGCGCGCCGTGGTGCGTGAGGCCATCCACGAGGCAAAGCCTTCGTTGAGCCACAGGTCGTCCCACCAGCGCATGGTCACCAGATCGCCAAACCACTGGTGCGCCATTTCGTGTGCAGCGGTGCCGAACACGTTCTGCTTGTCCTGCAGCGTGGAGAACGAAGGGTCGAGCAGCAACGCGTATTCGAAGGTGTAGATGGCGCCCCAGTTTTCCATGGCGGAGAAGAACTGACTGCTACCCGGCGAGGCGACATTGTCCAGTTTGGGCAGCGGGTACTTCACGCCGAAGTAGTCGTTGTATTCCTTCAGCACAGCCTTGCCCGACTCCAGCGTGAAGGCACCCTGCGCGGACAACCCCTTCTGCGTGATGACGCCGATCTCGGTGCCGTCTTCCATCGTGGTGACGCGGTCGAAATCGCCGGTGCCAAAGAACAGCAGGTAGGTCGACATCTTCGGTGACTGCTGGAATGTCACCTGGCTCAGGCCGTGACCGATGTCCTTCTTCGATGCCACCGGCATGTTGCTCACGGCCATCTCGCTGGACGGCACGGTGGCGATCAGGTTGAACGTGGCCTTGTAGTTGGGCTCGTCCCAAGAGGGGATGAAGCGGCGTGCGCCGGAGTTCTCGAACTGCGTGTAGAGCGCGCGCTTCTTGCCGGCCTTGCTGTCGTAGTCGATGGCAAACAAGCCGTTGGCCTGCGTGCCGATCTTGCCGGTGTAGCTCATTGACAGCTTGTAGCTGCCGGCGGGCACCGGCTTGTCGAAGGTGAAGGTGGCGGTCTGCGCTTTGTCGTCCACAGACACCTTGGGCGCCTTGAAGCTGCCCTTGCCTGCGGCGGGTGTCAGCGCCACCGAGGAGAAGCGCATGTCGATCGCGTTCAGCGTGATGCTACGGGTGGGCTCAAGTACGTCAATGTCGACAGTGACCTTGCCGTCGAAGCTAAGCGTGTCGACGTGAGGCACCACCGAGACGTCGTAGTGCGTGGGACGCACCGAGCGCGGAAGCTGGGTGGTGGCCTGCTCCTGTGGCGAGACATCCATCGCCAGCGCTGCACCCGTGAACGAAACACCAGCGAGAGCCAGTGCCATGGCGGTAACCAGACGAGTACGCATGTTGTCTCCCCTCAGTGGACAGGCCGATACGATCCTGATCGGCGCAAAACGCTCCGATGGTGAGGCACGCGGCCTCAGGTCGGCACTGGCCAGAAGTCATGGTGCCGCGGAGCGGAACGGCGCTGGATTCCCGCCTTCGCGGGAATGACGTAGGTGGAGGGGACTTTCACTCCCGTCATTCCCGCGAAGGCGGGAATCCAGTGCCTTTGGGGTTCGAAGCAATGCATCGCTCCATCGCCCACAAAAAAGCCCCGCCATGCGGGGCTTCTCTGTATCACTTGCACATCGTCGGCGATCAGGCGAACGGATCGTCCAGCACGATGGTGTCGTCGCGGTCGGCGCCGGTGGCGACGAGCGAGAGCTTGCAGCCCGACAGCTCCTCCACCGCACGCAGGTAGGCGCGGGCGGCGGCGGGCAGCTTGTCCCATTCGCGGATGCCGGCGGTGGATTCGTCCCAACCCGGGAATTCCAGGTACACCGGCTTGCACTCGGCCCAACCATCCGCATCGAGCGGTGCGAGCTCGCGGCGTTTGCCGCGGTATTCGTACGCAATGCAGACCTTGATGGTCGGCAGGCCGTCGAGCACGTCGAGCTTGGTGATAGCGAGGCCGTTGATGCCGTTGATCTGCACGGCGCGCTTGAGCGCGACGAGGTCGATCCAGCCGCAGCGACGCGGGCGGCCGGTGCTGGCGCCGAACTCGTTGCCGACCTTGCGCAGGCGTTCGCCCATGTCGTCGTTGAGCTCGGTCGGGAACGGACCGCCGCCGACGCGCGTGGCGTAGGCCTTGCAGATGCCCAGCACGTAGTCGATGTCGCCCGCGCCCACGCCGGTGCCGGCGAGTGCGCCGCCCACGGTGGTGTTGGACGAGGTGACGTACGGGTAGGTGCCGTGGTCGATGTCGAGCAGTGCGCCCTGCGCACCTTCGTACAGAATGTGGCCGCCTTCCTTGCGCACGTCGTGCAGGATGGTGGCGACATCGTCGACCATCGGGCGGATGAATTCGCCATAGGCCAGCGCGTCATCCAGCACGGTCTGGAAGTCGACCGGCTCGGCCTTCAGCCACTGGGTGAGGATGAAGTTGTGGTACTCCACCGCTGCCTTGAGCTTCTCGGGCAGCTCGTGCGGGTACATCAGGTCGGCCACGCGCACGCTGCGGCGAGCCACCTTGTCTTCGTAGGCCGGGCCAATGCCGCGACCGGTGGTGCCGATGGCGCTCTTGCCGGCGGCTGCTTCGCGCGCCTTATCGACGGCGATGTGGTACGGCATGATCAGCGGGGTGGCCGGGCTGATCTTGAGGCGCGAGCGCACTTCCACGCCCTGCGCTTCCAGCTCTTCGATTTCCTGCTTGAGCGCCTGCGGCGACAGCACCACACCGTTGCCGATCAGGCACAGCGCGTCGTCACGCAGGATGCCCGAGGGGATCAGATGCAGCACGGTCTTCTTGCCGCCGATGACCAGCGTGTGGCCGGCGTTGTGACCGCCCTGGAAGCGAGCGACGGCTTTGACCTGTTCGGTCAGCAGGTCGACGATTTTGCCCTTGCCTTCGTCGCCCCACTGCGCACCAAGGATGACTACTGACTTGCCCATGATGATGTTGCTCTCGTCAATTTGAAGAATCGGGTGCCTACGTGAGGCGTAGTTAAGTCGAAACCCATTGCTCGTCATTCCAGCGAAGGCTGGAATCCAGCGCCTTTATAGTCACTGGGTCCCAGCCTTTGCTGGGACGACGGTGAGGCTTCGTTGGAAATTCCGATGGGTTGAGCGGCCCATCCACCGCATTAACTCAATGCATCAACTGCAGTGCGATCAAACCGACGCCGATGGCTGCGGCGTCAAACAGGCGCAGCGTACGCGGGCTGAGTTTCACCGCTTCGCGCATGGTGGCCTGCCACCCACGCGGCGCGGCAAACAGCACCAGCCCTTCGATCACCAGCACCAGGCACAACGCAACCACCAGCTCACGCGGCATCAAACGTCACCACTCAGTGCCGCGACGACGCGCCGTCGTTGAAATACCGCAGGAACTCCGAATCCGGCTTGAGCACCAGTACACCCTTGCCGTCCTTGAACGACGTACGGTACGCGGCAAGGCTTCGATAAAACGCGAAGAACTCCGGGTCCTGACCATAAGCCTGGGCGTAGATGGCCGCGGCCTGGGCATCGCCTTCGCCGCGCACCTTGGCGGCGTCGCGCCCGGCCTCGGCCTTAATGACCTGTGCCTGGCGATCGGCGTCGGCCTTGATGGTTTCGGCGGCTTGCTGGCCGGTGAAGCGTAGTTCGTTGGCCAGCTGCGCGCGTTCGGCACGCATGCGCTTGTAGACCGATTCGCTCACTTCGTCCGGCAAGTCGATGCGCTTGATGCGCACATCGACCACGGCGATACCGAGATTCTTGCGCGAGGCGGTGTCGGTCTGCTTGCGCACGCGCTCGGTGACGTCCTTACGGCCGGCGGCCACCAGCTCCTGCAAGGTGCGGCCGTTGAACTCGAAGCGCAACGCATCCTTCACGATGGGCGAAAGGCGGTTGGCGGCCTGCAGCTCATCACCGGCAGTCGCGCGGTAATACGCGGCGTTGTCGGCAATGCGCCACTTCACGTAGAAGTCGACGTTGACGCTCTTCTTTTCGGAGGTGAAGTAACGCTCGGGCTGCGCTTCCAGGGTCAGGATGCGGTTGTCGAACGTCATCACCTGCTGGATGAACGGCAGCTTGGCGTGCAGGCCCGGCGTGTCGCCGGTGCGCACGATGCGGCCAAACTGCAGCACCAGGGCGGTTTCGCCTTCATGCACTACGAAGAGGCTGTTGAAGCCGAGCAGCACGATCAGCACGGCGATAATGCCGACGATGAATTTCATGGCTGCTTCTCCTTGCCGGTCAGGCTGTCGTTGGCGGCGGACTGCATCACCGCGCCCACGCCCTGCACTTCCTTGCCGGTCGCACGATCAAGCGGCAGATAAATCATGTTGCGGCCGCCGGAGCCGTCCAGCACCTTCGGATTGTTGGACATCACATCCTCGACGGTTTCCAGCCACAGGCGGCGGCGGGTCACGTCCGGCGCCGACTTGTATTCCTTCAGGATCAGGTTGAAGCGAGCGGCGTCACCGGTAGCCGATGCCACGCGCTGCACGGCGTAGCCCTGGGCTTCGGCGGCAATGCGCGCGGCATCGCCGCGAGCGACCGGCACGACCTGGGCCGAATAACCACGCGCTTCGTTCTCTTTGGCCTGCTTGTCTTCGCGGGCGGCGTTGACGTCGTCGAAGGCGTCTTTCACTTCCTGCGGCGGCGCCACGTTCTGGAAGCTCACGTCGGTCACTACGAGGCCGGCGTCGTATTCGTTCAAGGTGGACTGAAGAATCTCGCGGGTCTGCTGCTGCAGGGTATCGCGGGTCTGCGGATTGACCGCCACAGCGGCAGGGGCTGCAGGCGCTGCCACCGTGGAGGGTGCGGCCACGCTGCCGACCGGCGCGGGTGCAGCGATGGGCTCGTTACCCTGGCTGGTGAGAACATTGTCCATCACGTTGGCGCCGACCACGGTGCGCACGGCGGCTTCAGCGGCCTGGCGCAAGGTGTCTTCCGGCGGGCCGCTCAACGAGAACAGGTATTTGCGGGCATCCGACACCTGATACTGCACGTTGAAGTCGACGGCGATGATGTTCTCGTCGCTGGTCAGCATGCGCACCTTGTCAGAAACGGAGCGCACCTCGGTGGTACCGACCTTGGTGACCGATTCGATCGGGCTGGGCAGCTTGAGATGGAAACCTGGCGGCAAGGTGCGGGAATACTTGCCGAAACGCAGCACCACGCCGGCCTGACGGGCATCGACGATGGTGTAGCTGCTCATCACCAGCCACACCAGCAGAAAGGCCAGCAGGATGGTGAAGATGCCACCGGCGCCGCCGCCCAGCTTGCCGAAGCGGTCGCGAAGTTGCTTGAGCATGTCCTCCAGGCCCGGCTTGTTGCCGGGCTGGCGGTTCTTGCCCCAGGGATCACGTTGCCCGTTGTTACCGGGTTCGTTCCAGGCCATGGTCAGTCTCCTTGAGGCCGCTGGGAGGCCGGCAGCATTAGCCGGAAAGCGCGTTGAGCGGGTTTGGACATGGTGTCGGGTGCTTGTCGTGGCAAGTGAGCCGCCCACGCACGGATGGCCGCACAAACACCGGGCATTCTACCAGAGCTGGGCGGGGATTCATGCCCCGGTCTTACAGAAGGGGCCACTGTAGGAGCGCACTTGTGCGCGACCCGCAGGGTGGCCGGATACCGCGATGACCGGTTTTCGCGCTGCCATGCAATGCCCCGGTCGCGCACAAGTGCGCTCCTACAGGGGCTCTTCGGTGCCGAGCAGGTCTCGCAGCAGCGCCGCTTCCGCAGCGCTGCCACCGCTGAGCGGGGCAATGACGCTGCGCGGGGCGTCGATGTTCAGGCGCCAGCCCTCCTCGTCCACTTCTTCGCCGGCAATGGCGCCAGCGGCTTTGAGGCGGGCATGCAGGCGGCCGGCGGAATGCGGCAGACGCAGCTCGGACTGTACCCGCTCGCCGCCCAGCAGCTCGCCCAGCGCCTGGCGCAGCAGATCCAGCCCCTGGCCGGTCGCTGCCGACAGCCAGACGGTGGTCGGCCGGCCGTCGCCGTCGCGGTCGATGCGCGGCTCCATCCCGGCCAGATCGATCTTGTTCATCACCCTCAGCTGCGGCAGGTCGCCAGCGTCGATCTCCTCCAGCACGGTGTCGACCACTCGCGCCAGTCGCTCGCGCTCCTCGTCGGCGGCGTCACTCACGTGCAGCAGCAGGTCGGCGTCGCGCGCCTCGGCCAAGGTGCCGCGGAAGGCGGCCACCAGGTCGTGCGGCAATTCACGAATGAAGCCCACCGTATCCGCCAGCACGGCCGGCCCGCAGGACAGGCCATCCAGCTTGCGCACGGTCGGATCCAGCGTGGCGAACAGCAGGTCGGCGGCGAATACGTCGCCTTCGGTGAGCACATTGAACAGCGTGGACTTGCCGGCGTTGGTGTACCCCACCAGCGCCACCCTCGGCACGGTGTTGCGCAGGCGCGCGCGGCGCTGCTGCCCGCGCTGGGTCTGCACCTTCTCCAGGCGCTTGGTGAGCATCTTCACCCGCTCGGCGAGCAGGCGGCGGTCGGTTTCCAGCTGGGTTTCGCCCGGGCCGCGGTTGCCGATGGCACCGCCGCGCTGGGCATCCAGGTGGGTCCAGCCGCGCACCAGGCGCGTGGCCAGGTGCTTGAGCTGGGCTAGCTCCACCTCGAGCTTGCCTTCGTGAGAGCGGGCGCGCTGGGCGAAGATGTCCAGAATCAATCCGGCGCGGTCGACCACGCGGATATTGAGCAGCTTCTCGAGGTTGCGCTCCTGCACGGGCGACAGGAGGTGGTCGATGAGCACCAGGTCGGCGTCGAGCGCGCGCGCGGCCTCGGCGATTTCGTCGGCCTTGCCGGTACCGATGTAATAGCGCGGGTTGGGTACGTCGACCCTTGCCGTGATGCTGCCGAGGATCTCGGCGCCGGCCGACTTGACCAGCTCGGCGAATTCTTCTGCGCGTCGCTCCGCGTCACCCATGCCGCGCGAATGCGGCAGGACAAGGACGGCGCGCTCGCCTTTCTTTTGACGATCAAACACGAGGGCGGATAGACCTGTATGAGCAAAGCCGCGCCGCGAGCGAGTCGCCCGCGACGCTGGCTGGAGTGGAGAGTGTATGTCGGCGGGCCACCGGGCGATAACGCCAGGTCGGCCAGACGCCGTCCCTACTCACATGGGTTGGCCGCCCCGCCGAATCAACCTTCGGTATCGGTCGACGTGATCACCGCGTCGCCATGCCCGTCGTGGCCGTTGCCCACGCGCACGTTGCGGCTCGGCACCACGGTGGAAATGGCGTGCTTGTAGACCATCTGGCTCACCTGGTTGCGCAGCAGCACGACGAACTGATCGAAAGACTCGATGGTGCCCTGAAGCTTGATGCCGTTGACGAGGTAGATGGCGACCGGAACGCGCTCCCGGCGCAGTGCATTGAGAAATGGATCTTGCAACGATTGCCCTTTGGACATTTCTTGTTCTCCCCTTGCAAACGGACGGGCCGGAGAAAAGACGCACGAGGCGCCCCGGCCCAAGACATAGGAATATTAACCACTTTTAAATCGTTGATGAAAGAGCAAATGCTTCCAAGTGCGAGGTGTGAAGAAGACGTTTAGAAGACGTCTCGCCCATGACTACTCGTCGTCACCGAGAAAGAGCCGCAGGGCGTCTTCTGCCCGTTGCTGCAAACCGGGGCGATCGGGATCCAGTACGCGAGCATCGAGCTCGCTGCGCAGCCAGGTGATCTGTCGCTTGGCTAGCTGCCGCGTGGCAAAAATGCCGCGATCACGGAACGTCGCCGCGTCGGTCTCGCCGTCCAGATGCTCCCAGGCCTGCCGATAGCCCACGGCGCGTATCGCCGGGAGATCGGCATGAAGACCGCCACGGGCGCGCAGCGCGCGCACTTCGTCCAGAAAATTCGCGGCGAGCATGGCGTCGAAGCGCTGCCCGATACGAGCATGCAGCGGCGCGCGGTCAGCCGGCAGCAAGGCTAGCTTGAGCACGCGCCACGGAAAGCGTTCGCCGCTGCCGCCCTGCTGTTGCTCGGACAAAGGGCGTCCCGTCAGCCCGATCACCTCCAACGCGCGCTGGATGCGCTGCGCGTCATTGGGGCCAATGCGAGCGGCGGCGGCGGGATCCAGCTGCTGCAGGCGCCCATGCAGCGCGGGCCAGCCCAACGTCATGGCTTCGCCGGTCAGTCGCTCGCGAATCGTGGCATCGGCCTCAGGCAGGCGAGACAGGCCCTGCTGCAAGGCGCGAAAGTAGAGTCCGGTACCGCCGACCAGCAACGGCACCTTGCCCCTGGCCGTCATGTCCTGCATGGCAGCAACGGCATCCTGACGAAAGTCCGCTGCCGAATACGGCTCGGCAGGGTCGCGAATGTCGATAAGGCGATGGGGGTAACGCGCTAAGGTCGCTGCATCGGGCTTGGCGGTGCCAATATCCATGCCGCGATAGACCAGCGCGGAATCGACGCTGATCAGCTCCACCGGAAACTGCTCGCTCAGTGCGCAGGCAAGCGCGGTCTTGCCCGACGCGGTCGGGCCCATCAGAAACACGGCAAGCGGGCGCTGATCGATCGGCATCCGCCCATTCTAACGGTGAATCCCCTGCTCTCTGTAGGAGCGCACTTGTGCGCGAACGAGGTGCACCGATGCTCCGCGGTCGCGCACAAGTGCGCTCCTACAACAGGGCTGGCGCCTCAGGAGTAAAACTCCACCTTGCCGCCCACCAGGTTGTACATCGAACCGACGATCTTGATCTTGCCGTCCTTCTCCAGTCCGGCGAGCACGTCGCTGCGACGGCGCATGTCATCGATGGTCAGGCGCACGTTGGTGGCAGCGACCGCATCGACGTAGGCGTCGTTCTTGCTGCTGCGTTCGCCAGTGAACTGCGTGGCCTGGACGGCGGGCTTGATCTTGTCGAGCAGGCCGGTGAGGTTGCCAAGCTTGGCACCGTCAATGGCGCCCTTGATGGCACCACAAGCAGTGTGTCCCATCACCAGCACCACTTTCGCGCCCGCCACTGCGCAGGCGAATTCGAGGCTGCCCAACAGATCATCATTGATGATGTTGCCGGCCACGCGACCAACGAACGTATCGCCAATGCCCGCGTCCAGAATGATTTCGGCAGGCGCTCGCGAATCGATGCAACTGAGGATAACGGCAGCAGGATATTGGCCGGCCGCACTCGCGCGTTTCTGCGCGAGATAGTCGTGCGCCTGCATCTTGCCGGTGCGGAAGCGTTCGTTGCCTTCCTTCATCAGCGCAATGATCTGATCGGGTGTCAGGCGGTCGCGTTGTTCCTTGGTCAAGGCTGCCGCCTCGGCCACGCCCGGGAGTAGCGCGGGTACGCCACCTGCCAAGCCCAGTGCGACAAAACCAAGCGCGGATTTCAAAACCGTACGGCGACCGATACCTGCTGCGGTTTCGCAGCAGCCGTGCTCTTCGAGGTTCATAACGCCCCCAGAGGCCAAGCAGGCACTGAAAGAGGCGCTTACTGGACGCTCACGGCGATGAAACCGGTGTGAACCCCCTGCCCACCTCGCTTTATGTAGGAGCGCACTTGTGCGCGACCGCGGACCGACGGTGAACCCCGGTCGCGCACAAGTGCGCTCCTACATTAGGTGGGACTAGTTGCTGGTTAGTGAGCGGGTACGCCCAGCTCCTTGAGCAACTGTGGTGCCGGGTACACTTTGTCCATCAACCAGCGCATGTAACGAAGATCGACGTGGATGGCCCGCTTGTAACGGGGGTCGAACATCCAGCTGGCGCTGACTGCCTCCCAATTGCTGTCGAAATTGAGGCCGACCAGTTCACCCTTGGCATTGAGCACGGGTGAACCGGAGTTGCCGCCGGTGGTATCGAGGTTGCTGAGGAAGTCCACCGGCATGGCGCCGCTCTTGGCGTCGACATAACCTTCGTACTCGCCTTTCGCAATGGCTTCCAGCAATGGCTTGGGCGCGTCGAACGGTTCGGCATTTGTGTTCTTTTCGACAATACCCTGCGTAGTGGTCAGTGCGTCGTACATCACGCCATCACGTGCCTTCAGCGGTGTCACGTTGCCGTAGCTCACCCGCAGCGTGGAGTTCGCATCAGGGTAAACGGCGCGCCCCTGCTTCTCCCGGTACGCGATCAACGCTTTCATATAGGCGGGGCGCAGGCGCAGCAGATCGCCCTCGCGGGCTTTGCGCTCGTCTTCCATGCGCAATAGCGCCGGCTGTAGCTGGACGGCCAATGCCAACAGTGCGTCATCCGACTGTTTGAGCGCGGCAGCGTCCGCCTTCAGCCATTGCAACCGTTGTGCCTCGTCGCCCAGGTGGGTGGCGGTGTAAACACGATCCAACTTGGCCTTCAGCTCAGCCGGTGTACGCCCAAAGGCGGCATCGAATTCAGGCAGGCGCTGGGCATCGGGCAACTTCTGGTAGCGAAGCAGTAAGGCGGTCAGCAACTGCTTTTCTACCGAGGGGGCGTAGCGACGCTGCACCTGGCGGAGCATGCCCGCGATCAGGTCCTCGTCACGCTGCTGGTAGCCTGCCTCTCGCTGCGCATCCGGTTTGCCGCGTTCATAGGCAAGGCGTTGCAGAGTCAGTGCAGAGCGCATCAGCTGTGACTGCGATTGCACCAGCCCCAGCAACAGATCGCGTTCGCGCATGCTGTTGGCTGCCGCAATGAGCTGGTTCATCTGATCGATCTGCGGACGCAACGCGCCTGCCCCCGCCTGACCCTTCAGCCAGTTCAACATGGCGTCTTCGTCCTGACGACGAATGGCAACGGCGTCGCTGCGCTTGAGGCCATCCAGCTCGCCCTGAAAACGTTTGATGCCGTTCTTCAGCGACTGCAGCTGGGAGGCGTAACGGATGGCGGCCTGACGATCGTCCCGGCCGGTGTCCTCGATCACCCCCTGCAATTGCTGCATCACCTGCACGGTGGTCGGCAAGCGCCACTGCACCTGGTCAGCAAACTCGGCCGCGGTGCGGTGGCGATAAGTAATGCCGGGGTAACCCGCCAGCATCACGAAATCCCCTTCCTTCACACCTTGTGTGGCGATCTGCAAATGCGCCGGCGGGTGATACGGCACGTTGTCCTTGGCGTAATCCGCCGGCTTGCCGTCACGACCGACATAGGCGCGCAGCATGGTGAAGTCGCCGGCGTGGCGCGGCCATACGAAGTTATCCACCTCGTCGCCGTAGTTGCCGATGGCACGTGGCGGCGCGTAGACCAACCGCACGTCGCGCAGCTCCAGCTGCTTTACCAGATAGAAGTCGCGGCCATAGAACATGTTGACCACACTGCAGCGCATGCCCGGCTCCCGCTCGCACTCGGCCACCAGCGTCTTGCTGCTCGCGTCGACCGCATCGAAGTAGGCACGACCCGTCTTGCCCTTGGCATCGGCCAGCACCTTGTCGGTGACCTTGTCGAACCCGGTGGTGACACGCAGGCGGAAGTCCGGATTGGCGGGCAGCTCTTCCGCGCGATCGTGCGAGACGAAACCGTTCTGGATCAGGTCTCGCTGCGCGTTGCTGTTGTACTGGATAACGCCGAAGGCCACGTGGTGGTTGGTCAGCACCAGGCCATCGTCGCTGACGAAAGCGCCGGTGGCGCCACCCACCTTCACCACCGCATTCAACGGCGCCTTGGTGAGGTCAGCCAGGTCGGCCGGGTCGCCCTGATAGCCGGCGGCATGCAGCTGCTTGCCGATGGACGGCAACTGCGAGGGCATCCACATACCTTCATCGGCTTGCGTGGCGGTCGCCATGGCCAGTCCCAGTGCTGCGGTCAGCAGCTTGTTCTTCGCTCGCATCGTCCTGTTCCTCAAGGCCATCGCAAAAAATTACGACCATAGTCCGTGACGGCCTCCGTCGCAACGCTGCACTGCAAGAAGGCAGCCTCGCTCGGCGTCTTATAATGGACGTTTTCTCGTCCTTCCCCACGGAAATCCCATGCCTCAGATGATGAAAGCCCTGGTCAAGCGCAACCCCGAACAGGGCATCTGGTTGGAAGAAGTGCCCGTTCCCGAGGTCGGCCCCAACGAGGTGCTGATCAAGATGGAAAAGACCGCGATCTGCGGCACCGACCTGCACATCTACAAGTGGGATGAGTGGTCGCAGCGCACCATCAAGCCCGGCCTGACCATCGGCCACGAATTTGTCGGCCGCATTGTCGAGATCGGCCCAGGCGTCACTGGTTACAAAATCGGCGACCGTGTTTCGGCCGAGGGCCACATCGTGTGCGGCCACTGCCGCAACTGTCGTGCTGGCCGCCAGCACCTGTGCCCGAACACCATCGGCATCGGCGTGAACCGCAACGGCGCATTTGCTGAATACATGACCATGCCGGCCTCCAATCTGTGGCCGATCCCGGACCAGATTCCGTCGGAGCTGGCCGCGTTCTTCGACCCCTACGGCAACGCGGCGCACTGCGCGCTGGAGTTCGACCTGATCGGTGAAGACGTACTGATCACCGGCGCAGGCCCCATCGGCATCATTGCCGCGGGCATCGCCAAGCACGTGGGCGCGCGCAACGTGGTGGTCACCGACGTCAACGACTATCGCCTGAAGCTGGCCGCGGACATGGGCGCCACGCGCGTGGTGAATGTGGCCAACCAGTCGCTGAAGGACGTGATGAAGGACCTGCACATGGAAGGCTTCGACGTGGGCCTGGAAATGAGCGGCAACCCGCGCGCATTCAATGACATGCTCGATTGCATGTACCACGGCGGCAAGATCGCCCTGCTCGGCATTCTGCCCAAGGGCGCCGGCATCGACTGGGACCGTGTGATCTTCAAGGGCCTCACCCTGCAGGGGATCTACGGCCGTCGCATGTACGAGACCTGGTACAAGATGACCCAGATGGTGCTGACCGGCTTCCCGCTGCAGAAGGTGCTCACGCACCAGATCCATATCGACGATTTCCAGAAGGGCTTCGACCTGATGGATGCCGGCAAGTGCGGCAAGGTCGTTTGCTCCTGGACCTGAGCGTAACCTGTCACACCTTGGCATTCGGGCTCGGAATGTCACGCTGAAATCTCGGCCGCCCTAGTACACTTCATGCCAGGGCGGCCGACAGAATCGCTGGGATTGTGAAGGTGTAGGCCTAGAGGGCCGTGCACGGTCGGCGCGCGATGTCATGGGAGCATCGTCGGATGGCTGACGTATTCAGTAATCCTCATTTGGCCGCGGGACGCGACCGCGCTATCGCCGTCTATCGATCACACCGGGTCCGCAAGTGGGCACTGATCTTCGCCATTGTGGTGGTGATCTTCGGCCTTCTTGGCTTCTTTGCCGCGCCCTCCCTCATTCGCAGCCAGATCGAAACGCGCGCCAGCGCCGCCCTGCAGCGCCCGGTGACGCTCGGTGGCGTGCACTTGAACCCGTATACGCTGCGGCTGCAGCTGGATCAGCTGCACATTGCCGATAGTGATGGCAAATCAGCCTTCGTGGATATCGATCAGGCTGTCATCAACACATCGTGGTCGTCCGTGTTCCGCATGAAGCCCGTGCTGGACGAGCTTGCCCTGCAGCATCCGCGCATCCGCATCGTGCGCACCGGGGAGCAGCGTTTTAACTTCAGCGACATTGTCGATCGCCTGACCGCCAACTCCGATCCGAATGCACCGCCAACGCGTTACGCGCTGTCCAATATTCATGTGCACAACGGCGACATTCAGTTCGACGACGACGTGTTGAAGGCCAATCATCACGTCCAGCAACTGGAACTGGGCATTCCTTTCATTGCCAACTTGCCCAGCAAGACGGACATCTTTGTGCAGCCGCTGCTTTCCATGAACGTGGACGGCAGCCCGCTGCGCATCGAAGGCCGCACCAAACCGTTTGCCGACACACGCGAGTCGACGATCGATTTTCAGCTCGACCATCTGGATCTCGGGCGCTATATGGGTTACGTGCCCATGCAGCTTCCTGTGGCCATTCCCAAGGGAATGCTCAGCGGCGCGCTCGTGCTGCACTTCGTGCAGGCCAAACCCACGCCTGAGCTGCAACTCACCGGTAACCTGCAGCTCGACGATTTCACCCTCAACAGCAGCAAGAGCGAGCCGATTCTCAACCTGGTTCACGGCGCGGCCGAGCTCGCCGATGTGCAGCCACTGATATCGCGCTACCACCTTGGCGCGATGAAGCTTGATCAGGCCCAGCTGCACTACACGGCGGGCGAAGGCGGTCATAGCAACTTCGATACGCTCTTGGCCCCTGCTGCGCAGGCGGACGCCAACAAGAAGGCGCCACCCACCGATATGCGCATCGCCTCGATGGCGCTCGCCAATAGCGCCATCCACTACACCGATGCTACCAAGGACAAAATCGACCTGAGCAACGTGCATGGCAGTTTGCAGGGACTGAGCATGCTCCCTGCCCCGCCCGCGAAACTCGACATGGCAGCGGCGTTCTTTGGTGGCGAAATCGCCATGCGCGGCACGGTGGATCTGGCCGCGAGCAAATTGGCCGCGACGCTGGAACAGAAGAATGTCGATATCGCGGCACTGCAGGCTTCGGCATACCAAGGCCTGGCCGCACGTCTCACCAAGGGCAAGCTGGATGCCTCAGGACAGCTTCAGCTCGACTGGAGCAAGGCCGTCAACGTGCATCTCGCCGATGCGCACGCGACGGTAACCGACTTTGCGATGGAGCCTCAGTTCAAAGGACAGGGCTCACCGGTGGCATGGAACAAGCTGGAAGCCGAGATCAACCAGGTCGACATGGCCACGCAAGAGGCCAAGCTTGGCAAGGTCGTCGCCACCGGCCTCAGCCTCGACGTGCAGCGCAACAGCAACAAGTACATCAGCCTGCTCGACCTGTTCGCCGCCAAGGACGCCAAAAACAAGAAGCCCGCGGCCAACAGCCCGCCCTGGCATTGGAGCATTGCTCACCTGGGCTTTGAAAAAGCCGCGATTGCCTTCACCGATCTGGCCGCCGGCGACAAGCCGGTAAAGATCAAGATCGATTCGCTTAGCGGCGGCATGGAGAACCTGAGCGACAAGCTCAACGAGCCGCGTGACCTCAAGCTTGAAGGCAACATTGGCAAGGGCAGCTTCTCGGCCACAGGCAAGCTGCAACCCACGCCGACGCTGGCCGATATCCAGTTGACCACCAAGCAGCTGGATATCTCCACTTTCCAGCCGTATATCAGCGTGCCGCTCAACGTCACCATCTCCAGTGCACGCATCACCAGCAACGGCAAGGTGCATTACGACGGCCGCACCACCGAGCCCAAGTTCACCTACAAAGGCAATGCGGCACTGGAACAGGTGCGCATTCAGGACAAACTCACTGGCGACGACTTCCTGCGCTGGCGCACGCTCAGCGGCTCGAACCTCGATGTCGCCTACGGATCGGGCACGCCTCGCATGCACATCGGCGGCTTGGTGCTCAGCTCGTTCTATGCCCGCGTGATTGTGAATGCGAGTGGCAAGCTGAATCTCTCCGACGTCGTGGCCAAACCGGAAGAAGCGCCGGTGTCGGTGACCCGCGCCGAGAACAACCAGCCTGCCGCCGCAGCGACCGCCCCCAAGCCGCAGGCGCCCGCCCCGGCGGTGACCACGCCATCCACCGCCGCTGCAACGCCAGCCGCGCCAAGCACACCGGCCGCGCCTGCGGCGGACATCCATCTTGGCGGCATCACGCTGGTGAACGGCCAGCTCAACTACACCGACAACTTTATCAAGCCGAATTACACGGCCAACCTGACCAAGCTCACCGGCAAGATCGGCGCATTCGGCACGACGCCTGGCGACCCGCCTGCCGATCTCTCGGTGCAGGCAGCGCTGGATGACGCCTCGCCCGTCGACATCGACGGCACCATCAATCCGCTGCAGCCAGTGGCCTTCCTCGACATCAAAGGCAAGGCGAATGACGTCGAGCTGACCCGCCTCACGGCCTACTCCACCCGCTACACCGGTTACCCGATCACCGGTGGCAAGCTGACGGTGGATGTGCATTACATGCTGGACAACCGCAAGCTCAATGCAGACAACCACATCTTCATCACCCAGCTGACCTTCGGTGATCGCGACGAGAGCCCTGGCATCCAGCATCTGCCCGTGAAACTGGCCGTTGCCCTGTTGAAGGACACGCAGGGCAACATCGACGTGAACGTGCCGGTATCCGGCTCACTGGACGATCCGCAGTTCAGCATGGGCGGCCTGATCTGGCGCGCCATCGGCAATCTGATCGCAAAGGCAGCCACGGCACCCTTCCGCCTGCTCGGTGCCGCATTCGGTGGCGGCAGTCATGAAGATCTTGGCTATGTCGAGTTCGAACCCGGCTCAGCCGTGCTCGACAAGAGCGCGCAGGAAAGACTTGGCAAGATCGTTGGGATGTTGAATCAGCGAACCTCGCTGAACCTCGACATCATCGGTCGCGTGGACCCGAGCAAGGATCAGGACGGCCTGCGCAAAGTGACGGTGGACAACCAGGTTCGTCGTCAGAAGGCACTGGACCAGTCCGGCAAGAACGCTGACACCTCCGACACCGCCCTGGCCGACGTGAATGTGACGCCCGACGAGTACGAGAAGTATCTCAAGCGCGCCTACAAGGACGCCGATTTCAAGGGCAAGCCCACGAACGTGCTCGGCCTGAAAAAGTCGCTTGAGCCGGACGAAATGCGCAGCCTGATGGAAACCAACGTGTCGGTCGACGAGCAAGCCATGCGTGACTTGGCCAACCGGCGCGCCGCTGCGGTGCAGACCTGGCTGAAGGGCAAGCTGGACGACAAGCGCGTCGCCATCAAGGACCCCAAGCTCAACGCCGACGGCATCGACGACAAGGGCAAGACCACCCGCGCGGAGTTTGGCCTGCATCAGGGGTAACGCCCCCTTCAAAGCGTCGCCATTCCGGCGTAGGCCGGAATGACGGCATGGAGGCCGCGCCGGCCGCGAGGGCCCCTGCTGCACCGTTCCTTCCCAGCTCGCCCCCGAGGGGTCAAAATAGGCTTTTGACCCAGCTGGAATTTCCCCATGAGCTACCCCGGCCAGTCGCGCTTTGCCAGCGAACTCGAATCGATCCGTGAGCAGGGCCTGTTCAAGGCCGAACGTATCATCACCTCGCCGCAGTCGGCGCAAATCCGCCTCGACAGCGGCAAGGAAGTGCTCAACTTCTGCGCCAACAACTACCTCGGACTCGCCGACCACCCGGAGGTGATCCAGGCGGCCAAGGACGCGCTGGACACCCACGGCTTTGGCATGGCCTCCGTACGCTTTATCTGCGGCACGCAAGATCTGCACAAGCAGCTTGAGAAGAAGATTGCCGAGTTCTTCGGTACCGAGGACACCATCCTCTACGCCGCTTGCTTTGATGCCAACGGCGGCCTGTTCGAGCCACTGCTGGGCGAAGAGGATGCGGTCATCTCCGACGCGCTCAATCACGCCTCCATCATCGACGGCATCCGCCTGTGCAAGGCCAAGCGCTTCCGCTACGCCAATTGCGACATGGCTGATCTGGAGAAGCAGCTGCAAGCTGCCGACGCCGCTGGTGCGCGCACCAAACTGATCACCACCGACGGCGCATTCTCGATGGACGGCTTCATCGCGCCACTCGACGAAATCACCGCGCTGGCCGAAAAGTACAACGCACTGGTGCACATCGACGAATGCCACTGCACCGGCTTCCTCGGCGACACCGGCCGCGGTTCGGCCGAAGTCAAAGGCGTGCTCAACAAGATCAACATCATCACCGGTACGCTAGGCAAAGCGCTTGGCGGCGCGCTGGGTGGATTCACCACCGGCCCCCGCGAAGTGATCGAAATGCTGCGCCAGCGCTCACGCCCTTATCTGTTCTCCAACTCGTTGCCGCCGCACGTGGTGGCTGCCGGCATCAAGGTGTTCGACATGCTGGCCGCCGCTGGCGACCTGCGCGATCAGGTGAAGGAGAACACGCGCTATTTCCGCGAGCAGATGACCAAGGCTGGCTTCGACATCAAGCCGGGCGTGCACCCGATCGTGCCGGTGATGATCTACGACGCCAAGAAAGCGCAAGCCATGGCGACCGAACTGCTTGAGGAAGGCATCTACGTCACCGGTTTCTTCTACCCGGTGGTGCCGCAGGGGCAGGCGCGCATTCGCACGCAAATGAGTGCGGCGCACACGCGTGAGCATCTGGATCAGGCGATTGCTGCTTTCACCAAAGTGGGCAAGAAGCTCGGCGTGATCTGATCTGAAATGCATCGACCGGCCCCACACTGCCGGTCGATGCGTTTCTTGTAGGAGCGCACTTGTGCGCGACTGCGGCATGATGGCGTCACAGCGCCGTCAGGTTGTCGCGCACAAGTGCGCTCCTACAAAAGAGCCGATAGAGAAGAAATAATGAATGTCAGCGCGCCCCATCGGCGCCCAGCAGCCTGACCTCTTCCGGCGTCAAATGCCGCCACTGCCCCTTGGCTAAACCACCAAGTACCAGCGGTCCAATCGCTACTCGAATCAACCGAAGCACAGCCACATCATGTGCCGCCAGCAATCGCCGGATATGCCGATTGCGCCCCTCGTCGAGCACAATCTCCAGCCAGGCATTCTTCTCACCATGCCGCAACAACGTGGCTTTACGTGCAGCGAGGCGCTCGCCCTGCTCCACCACGCCCTCGACCAGTGCATCAAGCAACACCTGATCAGGAACACTATCCACCTGCACGTGATAGGCCTTGTCTACGTGATGCTTCGGCTCAGTCAGGCGCGCCGCCCACACACTGTCATTACTTAACAGCAACAAGCCTTCGCTGGCTTTGTCGAGACGCCCCACCGGCCCAAGCCATGGCAGGCCGGCGTCTTTCAGCAAGTCGTACACCGTGTCGCGTCCGCGTTCGTCCGCTGCGCTCACCACAATGCCGCGCGGCTTGTTGAGCGCAATATACACACGCGACGCCTCGATGAGCGGCACACCATCCAGTGCGATGCGTTGACGTTGTGCATCAGCAGAACGTTCCGGATCAAGCACCACTTTGCCGTCAACAGTCACCCGCCCTTCTCGTATTGCTTTCTCCGCCTGACTGCGTGAACAGACGCCGGACTTGCTGAGCACGCGTGCCAAGCCATGCTTCGGCGTGACGGCAGGACGTGTAGAGGGACGAGGTCGAGAAGGACGCATAGAAATGATGGTAGATGATTGGCGTGCGCGATACCCACACCCAAAAAGAAAAGCCCGGCTTGCGCCGGGCTTTTCGGTACTGCGGACAGATCCGATTACTGCTGGACCTGCAGTTCCGTACGACGGTTCTGGGCACGACCGCTTTCCGTGGTGTTGTCACCAATCGGATTGTTGATGCCGTGACCGATCGGGCCTTCGAGACGGCTGGCGGAGATGCCATGAGCGGTCAGGTAGTCGAACACGATCTGTGCGCGACGCTCCGACAGAGCCTGGTTGTACTCAGCCTTGCCGACGTTGTCGGTGAAGCCGGCAACGGTCACGCGCACCTGCGGGTAACGCTGCAGGGTGTCGATAGCCTGGTTCAGGGTAGCCAGCGAGTCAGCGGTCGGCTCGGCCAGTGCCTTCGAGATGTCCTTCTCGCCCTTCTTCGGACGATCGAACTTGAAGTTCACGCCGCGCAGGTCGATCACGACCTTCTGCGGGCAGCCGTCCGGACCAACGATCGTGCCTTCCGGCAGATCCGGGCACTTGTTGTCGCACAGGTTCACGCCGTTGCGGAACTGCTTGGAGCAGTCCGGAGCAACCGGAGCAACCGGAGCCGGGGCCGGAGCAGCAGCCGGCTCGCCGAAGCGGGCAACGATGCTGAAGCCCAGGAACCAATCGCCGTACCCGCTCTTGTTCGACTGGCTCTTGTCGTCCCAGTCGTAGCGGTAGCCGGCTTCAGCGCGGAAGTCGGTGCTGTCGGTGATGGTCTTGGAGATACCAGCGCCCAGCTGAGCGGCCGGTGCCCAACCGTGGTCACCCGAGTTCTGGTGGTAGCTGCCCATCACGCCGACGAGGGCGTACGGACGCCATGCATTCCAGTCGCCGTAGTAGAAGCGAGCAGCAACGCCAGCGTTGTTGTTGGACCAACGACCACCGCCGACGGCGCTGTCACGGTCGCGCTTGGTGCGATCGAAGAACAGGTCGATGGAGGTGTACGAGTTAATGAAGCGACCAACGCCCAGGCCGTAGTAAACCTGGCGGCTGTTGGTGTTGCGATCGGTGTCGTTGTAGTAGCCGCCCACCGTCGGAGCGATGTACCAGCGGCCGTCATAACCCGAGCTGGCTGCACCGGCAGTGCTGTCTTGCGCGTGTGCGGCACCAGCGCCGCCCAGGGCTAGGGCGATAACGAAATACAAGCCCTTACGATTCATCAGGTGTCTCCTCACTCTTTATTGGTATTCGCGTCCGTTCCACCCCAGACGGAAAACGCGCATCAAAACTGCTTCTACATCCAGGGACAAAATTCGCAGTCCCTTGCTTTGCGTCCCGATCGAAAAAGTGTCACAAGATCCAAAGCGCCGCGAAGTGTAGCAAAACCGTTAAGTTCATCGCACGCATTACGAGACGGTCTTGGTGAAGTGAGGTTCAGGCACACCATGTTTGCGTTGCGCGCCAACACTAGATGTGTGGCAACGTGTCGCGCATTGACTTACACGAATAGCAGTTGAATTCCTGACTCATCTGTGTGTGAACACCTACAAAAAGAAAAGCCCGGCATACGCCGGGCTTTTCGGTACTGCGGACAGATCCGATTACTGCTGCGCCGGCTGGGCCGGCTGAGCCTGCTGGACCTGCAGTTCCGTACGACGGTTCTGGGCGCGGCCCTCTTCCGTGTCGTTGGTGGCGATCGGCTTGGTGAGGCCGAAGCCCACCGGACCATCCAGACGGCTGGCATCGATGCCATGCGCGACGAGGTAGTCGTACACGATCTTCGCACGACGCTCGGACAGCGACTGGTTGTACGCAGCCGTACCGATGTTGTCGGTGTGACCGGCCACCAAGACGCGTACCTGCGGGTAACGCTGCAAGGTGTCCACTGCCTGGTCGAGGATGGCCAACGAATCCTTCGTCGGTTCGGCCAGCGACTTGGCAATGTCCTTCTCGCCCTTCTTCGGACGGTCGAACTTGAAGTTGATACCGCGCAGGTCGATCACGACCTTCTGCGGGCAACCATCCGGACCGACGATCGTGCCTTCCGGCAGATCCGGGCACTTGTTGTCGCACAGGTTCACGCCATTGCGGAACTGCTTGGAGCAATCCGGCGGCGGCGGTGCAACCGGTGCGGGAGCCGCCGGCGGCGAACCAAAGCGCTGCACGATGCTGAAGCCCAGGAACCAGTCGCCGTAACCGTTCTTGTTGTTGGTCTGGTTGGGCAGCTTGGTGCTGTCGTCCCAGTCGTAACGGTAGCCACCTTCCACGCGGAAGTCGGCGCTGTCGGTGATGGTCTTGGACACACCGGCACCGATCTCGGCGGCCGGGGACCAGCCCTTGTCGAAGTTGCTCATGTGCTGGCTACCCATCACGCCGCCCAAGATGTACGGGCGCCATGCATTCCAATCAAGGAAGTAGTAGCGAGCAGCAAAGCCGTATGTGTTGTTGGACCAGCGACCACCGCCGGCGTTGGTATCGACGGTGCGCTTGGTGCGATCACCGAAGAAGTCCAGCGAGAAGTTGGGCGTCCAGAACTTACCGAAGCCCAGGCCGTAGTAGAACTGACGGCTGTTGGTGTCGCGGTTGCTGTCGTTGTAGTAGCCGCCGACGGTGGGCGCGATATACCAGCGACCGTCGAAGGTGGTCGTGGACATAGACGGTGCGGTCGATTCAGCAGAGCTGGAAGTGTTGTCCTGCGCGTGAACGGCGCCGGCGCCGCCCAGGGCGAGGGCAATAATTAGGTACAGGCCCTTACGTTTCATCAGGTGTCTCCTCGTTTATTGGTGTACGCGTCCGTTCACCCCAGACGGGAAAAGCAATCAGCCAGGGACTCCAACTCCTATCGAACCCCCGAACATGACTTTGAAACCTAACAAGCTATTTACCCGAAACGGGCGCGGAGTAGTTTAGCAAAAGTTAAACAATTGCAAATCGACCCCAAACGCCCGTTCATTTTCTGCTCACGCTGTCTTTACAACGTGAAGAGACCCAGAAACTCCTGAATTGCCATGCCGTCCAGCCCGGCCTGGTCCTCCGTGGCTTCAAGAATGGCCTTCACGCGGTGGGCCGGCAAGTGGCCACGCAGCGCGCTTTCGAATTTCGCAAGCAATAAGGGGATACCTTCGCCTCGGCGCTTGCGGTGGCCGATCGGATAGTCGATGGAGACCTTCTCCGTGCAGGTGCCATCCATGAAGAACACCTGCACCGAGTTGCCGATATAACGCTTGCCTGGGTCGAAGTAGTCCCGGGTGAACTGCGGGTTCTCGCTGACGACCGTCTTTTCGCGCAGGGCGTCGATGCGCGGGTCGGCAGCCACCTGGTCGCTGTAATCATCGGCGGTGAGACGGCCGAAGATCAGCGGCACCGCCACCATGTACTGGATGCAGTGGTCGCGGTCGGCATAGTTGGCCAGTGGGCCGGTCTTGTCGATGATGCGCGCGCCCGCCTCCTGGGTCTCGATCACCACTTTTTCGACTAGCTCGAGCCTGCCGGCCACGGCGCCGTGGAGCTGCATGGCGCACTCCACGGCCGTCTGGGCATGGAATTCGGCCGGGAAACTGATCTTGAACAGCACGTTCTCCATCACGTAACTGCCAAATGGGCGTTCGAACTGGAAGGCGTTGCCCTTGAAGGCGACGTCGTAATAACCCCAGGTCTTGGCGCTGAGGGCCGACGGGTAGCCCACCACGCCGCGATACACCGCATTAATAGCGTGGGTGACCGCTCGACGGCAGGCGTCACCGGCGGCCCAGCTCTTGCGTGGCCCGGTGTTTGGGGCATGGCGGTAGGTGCGCAGGGGGCCGTTGTCGATCCAGCTGTGGGAGATGGCCGTGATGATCTGCTCCGTGGTGCCGCCCAGCATGGCCGTGGCGACCGCCGTGCTGGCCAGGCGCACCAGGATCACGTGGTCCTGGCCGACGCGGTTGAAGCTGTTCCTGAGGGCGTAGCAACCCTGGATCTCGTGGGCCTTGATGGCATAGGTCAGCACATCGCGGACCGTCATCGGCCTGCCACCCTCTCGCTCGGCCTTGCGACTGAGGTAGTCGGCAACGGCGAGGATGGCGCCCAAATTGTCCGAGGGGTGGCCCCACTCCGCCGCCAGCCAGGTGTCATTGAAGTCCAGCCAGCGGATCTGAGTGCCGATGGCGAACGCTGCTTGCATCGGATCCAGCTCATGGCTGGTGCCTGGCACACGGGCGCCGCCGGGCAGGTTTGCACCTGGTACGACCGGGCCAAGGTGCTTGACGCACTCGGGGAACTTCATGGCCATCAAGGCGGTGGCGAGCGAGTCCAGCAGCATGTAACGCGCTGTGTCATACGCCTCGACAGAGTCGACAACGTAGTCGATGACGTAGTTGGCCACATCCACCATGGGCTGATCAGGATCGGGGCGCTTGGCCGAGCGAATGTCATGCGGACTCATGGGGAGATCTCACGACTAGGGGAAGGGCCTGCCCAGACGGTTGGACAGATGATCAACGTTTTGGCGAGCACGCCTGATGGAACCGCAAGGAAGCTCGAATAGTGCCCCTGGACCAAGGTCGCAAATGCAGGTTCCGGTGCGGTCACGTCTGGGAGGGTGCGTTACAATTGCTGGATTGATCGTGCGACTTCTCAATCGTGCCTTTGTCACGGTGAAATTTTCACCATGGTCGCCGGCACTAGGACTTCTGCCGTTCGGACACGTGCGGGCGCATCCCCTCCGCCCGGTGTGCGCGGCCGTGGTCCACGAGACAAGCCGCACATGCCGATCGAGCAGCGGCACGCGCCCTGTGTCGACCGGCAGTTCGCCGGACGTTAACTCCAGGGTTCTCGACATTATGAATACCGTCTACCGCAAATCCCTCCCCGGCACGTCGCTGGATTACTTCGATGCACGTGCCGCCGTGGACGCGATCCAGCCAGGCGCCTATGACACGCTGCCTTATACTTCGCGCGTGCTTGCCGAGAATCTGGTGCGCCGTTGCGATCTGGCGATCCTCACCGAATCACTCAAGCAGATCATCGAACGCAAGCGCGAGCGCGATTTCCCCTGGTTCCCGGCGCGCGTGGTGTGCCACGACATCCTCGGCCAGACGGCGCTGGTGGATCTGGCTGGCTTGCGCGATGCGATCGCCGAGCGCGGTGGCGACCCGGCCAAGGTCAACCCAGTGGTGCCGGTGCAGTTGATCGTCGATCACTCGCTTGCCGTGGAATGCGGTGGCTTTGACCCGAATGCATTCACGAAGAACCGCGCGATCGAAGATCGCCGTAACGAAGACCGCTTCGATTTCATCAACTGGACGAAGAAGGCGTTCGAAAACGTCGACGTCATCCCACCGGGCAACGGCATCATGCACCAGATCAATCTGGAGAAGATGTCGCCGGTGATCCAGGTGCAGAATGGCGTCGCCTATCCTGACACTTGCGTCGGCACCGACAGCCATACGCCGCACGTCGACGCGCTCGGCGTCATCGCCATTGGTGTTGGCGGTCTCGAAGCCGAGAACGTCATGCTCGGCCGGGCTTCCTGGATGCGCCTGCCGGACATCATCGGCGTGGAGCTAACCGGCAAGCGTCAACCAGGCATCACCGCCACCGACATCGTGCTGGCCCTCACCGAATTCCTGCGCAAGGAGAAGGTGGTTGGCGCCTATCTGGAGTTCCGCGGCGAAGGTGCCGCCAGCTTGACGCTGGGCGATCGCGCGACCATTTCCAACATGGCGCCGGAATACGGTGCTACTGCGGCGATGTTCTTCATCGACGGCCAGACCATCGACTACCTGCGCCTCACCGGTCGCAGCGATGAGCAGGTCAAGCTCGTCGAAACCTACGCCAAAGCCGCTGGCCTCTGGGCCGACACGCTGGTGCATGCGCAGTACGAGCGCACGCTGTCGTTCGACCTCTCTTCCGTCGTGCGCAACATGGCCGGCCCGTCCAACCCGCACAAGCGCCTGCCAACGGCTGACCTTGTCGCGCGCGGCATCGCTGGCGAGTGGAAGGAACAGCCGGGCCAGATGCCCGATGGCGCGGTGATCATTGCTGCCATCACCAGCTGCACCAACACCAGCAATCCGCGCAACGTGATTGCCGCCGCCCTGCTCGCTCGCAACGCAAACGCACGCGGCCTGGTGCGCAAGCCGTGGGTGAAGAGCTCGCTCGCTCCCGGTTCCAAAGCCGTGGAGTTGTACTTGAAGGAAGCGAATCTGCTGCCTGAGCTGGAGAAGCTCGGCTTCGGCATCGTGGCGTTCGCCTGCACCACTTGCAACGGTATGTCAGGCGCGCTTGATCCGGCGATCCAGCAGGAAATCATCGATCGCGACCTGTACGCCACCGCTGTGCTTTCCGGCAACCGCAACTTCGACGGTCGCATCCATCCGTATGCCAAGCAGGCCTTCCTCGCCTCGCCGCCGCTGGTTGTCGCGTATGCCATCGCCGGCACCATCCGTTTTGATATCGAGAAGGACGTGCTTGGTATCGATGCCAACGGCCAGCCGGTGACGCTCAAGGACATCTGGCCCTCGGACGAAGAGATCGATGCAATCGTGTCCTCCAGCGTGAAGCCCGAGCAGTTCCGCAAAGTCTACGACCCCATGTTCGCGCGCACGGGCAGCACCGGCACCACCGCTGCGCCGCTGTATGACTGGCGCGCGCAGAGCACCTACATTCGTCGTCCGCCGTATTGGGAAGGCGCACTGGCAGGTGAGCGCACGCTCAAGGGCATGCGTCCACTGGCAGTGCTCGGCGACAACATCACCACCGACCACCTGTCGCCGTCGAACGCAATCCTGCTCGACAGCGCGGCGGGCGAGTATCTGGCGAAGATGGGCCTGCCGGAAGAAGACTTCAATTCGTACGCGACCCATCGCGGTGATCACCTCACGGCACAGCGCGCCACCTTCGCCAATCCCACCCTGCTCAATGAGATGGCGGTGGTCGACGGTGAAGTGAAGAAGGGTTCGCTTGCTCGTGTGGAGCCGGAAGGCAACGTCATGCGCATGTGGGAAGCCATCGAAACCTATATGGATCGCAAGCAGCCGCTTATCGTGATCGCGGGCGCCGACTACGGCCAGGGTTCGTCGCGCGACTGGGCAGCGAAGGGTGTGCGTCTGGCAGGCGTGGAAGCCATCGCCGCTGAAGGCTTCGAGCGCATCCATCGCACCAACCTGATCGGCATGGGCGTGCTGCCGCTGGAGTTCAAGCCCGGCACGAACCGCAAGACGCTTGGTATTGATGGCACCGAAACCTTTGACGTGGTCGGCAAGCGCACGCCGCGCGCGGACCTCACGCTGGTCATCCATCGCAAGAATGGCGAGCACGTCGAAGTATCGGTGACGTGCCGCCTCGATACCGCGGAAGAAGTGTCGATCTACGAGGCAGGTGGCGTGCTGCAGCGCTTCGCGCAGGACTTCCTCGAAGCCTCCCAGGCGGCGTGACCTAAAAGCCCCTCCCCCCTTGCGGGAGAGGGGTTGGGAGAGGGATATGGAGCGGAGACAGCTCGCCAAGGTCTTGCGCAAGAACATGACCGACGCAGAGCAACTGTTGTGGCGCCACCTCCGAGCACATCGGATTTGTGATCAGAAATTCCGCCGGCAACAGCCCATCGGTGCCTATATCGTGGACTTCGTGCATTTCGGTGCACGCTTGATCGTTGAGGCCGATGGCGGCCAGCACAACGGCAGCAGTAGCGATGCGGTGCGTGACGCGTGGTTGCAGAGTCAGGGCTTCACTGTGCTGCGGTTTTGGAACAATGACATATTGCAAAACAACGAGGCGGTGCTTGAGGTGATTTTGAAAGAACTCGCTAAAAGCGTTCCCCTCTCCCCCGGCCCCTCTCCCACAAGGGGAGAAGGGAGATAAAGCATCACCCCCTTTTCTCCGCGTAAGAATCAAGAATCGCGATAGCCCCTCTCCCCTTGTGGGAGAGGGGTTGGGGAGAGGGGAGGCTTGCATCGACACAGGATTCCCATGAGCACTAAACCGCAGATCCGCATCCCTGCCACTTACCTGCGCGGCGGCACCAGCAAAGGTGTGTTCTTCCGCCTTGAAGATTTACCTGAATCGGCACGAGTGCCGGGCGCTGCGCGCGATGCACTGCTGATGCGCGTGATCGGCAGTCCCGACCCCTATGGCAAGCAGATCGACGGCATGGGCGGTGCCACCTCCAGCACCAGCAAGACGGTGATCGTGTCCAAGAGCACGCGGCCCGACCACGACGTGGATTACCTGTTTGGCCAGGTGGCCATCGATAAGGCCTTCGTCGATTGGAGCGGCAATTGCGGCAACCTGTCGGCAGCGGTCGGTCCCTTTGCCATTGCAGGTGGTCTGGTGGATCCCGCGCGCGTACCAAGCGACGGCATCGCCATCGTACGCATCTGGCAGGCCAACATCGGCAAGACGATCATCGCCCATGTGCCGATGACCAACGGTGCCGTGCAGGAAACCGGCGATTTCGAGCTGGACGGTGTGACCTTCCCCGCCGCCGAAGTGCAGCTGGAATTCATGGATCCAGCCGCCGAGGAAGAAGGTGCTGGTGGAGCGATGTTTCCGACCGGCCATCTCGTCGATGATCTGGACGTACCGGGCGTCGGCACGCTCAAGGCCACCATGATCAACGCGGGTATCCCCACGATCTTCGTAGAGGCTGCCGCGATCGGCTACACGGGCACGGAGCTGCAAGACGCTATCAACAGTGACGCCAAGGCATTGGCGATGTTCGAGACCATTCGCGCACACGGCGCGCTGCGTATGGGCCTGATCAACTCGCTCGACGAAATCGCCACGCGCCAGCACACACCCAAGGTGGCCTTCGTCGCCAAACCGGCCGATTACGTCGCGTCCAGTGGCAAGCCGGTGAAGGTGAGCGATATCGACCTGCTCGTGCGCGCCATGTCGATGGGCAAGCTGCATCACGCCATGATGGGCACGGCGGCCGTGGCCATTGGCACGGCCGCGGCGATTCCGGGCACGCTGGTGAACCTCGCGGCGGGCGGCGGCGAACGCCAGGCTGTGCGCTTTGGTCACCCGTCCGGCACGTTGCGGGTGGGTGCTGAGGCGAAGTGGGTTGATGGAACTTGGACCGTCACGAAGGCGGTGATGAGCCGCAGCGCACGCGTGTTGATGGAAGGCTGGGTACGTATTCCCGGGTGAGCCAACGAAGGCGCTTCGCCTTCTGCCAATGGCCCATGGTTAAGAATCCGGCTTGACTGGCGTGCAAGCCGGCCTCGACAATACGAAAATACTGATCCCAAAAGGGAGTAGTTCCGGACACCGTGTCATTGGTGTTCTTGCGGTGGTCGTCACCACGAGCGCAACAGCGCTCCGGTCACCGCAGCGGCTCTGTCGCGAACGAGACTTTTGCAGTAATGACGGGCCGCGCGTGTCCGTCGTTGCTGCATTTGTCTTACGCGCAGAGATCGATGCATGGAACTCACCGAATTTCTTTACGGCCTGCTGGCCATCGTCTTGCTCGACCTGGTGCTCGCTGGCGACAACGCCATTGTGATTGCACTCGCTGCGCGCAACCTTCCCCGCCGCCTGCAAAAAAAAGCCGTGCTGTGGGGCACCGTGGGCGCCGTTGCCGTGCGCCTGCTATTGACCGCTGTGGTGGTCTACCTGTTGAAGCTGCCGGGCCTCATGCTCGTCGGCGGCCTTTTGCTGTTGCCCATCGCGTGGAAGTTGCTGCAACAGGAAGCCACGCCTGCGCATGACGTGGACGCCGCCGGCGGTTTCTGGGCTGCCATGCGCACCATCGTGGTGGCCGATGCACTGATGGGCCTGGACAATGTGCTGGCGATCGCCGGTGCCGCCAAGGGCCACATGCTGCTGGTGGTCCTTGGCCTGGCGATCAGCGTGCCGCTGGTGGTGTGGGGCTCGTCATTGATCCTTCGATTGATCGAACGCTTCCCGATCATCGTCACCGTCGGCGCTGCGGCCATCGCTTGGACGGCGGCACGCATGATCGCGCACGACCACTGGCTCGCGCCCTGGTTCGAAGCCCATGCATGGGCCGCCTACGCTCTCGATGTGCTCCTGGTAGCGGGTGTCTGCCTGGGTGGCTGGCTCACGCAGCGTCGCCGCCTGCGCGCTCAGGCTGAGGCTTGAGGCGCGCACGTCCGACAGGCGACACTGCTCAGCTATCACTCATCAAGGAATGCATGCATGAAGCTGTACTACCTGCCGGGCGCCTGTTCGCTGGCCGATCACGTCGTGCTCGAATGGATTGGCCAGCCATACGATACGCATCGAGTGGAACGCACCGAACTGGGGACACCGGCGTACCGGCAGGTCAATCCGGCTGGCGTGGTGCCAGCGCTGCAGGAAGCCGATGGCTGGGTGCTCACCGAGAACACCGCGATCCTCAACTATCTGGCGGATAAGTATCCGCAGGCCGGTCTGGGTGGTGATGGCAGCATGCGCAGTCGTGCGGAGGTCAATCGTTGGCTGGCGTACATCAACTCGGATCTGCACCCCGCCTTCCGCCCGGTGTTCCGTCCCGAGCGCTTCATCGATGACGCAACGGCCCAGGAAGCAGTGCGCGGCAAGGCCATCGAGCGGCTGCGTCCGTTTTACGAGCGCCTTGACGCCCAGCTGCAAGGCAAGGACTGGCTGGTCGGCACACGCTCCATCGCCGACCCTTATCTGTTCGTGGTGTTGCGCTGGGCAATGGCCAAGGGCGTGGACCTGAGTGGCTTGGACAACATTGCCCGCTTCTACCAGCGCATGCTGGAAGACGCTGGGGTCAAGGCAGCCATGCAGCAAGAGGGCCTTTGAGCCGCACGGCATTCACCCGGCTGCGCGCACGTTAGATGCGCTAGTACATCATCGGTACGCGCACCGTCACGGTGGCGTCAGGCGTGTCACGCGTCACGCCGACGCCAAGGGTGAAGTTGAGCGTGCGTTTGTCGGTCATGCGCCACGAGCCACCCAAGAGCAGTGTGCCAAGCACGGTTTTGACTGAGCCTGGCACTGTTTTGCCGTTCTGTTTGGTGAGGCCAACAAAGCTCTGGTCGTAACCAATACTGATCGATGCTCGTTCATTGAGCGACAAACCCATGCCGATGCTGACATCGGCGATATCGCCTTCCTTGACCTTGCCCAGTTCCTCGGTGCCACCCAGCAGAATCTTTCGACTGACGTTATCGCGCGGCACGTTGTACAAGTAGCTAAGGTTGCCGAAGAACACCACCGGATCGGTGGCATAGAGCCAGGTGACGCCCGGCTGGATCGACCAGAAGCCCGTACCCGTGGGCTGCTCTAACGGAAGGCCCGTACCGGTCGCCGAAAGGTCGACTTCGTTGATCACGTTTTCCACGCAACGGTGCACGCAATCAGTCGTGACCTCGAACGGATCTTTGCCGGTGTTCGATTTCACACGCAGCCAACCGACGTAGAACGCCTTATCCGGGCCGCCCACGTTCAACTGATAGCGCAGAGTGCCTTCGACATCGCCCAGGCCATGACCGCTGGAGCCGAAGGCATTGTCAGTCGCCGTGCCCGTGAATATTTCGCGACTCACCGTATCGGTGTGCTGATAGACATACGGCACGCGCAACTCGACTTCCATGCGATCGGTGATGCCGTAGCGCCCCGTCAGCCAGCCGATCTGAGTGGTCGTCTTGACTTGTCGCGCATCGATGAGGCCGATAAGGATGGCGGGAATCACGGTGTAGCCCACCAAGGCCACGCGATCCAGCGACGAGTACTCGAACTGATACGCCGGCTCGAGGATGAACCGGCCCTTGGGCGTCAGCACACCCGGTTGCTGGAAGATCGGGGCCACCGCTGGCGGTCGTGTATCCACCTTGGGTGCCTCGCCCACCGGCTGCTGACCCGACTGGTCGGGAGTTGGCGCATTCGCGGCAACCGCCTGTCCGGCCGGCATGGGCAACGCCGACGCGCCAGCACCACCCGCGGCAATGCTGCCCGCACGCTGCTTGTCCAGTTCGTCCATGCCGACGGCGTGGCGCAGAGCCTGATAGTCAGACTCCTGCTGCGCCAGCGCGCGCTTCATGGCGTCCAGCTGTTCCATCTGCGCGGAAATCTGGCTGCGCATGGCATCGATGCGCTCACCCTGCTCCGCCACCTTTTTTCGCACCTCATCCGACGTTGGCGCCGTACCGGCAGGCGCCGCTGGAGGCGCGTTGCTGGGCGCCACCGGAATGTTGGACGAGGCCGGATGTGCCCAGTTCGTCGACGCCGGCGCAGGCGTCTGCACCTGTTGGGCAGCAACAGGTGCGCCGAGCATCACCAGGCCCGTGCATCCTGCCGACCAGACGTACTTCCACGCTACGTGTCGCATCATGCTTCCCCATGACTCACGTTTTGATATCGCGCGTTAACGAACACGCCGCGGTAAACAAACGCGGCGTGTTCGTGGAGATTTAAAGGACTTATCTCCATACGCGTCCCATAGCGATCAATGCCCCGGCGACTGCAGTTGTGGTTGCTGTAATGCGTCCTGGAAATTCATCTGGCGGAACGCGTTAAGCGTGTTGACTGTCGTATTGAGCGTAGTGATGGTCTGTATTTTCTGGTTGTTCAGCGTGTTCTGAATCACCGTCCCGGCAGAGACACCATTCAGTGCGGTCGGATCAAACGTGTTGTTGGGCCCGACTTGCGTTACGGACACGGAGTTCAGCGCGCTGGACATCGCTGCGGCCTGAGCCTGGGTCATGTGCGCGATGTCAGGCACGTTGAAGCTGGTGGACGTAACCAGATTGCCGTTGACATAAACAGCGCGATCGATACCAAACGACGCCATCAATCCATTGCCAATGTCATAGCCACCTCGCATGTCGTCCAGCGTATCCGCGCTGACGGGCGCCCATTGCGACACTTCGTCCCCCCCGGGAAGTGCTGCCGCTTCAGACGTCGTGGCCGCTGCCGGTGCCGGCGCAGCAGGGGGCACCGCCACCCCGTCCTGCGCCTTGGCGACATAACCGTATGCGAGAAAGAACGTTCCCAGGCAAATCAAGCGTACCGTCGGTCTCATCACGCTCCCCTCAAAGGTCGTCCCGCCCTTTCTTGGGCATCACGGTGTTGAAGAGGCCGTTGCGATCGATGCCCATGTACAGCGGCGCTGACGGCGCCACTTTCCAGTCGTTGGCACTGTTGAACACGGCAAGATTGCGTCGGTTGTGAATAACGAACAACAAACCGTTGGTCCAGATTTTCATGAAGTGGTCGAGTGCAATTACGCGCGTACCGCGCGCCGGGTCACCTACCAGCACGCGCTCATTGCGCATCCCTTTGACGACCACGAAATGGTGATAGCCCTTCTCGTTGATCAGCACGATGGCGGGAAGGCCTTCCTTCTCCAGCCGATCCAACGGCACCTTGAAGCCGTCGGCTTCAAACCCGTTGGCTGCGAGAAAATTCTTGATGTCCAACAAGGAGAAACCTTCCTTGTTGATCTTGGTGCGGTCCCCGTGTGTGTACATCTGCTCGAAGGCCACCTGCTCATTCATCGGGTAGCCGTACTGATAGGTGAGCAGCGTCGCAACAGCCGCGGAGCCGCAGCTGAAGTCGTACTTCTGATGGATGGTGCTTCTGTAGCGTGCCTCTTTGAGGCTCGTGAGTTGCACCGTATAGGTATTGCCCTGCCCACCCAATACGCCCACCGGCGTACTGGCGTGGCTTCCGAGCGGCAGCGCCGCCAAAACCACCAGCAGCGCCACCTGTTTCTTCATGGTTTGAACCCTACGGAGATAACCGTGGCGTTCTGAATGAGGACGTTGCTCCCCGAATTCTGCACGACAATGGGGATGCCTGCCTCGCCGGCAAACGAACCGCCTGTAATGATGTTGTCCCCGGAATACACATGGCTGGCACTATCACCGCTCACCGTTCCGGTAATCGTCGAGTTCTGCGTCGTGTTGTAGTAGTCGGTGCCACCACTCATGCTGGCAAGTGTGGAAGTGTCCACCCCTTTGCCAAGCTCACTGACGTCCGCTGGACCCTCCACCCTGGATGCCTCGACGTAAAGTGCGATGGGAGAATCGGCGCCTTCGGCGATGTAAGCCGAAGGAATGGAAGCATCGGATGCGCTGACGCCTGTCGACATCGACAACACGCACAGCGCGGACAAACTGAACATCCACTTGAACGAAGGCACGATGTCTCTCCACAGGCGTTTTCGTGCTCCGAATGGGTGCACGAACGCACCTACATTCGCAAGAACGAGTGTTCAGGCCGGAAGCCATGCACGACGGAGCAAAAACCTGCCCCGCCGTGCATAACCGCTATCGCTCTTAATGTGAGAAGTTCAGGTTGGCCTGAACGTTGACGCTCTGCTGAATCAAAGCTGCAGCTCCGCTGTTCTGCGCAAGGATCGAAACTCCTGCCGCCGCAGCTGCTGCGCCCGTCATGTTGTTGGACATATCGAAGGTGCCAGCGTTGACATTGATGCTGCCGCCATTGCCACCTGCTGCACCATTGCCGCCACTGCCCGCACCACCCGTGCCGTCGCCACCGGCGGCGCCAGCGCCACCGGCGCCAGCCGTGCTGCTGGACGAACCGCTGGCACCACCCGAAGAGGACGCGTTGCCAGACGTTCCGTTGGCGTTGCCGGACGAGCCGTTGCCACCGGTCGCATTGCCAGCGTTACCGCTGGTGGCGCTGCCGCTGTTGTCGTCATCGCTTGTGAGATTGGCGTCGCCCGTAGAGGTATGGCCATAACCGCCACTGGCCCTGCTCCTGCCATGGACATCACCGGTGTACGAGTCGGCCGAGCCGCCGCTGCCACTGTGGGAGTGGGCGTCGCCGCCGCTGCCACCTTTGCCGCCGTCGCCGCCGTAGCCGTCGCCACCCCAGCCACCGCCGCCCTTGCCGCCCTTACCGCCGTTCGCGTTGCCATCGTTTGACGCGTTGTTGCCAATGCCCG
This sequence comes from Dyella sp. PARNA 12/25, assembly GCF_055702865.1. Classification (NCBI taxonomy): domain Bacteria; kingdom Pseudomonadati; phylum Pseudomonadota; class Gammaproteobacteria; order Lysobacterales; family Rhodanobacteraceae; genus Dyella; species Dyella sp. PARNA 12/25. The sequence goes on along the minus strand of NZ_JBVQCI010000001.1, from coordinate 565,810 downwards.
ATACCACGACATTGGTTACATAGCCGCTCAAATTGCTGGTGGCGGTTGCGTTGTTGGTGTTGAACGAGTCGGTGAAGCTCGTCGTGGTTTCGTTGGTGGTGTTGCTGAGTGTGCTGGCATCATCCAGCGTGTTGTTGTTGGACGTATTGGTGTTATTTCCGGCGAATGCAGGGAGTGCCAACCCCATTCCCAGCACAATCGCGGTTGCAATTAGAGTCTTACGCATAGTCATTACTCCTGGAACGATGCGGTGACCCCCTGTGTAGCTGGTCTTGCAGGTCCAGCACGGATTAGTCGCAACATACGTGCCACGTTTAGCATCGGCGCACGGGCTGGTGCGACAGCCGAGAAATCAGCCGTTTGAGTGGACTCATGACCACTGAGTCTGGCTTTAGTCAGGCAGGTAAATACCCCTGGTGATTCATATCTGCTACACCCCGCCCTGCAGGCCGAGTTGACCGCTGGTCATAAACACAGGGCCATGAGTCGCCAGATCAAGGTGTTACAAGGCTCTTCGCAAGACGAATCGCGATGTGGAACAGCTGTATCGAAACTGTTACACCGATGCACACGAAACGATAGCAATGTCGTACAGGGTCCTGAACCGCAACGAAAGATGCACAAAGAAAAGGGGCCCGAAGGCCCCTTTTTACTTACACCATCCTGTCGTAAAGCTCAGCGCTTCTCGATCGGCACGTAAGTCTGGTCTTCCGGGCCGACATAGTTCGCACTCGGACGGATGATCTTGCCGTCTTCACGCTGCTCGATCACATGCGCGCTCCAGCCCGAGGTGCGGGCGATCACGAACAGCGGAGTGAACATAGCCGTCGGCACGCCCATCATGTGGTAGGCGCTGGCCGAGTACCAGTCGAGGTTGGGGAACATCTTCTTCTGGTCCCACATCAACCGCTCGATCTTCTCCGACACATCGAACAGGGTCTGGTTGCCCCCCTCGGTGCAGAGCTTGCGCGAAATTTCCTTGATGATCTCGTTACGCGGATCGGACACCGTGTACACCGGGTGACCGAAGCCGATGATGATCTCCTTGCGCTCGACACGGGCGCGGATATCGGCTTCCGCCTCAGCTGCGCTGTGGTAGCGGGCAATGATTTCCATCGCCACTTCGTTCGCGCCGCCATGCTTGGGGCCACGCAGCGCGCCGATGGCGCCGGTGATGGCCGAGTACATGTCCGAACCGGTGCCGGCAATCACGCGCGCGGTGAAGGTGGAGGCGTTGAACTCGTGCTCGGCGTACAGGATCAGCGACTTGTCCAGCGAGTGCGCGTGCAGCTCGCTTGGCTTTTTGCCGTGCAGCAGGTGCAGGAAGTGAGCGGCGATCGACTCGTCGTCGGTCTCAGTTTCGATGCGCTTGCCGTTGTGGCTGAAGTGGTACCAGTACAGCAGCATCGAGCCGAAGTTGGCCATCAGGCGATCGGCAATGTCGCGAGCGCCGGTGACGTTGTGGTCGTCCTTCTCCGGCAGCACGGTGCCAAGCACCGAGCAACCCGTGCGCATCACGTCCATCGGGTGGGTGGCGGCGGGCAGCAGTTCCAGCGCGCTCTTTACCGGTGCGGGCAGACCGCGCAGGCGCTTGAGCTTGGCGCGATAAGCATTCAGCTCAGCCCAGTTCGGCAGCACGCCGTGCACCAACAGGTAAGCCACTTCCTCGAAACAGCCCTTGGCTGCGAGGTCATGGATGTCATAGCCACGGTAATGCAGGTCGTTGCCGCTACGGCCCACCGTGCACAGCGCGGTGTTGCCAGCAGCCACGCCCGACAGCGCGACGGATTTCTTGGGCTTGGGAAGGGTTTGCTCGCTCATCGGATACGTCTCCTAAATGCATGCGACTCTGCCGGCCGCGGCATGCCCCGGCCGGCGAATGGGGTAGTGGCTCAGGCCTTGTTGCTGACGAACAGTGCGTCGAGCTTGTCCTCGTAGGCGTGGTAGCCGAGGAAGTCGTACAGGTCAGCGCGGGTCTGCAACGTGTCGATGATGTTCTTCTGCGTGCCTTCGCGACGCACCGTCTCGTAGAAATTGAGCGCGGCCTTGTTCATGGCGCGGTAAGCGCCGCAGCAATACAGCGCGATATCCACGTTGGCGGTACGCAGTTCGTTCGTGGTGAAGAACGGCGTGGAGCCGAACTCCGTGAGGTTGGCCAGGATCGGCACCTTCACCGCGGCCCTGAAGCGGCGGTAGTCCTCCAGCGTCTTCATCGCCTCGGGGAAGATCATGTCCGCGCCTGCTTCGACATAGGCGCAGGCACGATCGATCGCTGCATCGATGCCTTCCACCGCAGCCGCGTCGGTACGCGCCATGATCACGAAACCGGCGTCGGTGCGGGCGTCCACGGCAGCCTTGACGCGGTCGACCATTTCTTCCTTGGCCACCACTTCTTTGCCAGGACGATGGCCGCAACGCTTCTGGCCCACCTGGTCTTCGATATGTACGGCGGCGACGCCCACGTTGATGAACGAGCGGATCGTGCGCGCAATATTGAATGCGCCGCCCCAACCCGTATCGATGTCCACCAGCAGCGGCATCTGGGTAGCGTCCACGATGCGGCGCGCGTCGGTGAGCACGTCTTCCATGGTGGAGATGCCCAGATCGGGAATGCCCAGCGAGTTGGCAGCGACACCACCACCGGAAAGGTATAGCGCCTTGTAGCCCACGCGCTTGGCCATCAGGCCGGCGTAGGCGGTAATGGCGCCCATCACCTGAAGGGGACTTTCAGCGGCAACGGCGGCGCGAAAACGCGTGCCGGCGGATTCGGGGAGGGACATGCTCTTTCTCCTAAACCTCATATTGTAGGCGATGCGTTGGCAAGGCCATGTCGCGGCGCAGTACATGCCGCGCCCGCGGTGATCACTGTGTCACCGGACGATGTATTGATCAATCTTGATCGACAGGATCAATATGTCCACATGCGCTCTGACTACCTATCCGCCCGCGAAGCCGCCAGCCGTCTGGGCGTCAGCTCTTCCACGCTCTATGCCTATGTCAGTCGCGGCAAGATCGACTCGCGGCCCGGCGCCGACGGACGCAGCCGCGAATACCGAACCGACGATATCGAGCGGCTGATCGACCGCAGGCAGGCCGGACGTGGCGCGGCGCAAGGCGCGGCCCACAGCCTGACCTGGGGCCTGCCCGTACTGGAAACGCGCATCTCGCTGATTCGGCCCCGTGGTCACTACTACCGCGGCGAATCTGCCATTGCGCTGGCGCGTGATAGCGCGAGTCTGGAAGACGTGGCTCGCCTGCTTTGGGGTGGCGAAGGTGATCCCTTCACCACTGCACCAGTGGGCGCCTGGCCGCCCGTCGTGGCGTTGCTGTCCAGGCGCGAGGAAGTGCCGCCGATGGAACGTACCGCGGCTGCCCTGCCCTTGCTCGCCCTCACCTCGCCCTACACGCTCAGTTCCGACCCACAGCAACGACGCGAATGCGCTGCACGACTGTTGCGGGAAACCGCTGCCCTGCTCTGCGGTACTCGCCCCGATCGCCGCCCGATCCACCGCCTGATGGCGCAGAGCTGGAAGCCAGGCGATGAATCGCTGGCGAACCTCGTGCGAGGTGCACTGGTGCTCTGCGCGGACCATGAACTCAATGCATCGGCCTTCGCCACGCGTGTAGCCGCATCCACCGGTGCGAGCCTGCATGCTTCCGTGAGTGCCGGGCTCGCCGCCTTGTCCGGCCCGCAGCATGGCGGTGCCGCAGCGCGCGCGCATGCCTTCATTCAACAGGCGCTGCGCGAACGTCGCCCGGTGGATCACGTGCGCGAACGCCTGCGTCGCGGCGACGAGCTTCCCGCATTCGGTCACCCGCTGTATCCCGAAGGTGATCCCCGCGCCGCACTGCTGCTTGAGATGCTTGGTGAAGTTCGCCCGCGCCTGGCCGGGCTGGTGCGCATTCGTCAGTTGGCCGACGCCGTGCATGACAGCGTGGGCCGATTGCCGAGCCTGGACTTTGCACTGGCAACCATCGCTACGCTCTACGGCCAAAGCGCGGATGCGGCGCTCTCGCTGTTTGCCGCGGGCCGCATGGCTGGCTGGCTGGCACACGCGCTCGAACAGCAGGACTACGGCGGCCTTATCCGCCCCCGCGCCAACTATGCGGGCCAACCGCCAGTGCGTCGCACGTGATCGCACTCGTCAGACGTCAGGGCCACGCTCCAGCGCACGCTTCACTTCATCGAGTGCACCCGGATCATCCAACGTGGATAGATCGCCTGGATCCGTGTGCTGGACCAACGCCTGCAGCGAGCGCCGCAGCAGTTTGCCGGAGCGCGTCTTGGGCAAGGCATTGACCATGTAGATGTGTGCCGGCTTAGCCACGCCGCCAAGCTGCTCCACCACACGCTGCTGCATGCCTCTGGCAACACTCACGGCAGCGTCGCTTACGCCCTGTTTGAGCGTGGCGAACACCACCGGTACCTGCCCTTTCAACTCGTCGTACACGCCGATCACCGCAGCCTCCGCACACGCAGGATGCGTGGATACCGACTCTTCGATCTCACGCGTTCCCAGGCGATGACCCGCCACATTGATCACGTCATCGGTGCGGCCAAGGATGGTGGTGTAACCGTTCTCATCGCGAATGGCCCAGTCCAGCGAGCTGTACAGCTGTTCCTTGAAGTGGCTGAAGTAGCTGCTGACGTAACGCGCGTCGTCACCCCACACGGTGGTGAGGCAGCCCGGCGGCAACGGCGGCACGAATACCAGTACACCCTTCTGGTGCGGCGGCAGCTCTTCGCCGGTGCCTTCGTCAATCACCTTCATGCGATAACCCGGCGCGGGCAAACCCGGCGAACCGAATTTCACAGGCTTCAGGTCGAGTCCTGGCATCAGCGTGATCGCCGGCCACCCGGTTTCGGTTTGCCAGTAGTTGTCGATCACCGGCACGCCAAGACCTTCGGTGATCCAGTGCGCGGTCGGTTCATCCAGCGGCTCACCGGCAACAAACAACCACTGAAGCCGCGACAAGTCGTATTTCTTCAGCCAGCTCACGTCCTGCTTTTTGAGCACACGAATGCCGGTGGGTGAAGAAAACATGGTGCGCACGCCGTAGCGCTCGCATAGCTTCCACCAGATACCCGGGTCAGGATGGGTCGGCAGACCTTCGTAGAGCAACGAAGTCGCGCCGCCGATCAACGGTGCATACACGTTGTACGAATGCCCCACCGCCCAACCTACATCGGAGGTGGAAAACATCACCTGCCCGGGTGCAATGTCGAAGATGGTGGTGATCGATAGCGCCATGGCTACCGCATAGCCACCCACATCGCGCTGGATACCTTTGGGCTTGCCGGTGGTGCCCGAGGTGTAGAGCAAATAGCTTGGCTCGTTGGATTCCAGCCACGTCACCGGTACTTCCGCGCCCTCGTACGAGGCACGCAGGCTTGCGTAATCGAGATCGCGTTCGGCGACGCGCGTCATCTGCGGATCAAGACCGCGATCGACAATCAACACATGAGGTGGCTGATGCCGGGCTTCTTCCAGCGCCGCATCCACCAGCGGCTTGTAGGGAATAACCTTGCCACCGCGCATGCCGGCATCGGCAGCAATCAGCAGCTTGGGTTGGGCATCGTCGATGCGCAATGCGAGGTTGTGAGCCGCAAAACCACCAAACACCACGGAATGAATCGCACCGATGCGTGCACACGCCAACATGGCGAAGACCGCTTCTGCGACGTTGGGCATGTAGATGACCACGCGATCACCCTTGCCCACGCCCAGCGATTCAAGCACGGCGGCAAAGGTATTCACTTCGCGATAGAGATCGCGATACGTGAGTTCGCGCGTTAGCCCGGTTTCGGCCGAAATGGCCACCAGCGCCAGTTGGCCACCGCGTTCGTCCAGGTGGCGATCAATGGCGTTGTAGCAAAGATTGGTAGTGCCGCCGACAAACCAGCGCCGGAACGGCGGATCGGAGACGTCGAGGATCTGCTTTGGCGGAACGTGCCAGTGAATGCGCTGCGCCTGTTCGGCCCAGAACGCCTCAGGCTGCTCCACCGAACGCTGATAGAACTCCTCGTAACGCATCGCCAGCACCCTCATTCAGGTTACCGACTTAGCCTAGATCAGCCGCACGAAATGAACCTTGCGACCTTGGTCGAGCGTCTGCCGGGTGATGGCACAGATAGCCATCACCCTGGCAAAACCATCACAGGCAGGAAATCGCCGCTTCGCGATAGGCGGAGTTGTAATCCTTCTTCACGTCCTGCGTCTCGTACATCATCACCTGTGCGCCGGTGCCATCCGGGGTCACCACCAGCTGCATCTTCGCGCCCGCCTTGTCGGTTGCCGAGAGCGTGCTCTCTTCCTTCTTGCTGGACATGCTGACCTGGGACGTCGCGGACCACTTCGCCTGCACGCACTCCAGATAGGTCGTCATGTCCTTGTTCGTGCGGCTGCTCATCTTGGGAGTGGTCTCACGTATGCCGTGAACGCCGCCGCAGGCAGCGAGTAGCAGACAACAGGTGGTGATCGCAATAAGTTGCTTCATATCCATGTTCCAGTCGAGGATCCGCTGATTTAACCATGAAGCGCCATCGCATAGAGAGGCTTGACCCTCACGTAACGTGAGCCCCCAGAGTCACTGGTACGCAAGGAGGACACAGCATGGAGTTGACCGTAGGCGAACTTGCACGGCGTTGCGGACTCACCGTCCGCACGCTTCACCACTACGACGCCATCGGCCTGCTGGTGCCCTCATTGCGTTCCGCTGCCGGCTACCGGTTGTACGACCGGGCCAACATCGAGCGCCTGCATCGTATTCAAGCCCTGCGCCAGTTGGGCTTGTCGCTGGCCGACATCGGAAAAGCCCTGTCCGGGCCGGAGCTGCCACTGGCTGAGCTGATCGACCGCCAGTTGGTTCAGATCGATCGCGAAATGACGCGTGCCGAGCGGTTGCGCGGCAAGCTCATCCAGTTGCGTTCGCAGCTGGCCGCCGGACAGCCCCCTGATCTGGCCGAATGGCTGGACACCCTGGAGCTGATGACGATGTACGAGAACTACTTTTCCACCGAGGAAATCAAGCAGTTACCGCTGCTTCACGATGCAGACACCCGCGCCGAATGGAGCGCCATGGTCAGCACCGTACAGGCAGCGATAGACCGTGGCGTGTCGCCGGATGCGCCCGAGGCGCAGATCCTGGCGCTGCGCTGGATGCGCACGTTGTATCGGGACACCGGCGGCAATCCGGATTTCCTGGTGCGCCTCAACACCATGCACGATAACGAGCCAGGCTCCTGGGATGCCATGGGGTCACCACCGCCATGCGAAGCTTCATCGAGCGGGCCTTCGTGGAGGGCCGGCTGGCCATCTACCAGCGCTATTTGAAACCCGATGAATTCGCTTTTATGCGCGAACACTACGGCGCGACATTCAACGCATGGCCGCCACTGTTGGTCGAGCTGCGCAAGGCCATGACCAACGGCGCGTCGCCGCATGAACCCGAGGCACGGGCACTCGGCCTGCGCTGGGCGACGCTGTTCCGCAGCTATGCAGGCGACGATCCGGGCACGCATGAGCGCATCCGCGAAGCGCATGCGAACGAGCCGGAACTGACCGGCAGTTCGTGGGCCGACGAAGCGCTGATCGGTTACGTGCGGAGCATTCTCGCCACCTTGCAGCCCCCACCGCGCGGTCATTGAGGCGCCTACAAACGACAAGGGCGGCACATGGCCGCCCTTGTCCCTGCAACGATCGCTGTTCGCTTACTTCTTGGCGAACAGGTGCTCGACGCCAGCGCGCTCTTCGCGCAGTTCCTTGTTGGTGGCGTCCATGCGGGCGCGCGAGAAATCATTGATTTCCAGGCCCTGCACGATGGCGTACTTGCCATCCTTGACGGTCACCGGGTAGCCATAGATCACGCCCGGCTCGATGCCGTACGAACCGTCAGACGGAATACCCATCGACGCCCAGTCACCTTCCGCGGTGCCCAGCGCCCAGGTGCGCATGTGGTCGACAGCAGCGGAAGCTGCCGAAGCAGCCGACGAAGCACCGCGAGCCTTGATGATGGCGGCACCGCGCTGCTGCACGGTCGGGATGAAATCGCTCTCGTACCAGGCCTGATCGACCAGCGACAGCGCAGCCTTGCCGCCCACGGTGGCGTGGTGCAGATCCGGGTACTGGGTGGAGCTGTGGTTGCCCCAGATCGTCATCTTCTTGATGTCGGTGTTGTGCTTGCCGGTCTTCTCGGCCAGCTGCGACAGCGCGCGGTTGTGGTCCAGGCGCACCATGGCGGTGAAGCACTTCGGGTCCAGGTCCGGGGCGTTCTGCTGAGCAATCAGCGCATTGGTGTTGGCCGGGTTGCCGACCACCAGCACGCGCACGTCACGCTTGGCGTGATCGTTCAGGGCCTTGCCCTGTGGGCCGAAGATGGCGCCGTTGGCTTCGAGCAGATCCTTGCGCTCCATGCCAGGGCCGCGCGGACGTGCACCGACCAGCAGCGCGTAGTCCACATCCTTGAAAGCGACGTTCAGGTCGTCGGTGGCCACGACACCGGCCAGCGTCGGGAACGCACAGTCGTTGAGCTCCATCACCACGCCCTGCAGCGAGGGCAGCGCCGGAGTGATTTCCAGCAGGTGCAGAATCACGGGCTGATCCGGACCCAGCATGTCGCCCGCGGCAATGCGGAACAGCAGGGCGTAACCAATCTGGCCGGCAGCGCCGGTAACGGCAACACGAACGGGGGCTTTCATCGGAGAAACTCCTTCAACTTTGCTAGTCGTGGAAAACGAAATGCATGCCAGCGGGCAACATCAAAACACCGTCATTCCCGCGAAAGCGGGAATCCAGTGACTTTCGGGCATCTACAGGCGAAAGGCGCTGGATCCCCGCTTTCGCGGGGATGACGAGCAAGAGGCGGCATATCCGTAAGGCACGAGGTCATGAATGCTCAGGTCAGTTCCGCAAAGAACGCCTGGATGCGTTCCAGCCCGGGCTGCAATTGTGCAGTCGGGCAGGTATAGGAAATGCGCATGGCGCGCGGTTCACCGAAGGCGGAGCCTGGCACGCAGGCCACGCCTACCGCCTCCAGCAACACGGCGCACAGTTCAATGTCGTCATTGATCTTCACGCCCTTGTAGCTCTTGCCGAACGCGACAGAGACATCAGGGAATGCGTAGAACGCACCCTGCGGAGTCGGGCACACCACGCCAGGGATCGCACGCAGTGCGTTGACCACGATGTCACGCTTGCCGGCAAACTCTTTGCACTTGGCTTGCGGCACGTCCTGCGGGCCACCGAACGCGGCAACAGCGGCCGCCGTGATCACTTCCGGCAGGCTGGTAATGTGGTTGGAATTGAGCGTGGTGATGGCCTTGGCCACGTTCTCCGGGCCAGCAATGAGGCCAACGCGCCAACCCGGCATGCCGTAGGTCTTGGATACGGAATCGACGAAGATCAGGCGATCCTTCAGCTCCGGCTTCACGTGCACGAAGTTGTGATAGCCGATGCCGTCGAACACCATCGAGTTGTAGATGTCGTCGGTGATGATCCAGGTATCCGGATACTTCGCCAGCACCTCGGCCAGCGCCGCGATTTCATCACGCGTGTACACCATGCCCGTCGGATTTGACGGGTTGTTGAACAGGAACACTTTCGGCTTGCGTGCCAGCGCGGCATCGAGCTGCGCGGGCGTGAGCTTGTAGTTCTGCTCGGGGCCGCAATGAAGGATGTTCGCCTTGGCGCCAAGGATGTCGGCGATGTCGCGATACGTGGTCCAGAACGGTGCGGCAAAAGCGATTTCGTCGCCTTCGTTCAGCAGTGCCTCGCCCAGGTTGTACAGCACCTGTTTGGCGCCGATGCCGATGGAAAGATGGGTGCGGCCGTAACCCGTGAAGCCCAGCTTTTCGATGTGTGCCAGGAAGGCATCGAGCAACGCATCCGCGCCGCGATTGCTGCCGTACTGACCGGTGTCGTGCTGGAGTGCCTCGCGTGCGGCGGCATAGACGTGCTCGCCGGGCAGGAAGTTGGGAACACCAATGGAGAAGCTGATGATGTCTCGACCGGCAGCCTTGAGCTGCTTGGCCTTTTCGGCGATGACCATGATCGCGCTGGGCTTGGCACGACCGACACGCTGGGCAAGCTGGGGCATGACTTCCTCGTGTTTGGGGACTTACGAAGACAGTAAACCCGGAAATTTTAGCATGCGGCGGCGCGTCATCCGCCTTATTCCATAGTCGAGGCCGTTCAAGAACCCGTCACGTGCGCACGACCGGCGACGGGAGCATGATGGGCCGGCCTCGGGGCATTCGCTCGGGAGGGGGCGGCTACGGGGCAACGGGCCCATCGGAGAGGGCTCGGCAGAACCACTCAGGAAACCTTACGAACACTCACCAAGGACATACGAATATGCACTGGCTATGGGTGATCATTGTCGGTCTGGTCGTAGGTATCATTGCCAAGGCGGTAACCCCGGGCAAAGAAGCGATGGGGTGGATCATCACCGCTATTCTCGGTATTGCCGGTTCGTTTATTTCCACCTACGTCGGCGAAAAGTTGGGGTGGTGGCCGGAAACCGGTCTCGTGCATTTCCTGGGATCGATCGTCGGCGCCGTGATTCTGCTGGTGATCTATCACGCGCTGTTTCGGCGTAACGTCACCTAAGGACGCAGGCATCCCCGACGGTGCGTCGCGCACCGTCGGGGCTACTGATCTCTCTTCAGGCGGTTTTATCGCCGCCGAACAGCTTGCCCGCCAGTGAGGCAAGCGAACCCAGATCCAGCCCGCCCTGCCCTTGCGCAGGCACCTGGCCATCGGGCGTCAGGTGATCCACCGCGTGCGGCAGCACCTGCGAAAGCTGACCCAGCAACTGGTTCTGATCGACGCCCAGCTTGCCTGCCGCTTCCTGCACCAGCGAGCCAAGGCCGCCGTTCTGCAACGCCTGGCCCAACTGCTCACCTGAAACCGCCTGATTGGCACCGGTGCCAACCCAGGATTGCGCGGCGTCGCCCAACCCGTGCTGCTGCAGCATGGCCACGAGGCCCTGCACGCCGCCGGCTTTTTCAATCAACTGACCTGCCACCGAAACCAGCGAGGAACCGCCGGCCTGATTGCCCTGAACCGCACCGAGCAAATCATTGAGAAATGACATGACTACATCTCCTAGGGAATGGGATGGCGCACATCGTGTGTCGTGTGGAGCTCATGGATTCTAGGCCGCGGATGTCTCTGCTGCCATGACAACCGCGCACAAAAAAACCGCCGATTCAAAAGAATCGGCGGCCTCTTACACATCCACTTCACGTTTGCGCTTAGCCGCGCTGATCGAGCACCGCGTTCCATTCCTTCACGCGCTCAGCCTGGGCAGCCAGCAACGCATCGACGTCGCCTTCCACGATGACCTTTTCGATCACGTCGCCCTGACGAATGGCATCGACCACGGCCTGATCTTCCGCACCGATCACTTCGCCAAACACGCTGTGCTTGCCGTCCAGCCACGGCGTGGCGCCGTGAGTGATGAAGAACTGGCTGCCATTGGTGCGCGGACCAGCATTGGCCATCGACAGCACGCCCGGCTTGTCGTGGCGCAGCGACGGATTGAACTCGTCCTCGAAACGATAGCCCGGACCACCACGGCCGCTACCTTCCGGACAACCGCCCTGAACCATGAAGTCGGCGATCACGCGATGGAACGACAAGCCATCGTAATAACCGCGGCGAGCCAGATTGACGAAGCTGGCCACGGTTACCGGGGTCTTGTCGTCGTGCAGACGCAGGTGGATCGGACCACGGTTGGTGTTGAAGGTGACGTTGATGGTCATCGGAAATCCTTGTTTTCAAAAGCAGCGCGCGGCCACAGGCGCCCTGCGGGCCGGCAAGCATACTCCAGCTGGCGTCAACGGCAGGCGGTTGCTCTCCCATCACCCATCAAGAACGGGCTCACCCTGGTCCTTGGGTCCACGCAGCCGGCAAGTCCAGCGTTTGCCTGGTCATCGCCCCGGCGCCACGCGGTTGCGGTGCGGGAGTCGGTACCACCGCCGGCCAGGGCGCGCCTTCATAGATATGTGCCCACAGCCGGTCCAACGCGGCATAGCCGTAAGGAAGCAAGGGCACATGCTGGTCGCCGAAGCCCGGCAGCGCCAGAAAGGCATCGAAGTGCTGGGCATGGGGCACCTTCCAATACAGCAGGTGCCCGCCCTTGGCATGGACCCACGCGACATAAGGGTCGGACGTGAAGGCCGGTGGCAGCAAGCCATCGGACGCGCCGTGCACTACCCAAACCGGCAAGCTGCCGCGTGGCAGTTTCACCGTGGTTGCCGCGACACCGTCACGTAGTGGTTGAGTACTGGCATCGGTGTCCTCCCATAGAGCGCGCAAACACAAGGCTCCCGGCAAGGTGGGGTCCGCCGAATGATCCGTGCCGCCGAACAAACCCACGCCATTGCCCGGAGGGATGCCCGAGGCATCCGCCCACCAGCTCGCGCGAGTCACGGCGTCCGCCACACCGGGCCCGCCATGCGCACCTATTCCCGCGTAATGGAATCCGCACGGCATATCGTGCGGGCCGCGGCGCATGTACGCGCTCGCATAAGCCGCAGTGATGGCACGCCACAGATCAAAGGCTGTCGTGGATGCCGCCGTGATTATCGTTTCATCGGTCCAGCCACTGGCGCGCAGATGCTCATACGCCTGCGATGCCTGCGCATTCACGCGTGTGCCACTGACCAGTCCACGCTGATGCAGCTGATGGCAACGTTGCGCCCATGCCGGCGGTACTTCTGCCTTCGCTGTGCGCGCCAGCGGTGAGGCGTCGAAGCGGGTTCCGGCCAACGCACACGGCAGCCAGATGGATGCTTCCGTCGCATAGTCAAACAAGGCCCTGCCCTGATCAGGCACATGCACATTCGGCTCCAGCGCCACGACACCGGAAAGCAAGTAGCCGTCGTCCAGGCCAGCGGCCTGCAATACCGCGCCGCCGCCGTTGGAGATCCCGGTGGCGATGATGCGCGTGTTTTGCGCAGTGAAAGGCGCCTGATCAGGAAATGCGCGATCGAGCATGGCCAGGCCAAAGTGGGCAGCCTGCAGCACGTGACGCCCCCAGTCGGCCTCGGGGTTGTCGCCAGAGTGCGCATGCTTGACGGCGATACCGGTGCGTTCCGCGTCCTCTGCCGGTTCAAACTCCAAGAGAGTCGTGCCGCGCCTGGCACGGGTGCCATTCAGCGCCACGCCGCTGTCGTCCGCCAGGTCGAAATAGCCCGCGCCCGTACCCTTGTCGGTATAAGCCACCGCACAACCACGCGGCAGCCCCCATGCCCCCGCCAGCGCGATGGCGCCGTAGATGCCTCGCGATCCGGACGACGCCGCGACCACCAGGCAACGGCGCGAACGATCAAAGTGGTCAGGCACCTGCAGCAGCACGCGATGCGGCGAATGGGCACCCGGAATCCACGCGAAGGCCTGGTACTCCCGCCCCGGCACCGGGGGCACCGCGCCATAAACCCGGCCATAGCCGCCCAACGGCCCCAGGTCCGCAATAGCCTTCCAGCTCGTCTGGATGGCGCGGCGACGCAATTCAGCCGGGGTCGGATGCTGCGGCTGGGCGAACGGCATCGGGTTGCCCGTCAACCCCGCCAACCCCAGGCCGGCGCTCAATAAATCGTCACCTTCCCGGTGCTCGGTGACCTGTATTTCACCGCGCACAAAGTCAGGGGCTTGCATGCCGGACTCCTTGTTCGTGGGCACAGGCGCAGCCACGCACGACGCCAGCAGCGGTGCAAGCAGCATCCATCGGCTAAGGCCAATTTTCACGCCCCCACCTTGGCAGGCCGCTGAGACAAGCCCGCCGGAACGCGAGAGTGGAACACAGCCAGGGTGTCTCAAAGGTGACGGCCGACCGTTTGCCCACTCTCGGGCCTGAACGAGATTGTTAAGACTTTTCAAGCAAGCTGTCACATAACCCCGTATAATTCGCGGGTTATCCCTTCAGAAACCTCACGCGACGGCCCCCGTGCCGCCCGAGCCGACCCCATGTCCATCGAAAATCTGCGCAATATCGCCATCGTCGCCCACGTCGACCATGGCAAGACCACGCTCGTCGACCAGCTGCTCAAGCAGTCCGGCACCCTCAACGAGCGCACCGTGCTCGCCGAGCGCGTGATGGACAGCAACGACCAGGAAAAGGAGCGTGGCATCACGATCCTGGCCAAGAACACGGCCATCACCTGGACCGACAAGAAGACCGACACCAAGAACCGCATCAACATCGTCGACACCCCAGGCCACGCCGACTTCGGTGGCGAGGTGGAGCGCGTGCTGTCGATGGTGGACACCGTGCTGATCCTGGTCGACGCGATGGACGGCCCGATGCCGCAGACGCGCTTTGTGACCCAGAAGGCGTTCGCCATGGGCTTTAAGCCCATCGTCGTGGTCAACAAGGTCGACCGTCCGGGCGCCCGTCCGGAGTGGGTGGTCGAGCAGGTGTGGGATCTGTTCGAAAAGCTCGGCGCCACCGATGAGCAGATGGAATTCCCGATCGTCTACGCGTCGGCGCTGAACGGTTACGCCTCGCTGGACGAGAACGCCCGCGAAGGCGACATGACCCCGCTGTACGAAGCGATCATGCAGCACGCACCCAAGCCGGACGTCGATCCGGAAGGCGCCTTCCAGATGCGCATCAGCCAGCTGGACCACAACAACTTCGTCGGCGTCATCGGCATCGGCCGCATCCAGCGCGGCACCCTGAAGAAGGGCATGCCGGTCGCCGTCATCGATCGCCATGGCAAGAAGCGCCAGGGCAAGGTCGGCCAGGTGCTCGGCTTCCTTGGCCTCGAGCGCATCGAGCAGGACAGCGCCGAAGCCGGCGACATCGTCGCCATCTCGGGCATCCCCGAGCTGACCATTTCCGACACTGTCACCTCGGTCGACGTGCCGGAAGCGCTGCCGGCGCTGAGCGTCGACGAGCCGATGATCAGCATGACCTTCCAGGTCAACAACTCGCCGTTCGTCGGCAACAAGGATCTGTCGGGCGGCAAGTTCCTCACCAGCCGCCAGCTGCGTGAGCGCCTGGACCGCGAGAAGGTGCACAACGTGGCACTGCGCGTGGAAGACGGTTCCGACGCCGACAAGTTCCTGGTTTCGGGCCGTGGCGAACTGCACCTCTCGGTGCTGATCGAAAACATGCGCCGCGAAGGCTACGAGCTGGCCGTGTCGCGCCCGGAAGTGATCATCAAGGACATCGACGGCCAGAAGATGGAGCCGATCGAGCAGCTGGTGGTCGACATCGAAGAACAGCACCAGGGCGGCGTCATGGAGCGCCTCGGCATCCGCAAGGGTGACCTGAAAAACATGGTGTCGGACGGCAAGGGCCGCGTGCGCCTTGAGTACCTGATCCCGGCCCGTGGCCTGATCGGCTTCCAGAACCAGTTCAAGACCCTTACCCAGGGTTCGGGCCTGCTGTTCCACGTGTTCGACCACTACGGTCCGTACACGCCGGTGGCCATCGCCAAGCGCCTCAACGGCGTGATGATCGCCAACGCCGGCGGCACCACCCCGGCCTACTCGCTTGGCCCGCTGCAGGATCGCGGCAAGCTGTTCGCTGCCGAAGGTGACTCGGTGTACGAAGGCCAGCTGATCGGCATCCACGCGAAGGACAACGACCTGACCGTCAACGCCATCAAGCCCAAGCCGCTGACCAACATGCGCGCCTCGGGCAAGGACGACGCGATCCAGCTGACCCCGGCGACCAAGTTCTCGCTGGAGCAGGCGCTGGACTTCATCGACGACGACGAGCTGGTCGAAGTCACCCCGAAGGAAATCCGCATGCGCAAGAAGCACCTGACGGAAAACGATCGCAAGAAAGCCTCGCGCGGCGTGGGCTGATCGTTAGGGTCTCCCCAAAAAAGCCAGGCCGTATCGGCCTGGCTTTTTTTTGTGCCTGGCATTCTGCCTGGAGAGCCTGTCCGTAAGGCCATCACTCGCATGCCGACACACAGGAAAGCTGCAAACAAGGCCCCCTGTCGGCGACTTCACGTTCCTTGGGTGATCTCTACGATATTGAGTGACAGCTCCACGACGATCGAGCGGTTCTTCACCACCCTCGCCCGACGTGGGCCGCAGTTACCCCACCAATGAACAGGAGCGATCATGACCGGACACCGCTTTCAGGGCCTATTCGCCACTTTTGCCGTTACCGCCATACTCAGCGCTTGCGCCACATCGCCCAGCGGAACCACGGCTGGAAGCACTGAAATCCGCGCTGGCGTCATCGAGCAAATCACCGATGTGCAGATCCAGAGCAATCATCACACCGGCGTAGGTGCCGTCGTCGGTGGCGCCGTCGGCCTGGGCGTGGGCAGCCTGATCGGCGCAGGTACGGGCCGCGATGTCGCCATGGTGCTGAGCACCGTCGGCGGCGCCGTGGCCGGCAACGAAGTGCAGAAGCACTACGACAAGCCGGTGCCGGGCCAGCAGATTATCGTTCGTCTGAAGAACGGCGTGCTGGTCTCTGTCACCCAACCCTCCTCCGCACTCCACAACGGCGAAAAGGTTTACCTCGAAGGTAGCGGCGAGAACGCCCGCGTCATCGCCAAAGAGTGAGTTTGCCGCCCATTGGCGGAATGGTCATAACAGGCCACCGCAAGGTGGCCTTTTTACATTGGAGCAGCGCTCGCGTGCCCGCCGTTCCCCGGCTGTGCACACAACCTGACTCCCTGCTGGCCTAGCCTTTCATGCGATATCGCTTCGCTACCGCTGTGACTTGCCTGTTGTCTGCTTCCTGCGTTCTGCATGCCGAAGAGGCCAATCTGTTTGTGCCGCAATGGTTGGGCGCACAGTACACCTTTGTCGATCAGCACCAGGATTCGCTACATTCACCCTATGCGGGTGACAACAGCTTGCACCCCAACGGCGATACCGCACGTTCGCATACCTTTGGCCTCTACTTCGGCGTGGCGTTACCCGCGCACCTGCAGCTCTATACCGATGTGGAGATGTTCAAGGGCGAAGGCGTGTCCGGGGCCACTGGCCTGGGCGGCCTCACCAATGGCGACGTGATCCGCTCCGGCACGGTATCGCTGGGCAAGACGCCGTATCTCGCGCGAGCCTACCTGCGCTGGACCTTACCGCTCGGCGGCGATCCCGCACCGGTAGAACGCGCCCAGGATCAACTGCCCAGCGAAGAAGCCGCGCGCCGCTTCGAAGTGAAGCTCGGCAAGATGGCCGTGAACGATGACTTCGACAAGAACCGCTACGCCGGCAGCACGCGCACGCAGTTCATGAACTGGTCGCTGTTCAATAACACCGCCTGGGATTTCGCCGCCGATACGCGTGGCTACACCGAAGGCCTGATGATGGCGTGGATCGACGCGGGCTGGAGCCTGCGCTACGGCATCTATCGCATGCCCTATGAAGCGAACGGCCAGCGACTGGTCAGCTCCTTCAGCGACTCGCAAGGCCAGCAAATCGAGCTGACCGTGCAGCCCTCGCCAGACGCTTGGGCGCTGCGCTTTCTGGCGTTCCGCAACAAGGCGCGCATGGGAATCTATCGCGATGCCGCCGCCATCGCACTTGCCACGGGCCAGCCTCCAGACATCCGCGCAGATGACCAGCCGGGCCGGCATAAATATGGCTTCGGCATCAATGGCGAACTTCCTCTTGCCGACAACGGCGAGACGGGATTGTTTATGCGCGCGGGCTGGAATGACGGCCGCACGGAGTCTTTCGTATTTACCGAAGTCGATCGCACGCTGAGCGCCGGCTTTCAACTGTCGGGTGTGCATTGGGGCCGCCCCACCGATCATTTCGCCATGGCGGTGAACATCAACGGCCTGTCACGCGACCATCGCGATTATCTGGCGCTGGGTGGCAATGGTTTCGTGCTCGGCGATGGCGCTCTCAATTACGGACGCGAGCAAATTCTCGAGGCGTACTACAGCTTCACGCCCATCACGCACCTCACGCTGAGTCCGGATCTTCAGTTGATCCACAACCCGGGCTACAACCGCGACCGCGGCCCCGCGCGCTTCGTTGGCCTGCGCGCGCACCTGGAATTCTGACAGCCACTGCCTTTCTCTATCTGTAGGAGCGCACTTGTGCGCGACCGCCGAGCGATATCGTTACACGAAGCGTTGCGGTCGCGCACAAGTGCGCTCCTACAAAAAAGCATCACGCGCTTTGCGCCCGCTCCAACGCTGCCACCCGTCGCTCCAATCTTGGGCCAAGGTAGCAATGGGAGCCGCACGGCATCAGCCCAGCATCGTTGAACGCCTTCAGATACCAGGACGGCGCACGCGAATGGAATCCATCCATATCGCCATCCACACCATCCTTGCTGGTGAATACCTCGAGAAATGCGACGCCCTCGAGCATGTCGCCGATGCCAACCAGACCGGCGCGAATCTCTGCGGGCTTGAGGTAATGCAGCACATCGGTGCAAACGATCACATCGAAGCGATGATCGAACCGCAGATGCTCCAGCTGCCCGAATCGTGCCAAACCGATATTCCGGCTGCGACCGTAACGGGCCACGGCATATTCACTGGCCTCCAGTCCCTGATAGTGAATACCGGGCCGCAGTGAGCGCAACGGCGCCCGCCAGACCGCTTCACCGCACCCCACGTCCAGCACGCTGCGCACCGGGCGCCCCAGGTAGTACTCGGCCTGCGCCACCACCATGGCCACCTTGCGCTTCAGCTCCGCCGGAGAGGCGACGGAGTGATCCGGGTGGCGGTACCACTTGTCGAAATAGGCGCGGTCGTAAATCTTGGGCACGGGGCTCTCCTGCAAAGCACTATGGTATCCCACAGGTTGCTATCACCTGCTTTGAACGTGCTTTGTTCCAGCATAGGGGCGCTGGAACCTGGGAGCCGCTCTCATGCCCACGATCCGCATTCGCATGACAGGAAGCCGTGACAGCGCAGACACGATGGTGACCATCCTGCATGGCATCGATGGCATCGAACACGTTGAAGAGCTCGATGACGAGACGAGCTACCTGCGCGACGATTCCAGCTCTACCGATCTGGTGGATGACAATGGGGGCGAGCTGTTCCTGATCGAAGTGCAGGCGAAGGATGCTTTGCATGCGGCGGCGGTGCGGGCGGTGACGGAGGTGGAGGCGTCGTTGTTGGGGGCGGTGGTGGAGTTTGTGGATGAGTTTTAGCTTGTTGTCCCCCCTCCCTTGCGGGAAGAGGGCTGGGGGTGAAGAGTGTGTGTCGGCGAGAACGCGCACCCCTCTCACCGTCGTATACCCCTCTCACCGTCGCATGCCCCCTCATCGTCATCCCCGCGAAAGCGGGGATCCAGTGACTTTGCTCTCGGCTCTGAATGTGGCGATAAGGCCAGCGTGCCGCCTACGACGCGAAGCTAGTCCCTGTGGGACGCGGCGGGCGTTTCGACCACCGCGAAGGTGGCAATGTCGCCTGCCGGCGCTCGAGTCACTTTTCTTTTGCTGGCCCACGCACGCGCAGGAGCGCGTGCGAACGGCAAAGCCGGCCCGAAGGGCGGAGGGCAGGATGCCCGGGGTCAAAGAAAAGTAACCCAAAGAAAATGGCCTCAAGAGCGGGGTCGTCGTAGCGTCGTGATTAATACAAGCCTTGACGCGAACGAATCTCGGATCGTCACGATCGCCCGACAAACGGCACGGCTACACCGCAACGCGCCATCGCGCAGAGGGCTTAAAGCATCGCGGTGGCGCTCTTGGCTCTTGGCTCTTGGCTCTTGGCTCTTGGCTCTTGGCTCTTGGCTCTTGGCTCTTGGCTCTCCGCTCTTGCTCCCTCTCCCCTCGTGGGAGAGGGTTGGGGAGAGGGCGCCAATCTTGCGACTAGGTTGGTCCAAGGCAACTCGCCCCCCTACTCCTTTTAGAAGACACTCCTGCCTTCCGAAGGCCCAGCGTAAGGAAGCGCCCGCCGCATGAATCCGCCCCGAACAAATTTTCTCCACCCGCCCCAAACCCGGTAATCCGGGCGCCAAGTGCCGCGTTGACACTGCCGAGCCAACGCCGTCGTTCAACCTTGCCGCCTGGAACCCTGACGCATGCGCGACACCCGGAAACTTCAAATCCGCCCCTGGCTGACCGCTTTCGCCGTACTGCTCACACTAAGCTCCGGCAGCACCATGGCGCGCGATGCTCGCGTGCTGTCACAGGAAGACGTGGACTGGCTGCGTCGGGACAGCTTTGAACTCGACACATCTACCGTCGCTACCTACCGCGACCTTGGCCGTTCGCGCCTGCTCGACCGGCAGTTGGATGGACGCATCAGCGATGAGCTGCCGGCACCGATCAACGCGCTGATCAATTCCTATGAGGCTGGCAGCGTTTCCACCGAGCAACTGCTGACCAACCTGCGTGATCAGCAGGCGAACATCAAAGCCATGCCGGATGGCGACGCCAAGGAAGCCGCCAAGAAGGCGCAGCAACAGCATGCCAACGATCTGCTGCAGCAGGCACAGGAAATCGAAATGCTGCACGCCATCTATGGGCCTAACCAGCTCAAGGAACAGATGGTGTGGTTCTGGCTCAATCATTTCAGCGTGTACGGAGCTAAGGGCCGCGTGCGCTGGGTGGCCGCCGATTATGTGCAGAACACCATTCGCCCTCATGCGCTGGGCAAGTTCCGCGATCTGGTGATGGCGACGCTGGAAAGTCCAGCGATGATGGAGTTTCTCGACAACGCACAAAACGCCAAGGGCCACGTCAACGAGAACTATGCGCGCGAGCTGATGGAGCTGCACACACTGGGTGTCGGCTCCGGTTACACGCAGCAGGACGTGCAGCAACTTGCACTCATTCTCACCGGTGCTGGCGTGGCACCGCTGCGCGAACCCGGCCCCATGCGCCCACGCGTAGCCGAAATGGTAGTGCGCAATGGCATGTTCGAGTTCAACCCCAAGCGCCATGATTTCAGTGACAAGGTGTTGCTCGGCCACAAGATCAAAGGCAGCGGCTTCGACGAGATCGCTCAAGCCGTTGACCTGATCACCAGGCAGCCTGCTTGCGCCCAATTCGTCTCGAAGAAGCTCGCCGAGTTCTTCGTGTCCGACAACCCGCCTCCGGAGCTGGTGGCCAGGATGGCGCACACCTTCGAACGTACCGACGGCGACATCGCCGAAGTGCTACGCACCATGTTCGACTCGAAAGAGCTGGCCGCCAGCTACGGTAAGAAGTTCAAAGACCCTATGCAGTTCGTGGTTTCATCGGTGCGCATGGCCTATGACGGCAAGCCCATTGCCAACGCCAAGCCGCTGCTCAACTGGCTCAACCAGCTGGGTGAACCGGTGTTCGGTCGCCTCACACCGGACGGTTGGCCGCTGGACAGCACGGGATGGTCGAGCTCCGGTCAGATGGCCAAACGCTTTGAGATCGCTGGCGCCATCGGCACCGGCAACAACCGCCTGCTGACACCGGAAGGGCAGCCGAAAACTGGCGGTGACTTTCCGATGCTCACCACCCGGCTCTATTACGACACTTACGACACCAAGCTAAGCACGCCGACGCGGGACGCATTGACCAAAGCTACCTCGCAGCAGGAATGGAACACCTTCCTGCTCTCCTCACCCGACTTCAATTACCGCTGAGGCAGACTGCCATGAACCGCCGCGAATTCCTGCTTGCCGCTGCTACCGCCGTTGTCGCCGCACCTGCCCTCTCCTTTTCCGGAAAATTGTTTGCTGCACCCGCCAACGCCCCGCGCTTTCTGTTGGTATTCCTGCGCGGCGGCTACGACTGCAACAACCTGCTGGTGCCGCACAGCAGTGATTTCTATTACGAGTCACGCCCCACGCTTTCCATCGCCCGACCCGATCCGTACAACACCAACAGCGCCCTTGGCCTCGACAGCGAATGGGGCCTTAATCCGGTGTTGCGCGATTCCATTTATCCGTTGTGGCAGAAACGTCAGGTGGCGTTTGTGCCGTTCGCCGGTACTGACGATTTGTCGCGCAGCCACTTCGAAACGCAGGACAACGTCGAATCGGGCCAGCCAAGCAATGCGCGCAGCGATTTCCGCTCCGGTTTCATGGCGCGTCTTTCAGGGCAGATGACCGGTGTGCCATCCATCGCCTTTACCGATGCGTTGCCGCTCAGCTTCCAGGGCGGCCAGCACGACATCCCTAACATCTCCCTGCGCGGCAACCCCAAGCCCACGTTCGACGAACGACAGTCCGGCATCTTGGCTGGCATGTATCGGGACACGACGCTGGCCTCTGCGGCAGCCGACGGTCTGGAGCTGCGGCAGTCCGTTTCCAAAGAGCTGCAAGACGAGATGATGAAGGCCAACCGCGGCGCACCCAACGCCAAGAACTTTGCCGAAGAAACGCAGCGCATCGCCACGATGATGCGCGACCAGTACCGGCTAGGCTTCGTGGATGTGGGTGGCTGGGACACGCACGTTAACCAGGGCAGCACCAGCGGCCAGCTCGCCAACAACCTCACCAATCTCGGCAAGGGTCTGGCCGCCTATGCGGATGCACTGGGCGACGAGTGGAATAACACCGTGGTCGTGGTGGTTTCCGAGTTCGGCCGTACTTTCCGCGAGAACGGCAACAAGGGCACGGACCACGGGCACGGCACGGTGTACTGGGTGCTCGGCGGAAAGGTGAATGGTGGCCGCGTGGCCGGCCAGCAGATGGCCGTGAACGCGCAGAGCCTATTCCAGAATCGCGACTACCCCGTGCTCAACAATTACCGGGACGTGCTGGGTGGGTTGCTGGGGCGCATGTGGGGCCTCTCGGGCAGCCAATTGCAGGCTGTGTTTCCGGGCGCCAAGCCGAAGGATCTGCAACTGGTGTAACTAACGGTCGCGCGCAAGCGCGCTCCTACAACAACGCATCTTTGTAGGAGCGCGCTTGCGCGCGACGCTTTCCAAGAGTCAATCCAAACGGCGATACATACCGCTCAAAACGGGCTCCCAACTCACACCACCGTCAAACGAACTCTCCAGCTTCAACGTAAACACGTCATCGCCTTCAAACGTATAGACATGTCGCGTCTGTCCACGCGGCGAGCTGCGTACGAAAGTCAGACGCTCACCGTCCCACACCCCGGGTGCCGGCGTGCCGGGCACAAAGCCAACACTGTCGAACCAGTGCAGGCTGTACTGGTTGTGTTCCGGCTCAGCCACAAACACGGCATGCGCCTGCAGCGACACCTCGCCATCGCGCTCTTCACGGTAATCCTGCACCAGGACACGGCCACCCAGGGCCAGCTTGGCCTGGATGCGTCCCACCGCCGGGCCACCCTGCCCCCATCGCGTCGTGGCAATCAATTCGTTACCCAACCAATCCCCGGCCAATCGGCAGAGCGCGTGCGTCTGCACGACTCAGTTCCCGCGCTCTGTCTGGCGCACGAGCAGGTTCTTGGCGATGGCGCCATGCAGCGTACCCATACCGCGTACGACGTGAAGCGTGGCGAACAGCAGCAGAATACCGAGCAAGCAAAGCAGCACAGCTGCCCACCAGTAACCTTCGCTGCAGAGCCAGTACGGGGAGCCACAATCCAGGCCAAGCACGCCTGTCACGCTCAGTGTTTTCAACACGGGCGCTGCGACAAAGGCAAGCGACACGCTCATCAGCGTTACTGTAACCACGAAATAGCAAATGCCCAGCGGCAGCATCAGCACCATGTAGAGCAAGGTCGTCCACGTGTGCCCATCGGTGAACATGGCACCGATGCGCTGCAGGAACGAAGTACCTGCCGGCGACGGATAAGGCGGACGCCGCGGCATGCGTACCCCCAACATCGTTTCCACGATGCGCCCTTCCAACAACGAAAGCGCGCGCACCGTGCCGAGAAACAACACCACCAGCGGAATGCCGATGATCGTCAACGAAAAGCTCAGTGATACAACCGTGCCCGTTACCGCCCACACGAAATAGAAAATACCGGTAGCCAGCGCCAGCAGCATGTAGAACATGGCGCCCCATGCGCGCGAATCGGCAGCGACGCCGAAGAAGCGTCCCAACACCGAACGGCGCTTGGGCATCGGCGGCGGGCGCAACGCACGCTGGATCTTGATTTCCTGATCGCGGTAAATATCGGCGACTTCTTCAGGCGCGCCGTACGTGCCCACCACGTGCGCCAACATCTCCGCTTCGCTGCGCTGCGGGTTCTCCGCCAATTCCGCGCGCAGATGCTCCTCGGCGTCATACAGCGCGTCCTGGATCAACGCAGGATCGGCACCGCGCAACGCGGCCCTCAATTGCTTCAGGTACTCGGCGATCGTACGTGGCGCATTCATGTCACCCCTCCTTGCAATACGGCATCGACGGAGTCACGCGTGGCATTCCAGGCATCCACCCAGTCCCGCAACACGTCTCGCCCTTGTTTCGTTATGCGGTAGTAGCGGCGAGGCGGCCCACTGACCGAAGGCTCCACCTCACTCACCAGCAGCCCCGCCCCCTCGAGATTGCGCAGCACGGGATACAGCGCGCTCTGCTTTCCAGCGAGCACGCCCTCGCCCACCTCTTCCAGACGCTTGGCGATCTGATAGCCGTACATCGCCTGCCGCGACTGGCCCAGCACCGCCAGCAGCACCAGCGACACGGTGCCCGCGGAGAGCTCCTTCTGGAATTTCTTCAGATGGCCGACGTTGTCTTCCATAGCCCACCCGCACTGCTACATAGCCTCGACTACACCATAGTGCGAAGTTAACAGTAGTGACCTGGGCCTGAAGTCATACCCCTGCCACAAGGCATGGTGGGCATGACACCAATGTATGTACCAGTTGTACAAACATTGGTGTCAAAGGGGAGGTACAAACATTGGTGTCAGCGGGCGCAGCCGACTGGGGCCCGGCTACATGTGCACTGAAGGGCAAGCTTCGGATTCTTTTGGGGAAAGGACTGCCTTGATACCGAACCAAGCGACGCGACGGCCCGCGTAAGGTCCGCTCTGGGTTGCGGACATTCACGAACGCTATCACTGCCAGTAGCTTTTGCCTCGCATCAGGGTCTCCTTGGTTCCCGCCGGCGAACTGATGACCAGCGAGGCCCCTTTCAGCTCGCCATCAAACCGCATACCGCCAAACGCCCCACCGGGCGGTAGCGTGAACGAGATTCGCGATCCTTCGACAACAACTGGGACCACTGCCGTATATGGCGCGCCACCCTCGGCGATTTGCACGAAGGCTGTGTAACCAGACGCACTGGGGACCACCAGCAGCTCCATGCCCAGCAGATCACCACCTTCTCGGTTGTAGCGAAGATCGCTATAGACCCCGGTCATCCTCGCCTTGGACGGCTGTGCGAAAGCGGGACCGGTGGCCAGCAACAAGGCCAGGACAGCCCAGAACCAGTAGCGCATTGAAGCCCCTTAAGCGAGTAGCGGAATACCTATAATGGGTCGGAATCGGACCTCAGCGCTATTCATACCGGCGAACGATCAGTCGGAACACCATTTCGTTTCTCGCTGAATGTCGGGCTTGGCGCCCATTCCTTTTCGCACCTTGGAAAGGCCTCGATGGCCGATCTTGCTCTCCATACCCATTCATTCAGAAACGGAAATTCACGCCGAAGTAAGGGCCCCCGGTGCGGATGTTGTAGTGGAAAGCAGCTTCGCCGTAATCCTGCGAAAGCACG
The DNA here is from genome assembly GCF_055702865.1 of Dyella sp. PARNA 12/25. Lineage (NCBI taxonomy): Bacteria > Pseudomonadati > Pseudomonadota > Gammaproteobacteria > Lysobacterales > Rhodanobacteraceae > Dyella > Dyella sp. PARNA 12/25. Next base: position 540,296 of record NZ_JBVQCI010000001.1, on the reverse strand, counting down.
CGATACCCAAACATCAGGTCGGATGATTTCGACATGTTGTACTTCGCACCGAGAAGCGCTTGCCAGGAGAGCTTTGTTCCGCCCGCACCTACGTCGGCATAGCCCGTTAGCGTCCATGCAGGGTCCAGACGATAAAGCGCCCGAACCCCGGCGAATCCGTCAGTCCAGCTGTAGCGGGAATTGAAGCGAGCACCGTTGGGCAGCAACGCACTCTGAGATAAATCAAGCCGGCTCAACAGATTCGTGTATCGCACTCCGAGTACCGCGTCGACCACGAAGGTGGAGTCATCCTTGATACGGTAGCCGCTGGCCAACTGAAGAATGGCGGTTTCGCCACCCGAATGTGCGGTTCCCAGACGGCCACCCAGCAATGGATCGGATGTCTTCCCCACATTCACATAAAAGGCATCTGCAAGGATGGACCACTTGCCCGTATGGGCTTCAAAAGTGCCCATGATGCCGAACTTCAGGTCCTTCAGGATATCCGAGAAGTGAGCATCCACATTGACGCTGCGGAAATTTCTGACCTGCACGCTACCTGTCTGGCTTGCGCCCCACAAATAGGGTGTAAATTGAAAGTCCCACCCATTCGCGTTTGCCGGTGACGAGTCGTACGCAAGAGTGACTGACGGCAAAAATGCGAAGATCAGGACAGACGCCAAGGCGACCGCTCGAAGGAATGCTCTCTGAGCCATAGGTTCCCCAGGATTAGCACGTATTCATGCCGCCTTTCGCCGTTGGCGAACGCGTTAACCACCTATTCGTGCGCCTCAGGGAACTTCCACGATCCGTCAATAATCTCCGCACGGGGGCGGTAGAGACGAACCATATAGTTCCAGCCGGGTACGATGGGTAGACAGTTAGGTATCTTGCCGTCGCAACCGCCGAACTGGATGGCAACGGAGCCATCAGCGCTTTTTTTCGCCGTGATGTTATTGAGCGCATAGGCGTTCAGCGCGTTCTTCTCAAAGTAGCCCTTGGCGTTGTAGACGCTGATCGACCAAAATGCATCGACCGGCACGTCTTTTGCCACGAGGTGGTAAATGGTCTTGCCGTCGTTTTTGGCAGGTGTCACGTTCAGGTAGATGGCGTCCTTATCAGGATTGCCGCCCCATGCTGCCGCTGTTCCGATGAGATGCTGTATCGGGTCAACTTCGCCCTTCTGGCCAAAGGCGTTTTTGAAACTGGGAATGGTGGAGCCGAGTACCAGCAGCGCATCACGTACCTTCTTCTGGCTCGCCGGATCCCAGTGCGGAACTTCGAAGCTGCCCCGATTGGCTTGCTGAACCTTGATGGCGTCTTGCAAGGCATGCGCGGCATCCAAGTCCCTCAGGTCGCTAGGGTCTGCCAGGGTCCGCACGGCAGCCACGATGTAGCGCGTACCTGCCTTCGATTTGTCCAGCGTGTAGCTCCCAGCGCCATAAAACACCCCTGGTACGTAGTGGTCCTCATTGATGATCTGCATTGACATGAAACGCTTGCCTGCATCGGGCAGCGTGATCGTGACAGGGCCGGCATCCAGATCAAATACAGCCGAGGAATAGAGCGTGTCACGATTGAGGCGAACGACGTCCTGTTTGTCGATGGCGGCGGGTTGCCGCTCATGATTGAACACACCGATGCCGCCGGCGCGCTTATTCACGACGAAAAGGTACGTGTCCGATTCGGCGCGCGGAAAATTGTCGACTGTTACGGGAACCGTCCCTCCCTGCGGTACGGCCGCGTGGACACTCGCGAAACTCAGAAGCGAAGCGACAAGCGCGTAACCAATGGCGTGATGGCGCATGATGGTATCCTGGGTTTGAGCAGCGGGCCAATTTGAATGGGAGTTCGTCAGCTCACTTCTTTACTTCCCCCAGCTCTCGTAGCGGCGGAGGCGTCCACTGCCCACTGATCACCTGCGGCCTGGGCAAGTACAAGCGCATCACCAGACCCATTGGTCCGTCAGGCGCAGGCAGCCAATTGGACTCGAGCGCCGGGCCTGGAGAGGCATTTTGGAAGTAGAGGGTAATGCCACCGTCTGCATCTCTCTTAAGGGAGTCGAGCATCGCGGCATTGATCAAGTAGCGATGGATTGGGTTTTCGACCATCAAACGGGTCTTGCCGTCATACATAGTGACCGACCAAAACGCATCGACTGGTGGAAGCTGGCCTGGTTTAAAGGTGATCGCGTAGTTGAACTTGCCCGTGTCGAGCATCTTGCCGGCCGCATCTGTCAGGTAGACTGGATAGACCGTCTCTTCCGCATCGTTCCCGTAGATGCCGCCCATCGCGCCTAGCGCCCGCTCTTTGTATTTTCCGCGCATCTTTTCTGGTGTACCGAACAACCCAACGGATGTCTTGAGCGTGAGCGTCGAAGCTTCCAAATCCTTGGAGGCGGCTTGCTCCCCGACTCCGATCGCTTTCCTTACCTGGTCAGAGAGGCCGGCGGGCGGCCACGGCGCGCCAGCAGTGACGCCAATTCGCGCGAATCTTGCCCGCACGTGATCTTCGCCGGCCAAAGGCGGGGCGAACTGGAGGAGAAAGTTGGCGTACCTCCAAAAGTCGGTTTTCGCACTTTCCAGCGTGATAGCCGGGTAGTCGATACTTGGGGGGGTGGGTGGCGCCGCGCGGCCCAAGTAGACACTCAGAGGTTGTACGCCATATCCACTCTGAATGTCCTTTACTTGGGGCAGGTCTCCCGCGTTGAACAGCTGCGTTCGAAATTGCGCGAACATCAATTGCGTGGGGCTGTGCACTACTCGCTTGATCCCCGCCGGCAGCGGGCCGTTCCAGCCGGGTCCGGCGATGAGAAATTTGCCGCCGTCATTGCCATCCTTGCGTGTACCTAAGTAGTCGACGTTATGCGTATATAAATCGACCAGTTGCAGCGAGTAGTACCTGTTCTTCGCGACCTTCGGCAGCGTCACCACCAGCGGCTCGGCTCGAAGATCCATAATGAGATATGAGTACGGCGTATCGGAGTTTGCCGTGACGATCGCTGTGTCTGCCGGTGTAAAGACGCGCGCCACGTTGTGAATCTGGTTCATCGGCCCCTTGTACTGGCTACCGTGGGGATCGAGCGAGAATTGATAGATGGTCAAGTAGTTCTGGACCATTGGATAGGTATAGACGTAGGCCTCACGTGCGATGGATTCTGCCTCGGAGGAAGACACTGGATGAGCGCTTGACGCCTGAGCTGAAGCGTTCTGCGAAACAGGGACCATGTAGCACGCCACAGCGAAAATCAGGCAGGTTGCGGAGGTGCGGGCCATGATCAGAAACTGACGCCACAGATTGGACATCGCTGCATTACTCTTTTTGATTGCCGGAGATTGCATCACTTCTTCGCCTGAAAATTGCTCTGAAGTCAGCGTTGACCGAAATGCGCTCTGCGCATGCCACGGGTTGGGCTGGGGCGAACGACCATCGATAGCTGAGCGCCGTCGCGGCAAGTTCCTTAGTTCGGAGAGGGCACAGACGACAGTTTTACGCTAGTCGTGTCGATTGACGACCGTAGAACTACGCCGGCTGGATAAGTAAAACTACTTGCATTGCGAAAGGTCCGCGTTGGGTCGGAAGCGGACGTTTCCTAGCCGCCAACTTGCACGAACAATCTCCAGTTTGGCCTGAACACTACGTGGGTAGTGAACCTGATGCTGGTGACATCTACCTTGGGTCGCGAATTCAGCAGGCGGGTAACCCGTTTAACCGAAGCGCAGGCAAGCTAAGACTCCCGATGTGCACCACCGGATGGGCAAGAAAACACCTGATCACCGACTCTTCAAAATTTCACTTCAGCATTTCCTCGAGACATTTCAAGACCTCATCCGCCGTCACATAGCGGCCAGTCGCCCTAGCCTTATTACCTGACGCCATGCCCCGAGCTATGAAATCGCGGCGAATCTTCCGAAAAATAACTGCCTTTCTCAAGGAAACCTCAATAAACCCGGCGAGAGTCTCCCCTGGCTCGAGCAACTCACGAATGGACGTCAAGAGTTCGTGATCAAGCTTAAAGTCAATTGGATGGTCGTTGCTCATACATTAGGTCTCAATCAGTCTAGCGGATCCCCCCGGTCAATCTGGCATTCGACTATCGTGCTTGGCCCCGATCAGCCCATTTGCCGATGACCCATTCCACGGCGTCCCAGATTCGCAAATCTCTTTCATAGCCCTGAATATTCGAAGCGTCGTAAGCATTCATCGCTGCGAAAGCACCATCCAAAAGCTTAACCGCGTCAGATCGCTTCACTTCAGCATCAACAATCGAGTCCAAGAAAGACCTCGCCTCCCATCGAACGCCATGCTTGATGATTAGGTGTCTCACGAACATGTAGGAACGTCTCAAAGACTCGAGACGTTCAATGTCTCCCTGACACGCATATAGCTCTTCATATCTTTCGCAAATCTTTGGATCCGCGTCACGAACCATAGCCACCCGAACGTTGAGAGGCCGCAAAAGAAGCGACAACGGCGGTACATATAAAGGTCTAGTGTCAAGCATAGAAGCGACTAGTCTGGTCGCCACATAGATTCGCTTGGCACGACATGCCGATGGAAGCGGAGGATAGGAAAGCGCACACCAATGATCGAATAGTGCCGGACTTGATGACTCACTTGGTGCATTCAAAAACTGACTTACTGATATACCTCGCAGGGCACACAAGTTAACTAAGGATCGAATCGTCAAACGGCCAGACCTCAGAAAGGCTCTCCTGTGAATGTCGCGGAGGCACAGTCGAATGGCCCCTTGAACACCGCCACGACCACGTACATTCTTTTGAAGCCCCTCAACAAAACGCTCGTATGTGCTCCGTGACAATGGATGCTCCCGAGGGGTTGCGCAAAATTCGACCAACTCTTGAATCTGCTTATCAACCCACAACAGAAGGGTTGGCAATCGCGCAGGAGCAGACTTCCATCCCAAGGATTCTCCGCATGATGAGCATATTCTTCGCCGCTTTAGATCGCTCACCCTCGTCTGGAATGAACCGCAGATCGTGCACTCAAATTCAAGGCGGCACTCATGAACTGGGCAGCAGCTAATAAGATCAACACTCCACAGCAAAGGCTCGTAACTCTCATCGTTCCAATGCAGATAACACATTGGACACCAACGCCGCGTTCCTCGCCTATATTGACTTGAACATTTTGAAATGACGCCGGAGAGTGCCCACAGAGTCCCGTGCCTCAGATTTCTCTGCCCTGTCAATGCCTCCAATGCGACGATATCCTTAAACACTGGGTCGATAGTGCGCAAATCAAATTGCCTATTTCGCGATTTGGCACGCTCGGGGCGAATCAATAGAGCAATCTCTTCATCTGCCAACCCCGTAGTCCAGACGAGGCGATCATAGTAATAGGCCAGCGATTCAACCATGGAGGTTCCTACTCCACGGATAGGGAGCGGTGGCAATACGGTCCAATGAGGCAGGAGCACGCTTATCTTCGGTGAGGTTCGCTTATGTGCCATCACTGAAGAATATTTCGAATGGTCGTGGCATCAGCGGGGGTCCTCAGGAAGTCAAAGAGCGACGCCTCCGCGTGAAGGGTTGCCAACGTAGCCTGACTACTCACAGCCTGTTCGAGATGCCGCTTACAAATTGCCGGGCATTCTTCAAGCGATCGAAGGTCATCGGCTCGCCGATAGTACGCGTCCAACTCTCCGAAAACACCGGCGCTGGACGCGTACGCCAAATCGAGAGTGTCTCGAATGAGGGTTGGTCGACTGAAACGGTGAGCCTTGGCAATGGACATCGAAAGCCTTTCGAAATTGCCCCTATCATCCTGCTCGTCATGACGATAGCGATCGATGAAGACAAACCTGGATCGGCGAAGAATCTCCGCGTTACCCTCCCATAGCGACGCGACCTTAGGTACGCCGAACATGACGAGAGTCACCCCGATTTCCTCAGCCAAGCACATATAGTTAATCATGTGATCGACGGGGTGTTTTGACCGATGGGTGTAGGTAAGTGAGGCTGCTTCCTCAACGAAAATTGCCTTCAATCCGCGAGCGACCGCAGTACGCTCTACACATGTACGCATATGGTGCTCCGTGTTCTTCTTGCGTAAGCCCAACGCAAATGAACTTCCCATTCTTTGTTCCATCCTCATATGAGAATTATCAGGATCTTCCACCTCCGCCCTATGGGCGACCCAACTGAAGTCGGGGTCAGTGATCGCCAGAAACAAAACTGTCCGAAGCACTTTTCGATAGAGACGTCCGCGTTGATAACGCAAGAATCCGAGATGCAAATCGGAAAGAGCGCTCAATTCGGGCGGCAGAGGCAAATGCTGCTGCCGGGAGTGTGGAGCACCTGATGGACGACATTGAAAGTCGGAGCGCCGTCTCGACTCCTTTGAAGCGACTAGAGAGATGGTCGTCCAATGTGAAGTTGATAGAGCCCTTTGCTACGGAGGACTCCGAATGAGGACCATCATCAGGCATCCGGCGTTTGATAAGGGGCGTCAGGCCGTGTTGCGTGCACTCGATACGCGGATGCGTGGCCAGATCATCTTTGTGGTCGGGATGTCCGGGGTCGGCAAGTCGGAGATCAGATACGACGCTATGCGCTCGTATGCAGGGCCGCCCGAGTCTTGGAATAAAGGTCAGTTGCCGGTCATATCAGTACGCGCAACCCCAAGTGACCGATCAACTTTCAATCCCAAGGAGTTCATGTTCCGTTATCGATGTCACTGCGGCCACCGTTTCGCAAACTATCTGAAGTCATAGCCAGAACCCATCCTGTGGCAAATCTGACATACATGCGCCGATAATCAACGCAATCCAGCCGCTTCTCGATTGCAGGCAGGGTGTTGATGCGATGCAATAGCTCACCGCTACGGAAAAGTCGCACTGGTTGTCAGATCACATGTGGCGAGGCTATCGATAGCTTTCTTCTTGATCTACAGGGGAGCGCAACTTGAGCGGTGAGTGCTCGGACAGACGGCCTTCGCCGAATCTCGCCCCCGCAGGCTCAGGCATAACCGTATGCGATCGGAATCCCCGCCCCCGCTCGTAGCAGCATCATCTTTCCGGCACCAACTTTGGTTGTCAAAAGGGAAGGCGTTGTCGCAAATGTATCCAACGCAACTGTATGTTTTATATGCATTTGCACAGACATTGCCGACCAGCAACTAGCAAAGTACGTAGATAACGCCGCCAAACTGCGCAAACTTTGATCTCTGGGATGGCACACACATTGATGTCATGCCCAATGGGGAAACAGCGCCATTGGGCCCGATGGCCCGGTCGTTAGGGAAAATCAGAGAACACAGCCCAAGGGTCAACGGAGGGCATCAGAGATGCCGGGTAGGACTCGGGCTGAGGCCCCGCACCCTACCAGGGCAACTGCGCCCCGCCTGCGTCGATGTCACCGTCTTCCTCGAATTCCTTTTCCATGGCCTCTCTTTCGGCTTTGGAGGGCGGCTTCAGGCTGCGGGTATCGCCGCGGGTCGGTGGCGGGGCCGGGTTGGCGATCTGTTCGCGCACCCGGTCGAGTACGTAGCTGAAGAACGGATTCGATGCCATGCGCATCATGGCATCAATATTCAGCACCAATGCCCCACGTTCACCGCGCGGCGCATGGGTACCAAGATGGGTGCCGTAGAACTCATTAGGGTTGGGTGTCGTGCCGTAGAGCGAATCATCCAAGGGAAAAGGCAAGGATACGTGCGACATGGAGAACACGCCCTCTGGGTAATACAGGGACAGGGGGCGTGTCTGCTGTTCCGTGGTATGCGGCGCGATGGTCATCTCCACGATGGCGTCATCCGGCGGCACGCTCTTCAGCACGGTGATGCGGAAACTCTGCGGCCCATTGGGAAGCACACGCGTCAGCGCCGTGGATGAAGAACGACGCATCAGCACATCAAACAAGTGATCGCGATTGACGTCGAACAGGACGATCTCGCTGCCGTTGTCCGGCAGCAGTTCATACAGCGACCGTATGACCGCACGCGTGCTCACCGTGAAGTCGACTACGGACTGGAAGGTCAATACCGGCGCGAGATCACCCAGCTGATGGTTCTGCGCAAGGCGCTGCAGCTGGCTCTGCAGCACGTCAGTAAGCCGATAGGCCTGACGCGCGCCATTGACGGGAAATGAGTTGTACTTGAACGGATTGAACTCGGGGACCACATCCAGCCAGGAGGCGCGCGCAAATGCCGGCAACATGGCGGGCAAGCCCGCTATGCCGGCGAAGCGGGCAAAGCGCGTGATGCCGACCATGGGTGAGATGAGAATCAGCCGGTCCGGACGAGCAAGGCGATGGTCCTCGATTGCATCGAGCGCATAGTTCAACGCCAGCGCACCGCCATTGGAAAAGCCCACCATGTGCAGCGGTGCATGAGGGTCGACATGGGCACGCGCTTCGCGCACAGCTAGCCGCGTTGCAGCGACCCAGTCTTGCCACTGCACATGGCTAAGGCCTGCCGGCACGGTGCCATGTCCGGGCAAGCGAATGGCGACGACGTAGAAACCCGCGTCACGGTAAACGCGGGCGATATGGCGAAGACTGTACGGCGAGTCGGTCAGCCCGTGCAGGAGTACCACGGCACCGACAGGCGTTCCGTTGGGGACCATCTGATACGAGCGGTTCCAATCCGTGGCAAAGCGACCGGGGTAGATCGGCGCGTTTGCGTAATAGCGATTGGTCGCAATTTGATCGCTGGTGGGAAGCTTCTCGGTGACGTTGCGCCTCACCTCATCGAAGATCGCATTCTCAGCAGCGAGGTAGCCTTTCCAGTCGGTGGCATCGATCTGGGCGGCAGTCAGCTCGTGTGGCTCAAAGGTGTGCCAGGGGTGCAGCGGCGGACCGCGCCACGCATCCCATGCGCGCATGCCAACCATGGTGGCCAGTACCACCAAAAGCAAAATGACCAACCGCTTGAGAGTCCGCATGATCATGGCGCTTAGGGCCTACGACGATGGACGACGGCAGCGTTACCCGGTTGATACGCTCGAATTCACTCACAACGGCGGAGGGCAAGCCAGCAGCCGTTATAACGCATGGAAACCTCGCATAACCCGTCGCTCCCGCGAAAGCGGGGATGACGAGCGAGAGCGAGACTTTCGAAGTTCCCAAATCTCGTGCACACGTGCATGGAGCCCGATGTGGGGTCCAGCCCGCGTGAAAATACCCGGCGCGACAGCGAGGCTATCCAGGCCTCAGCGCGTGCGGCTTCGCGGCCTGCCCTACGGCCTGGCCGCGATCACCTCGATCTCCACGCGGTAGCCAGGGTTGGCGAGCCCCGCGACCTGGAACGCCGAGCGAGCCGGCAGATGTGGCTGTGTCCTGGTGCCAAAGAACTGCGTATAGCCGGCCATGAAGCCGTCGAAGTCCATACGCCCGCCGTGTTGGTCATCGCCAACCAGAAACACTTGCATCTTCACTACGTCGCCCAGGCTCAGGCCCCTTGCCTGGAGTTGTTTCTGTATCCCGGTGAGCACACCGATGGTCTGAGTCTTGGTATCCCCGTAGGCGCCTACGGAATCTTTGGCTGCGTTGGCGTCGACCACTGGCGGAACGTTACCACTGACGAATACCAATGCTTTACCAGCAGGTACTTCTACCGCCGCAGAAATAGGAAAGTTACTGTCTGAAAGCGGGTAACGCACCACGTCTTTGGCGCTGACACCATGGCTCAACAAGACAGCAACCAGGGCTGCGACTAGATGGTTCCTGCGCACAGGTATTCCCCTTCGATGGTCAAGGCAACCAGTTATACAAGGCAGCCATGACGGCTGGACAGGCTCGCGCCAGGGCCGACCCGCATTCGTTGCAGATCCGTCCAGCCGTCAGCTGGCCAACCGGTCCACCACACAATCGAGCAGTGCCCTGAGCCTTGCAAGCCCACGCATGTCGCGGTGATAGCCCACCCACACTTCACGCACCGGCGGCTCCTCGCCCAGATCAATGCGCTTGAGCTCACCGATGGCGTCACCCAAAGGTCGAGGCAACACAGCAATGCCTGCACCCTTGGCACACATGCGTGCCTGCACCGCTCGCGCGTTGCTGCGGAAAGCGACACGCGCGTTCGGCAGCATGCGTTGCAACCAGGCCACCTCGGGCATGCCGCCAAAGGCAAGGTTCATCATCAACAGCGATGCACCCTCGCCATCGCCAGGTACTGGATGCAGATAGGTCGAGGCCACATAGACGCCATAAGGCATCTGAAGAAGCTTGCGCGAAACGATGTCCGGTTCGTCGAATGGCTGGATACGAAACGCCAGGTCGGCTTCCCGTCGTGACAGGCTGAAAACTCGCGAGTCAGTCAGCAACTCGACCATGACCCGCGGATGTTGCTCATGGAACTGAGCGATGACCGGCGTCAGCACAAACTCAGCAAACCAGTCCGACGAGGTGATGCGCAACATGCCATCGAGCTGCTGCTCCTTCCCTGCGAGGTGGCGCTGGAAAGCGAGGGCCTCTTCCTCCATGCGTTCGGCATGGCCAAGCACGGCCGTACCTTCGTCGGTCAGGACGAAGCCATCCTTGGTGCGATGCAAGAGCCGATGCCCCAACGCTTGCTCAAGCGCCTGCAATCGCCGTCCCATGGTGGGCTGGGTCTGCCCCAGTTTGCGCGCGGCACCACCCAGCGTTCCCTCGCGGGCAATGGCCAGAAACACCCGCAGATCACTCCATTCCATAGATAGCTTTCCGATCAAACTGAGGGACTGGTGCTAGCGACAGCCATGCAATTGTGCATGAACCTTATGCAGATCTTTGGATCAACTTGCAGAAATATTTGGCGTAGCTTACGCACCCATCCCCCGCTGCCCTGACGTACCCACCCATCCCGTTCTGACGATTCCGCAACACATCTCAGAAACGTGCGGGTCCGGCCAGGGAAGCCCCGCCTCACAATCCAAGGAGAATGCTCATGATGAATTGGCCTGAATACCGGACGGAGCTGATGGGCCGAATTGGCGACATCGGCAAGCTGAGCCCCGACACGCTGGCCGGCTATCAGACGCTGTCCAAAGCGGGCAGCAAGACCAACCATTTGGACGCAAAGACGCGCGAACTGATCGCCTTGGCAGTCGCAGTCACCAGCCGCTGTGACGGGTGCATTACCGTCCACACCAGCGAAGCCCTCAAGCATGGTGCGTCCAGAGAGGAAATCGCAGAAGCGCTCGGCGTGGCCATCGCCCTGAATGCAGGTGCTGCCTTGGTGTACTCGGCCCGTGTCATGGACGCCGTCAGTCAGTACGGCACCGCCGCCTGATCAGCCTCGACGCTCCCGGCTTGCCCGGCGCCAACGCATCGGGCAGCCACACCTTTCCTCACCGAGATACTCCATGAACCGTTCTGCCATCGACATCCCGGGTTATACCTACGGAACACCTGATGTTGCACCCTCGCCGGTGACACTTGCCGATCTTGAACAACTCAAGGCATCCGCTGGATTTACGGCCGAAGACGAATACTTTCTGCGTATGGCCGGTGCGGTGCTCGACGAGCAGGTCGAGGCCATCGTGAAACACTGGCGGGCCAACATCATTGCGGGCATACCCCACCTTGCCATGCACTCGCGAAACGTGGATGGCTCACCGCTGCCGGATTATCTTGCGCGAAGCAGCCGTCGGTTCGAGCAATGGATTCGCGATACCTGTCTTCGACCCTACGACCAGGACTGGCTCGACTACCAGCATGAAATCGCACTCAGACATACCCATCTGAAAAAGAACCAGACGGATGGTGCGCCATCCACATCCCACGTGCCCTATAGCGACATCGTCGCCTTCGTTGCCGTGCTCAACGAAACCCTACGGCCCTATCTCGCTGCCAAGGGCCGCGATAGTTCAGACGTCTCTCGCATGCACAAAGCCTGGTGCAAATCGATGCATATTCAGATCGCGCTCTGGGCAGAGCCTTACATGAAGGCTGTGGGCGTTGGCACGCCAGCATGACAACCGGTAGACCGGTTCTCCCGGTATGCGCTCCAAATACGGCCTAATCCGCTGGTATCAACCAGTTCATCTTTCGTCCGACCCAGCGCTAAGCCTCAAAACTCCTTGCAACCCATGTCAGCTACCTTTTGCGTTGATCGACTAAAGCCGCCATCGACGGAACGCGAATAGCTCGAATGACGAAACGCGGCTCGTCGCTTTCCGTCGGCGTGTCGATGGGACGTGCCCGCGCCGACTTCCTATGGTCACGAGAAGAAAGGCTTGCAACCGGCCCTGCCCGCTTTGTCTAGAGCATTTCAACGGCCGTTTAGACTTCTTGCGCCACCCGCGGGCGTGGCCACCATGGGAGGCTCGCAGTAGACTGGCCTCAGCACCATCGGGACTTTCGCAGGATCGCTATGACCTCCGTTCGTTTGACCGACCTAGCCCATGGTGGCGGCTGTGGCTGCAAGCTTGCGCCTTCAGTGCTTCAGCAATTGCTTACCGACAAGCCGGCAGCGATGCCGTTTGCGCAGCTGCTGGTGGGCACCGAATCCAGCGACGATGCCGCCGTGTGGCAAGTGGATGAACACACCTGCGTTATCGCCACTACCGATTTCTTCATGCCGGTGGTGGACGACCCTCACGATTTCGGCCGTATCGCTGCAGCCAATGCGCTGTCCGACGTGTACGCCATGGGCGGCAGGCCGATCATGGCGCTGGCCATCCTGGGCATGCCTCTGGGCAAGCTGGACATTGAAACAGTGCGCGCCATCCTCGCCGGCGGCGAAGCCATCTGCGCACAGGCCGGTATCCCTATTGCGGGCGGCCATTCTATCGATTCGGCCGAGCCCATTTACGGCCTCGCAGCCATCGGGTTGTGCGCGCCCGCCAACGTGCGCCGCAACACGGGTGCACAAGCGGGCGATGCCTTGATTTTGACCAAGGGTATCGGTGTGGGCATCTACTCGGCGGCGTTCAAGAAGCAGTCGCTATCAGCTGACGCCTATGCCGAGATGCTTGCGTCGACCACCCTGCTCAACCGCGTCGGCCATGAGCTGGCCAAGGATGACGACGTCCACGCGATCACCGATGTCACCGGTTTTGGCCTGCTGGGGCATGGCATGGAAATGGCCCGTGGCAGCGGCATGCGACTTCGAATCGAACAGGCACGCATTCCCTATTTCACCCAAGCCGAGGCGTTGGCCGAGGCCGGCTATGTCACGGGTGCCTCCAAGCGAAACTGGCTCAGCTATGGCGAAGGCGTCACCCTCTCCACGGACATGCCGGAATGGCGTCGCGACTTACTGACCGATCCGCAGACATCGGGTGGCCTGCTTGTAGCGTGCAAGCCTGAGCGCGCTGAGGAGATCCGGACGATGATCGAAGAGGCGGGATATCCGCGAGCGAGCATCATCGGCACAGCCACGACAGGCACCCCGGGCATCGAGGTCATCTGATCAGTACGTCACCAGATCCAGGTTGAGCAAACGGTGGAATTAGTTTGCTCGTCATTCCTCGCTTCACCGGAATGAAGTTGTATATGGAACGGTGAGGCAAGATTGGCCCCTCACCCCAGCCCTCTCCCCGGAGGGGAGAGGGCGAAGTGCAGTTCACCACGGACTCTCCAACACACAACATAGCGTTCGACCGCTTTAAGTCCTCTTCGCGATGGCGCGTTGCGGTGTAGCCGCACCGCGTGTCGGGCGATCGTGACGATCCGGACTTCGCAGACGACAAGGCTCGTATTTATCACGACGCTACGGCAGCCCCGCTCTTAAGGCCATTTTCTTTGGGTTACTTTTCTTTTGGGCCAGCAAAAGAAAAGTGACTCGAGCGTCGGCAGACGATCGAAACGCCCGCCGCGTAGGCGGCAACCCAGCCGTGTTGCCACAACCAGGCGCAAAGTCACTGGATCCCGGTCTTCGCCGGGATGACGTCGAAAGTGAAGCGGTGAGGCGCCATGCGCCGTTCCTTGCCTGTGCCGCACTCGCGGAGAAGACGAGCGAGAGTGGCGGAAGAGAATGGGAGTCGAACCCACCCGAGACAGTCTTATCTGCCTCACCCGGATTTGAAGTCCGGACGCCCCACCGGAGACGATGCTCTTCCATGTAAATTGGATACTGCAGTAGCGGGCCCAAACAAGTCGAGATACTGCGCCCGAATGCTACGCAACGTACCACGATTGAGCGTCACGCCCTGTCGGTCGAAAAACTCCAGTATCTGGATCGCCACTTTTCGACCATTGTCGAGGCGGTCGCGAAATTGCGCCGCCGTAAACCGACCATCGCTTGCGTGGGCGGCCACGTCGGCGGCAATCAGCACCATCTCGTGCGTCGTCGTGCGCAGGAAGAAGTGATCATGCGCCACCTCATCCACCAGACCCAGGCGTGCGGCGAATTTCATCAACTGTCGGATGTCCGGTTCCGCGCGTGCCAGGGTCCCAGCGATGTCCCGCACGCGCGGTGGACGGAATCGCACGTCATCACCCAATAGTGGCGCAACGGCCCGCCATAGCGCCTCGCGTTCCGCGCTCAGCTGCAGGGAATGGCCAGCTAAACGCACGAAGGCGCCATCGCGCACCACGCGATCCGCAAGGTCGGCATGTTGCAGAGCCAGCGCAAACGCCGCAGCGGGCAACTTGAGTGGCAAGGCCTGCCGCAGCCGTTCCCGCCCCATGCCCTGCAAGTCGGGCTGGGTTTTATGGAAAGCCTGGAGACGCTCAAGCAGGTCAACGATGAAAGCCTGCCAATGCCCTGGACTGACGGCGATGCACGCCTCGCCGACATCAAAAATTACCGCTGAAAGTGCCGTCGCGATGTGCTCGCGCTTCGCCGCCGACAACGCACGATCCCGCGCGAACGCAGCAAGGTCCCAAGCGAATGGAGGTGCATCCAATAAGGCCGCAAAAGCCGCCTGTGGATCGTCGATGGCTTGTGCGCGACGTTGCAACTCGCGCTCGGAAGAACGGCGCTGGCGCGCAGGCGCGCGCAGGTCAATGAACTGACCGCCACCGATGGTGCGCCTGGCAGAGACATCGCGTAGCACGAAACGGTCGAGCACCGACGCGGCAATCGGTCGATCCAGCACCAGCTGGATGTCGGCCGTACGGCCCGGCAACAGTTGATGGCCTTCGAGCACCACGACGCGCGTGCCGACCTCAACGGCGCCATGATGCAGGCGGGCCGGAAACCACTGCCCCATCACTTTGGGTTCGCTGGGCAGGAGATGCAGCCGCGCGTCGATACGGTTGGTCGGCGCATGCAGCACAGGATCCACCAGCAGGTCGCCGCGATGAATCGTATTCTTGGCGATGCCCTCGCCGGCAAGGTTGAGCGCGCAACGATCCCCTGCCCGCCCACGCTCCACCGGCCGGTTCTGCGCATGCAGCGAACGCACGCGGGCCGTGAGCCCCGAAGGACTCAGTTGCAGTTGATCTTTCACGCGTACTTCGCCCGAAAGCACCGTGCCAGTCACCACCACGCCGATACCGGACAGGATGAACACGCGGTCAACGGCGAGGCGAAAGCGCCCATCGGCGACGCGCTCTCCCAACGCATGTGCTTCGTCAACGAGTCGATCACGCAGCGCGTCAATGCCCTGCCCTGTGGCGGAGGAAACCGGCAGTATTTCCGCACCTTCAAGCGTCGTGCCCGCGATTGCCTCGCGAATTTGCACCCTCACTTCGTTCAGTCGTTCGGGTGTCGCCAGATCGGACTTGGTCAGTGCGATCAATCCGCCCCTGACGCGCAGCAGATCCAGAATCGCAAGATGCTCCAGCGTCTGCGGCATGACGCCATCATCCGCCGCCACGACCAGCAAGGCGACATCGACACCGCTGGCTCCAGCCACCATGGTGTGCACAAAGCGCTCGTGCCCGGGCACGTCGACAAAGCCGAGAATGGTGCCGTCTTCAAGCGGCAGGTAGGCGAAGCCCAGATCGATGGTGATGCCGCGAGCTTTCTCTTCTTTCAGGCGATCGGCATCAATGCCAGTCAGCGCTTTGACCAGCGATGTCTTGCCATGGTCGATGTGGCCTGCCGTGCCGACGATCATAAAGTGCGCGCAGTCAGGTCACTGGTATCCAGTTGCGCGAGCGCTGCCAGAAAGAGCGTTTCATCCGTCTCAGCCAGGCAACGTAGATCGAAACACAGCGCACCCTCGGCAATGCGCCCGATGATCGGGTGAGGTAATACGCGCAATGCTTCCGCCAACGTCTCGAGTGTGCGCTGGCTACCGCAAGGGCGGATCAGTAGTCCACTACTGACAAGCGTATCCGTCGGCAAGGCGCCGGAACCGATCTGGCTGTGGCAGTCACCGACTTCGACCACGAACGCGTCACCGAGCCGCTCGGCCACGCCCGCTTGCAGTCGGTGAGCCTGTGCGTCGATATCCGACTTGCGGCGAGCCAGAAAGCGCAGCGTGGGCAGGCGTTCGGCAAGACGGTCTGGATCGCGATATAAGCTCAGCGTGGCTTCCAGGGCAGCAAGACGAAGCTTGTCCACGCGTAGCGCCCGCTTCAGTGGATTGCGATTGATCTGCTCGATCAGCGCGCGCTCACCGACAATGAACCCCGCCTGCGGACCGCCCAGCAGCTTGTCGCCGGAAAAGGTGACCAACTGCGCGCCTTCAGCCACCGCCTGTCGCACGGTGGGTTCTTTGACGAGCCCGTAACGCGACAAGTCGACAAGGCTGCCAGAACCCAGGTCGTTCAACAGCGGCACGCTGGCGGCACGGGTGATGTCAGCCAGCTCACGTGCGCCGACTTCTGCCGTAAAGCCCTGGATCCGGTAATTCGAGGTATGTACCTTGAGCACCAAACCGGTGTGCTCGTTGAATGCATTGCGATAGTCCGATGGATGGGTGCGATTGGTCGTGCCCACCTCGACCATGCGGGCGCCGGCTCGCGCCATGATGTCGGGCATGCGGAACGCACCACCGATCTCGATCAGCTCACCACGTGACACCACCGCCTCACGCCCGAGCGCAAAGGTGTTGAGGCAGAGCAGCACCGCCGCGGCGTTGTTGTTGACCACGGTGGCGTCTTCTGCACCAGTCAACTCGCAAAGCAACGCGCGCAGGTGATCATCGCGATCGCCACGTGTGCCGCTGGCCAGGTCGTATTCCAGCGCTACTGCATGGCGCATCGCTTCCACCGCCGCATTGATGGCGACGTCGGCGAGCACGGCACGACCAAGGTTGGTGTGCAGCACCACGCCGGTGAGATTGAACAGCGGGCGCAGGCTCGGTACCTGAGCTTCCAGAAGCGATTGGGCCTGTTGGGCCAGCGCCTTGGCGCTGGGTGCGGCCGTGGGTGTCGTGCGCAAGAGATCGCGCGCATCATCGATGACCTGACGAATCGCATCCGTGGCGGCGATGCGCCCATAGCGCTCCACCAGCAGCGCCGCCTCAGGGGTTGCCAGCGCAGCGGCAACCGCAGGCAGGTGGCGCAGGACATTGACCTCGGGCTCGGCCATGGCGCTCATCCACTGACACCACCGGTCGCCCAGACGTCAACGCGGGCGCACGGCGATGGAGAATTGGTAGCCCCTATGCTGGAGCGACCGACTGGCAGGGTCAAGGCGAACAGGGGCATCGAAGAAACGTGCGGTCTACTCCAAGACCGCCTCGCTATCACCCATCAGTAGCAGCGGATTCGGCGCGTGTCTGGCAAAGCCCTCTTCAGCGATCAGCAGATCCAGCCCCAGCGAGGCGAGGTCGTCCGCATAGGGGTCAGCCTGCATATCGCGTTCCTGATAGAGCAGCTTGGCGTAGGTGTGGCAGTCGCCACAGGTTTCGGCCTTGACAAGGCCCGGGTCATCTTCGATACCTTGCAGAAGCAGTTGCCTGGTAGCGCCACAGGTTATGCACACGGCGCGTACGTGATTCCACGCCGTTGAGCACAGCGAGCAATACAGGTAACGAGTACCTGGCGTGATACCGCTGGCGGTAATCACCCCGGCTACGGAAGGCGATCCACAGCAAGGGCAAAGACTGCGTTCTTCGAGCAGCCGCAAGTCGTCGACCTTGAGCTGGGCCGCTGAGCCGGTGAAGTAGACCTGCAAGGCCGCCGCAACGAAGACGGCAGCGCCCGCATCAGTGGACGTGAGCCCGCCGCGCAGAAACTGGTCGGCCAGCTTGTCCAGCGCGGTAGCGTCACTGCGGCGCAGCTGCGCCACGGCGTCCTGCGCCGCAGGCGGCAACGCCTCGTGATCGATGCTGTCGAGCAGCACGGCAAGGCCCCGGCTCCAGGATGCATCGCGGCGATGGCCGTCCGCCGCCAGTGGTGGCAAACGCGCCTCCGTGGCCTGGGCAACCACGGCCGAACTGAGTGCCGTAGCGGGAGCGAGCGTCGTTGCAACGGCGTGCTGCGCCCGCGCCAGCGTCGCCATGAAACGCAGCCAGGGCTCCAGCGGGTGCCGGGTGGCCAGTTGTTCCAAGCGTTGCGCGGTAGCGGCGAAGCGTTTGGCCGGGTTGGCCAGCACAATCGGGTCGGGAGACTTGACGCCAGCGTGCGCTGGTCCGGTCCACTTGCTGTCGGGCGGGGTTTCGGCTTGCCTCACGGGCGTTTCCTGATCATGTTCTTGCCATGCTGGCCGGACGGCAGCTCCTCCAGCCACTTGCGATGGTGACGCCACGCCCAGCCGGGCGTCACGTAACCCTGAGTCATGGCGCGCATGGAGCCGCGTACCCAGATCGCCGCATACACGTGGACAATCCAAACGATGATCGCCGCGATGGCCGCCATGCTGTGGATCAGCACGGCGGCGCGTTGCACATGAATCGAGGTGGCCCGGCCGAAATACACTTCCCAGATCACCAGGCCGGTGAAGAACAGCACGGGAATCAGCAGCGTCATCGACCAGAACACGATCTTCTGACCGGCGTTGTTGGTGCCGACTGGCGGTGCACTGTCCTCTTCATTGGTCACCACGAACCTTGCTGCTTTCAGCCAGGTAACATCATCCTTCGTCCAAAGATTCTCACGCCAGAATTGCACGACGAGGCCGAGGTAGCTGATCAACAGCAAGCTACCCATCCACGGATGCGCCGCTCGCGTCCATTCTCCGCCGCCGAACAGGCCCGACAGAAAGAACAGCATCGGGTGAAACATCGACAGGCCGGACAGCACCATCAGTACAAAGAGAATGGCATTGATCCAGTGATTGACCCGGTTGAGCGTGGTGTATCGGGTGATGACGGTTTTCGACGCGCTCATGGCGACTTCTCCGTTTCCGATTCCGATTCGCGCAGGACACGCTCGCCTTCGGCCTCGTCCTTTTCGGTCACCTCGTTCGGGCCTTCGGCAACCCAGTGGAACAGACCCGCGAGCGCCGCGATGGCCACACCCACCATGGCCAGCGGCTTGATGATGCCTTTCCACGCCGTCACTACCGGGCTGATGTGCGGTCGATCCGGCAGACCCGAGTACAACGACGGCCTGTCCGCGTGATGCAGCACATACATCACATGGGTGCCGCCGATTTCCTGCGGATCGTACAGGCCGGCTTGTTCAAACCCACGCGACTTCAGGTCGACGATGCGCTCTTCGGCCTGGTGCGTCATGTCGGTCTTGGAACCGAACATGATGGCCCCCGTTGGGCAAGCCTTGACGCATGCCGGCTCCAGGCCGACCGAAACGCGATCGGAACATAGCGTGCATTTGTAGGCTTTGTGGTCCTGCTTGCTGATACGCGGAATATCGAACGGGCAACCCTTCACGCAGTAGCCGCAGCCGATGCACTTGTCGCTGATGAAATCGACGATGCCGTTGGCGTACTGCACGATGGCGCCCGGCGCCGGACAAGCCTTCAGGCAACCCGGGTCTTCGCAATGCATACAGCCGTCTTTGCGAATCAGCCACTCGAGATTGCCTTGCTCGTTCTCGTACTCGGCAAACTTCATCAGAGTCCATACGCTCGGCGACAAGTCCGCAGGGTTCTGATAAGACCCTTCGAAGGTGCCAACCTCCGGACGCAGGTCGTTCCACTCCATGCACGCCGTCTGGCAAGCCTTGCAGCCAATGCATCGGCTGACGTCGATGAGCTTGGCCACCTGTTCTACGTGGCTACGCGCCGAGGGCGGCGTCAAGGTCGACGCGGAGCGGCGGACGTAGTCTTGTGATTGCAGATCTGACATGACTGTCCCCTCAGGCCGCTACCGGCGCGCTGGTCTTTTCCACGTTGACGAGGAACGCCTTGAACTCGGGTGTCTGGGTGTTGGCGTCACCGACGGATGGCGTCAGCGTGTTCGCGCCGTAGCCCTTCCTGGCCTGACCGGTGAAGCCCCAGTGGATGGGCACGCCGATAACGTGCGTCGGCTTGCCATCCACCGACAGCGGCTTGATGCGCTTGGTCACATAGGCCTTGCACACCACCTCGCCGCGCTTGGAGGTCACTTTGACCCAGCCGCCCTGCTCGATGCCCTTCTCCTTCGCCAGCACCTCGCCGATCTCGATGAACTCTTCCGGCTGCAGCACCGCGTTCATCAACCCATGCTTGGTCCAGTAATGGAAGTGCTCAGTGAGGCGATAGGTGGTCGCCACGTATGGGAAGTTCTTTGGACTGCCAAATGCAGCACGATCACCTTCAAACACGCGCGCCACCGGGTTGTTGCTCACCTTGGGATGAAGCACGTTTTCGACCGGTGATTCGAACGGCTCGTAGTGTTCGGGGAAGGGACCGTCGCTCATCTGATCGCGCGAGAACAATCGCCCCAGACCTTCGGCGTTCATGATGAAGGGACCGACGCCGTCAGAGGGCTTCACGGTGGGGCCATAGTCGGGCACATCGATACCCACCCAGCGGCTGCCGTTCCATGAGATGACCGGTTTAGCGGGATTCCAAGGCTTGCCATCCGGGTCGGCGCTGGCGCGGTTGTACAAAATGCGTCGATTGGCCGGCCATGCCCACGCCCAGTTCGGCGCGATGCCCTGCTCGCGTGGATCGGTGGCATCACGGCGCGCCATCTGGTTGCCCTTCTCGGTAAAGCTGCCTGAGAAGATCCAGCAACCCGACGCCGTCGTGCCGTCGTCACGCATCTGAGCGAAGCCATCGAGCAACGTGCCTGCTTTGGTCACCGCACCGGTGGCCGGGTCGGTGAGATCGGCCAACGCGCGGCCATTCATTTCCTTGGCCAGTTCCTCCGGATCCGGATTCACCGGATCGGTGTATTTCCAGGTGATGTTGAGCAAGGGATCCGGGAACGCACCGCCTTCCTTGCGATACATCTCGCGCAGGCGATGGAAGATGCCGCTCATGATCCAGATATCCGACTTTGCCTCACCAGGACCATCGGCTGCTTTCCAATGCCATTGCAGCCAGCGTGCCGAGTTGACCAGCGAGCCGTTCTCTTCGGCAAAGCAGGTAGTCGGCAGCTGGAATACTTCGGTCTGGATCTCGGCGGATTTGGCCGGGTTCTGCGGGCCAAAGTCCTGCCAGAAACGCGAGGTTTCCGTATCCAGCGGATCCATCGTCACCAGGAACTTCAGCTTGCTCAAGCCGCGGCGGATCTTGCCGCGATCCGGGAACGCCTGCAGTGGATTGAAGCCCTGGCATATGTAGCCATTCATCTGCCCTGCGTTCATCATCTCGAACGCTTTGATGATGTCGTACAGCGGTATGTCTAGCTTGGGTAGCAAGTCATAGGCCCAACTGTTCTCCTGGGTGGCTGCGTCGCCGTACAGCGCCTTCTGCAGACTGACCACAAACTTGCGGTAGTTCTGCCAGTAGCTGGTCTGGCCCGGACGCAGCGGTTTGAACAGCTTCGTCTTCATGTACTCGTCGAAGCTGGTTTCCTTGTCGTTGGGCAAGGTGAGGTAACCCGGCATCAGGTTGGAGAGCAATCCAACGTCAGTCAGCCCCTGAATATTGGAATGCCCGCGCAACGCATTCATGCCGCCGCCGGCCACACCGATATTGCCCAGCAGCAACTGCACCATGGCCATGGTGCGGATGTTCTGCGAACCCACCGAATGCTGAGTCCAGCCCAGCGCGAACAAGCTGGTCAGCGCCTTGTCGGGCGCGGAGGTACTGGCGAACAGCTCGCACACGTGCTGGTACTTGTCTTGCGGCGTGCCGCAAATGCGGGAAACCATCTCTGGCGTATAGCGGGACACATGCTGCTTGAGCAGATTGATCACGCAATGCGGGTTCTGCCAGGTGTCGTCGCTCTTTGCGAACCCCTTGTCGTCCAGTTCGTAGTCCCAGCTGGATTTGTCGTAGCTATGCGTTTCCTCGTTGTAGCCACTGAACAGGCCATCCTGGAAGGCAAAGCCGTCTTTCACGATCAGGCTGGCGTTGGTGTACGCGCGCACGTACTCGTGCTGGATGGCGTCTTTCTCCAGCAGATAGCGGATGATGCCATTGAGGAACGCAATGTCCGTGCCCGGACGGATGGGTACGTAGTAGTCGGCCACCGAGGCCGTGCGCGTGAAGCGCGGATCGATGACCACGAGCTTGGCGCCATTTTCGATCTTCGCCTCGATCACCCATTTGAATCCGCACGGGTGCGCTTCGGCGGCATTGCCACCCATGACGACGACGACGTTGGCGTTTTTGATGTCCTGCCAGGTGTTGGTCATCGCACCGCGACCGAATGATGGGGCCAGACTGGCCACCGTCGGTCCGTGTCAGACACGCGCCTGGTTGTCGAACACCACCATGCCGAGGGAGCGCGCCACCTTCCAGGTGAGGTACGCGGTTTCGTTGGACGATGCCGACGCAGCCAGCATGCCGACGGTGGTCCAGCGGTTCACCGTCGTGCCAGCGGCGTTCTTGGGTATGAAGTTCTTGTCGCGATCGTCCTTCATCAGCCTGGCGATGCGGTCCAGGGCGAAATCCCAGGACACTTCCTTGAACTCGGTGCCGCCCGGCGAACGATAGCGCGGCATCCTCAGTCGCGTGGGCGCGTGCACCACATCGAGCAGGGCCGAGCCTTTCGGGCACAGCGTGCCGCGGTTTACCGGATGATCCGGGTCGCCTTCGATATGGATGATGTTGGAGCGCGCATTCTTAGCATGGTCACCCATGCTGTAAATCAGAATGCCGCAGGCCACCGAACAATAGGTGCAGGTGTTGCGGGTCTCGGTGGCGCGGGTGAGCTTGAAGGGCCTTACGGCAGCGGCTTGCGCCACCCCTGATGGTCCGAAGCCGAGCACACCAAGGCTCGATGCTGCCAGACCTAGGCCAGTGAACTTGATGAATTCGCGGCGGGTAAGTGCCATCGAAGGTGCTCCCGGAAAATCTGGCTGGACATACCGCCCGCTGGAGGGCGGTGGACGTGGCTCGAAAACTTCCGTGATCGCGGCGGAAACGGCATCGTCGCGTGGTCAAAAAGGTAGCACAGATTGCCGGAGGCGGCTGCCGATGACAGCGGCTCAGGTGACGTCGACTTGCCCCGCGCCAGGTCAGCTGACACCGTTTGGGCCAGGCTAGCGCGCACGCCATGCAAGCACGTTCGACATGCGAAGATCGCGTGAAGATGTCACAAGTCCACTGGCTACTGCCCGTCCTGCTTCGCGCTTCCTATCAGGGCAAAACCATCAATGCCGTCAGACCACCACCTTCGCGGTTGGCGAGGGTCAGTTCTCCGCCGATGGCGCGCGTCAGCTGCGTGGCAATCGCCAACCCAAGGCCAGAGCCACCGGTGTCACGATTGCGGGATGCCTCGAGGCGATAGAACGGTTGCAGCACCTGCTCAAGCTCATCTTCGGGAATGCCGGGCCCGCGGTCGGCGACGGCGATGCACAACCCGCCCTCAGTGTTTCGCCAAGCACTGACTTCGGCAGCACCGCCGTATTTGATGGCATTGTCGATCAGGTTGCCCAGCACGCGCTTCAAGGCCTGCTGCCGAAGCATGGCGCTGCCGCTGACCGTGGTCGAAAGCGATACCGGACGCCCCACGTCCTGGTAATCGAACACCATGCTCTCCAACAGCGCGGATATATCGACACGCACCGGGGTCTCCGCGCCCCCGTGCGCGCTGCGCGCATAGGCCACGCCTTCGCGCACCAAGTGCTCCATGGCTTTCAGGTCGCCGAGAATCTTCTGCCGATCTTCGCCCTCCTCCAGTGATTCAGCGCGAAGCCGCATGCGCGTGATCGGCGTCTGCAAGTCGTGTGAGATCGACGCGAGGATGTGCAGGCGCTCCTTCAGGTGTCGCCCGATGCGCTCCTGCATCGTATTGAAGGCCACCGCCGCCTGGGCGACCTCGGTGGGCCCCTCCTCGCTCATCTTTGGCCCATCCGCGGTCGGCGTCATCGCTTCCACGGCCTGGGAGAGGCGGGTAAGCGGGCGCGTAGCCAGGCGTACCGCGAGCCAGGTGAACAACAACAGCAGTAGCACCTGCAGCACCAGCACAAACGGCAGCCACCGTGCGACCGGCGTCAGGCGTGGGGTAATTTCGAGGGTGAGCGGCGTCCCGTCGTGCAGGGTGAAGTGCACCTGATAGCGCTCAGGCTGCGTGGAGATGGTGTCGGCATGCACCTGAAAATCAGGACCGACCTCCTTCGCAATGCGCCGCGTTACTTCGCGCGAACGCTCCGAGATCAACGGCGTGCCCGGTTGCCCGGGTCCCAGCAGATAGCGGTAATTGTCGCGTTGCAGCCGGCCGAGCCAGCTCGCGCGTTCCTCGGCAGGCAGTCGATTGAGCACAGCTACCGAGGTGCCCACGTCATGCTCCACCGTGTTGAGCATCACCGCGGTGGTGCTTTGATAACGCTCGTACAGCAGCAACGCTAAAGAAAGCCCCTGCGCCAGCATCAGCCCGGCAAGAATGATCAGGTAAAGACGCGACGCCATGCTGCGCGGCAGCCAGCGCGGTGACGTACGGCTCATGAGAGGTTTCCGTGCACGGTC
The DNA here is from genome assembly GCF_055702865.1 of Dyella sp. PARNA 12/25. NCBI lineage: Bacteria > Pseudomonadati > Pseudomonadota > Gammaproteobacteria > Lysobacterales > Rhodanobacteraceae > Dyella > Dyella sp. PARNA 12/25. The sequence continues at coordinate 515,564 of NZ_JBVQCI010000001.1, read as the reverse complement.
ACCGGCATGGAAAACACGTAACCCTCGCTGCGCACGGTCTTGATATACGACTGTTCTTTGGCGCCATCGCCCAATCGCGTGCGCAAGCGACTTACCAGCAAGTCAATGGAACGATCAAACAACTCCGCATCCCGGCCCTGGGTAAGGTTGAGCAGTTGATCGCGCGACAGCACGCGTTGCGGATGATCCAGGAATACTCGCAGCAAACGGAACTCCGCACCGCTCAGCGCCACGATGGTGCCGTCCTCATCCATCAGGTGGCGGGCCGTGGTGTTAAGGCGCCAGCGGCCGAACGACAGCTCATCGCTGGTTTCGGTGATGCGCAGGTTAGGCGGCAGCATGTGGGTACGGCGAATCACCGCCTTGATGCGCGCCAGCAGTTCACGTGGTGAGAACGGTTTCACCACATAGTCGTCCGCGCCCATTTCCAGACCGATGATGCGGTCGGTCTCGTCGTCTCGCGCCGTGAGCAGCAGGATCGGTAGCGCGCGATGCTTGCCACTGCGCAAGGTACGGCACAGCACCAGACCGTCGTCGCCCGGCATCATGATGTCGAGCACCACCAGATCGAACGCCGACGCCTCGAGCTTGGCAAACATATCGCGACCGTCCACTGCCGCATCGGCGCGAAGGCCATTCTTTCGCAGGTAGTCGACCACACCGGTGCGAATGTCGTGGTCGTCATCGACGACGAGAATGTGCTCAACATGATCCATGACGTTATCCCTGAGGTTGCATTGACGCGTCAGGGCGCCTGCCCGAGCAACTGGCGAACGCGCGATTCGGTTTCATCGTAGTTCCCTTCGCCAAAGTGGCTGTATACCAGACGGCCGTTACGGTCGATAAGGTAGATGGCCGGCCAGTACTGGTTTCGGTAGGCATTCCAGATGCGGTAATCATTGTCGATGGCTACCGGCCAGTCGATCTGGAACTGACGGATGGCCGCCTGCAGGCTGGACACACTCCGCTCCTCATCGAGTTCCGGCGTGTGGACGCCAATCACCACCAGCCCGTCTTTGGCGTACTTGTCATGCAAGGCCTTGGTATGCGGCAACACGTGGATGCAGTTGATGCACTCGCGCGCCCAGAACTCCACCAGCACCACCTTGCCATGCAGCGCGTCGAGCGATTGCGGGGGCCCATTGAGCCAGCCTGTGGCACCACTCAGCTCCGGGGCCCTAGCGGGCGTGGACGCCCCTTGTGCATTGGCATCGCTCCACGCGCCGGGCCAGGAAGCCGCCAGCGCGGCACCGATCACGGCGGTGGCTGCAAGGATTCGGAATGAAAACATGGTTCTTGCCTCGTGGGTCAGACGCGGCGTCACCATGCGCCGCTGTGGCAACCATGAAACCGCTGCCGCTTGTCCCGGACGTGTCCGCGCTGCCGGCTTTTTGTATCCGTTTGTAGCAACGCCGGGTGCCACAGCTGGCGGAAGGTGAGGACGTTTGTATCGAAACGTATCCCTCCCTGCCGGTGACACATTGCGATGCCTTTGCGCCCCATCGGAGACACACCCGCGATACAGCGCCACGGTTTCCTATGCACACCGACCAGCAGCTCCCACCCCATCGCTGGCCCGGCCCATTCCCAAGGAAACTTACCATGTCGCAGAACAACACCATTCTTTACACCGGCAAGACCCTCACCACCGGTGGCCGTAACGGCGCTTCGCGCAGCAGTGACAACCGGCTGGACGTCAAGCTCTCGGTACCGGGCTCTGACGGCGCGGGCACCAATCCCGAGCAGCTGTTTGCCGCGGGCTGGTCTGCCTGCTTCATTGGCGCCATGCAGAAGGCCGCCCAGACCATTGGCGCCCGTTTCCCCCAGGATGCCGCCGTTGCGGCGGAAGTGGATCTGGGCAACACGCCGGAGAAAGGCTACTTCCTGCAGGCCCGCCTCAACGTCAGCCTGCCGGGCCTGGACCGTGTCGTCGCGCAGACCCTGGTCGAACTCGCCCACCAGACCTGCCCTTACTCTAAGGCGACGCGCGGCAATATCGATGTGGCCATCACATTGGCATAAGTTGCGTGCAGCCGCGGTTGCGTAGCATCTCCACGCAACCGCGGCACTTAGGCTTACTCACTCTGCTGCTTGCGCAATTCGGGCAAAGGCACACCCGCCCAACCCCAGTTCTCCACGTCCAGCTCTTCGATCACCACGATGGTGGCGTTGAGCGGCTTGTGCAACACGTCAAGCAACAACTGACCGACGCCTTTGACCAAGGCGGCCTTCTCTTCGGCAGTGGCTGCGTTCCGGCCGGACCCCGTACCTTCACGGGTAATCTTGATGTTCACGATAGGCATAACGCTCTCCTCGATGATTGGGGGGTGAGCCTGGTGCCCACCCCATCGCAGTTCAGTGACCGGCACTCTGGCCGCCGTCGACATGCAGCACCTCACCCGTCGCAAAACCGGCGCCATCGAGATACAGCACGGCGTCCACAACATCGGAGATTTCCCCCATGCGCCCCACCGGATGCAGTCCGGCGAGCGCGGCATGGCTTTCCGGTGCGTGCATCGGGGTCTTGATGACGCCCGGTGCCACGGCGTTCACGCGCACGCCACGCTTGGCGTATTCGATGGCCAGCGACTTGGTGGCCGCATTGAGGCCGCCCTTGGTCAGCGAGGCCAGCACCGACGGCACGCCGTCAATCGCGTGATCCACCAGGCTGGTGGTGATGCTGACGACATGGCCACTGCCCTGCTTTGCCATTTCAGCGATGGCAAGCTGGGTGATGTTGAAGAAACCAGTGAGATTCACCGACAGGTTGCTGGCATAGTCTTCAGCGCTATACGCGGTGAAAGGCTTGGCCATGAAGATGCCCGCGTTGTTGACCAGCGTATCGATACGGCCAAAGCGCGTCAGCGCTTCCTTTACGATGCGGTCGGCCACGGCGCGATCGGCGATGTCGCCCGGCACCGCGATCACGTCGGGATCGTTGGATGGCTTGATGGAACGGGAGTTGGCGATCACACGGTAGTTGCGGTCACGGAATGCCTTGACGAGGCCCGCGCCGATACCCTGGGATGCACCGGTGATGATGGCGACTTTCTGCTGGTTGTTCATGGTCTGTCTCGCTCATGGATGAAGGTGGTTCAGCGTGTGCTGATCGGGCCTGTGGCGCCGACACCTTCAATCTAGGAGCACGAGACGACTTAGCGAATCCACGCTATCCGGCAGACATTCTTCCGCGCCGCGGAAGAATCGGGGCATTCGGCGGTGTTTCCGCTTCCTTGGCTAGAGTGGCAAAGCGCGCCCGCAAACGCGGCACGGCGAAATCGACAAAGGCTCGTACCTTGGGTACGGCCAACCTTCCGTACGGCGTCACGATATTCACCGGCAGCGGCGCCGGCTCGACATCGGCTAGCAATATCTGCAGCAAGTCTTGCTTGATTTCCGGCGAAACGTGATAGGCGAGCAAGCGCGTTACACCATGGCCATCCACCGCTGATGCAACCGCACCGCGCACATTGTTGACCACCAGGCGAGGCGTAAACGACACGGAGCGCGGCACGCTGGAGCCATCCAGCGGTGGAAAGGCCCACGAATCCTGCCCCAGATGCGACATGGCGATGATCTGGTGCTTACTGAGGTCCGCGGGTTCTGCGATGCGTGGGTGGGTGGCGAGATAGCGAGGCGACGCCACAATCACCCGCCTTGCTTCGCCAATAGGATGCGCAACCAGCGACGAATCCCCCAGGGGCGTCACGCGCAATGCCAGGTCCATGCCTTCGTCGATCAGGTTGACTGGTCGCTCCAACAGGTAGAGCCGCACATTGACCGTGGGATATTCCTGCATGAAGGCATCCACGATGGGCCTCAGGATCTCCACACCGATGAACATGGTCGAGGTGATGGTCAAGGTGCCGCGTGGCACGGAGCGCTCGCCCGCTGCGCTGCGGTCGGCCTCTTCCAGATCCATCAGCACCTTGCGACAGGCCGCAGCATAACGCTCACCCGCCTCGCTCAACTTGATGGATCGCGTGGTCCGGTGCAGCAGCGGCACGCCCACATGCGCTTCCAGATAAGCAATGGCCCGGCTCACGGCCGCCGCGGAACGCCCGGTCTTTCGACTTGCGCCGGCAAGACTCCCTTCATCCAGCGCCGCGACGAAGATCTTCATGGCCTCCAGGCGATCCATAGGTCGTGCCTCACTCATCACGGCGGGAAGTTTGTAACGGCGGCGTGGTGCCATCGCGAACAGGCTTTTCACAACCGCGAAAACTCTAGCATGCGACAAGATGGCGACCCGCGCTTACAAGCTCATCCCCCAAACACGCTTTCGAAATGCGAGGAGCCGCGACTACACTCAGGGGACCCCAAGAGTGAGGAATGGAGCGTGCCCTCTGCTATTCCACAGCCGGTAACGGCGAAACTCACCCCGTCTGCCATTTTTCTTGTGGTGACGCTGAAGTCGGAGTCACAGCATGCCCAAGCCGTCCGCGCCTTGTGCAACGGCCTTGCCGGGCTGCTGCGCGCCGTAGGCTTTCGTGATCTCGAAGGACGCCTGTCGTGCGTCATGGCGATTGGCTCGGCTGCCTGGGATCGGGTCTTTGGAGAACCCAGGCCGGCGGATTTGCATCCCTTCCGTGAAATCAAAGGCCAGCACCACGCCGTTGCCACACCGGGCGACCTGCTCTTTCACATTCGCGCGATGCGGATGGATCTGTGTTTTGAACTCGCCACCCAGATCATGGCGAAGCTCGGCGACGCCGTTGCTTCATCGGACGAGGTGAAGGGCTTCAAGTATTTCGATGATCGCGACCTGATCGGCTTTGTCGATGGCACCGAGAACCCGGTGGATCAGGATGCCCTCGATGCCACCCTCATCGGCGACGAAGACCCGGGCTTTGCCGGTGGCAGCTACGTGATTGTGCAGAAGTATGTGCACAACATGCCGAGCTGGAACAACGTGCCGGTGGAGGAGCAGGAACGCATCATCGGCCGCACCAAGTTGTCGGATATCGAACTGGACGATGCGGTGAAACCGTCTTATGCGCACAACGCGCTGACGAGCATCGTGGAGAACGGTGAAGAGCTGGAAATCGTTCGCGCCAACATGCCATTTGGCGATACCGGCAAGGGTGAGTTCGGCACGTATTTCATTGGCTATGCCAAGTCGCCGCATCGCATTGAGCAGATGCTGATCAACATGTTCGTCGGTCGCCCTCCCGGCAATTACGACCGGCTGCTCGATCACAGCAGGGCCGTCACAGGCACCTTGTTCTTCGTGCCGTCGGCGACCTTCCTGGAAAACGTCTCCGTGGACGACGCTGCGCCATCGGGCCGTGGCCTGTCATCGGACGGACCTGCCACGGCGCCATCATCCGAATCTCCCAAGCCACCCGCCGATGGCTCGCTCGGCATCGGTTCGCTAAAAGGAGCATCAGCAAATGAATAACCTTCACCGGAAATTGGCGCCGATCTCCGAAAAGGCGTGGGAGCTCATCGAAGAAGAGGCATGCCGCACGCTCAAGCGCCATATGGCAGCGCGGCGCGTCGTGGATGTCATCGGTCCGAAAGGCGCCGACTACAGCGCAGTCGGCACGGGCCATCTGCGGCAGATCGCGAATCCCGATGAAGGGATTCAGGCTGCACAGCACGAGGTGACGCCGCTTATGCAGCTTCGCGTGCCTTTCGCTCTGTCGCGGCAGGCGCTCGACTCGGTGGAATGGGGTGCTCAGGATCCGGACCTGCAACCGCTGAAGGATGCCGCCCGCAAACTCGCACTGGCGGAGGATCGCGCCGTGTTCGAGGGTTATGCCCCGGCAGGGATACAAGGCATCCGTCAAGGCACCAGCAACACCGTGATGGCGCTCCCCTCTGATGTGGACCACTACCCTGCGGCGGTGGCGCAAGCAGTAAGCCAATTGCGGCGTGCGGGGGTCAACGGGCCTTACACGCTGTTGCTGGGTGAGCAGCCTTACACCGCCGTCAGCGGCGCCACGGAGGAAGGCTATCCCGTGCTGCGCGATATCCAGCATCTGGTGGATGGCGACATCGTGTGGGCTCCTGCCATCAAAGGCGGCTTCGTGCTCAGCACACGAGGCGGCGACTTTGCCTTGCACCTTGGCCAGGACATATCCATCGGCTACCTGAGCCATACCGACAGCGAGGTTCGGCTCTACCTGCAGGAGACGTTTACCTTCCTGATGCTGACCTCCGAGGCATCGGTGGCGCTGGACGCCTGACGTCGGGCAACCCCGCCCCTCCTTGAGAGGCCGCCAGTCATACGGGACCACGTGTGGCTGGCGCTTCCCGTCGCAAGTCTTTGCGTGACCCCAGGCTTTAGCGGCATCAGGTCGCTACGAGATCATGTCGCCGTCGCTATATAGTCTGATATATAGCGCTTGCTCGTCAGGGGTGGCGGGAGCAGGCCAGCCCTTCGATGCCAAGTGTTCAACGCGCGGCGCAACCCGGGGAGGTTGCGGATGCCCGCGCTCACCTTCTGTCACTTCACCAGAGGTAGGCCATGCAGAAGAAACTTCTCGCTGTTGCCGTCAGTGCGCTGTTGCCTGCACTTATGCCGGTTGCCCATGCGGACAACACGGGCCTCGACGATATATTCACCAACGGCCATGCCGACGGCGAGCTACGCGCGTATTACTTCAGCCGTCTCTACGACACCGACAAGACGCCGGACGCCCATGCCTTTTCGTTGGCGGCGCTGATCAATGCGCAGACTGGCCCGTTTCTCGGCGGCTTCAGCGTGGGTGGCTCATTCGCAACGGCGAATTCGCTCGGCACGCAATCGAGTGACGTGGCCAAGATCGACGTATCGCTGATGGGCCCGCATCAATCCATCGGCGCCTTCAGTCAGGCGTATCTGCAGTTCGGCAACCCATGGCTATTGTTGCGCGGCGGCTATCAATACCTCGACACGCCATGGATGGGAAAGAACGACTCGCGTGTCATCCCCTCTTCGTACAACGCCATCAGCGCCACCATCACACCGCTCACTGGCTGGAACCTTATTGGCATCCGTACGTATAGCTGGAAGAGCCGCACGTCGATCGGCATGTTTCGAGACAACCTGTACTACCCGTCCACGTTTGATGGCGACCAGATGTACGGCAACAATGGCTCGCTACCGGCTACGTCTCAGCGCTTCCGTGGCACCTGGGCCGCAGGCACGACCTACGCCAACGAGGCCTTCAAGGGCCAGCTGTGGTACTACGATTTTCTAGATTTCGCGCGCATGGGTTACGTGGACGGCACCTATACGCTGAAAACCGAAACCCCTTTGAATCCGTTCGCGTCGGTGCAGTACCTCAAGCAGAACAGCAGTGGCGACAATGTCCTGGTCGACACGCACACCAAGCTCTTTGGCGTGGCGGGTAGCCGCGTGCGCAGTGAGGCATGGGGCGTAGACCTCGGCACGTCCGTTTTCGACGGCAAGATTGATGTCGCCTACAACAAATTGGCGCACCAGTCCGGGGCGGTAGGCGATGGCGCGCTCATCTCCCCCTACACCACCAACTACGCCACCGACCCGCTGTTCACCACATCGATGATTCGCGGCCTGGTCGAGGAAGGTCCTGGACATGCGTGGAAGGCCCGTGCCACCTACAACTTCTTCAACAAGAAGCTGCAGCTGGTGGCTGCCTATGCCAAATACTCCACCGACCTGCGCGGCACCAGCCACAACGTCTACTTCGACATCATCTACAGCCTGGACGACTATCTGAAGGGGCTGACCCTGCGCAATCGCTGGGAGCGCTCTACCGGCGGCATCAACAATCTCAACCCCGGCAATGAGTCGTTTACCTATAACCGCCTGATGATTACTTACAAGTTCTAGGCACGCTGGCCAGGGACGGCCGTTGCATGAACGGGGTCTCTCGCGATCAATCGATGGTTGCCATCATGATGCTCGATGCCTTGATGATGGCGACGACCGCGAGGCCTTCGGACAGTTGCAACTCATCAGCACTTGCCTCGGTCACGATCGCCACGATGACATTGCCTCCTGGCAATTGAATAGCCACTTCGGCATTCACCGCACCGTGAGTGATCTTGGCGATGGTTCCCGCCAGCTGATTGCGTGCCGACAGGCGCATGGCGTCGCCGGGCAAGCCAATAAGCACGGATGAAGCCTTGATCAGCGCAAACGCCTGCTTGCCGGGCGCCAGCCCCAGACTCCGGGTGCTTTCGCTGGTCACCGTGGCCACGATGCGCTGCCCACCCTGAATCGCCAACGTCACCACATCGTTGACTGCACCACTTTCGACCGCCACCACAGTGCCGGCCAGCTGATTGCGCGCGCTCGTTCTCATCATGAATCGCCTCACCAGTTCGATGTCGTCGTGTGTCGCCAGCTCATCGGAACTCAACTGAACCACCAACCGCTGCTGCTCCGCTTCGATGGCGCGAAACATCTCGATCAAACGCCATGCCCGCTGCGTCAGCTGCGCGCCACCACCGCTGCGACCACCCACGGCGCGTAACACTAACGGCTCATGGGCGAGGTTGTTCATCGCGTCCACTGCGTCCCACGCGCCTTTGTAACTCATGTCGACCGCCCGCGCAGCCGCTGCAATGGAGCCCAGCTCGCCGATCTTCGCCAGCAGCTCGATGCGGTCCCGCCCACCCATGAGGCTCTCGCCAGCGTAGAGGGAGAGCATGCCCTTGAACTCAATCATGCGAATGCCTCGCCGACAGGTGCCGTCGACGTGGGATGTTCCCACAGATCGCCACGGAATCCTTAAGGCGCGTGCGTCTCCGGCGTTTTCCTGACCATCCCCTGTGCCAGCAACCAGGCATGGAAGTCGTCTATCCAGTGATCGCTACTGGTGCCTTGCTTGCGCATGCCAAAGCCATGACCACCCGCGCTGTAGATGTGCACCTCGGGTTTATGGCCGGCGGATTTCAAAGCCTCGTAGAACTTGACCACCGCGCTCCCTGCGACGGGATCGTCCTGTGCCCACGCCATGAAAATCGGCGGCAGTTTGGCGGGAATGGTCGGCATGACACCGAACGGACCACCATAGATCAGCCCGGCAAAGTTGGGGCGCGCAGCGGCATCCGGTTGAAGCAAGGCGCCGCTCACCACCATGGCCCCTGCAGAGAAACCCACCATGCCGACCTTGTCGGGAGATACGCCCCATGCCACCGCGTGCTGCCGAACGACCTTGATGGCCTGGATGCCGTCGGCCATCCCGTACTTGCTTACCTCATCCATATTCATGTCGGGAATGCCTTCCTGGCGCTTCTCGACAGTGCGGTACTTGAGCACAAACGCGGCGATGCCATGGCTCTGCAGCCAGCGCGCAACATCGTTGCCCTCGATATCGACGGCCAGCGCAACGAAAGCACCGCCAGGCGCGATGACGACGCCGACTCCCGTTGCCTTGCCCGGCTCGGGCAGGTAGGCCGTCAAGGTGGGAGTCACCACATTGATGATCACCGTACCGAGCGGCGTGCCTTGCTCGGCTATTTCTTTTTGCGTCCACTGCTCCGAACCCGGCGCCTTGCCGGGCCAGAGCCGGACGGTCTGCGCGTATCCGCTAAGCGGAACGAGCAGTGCCACAGCCATCATCAGCGTTCGCCACATAGCGGCTCCCTCCTTCGACGCTGCTTGGTGCCGTTTGGCGCATCAACGCGACGTGAAGGGTGCAGGTTCCGGCATCATTCTTCCGGCCTTTGCCAGCGCGCCAGTTGCTGCTTGAGGGCATCGTTCTCTGCAGTCAGTTCGGCGACTTCCGCAGTCAATTGGGCTACGCGCTTGCGCAAGGTCGGCAGATCGTCCTCTTGCCCGGGGTCCTGCTCCTTGGGTGGCCGGCGGCGCGACTCGCGCACACGCTTGGCGGCCTGTTTGAGCTCGTCGCCACCGGCAACGGCGGCCGCTCGCTGCTCGTCCTCGGGAAGGCTTGCCACGGCTGCTGCTGCATTGATCGACAGCGTGCCGGACTTCACCGCGGCAACCACCTCGGGCGCGGCCTGTTTCTGGATCTTCTCGATCGCCACCACCTGGCTGTTGCTCAGGCGGGCCTCGCGCGCCAGCTCCTGGCGGCTGGGCAAGGCTTCGGCCCGGGGCTTGGCACGCGGTACGTCGGCGACCTGCTCAGCCGCCTCTGGTGCGGCCTCTTCGGTGGCCGGAACCGGCACCATCTCCACGGCTTCCTTGGCGCTGCGACGCGCTGACAGAATCTCGCGCTTGCGCAATGCCAACACGCCACGCTGGAAATCCGACACGCTGCGACGACCCAAGTGCTGCTCGATCATCCACAGGTGCACGTCTTCCATGGACTGGAAGCGCGTGTTTTGCACAGTCTGGAACGGCAGGTTGTGCGTCTGGCAAATGCCAAAGCGATTATGGCCGTCGACCAGGATATTGCCCCATAGCACCAGCGCATCACGGCAGCCTTCTGCTAGCAGGCTGCGTTCCAGCGCCTCATGCTCGTCAGGGGTGAGCGGGTCGATATAGGCCTTGAGTTCTTCGTTGACGACAATGTCCATGGATCGGGGCTGGCAAACGGCAAAGGGGCGGCATTGTAGAGAAGCCGGACCGCCCGTGCTCGCCCGGGCCATGAAATAGTCACCGGTCGCGGCGCCCAGTGAGAATGCCTGCTCTGCTAACGTGCGGACTTTCGACACCGGAGGTCTCATGCTGCTACGCCACTGCCTCGCCGCCGCCATGGCGCTCGCTATCGTTTTGCCCGCTGCCACCATGGCCGACGATGCTTCGCCGGCTCACACACCGACTCCCAAGGAGTTGTTGGCTAAGTCGCAAGCTCAGGAGTGGCGCACGCCCGACCCGCAGAGCCTGCTGGTGATGCAGCTGCCGCAAGGCCAGGTGCTGATTGAACTAGCGCCGGACTTCACGCCATTGCACGTCACCAACATCCGCACGCTTGCCCGCGAGCACTACTACGACGGGCTGGCCATCGTGCGCGTGCAGGACAATTTCGTCACGCAATGGGGCGACCCCGAAAGCGACGACAACGGCGACAAGAACAAGCTCAAGTCACTCGGCACCGCCAAGGCCACGCTGCCGCCGGAATACACGCGCAGCCTCGATACGGGGATTCCTTTTGCGTCGCTGCCGGATGGCGACATCTACGCCCCGGAAGTGGGTTTCTCCGAAGGGTTTCCCGTGGGCCGCGACAAGGCCAGTGGCGAAGAGTGGCTGACGCACTGCTACGGCATGGTGGGCGTGGGGCGTGATATCGACCCGCAGACGGGCAGCGGCAGTGAGCTGTACACCGTCATCGGCCAGGCGCCCCGCGCACTGGATCGCAACCTCGCGGTGGTCGGTCGCGTGCTGCAGGGCATGGAGCATCTCTCCGGCCTTCCGCGTGGCGCGGGCCCGCTGGGCTTCTATGAGAAACCCGAGCAACGGGTATCCATCCGCTCGGTACGTCTGGCGTCCGAACTGGCGCCCGATCAACGGCCACATGTCGAGGTGCTCCGCACCGACAGCGCCACCTTTGCTGCGCTGGTGGATGCCAAGCGCCACCGCAAGGACGACTTCTACCGCCGCCCGGTGGGCAAGATCGACCTGTGCAGCGTCAATATCCCGGTGCGTGAGGCCAAGGCACCGCACTAATCCGGTTCTCTCGCGGTGCTGCGATTCACGCGCGGCACCGCGAGAGCGACACCTCAAGGCGTACTTCTGGACGGCCGCCGAATAAACCGTCGCCACGCCCAGCGCCATGCCAGCCCCACCGGAAAGGCCAGCAGCAGAAACGGAATGCCGTAGGCCAACAGCGAAAGCGCGTCGCGGACGCCATCGACCAGCTGATCCAGCAGTTGCGTAAAGGTCATGCCCAGGCGATGACCACGCGAATTGGCTTCAGAGTCGCTGAAGCGGATCTCCAGCAGATTGGTATCGATGCGCCGCTGCTGCTGTGCGGCGGTGTTCTGCAGGGCCTCGCGTTGCGTCTGCACCTGTGCGCGTTCGTGATTGAGCGAAATCAGGTCGCTGACCGCCAGATCCTTGCGCTGCGCTAGCTCATCCAGCCGGTGGGCATACGCGTCGAGCTCTTTCAGTTGCCGCTCATTGTCATGCACCGCATCGGCCAGATCTTCCGCCGAGGTGCTTCGCGAGGCCACGGTGCCACCTTGCGCGGCCAAGGCCGAAAGGGGCTCAACACCAGAAGGCACCACCCGCACCACCAGCAGGCCGCGCTGCTCACTCTGTTCAAGGCGAAGCACGTTGCACGCGCCGAAGCGGGCCGTATCGCATGCTTCACGCGTCGCCGCCAATCGATCAGGGATCTGTGCAGTCGGCAGCTCGACGCTCAGATGATGCTCGTAAGCCAGCATGGCGCCAGCTTTGGATGTTTCACCCGCGACCGGCGCATGCTTCGCTTCCTGTTTATGCGAACAGCCGGCAAGCACCGGCACCAGAGCCATCCACCAAACCAGCCGCCAACGCGTACGCATAGATTCTCCCTCTCCTTGGAAACAACCCTCGCAGTGTGCCAGAAGACCAGCCCAGTCCAAGGACGACCGGGGTCGTTGGCACCACGCAGCGGGCGGCGACGGTAGAATGCGTGGCCCTCTTCTCGATGTCCCTCCATGCAGCCCGTCGCCAAAGCCCGCTGGCAGATTCACTTCTGCGTTCTGCTGTGGGGCTTCACCGCCATCCTTGGCAAGTTGATCACCCTGCCCGCACTGCCCCTGGTGTGGTGGCGCATGTTGCTGGTGTCGGCGGCGCTGCTGTTGATGCCCAAGGTGTGGCGAGGGTTGAAGGCCATGCCCGCCCGCTTGCGATGGGCTTATGCAGGCATCGGCGTACTGGTGTCGCTGCACTGGCTGACGTTCTATGCCGCCATCAAGCTGGCCAATGCGTCGGTCGCGGCGACCTGCATCGCTCTGGGGCCTGTCTTCCTGTCGCTGGTGGAACCGTGGATCGCGCGACGCAAGTTCGACCCGCGTGAGTTGCTAATTGGCGTCGCCGTGGTGCCCGGTGTGGCCATGGTGGTGGGCGGCGTGCCGGTGGATATGCGAGCAGGCATTGCCGTGGGCGCGGTGTCGGCGCTGTTGGTGGCGCTGTTCGGCGCCTTCAACAAGCGCATGGTGGAACACGCCGACCCGCTCACGGTGACCTGCCTGGAACTGGGTACGGGCACGCTGTTCCTGACCCTGCTGGCACCCTTGCTGCCGCACATCGGCCCTGCCTTTGTGCTGCCAAGCGCGCACGACGCCGCTCTGTTGGTGCTGCTGTCGTTCGGCTGCACCTTGCTGCCGTTTGCGCTGGCACTGGTCGCGCTACGCCATATGAGCGCGTTCGGCACGCAGATGGTGACCAACCTGGAACCCGTCTACGCGATCGTGCTTGCGATCGTGCTGCTGGGCGAGCAGCGCCAGCTGGATGGATGGTTTTACGCGGGCGTTGCGGTCATCTTGGCCGCCGTCTTCATCCATCCCCTACTCAGTCGCCAACAGGGCACGCCCACGCAGCCCGAATTGCTGGGTACGGCGGAGAGCCACAACATCGTTGAGTAGCGCTTTACGACTGCGCGGCCAACGTGGCCCGCAGGTGGTCGATGAAGGCGCGCACTTTGGCTGGCGGCTGACGTCCCGGGTAGACGGCGTAGATGCCACAAACGGGCAAGCTGTATTGCGCCAGCAGCACAGTCAAGCGGCCTTCGCGGATATCGTCGGTGACCAGATAGTCCGGCAGCACGCTCACACCTGCGCCATGGCGTACCAACGCATGGGCTGCTGCCACGTTGTTGGCTTGCGCTACCGCGCGCATACGTACCGTTCGGCGGGAGCCATCGGGTGCGGTGAAAGTCCAGCGCAATGGCGATGAAAGCAGGGTAAGCGCTACCCAGTCATGCCCCGGCAAATCACCCAGGCTTCGCGGCTTGCCATGTTGCGCAAGATAGCTCGGCGCGGCCACCAGCAACTGACGGAAACTACTGAGCCGTGCCGAGCGCAGGTTGGAATCACGCAGCCACCCCATGCGGATGGCAAGATCGAAACGCTCGGCGATCAGGTCGCTCATGTGGTCGGTAAGCACCAGATCCACCTGTAGCTGGGGATTGGCGCGCATGAATTCAGCGAGCGCCGGCGCAACGATGGCTGTGCCGTAATCCCCCGTGGCAGTGAGCCGAAGCGTACCGCTGGGCTTCTCCTGATTGCGCCCCACTTGCTCAATAGCGGCCTCGGCCTCAGCAAGTATGCCGACGCACGCTGTGTGGAACGTGGCGCCTGCTTCGGTAAGCGTCATGCGTCGGGTGCTGCGCGACACCAGGGTGACGCCCAGCTCGCTTTCCAGCTTCGCGATGTGCTGACTCACCATCGCCTTGGTCATGCCCAGCGTTTCGGCGGCAGCCGTGAACGACCCTGCCCGCACCAGAGCCACAAACACTGCCAGCCGGTTGAGATTGACTTCTGTTGCCATGGCGTACCTCACTGTCAAGCTAAACTTTACAGTGAATTCCCGTTTGGTGCGTTTATCTGCATCAACGAGTGGCGCATGCTTCTCGCCAGTCCCATCTACCCCCTGCTGGAGAGCACACCCATGAAACTCGCCCTGTTCGGCGCCACCGGCCATGTCGGCCACGCCATCCTCGACGAAGCCCTTGCCCGCGGTTATGACGTCACCGCCATCGTGCGCGACCCGGCGCGCCTGACGACTGCCAACCCGCACCTGAAAGTGGTCACCGGCGATGTCTCTCAACCCGATACGTGGGTGGATGCGGTGCGTGGCACTGATGCGGTGGTCGCTAGCCTTTCCGCCCGCCGCGACGGTACACCCGACGCCATTCCGAACAATGCACGCACCTTGCTGGACAACCTGCCCCGCGCCGGCGTGAAGCGTCTTGTGTGGGTTGGCGGTGCCGGTTCACTGGAGACCGCCCCGGGCGTGCGCGTGATCGACGATCCGCACTTCCCCGACGCGTGGAAGCCGGAAGCCGCCGGCCAGGCCAAGGCACTCGATGCTTTCCGCGGTAGCAAGGCGGATCTTGATTGGACGTATATCAGTCCGGCGGCGTTGCTTGAGGATGGCGCGCGCACGGGCAAGTACCGTGTGGGTGGCGATCAGTTGCTGGTTGATGCCGATGGCAAGAGTCATATCAGCGTGGCTGACTACGCTGTCGCCTTGCTTGACCGGGTTGAGAAGAACGATACGCTGAAGCAGCGGATTACTGTTGCTTACTGATTTTGCCGTCCTGCCGTGAGGTGAGCAGCAACACGGTCCTTCTGGGTACCAGTGTTTTGCTCCTTCCGGGGACGCGACTTTGATGAGCGAGGAGAGGGTTCGGGCGATGGGCGGATGCTCGCCTCTCCGTTCCATGTGAACCGTCACCCCGGCCTTCGCCGGGGTGACAGTAGATAAGCAAGCACGCTTCACAGTCATGCGCGCTGCACGACAGCAGCTTCAAGCCAACTCAGTGCGCATCATGCCCAGACATATCGTGATCATGGTCGCCATCGTGATCATCGTCCGCACTGCCCTCATGGTGATGATGCTCATGCCCACCCCCATGACCATCATCCCCCGCTGAGCCGGCCATATCCTCAAACTGTGCCTCGTCCATCTTCGGCAACTGGCGCACAAAGGCCACCATGTCCCAGATGGCCGCATCGTCATGGCTGCGTCCCCACGCCGGCATCGCGGTGAGCTTGACGCCGTGCTTGATCACCCAGAACGCCTCTGCAGCATCATGCACGCCATGCTTTGAAAGGTCCGGCGGCTGCGGGTAGAGACCCTGCCGCAGCTCCGTCGTGTGCATACCCGGCGTGAGATGGCATGCCGTACACATCTCGGCGTAATGCTCAGCACCGCGACGAATACGCTGTGGGTCATCCAAATCAGGAATGGTCGCGCCACTCGCCCTGCGCTCGATGGAGCGCTCTCGCAACACGTCGACCACATGTTCGGTGAATTTCCAGTGGGGCCGATCGGCCGCGATATCGTAGGCACCTGACCACACAAACGCCGCGGCAGACAACACCAGCAGCAACAGACTCGTCAGCACAATCACGATGAACTTCATGTTGAGTCTCCTCAGAACCAAAGTCGCACACCGGCCAACCACGTCGTCTCGCGCGCATGCACTTCGGGTGCACCCAGCACGTCACTGTGGCTTCCCCAACGCCGCGTCCAATTCACACCGATATACGGCGCAAAGTTGCGGCTGAACTCGTAACGCAGTCGCAGGCCTGCCTCAAGCTCTGATAGTCCGGAAGCGATGCCGCGCTGCGGGTCGTCCTTGCCGTAGAAGTTGAGCTCCACCTTGGGTGTGAGAATCAGGCGTTGCGTGAATAGCATGTCGTAGCTGCTTTCCAGCCGAAGCGCCGTACGCCCTTGCTCGCCCACATAAAACGTCGCTTGCGTTTCGAACCAGTAGGGTGCGAGACCTTGTACGCCGACAGCTGCCCATTGACGCTTCGGCCCCCGCCCGAAATCCTGGCGTGCTCCGAGTTGCCAATCCCAGAACCTGGTCCACGCATGGCTCCACAGCACATCCACGCGTCCATCCTGGGTGCCGTTGCTGCCACGCTCGCCTTCGGTCTTCAGCCACACGCGGTTGAGCGGCGTGCCCCACCAGCCTTCCGCCTCCCAGCTGGTGGCGTAATCACCCGCCGTGCTGCGGCTGCGCTCCAGGCGGTCGAATAGCAGCATGCCCATGGGTGCGGCGTCGTCCATCTGCATGACGTCTGCCATCTGCGATGGCGTCATGTCATGCATGACGTATTTCGGCGGTAGTGGTGCAACGTGATCGTTGGGCGGCAACACCTGCTGATCCATGGAGGACATGTCATGCCCGGCGTGATCCATGGACGTGTGGTCGTGCGCTGATGCGTCGTGTGTGGCCGGCTGCGCTGCCGCTTTATCGGCGTGATCTTCATGATCCGCGTGCGAGTGCGACATCGACATGCCCGGCATACCCTGCATATCCGCACTCTGCGCCCATGCCGGCGAACTGAAGGCCAGCACCAGCGCAATACTGAAACGAAGCTGCCTGCTCATGCCACCACCACCTCGCGGAACATGCCGGCCTCCATGTGGTAGAGCAAATGGCAGTGATACGCCCAACGCCCCAGCGCATCCGCACTCACCCGATAACTGATGCGTTGAGCCGGCTGCACCACGACGGTGTGCTTGCGCACCTGAAAGCCACCATCCGGTGATTCCAGCTCGCTCCACATGCCATGCAGGTGAATCGGGTGGGTC
This sequence comes from Dyella sp. PARNA 12/25, assembly GCF_055702865.1. Classification (NCBI taxonomy): domain Bacteria; kingdom Pseudomonadati; phylum Pseudomonadota; class Gammaproteobacteria; order Lysobacterales; family Rhodanobacteraceae; genus Dyella; species Dyella sp. PARNA 12/25. The sequence goes on along the minus strand of NZ_JBVQCI010000001.1, from coordinate 498,427 downwards.
ATCATGGTGTCGTTCACCAGCTCTACGCGCACATGCTCGCCGTAGCGAAGCCGCAACGGCTCGGCCTGCGAGAAGCGCTTGGCGTCGAACGACCACAGGTAACGCTCCATGTTGCCGGTGAGTCGCAGGGTGATTTCTCGATCCACGCGCGGCGAAATCGGCGCATCGACGGCATGAAGGTCGGCGTACGTCAGCACGCGGCGACCGTTGTCGCGCAACCCCACACCTGGGTCATTGAGATTGCCGCGTGGCGTGGCCACACGCATATCCACTTCGGGGCCGGTTTTCAGCGGAAATGCACCATGCGCAGGTTCCATCGGCATACCCGGCATGGCCATACCCGGCATGTCGTGCGACATGCCACCGTGATCCATCGCCCCCATCATGTCGCCCATGCTCAGCAGTGGCCGTCGATCGAGCGGGGGCACCTCCGCCGACATGCCAGCGTGTGGCGCGAGAGTGGCACGCGCATAGCCCGTCCGATCCATGCTCTGGGCAAAGATGGTCCACGCACGATCGGCGGAAGGCTCGACGATCACGTCATAGGTTTCCGCCGTACCGATGCGGAACTCATCGACCGTGACTGGCTCGATGGCCTGCCCATCCGCGGCAACCACAGTCATTTTCAGGCCGGGTATGCGCACGTCGAAGAACGTCATCGACGCGCCATTGATAAAGCGCAGCCGAACCTTGTCGCCGGCGCTGAACAGGCCCGTCCAGTTGCCCACCGGCGTCTGGCCGTTGACGAGATGGGTGTAGGTGGCAGCGGAGACGTCGGCCAGATCGGTGGGATTCATCCGCATCTGGTTCCACATCCGGCGATCAGCGAGCGCGCCGGAAATACCGTCGCGCCCGGCGTCATGCAGAAAATCGCCGACCGTCCGCTGGCCGAAGTTGTAGTAGTCGCTCTGCTTCTTCAGGTTGGCGTAGATGGATTCGGGGTCGTCGTCGGTCCAGTCGTTCAAAAGCACGACGTAATCGCGGTCCACCGCGTGGCGCTCGCCATCACGCGGCTCGATCACGATGGGGCCGTAGAGACCGGTCTGTTCCTGAAAGCGTGAGTGGCTGTGGTACCAGTACGTACCCGCCTGATTCACGGTGAAGCGATAGACATACTCCCCGCCCGGCGGTATGCCATCGAAGCTGAGGCCGGGGACCCCGTCCATGTCTGCCGGCAACACGATGCCGTGCCAATGAATGGAGCTGGGCACACGCAGGCGGTTGCGTGCGCGCAGAGTGACCGTATCACCCTGCCGCCAACGCAGCAGGGGCGCCGGCAACTGCCCGTTCACCACTGTGGCGATGCGCTTGCGCCCGGTGAAATCCACCGGCAGCTCGCCGATCTCCAGCTCGAAGTAGTTGCCGCGCAGCTCGGCGCGCGGCGCTACCGCCTGAGCCAACGCATTGCCACGCCAAAGTCCCAGCCCAGCGGCTACGCCACCCAGCGCCAATCCCTGCACAAAACGCCGACGCGGCAGCTGAAAGCCGCGTGGTTCCTGCTTGCTCATAGTCTTGCTCCGTCAGTCGCACCCGCAGCACGGGTGCGTCACATCAGCCGATCAACCGGCCCCTCACTGCGAACGGAGAATCAGGCCAGCGGTGGCCGCAAGGGTGGCTCGTAAGCAGGCTGCGGCGCCACCTCACGGCGAGCCTGCCAGGTAGAGCTGTCAGGCGACGCGTGCAGCATGTGCTGGATGCCGGAAGGCGGTACCGTGGCTGCGGCATGAGCGCAGCAGCCATCGGCGGCCATGCTGCCGGCATGGGTGTGGACGTCTTTGGCTGGCGTGATCGTGCAGTGATGCATCGACATGCTCATCGACGACGCCATGACCGTGGGGCAACAGTCCTCAGGCTGCGCCCACGCCATGCTGGACAACGCCAACCAGGCGCACAGCGCCAGCGCCAACAGGGCGCGGCAACGGCGTAGGTGGCGGAGCAGATGGTGGGTCATGGGCTGGAGGATAACCAGCGTGTATGCGGAGGCTCAACTCTGGAGTTGGGATCATCAGGGGTGGCGTGGGCCGCAGCGAGCCGTGGGATGTCTTTACTCCCTATAATTACCCACCGCCCGGCACCCCTATTCCCATGAACTACCGCCACGCCTACCACGCCGGCAACTTCGCCGATGTCCTCAAGCACTCCGTGCTGTTCGCACTCATCGAAGCCCTGCAGGCCAAACCCACCCCGTTCGCGTTCATCGACACGCACGCGGGCAGCGGCTGCTACGCGCTGGATAGCACCGAAGCGGGCAAGACCGGCGAGTACAAAGATGGCATCGCGCGCCTGCTGTTTCCCGACATGCATGCTTCGAACCACCAAGCTCCGCCGCTGCCGCCCCTGCTGCGCCGCTGGCTGGACAGCATTCTGCGGCTCCCGGGCAATGAGCACGGGCTGAAGCTGTATCCGGGGTCGCCCTTGCAGGCAGCCCAGGCCATGCGCGACAGCGACAGCGCGCAGTTGTGCGAATTGCATCCCGAAGAAGCCAAGCTGCTGCGCGAGCTGTTCCACCACGATCATCGCGTGCACGTGCATCAGCGCAACGGTTACGAGGCGCTGAAGGCGCTGCTGCCGCCGAAGGAAAAACGCGGACTGGTGCTGATCGATCCGCCCTATGAGGCGCAGGACAGCGAGTACCGGGTGATCGAGCAGGCGCTGAAGGTGGCGCTGGAGCGTTGGCCGACGGGTGTCTATGCCGTCTGGTATCCCATCAAGCTGCGCAGCCAGGTGCAACCGTTCCACCGCTGGCTGCAGCGCTGCGGCGCTCGACGCGTGTTGCGGGCCGAGTTGCTGGTGCGCCCTGACGACTCGCCGCTGCGCCTCAATGGCTCAGGCATGGTCATCCTTAATGCGCCGTGGAAACTCGATGATGTGCTACGCGAACCGTTGCACGCCATGACATCCCTGCTCTCCCAGGACAAGCCGGCACACTGGCGACTGGATTGGCTGGTGGAAGAAGGCGCCGGTTGAACCCGCTTCTGGTGTATACCGCCCATGACGCCTGCCCGTTAAGGCAACGCTGATGAAGTATCGCCGTCGTCATGATGTCTGGAAGGCCGGCAGAGTGTGTCGCGTGGCGCCGGGAAGACTGGCCGTCTTGCCAAGCCGCGCGGCACACCCTGCCGGCCTTCCAGACATCACCCCGTCAACTCAAATTCAACGCGTTGGGGCCCGCCCTGTCTGTCCGCATGCCTTCGGTCCCTTGGCTCGACAGACGGCCAGTCTGCCTTCGCCAATGGCCCTGTGGTCTGCGAACAGACAGGGCGGGTGACGACGGTGATACTTCATCAGCGTTGCCTTAAGCTCAGGCAAACCACGCGGATGTGCGCCATGAATCAACCTGTCGCTTCTTTTCTTCTACGTAGCGCCCTGTGTGCTGGCCTGTCGATGCTGGCCGCGTGCGCGCCGGCTCCTATTTACAAGCCCTCGCCGACCACCGTAGCTGCCGCGCCGAACATGGTGGCGCAGTCGCCGCAGCAGTACGGCAATGCCGATGTGATCTGGGGCGGGCGCATTGTCGAGGTATACAACCTCGCCGACCACAGCGAGATCGAGATCGCCGCCTATCCGCTCGATGACTCGCAACGCCCCAAGATCGACAACAGCCCGGGCTGGGGACGCTTTATCGCAGTGGTACCGGGCTATGTCGAATCGTTCGACTACCCGAACGGAGGCCTCATCACACTGGTGGGCCGCCTGAACGGTACGCGCTCAGGCGCGGTGGGTCAGGCCCCCTATGTGTTTCCCCTGGTGAGCGTGACGCAATCGCACATTTGGACGGCCGCTGAGCTACAGAGTGGCCATCCCAATATAAGTTTTGGCCTCGGTGTCGGCGTGGGCATCCACTGATCGGCCAGGCCGCATAAACTGCAGCCTTCGTCCAAAGGAATGCACGATGTCCGGCCATGCCAATTCGCTCAGGGCGATCCTGCTCGCCTTGGGCGCGAACTTCGCGATTTTCCTCAGCAAGCTGGCCGCTGCTCTGATCACGGGCTCGGGCGCCATGCTGGCCGAAGCCGTGCATTCGCTGGCCGACTGCGGCAACCAGTGCTTGCTGCTGTTTGGTATGCGCCAGGCCGAACAGCCACCGTCCGACGAGTATCCGCTGGGCTGGGGCCGCGCCATGTATTTCTGGTCGTTCCTGGTGGCGATGCTGCTGTTCAGCGTAGGCGGCATGTTTTCCATCTACGAGGGTATTCACAAGCTCAGTCACCCTGAGCCCCTGAGGTGGCCATGGCTGGCCGTGGGGGTGTTGGCCTTCGGCTTCGCTGCTGAATCCTTTTCCATGCGCGGCTGCCTGACGGAAGTGAACAAGGTGCGGGATGGACGCAGCCTCTGGCGCTGGTTCCATGAAACGCGCTCCAGCGAGCTGCTGGTGGTCTTCGGCGAGGATCTCGCTGCCCTGCTCGGCCTGAGTGTGGCGCTGGCAGCGGTGCTCGCGACCATGGTCACGGGCAATCATGTTTACGACGCGGTAGGCACCATTGTCATCGGTGTATTGCTGGTGGTCGTCGCCATTGCCGTCGCGTACGAAGTGAAAGCACTGCTGATAGGCCAGGGCGTGGAGCCGAAACAGCGCGAAGCCATCATTGCCTTCATCAATGCCCGCCCCGAAGTAGATGTGGTGCTCAACCTCGTCACGCTGCAGATGGGGCCTGATGTGATGGTGGCCGTGAAGGCACGTATGTCGCCCGCACCTGACCAAACCACGTTGATCGAGGGGATCAATGCTGTGGAGCACGCCATGAAGGCGCAATTCCCGGATATCCGCTGGAGCTTCTTCGAGCCGGATATCACCGACTGAGCCTACGGCCTCCGTGTAGGAGCGCACTTGTGCGCGACCGCGGAACTGCAACGACTCCGCTCCGTTGGCTTGTCGCGCACAAGTGCTCTCCTACAGTCGTCGTTTCGACGTCACGCGCGCTTGAGCTGCAACAGATCCCACTTGTTGCCGTAGAGGTCCTGAAACACCACCACCGTGCCGTAAGCCTCTTCGCGGGGCTCTTCGCAGAACGTGGCGCTAGCCGCCTTCATGCGCTGGTAGTCGCGCCAGAAATCATCAGTATGCAGCAGCAGGAAGACGCGACCGCCCGTCTGGTCACCCACACGCGCGGCTTGTTCTGGTGTGCTGGCTTTGGCGAGCAGCAAACGCGTTTCCGTCGAGCCCGGCGGCGCTATCACCACCCAACGCTTGCCGCCGCCCATGTCGGTGTCCTCGACCAGGGTGAACCCGAGGACGCGGGTGTACCAGTCAATGGCCATGTCGTAGTCAGCGACCACCAGGGCGACGCTGCCGATGAATTGCTTCACTTGTCTTGCTCCTTCTGTAACGGCCACTCACCCAACTCCGCCTGCAGCTTCTTGGTGAGCTTGGCGCGAATCAGCCCATAAGCGGTATGGATGAGCCCTGACAGCTCCTTGGTGGTGAAGCGCCGCGGCTCCACCACCTGGATCCAGCGGGCACGGGCGAGATAGGGGGCAGCGATCATACCCGGCTGGTCGGATAGTTCGAGGAAGCGATCATCTTCGACCTTGAAGGCGAGTCGCCCACCGTTCACCGGCATCACCACGAACATCTTGCCGCCCACGCTGAAGACCAGCTCGCCACCCCACTTGATGTCCCGCGTTACTCCAGGCCAGGGGCCGCACAAGGCCTCTAGCTGGGCGGGGGTGATGCCTTTGGTCGCAGTGCCCATGGATTTCACTCTCCTTCAACGCGCCCACGGATGGGTTGGCGCATTCTGCCAATCGCACCCATCCGCGGCACGGGGTCAGCCCACCAACCGCAATGCAGTGCGACATAGCACCGCAAAATTGGTTATGAATGAAGGCCCTTTGTTCATGTTGCGGTGCACACAATACGGTAAAGTATGGCCATGACACCCGCCATCGACTACTCCACAACCCGACGTGGTCTGGTTCCTCCGCGCAGCACCGAACGGTTCGCCCGTCCGCGGCTGCTTGAGCTGCCCAAGCCCCAGGGCGAGCTGGTCCACACGCACGATGGCCGCGAACTCCGGTTGCGCGGTATTGAGCCGGGTGATGTAGCCGCATTGAAGCGCCAGTTCTGCCGCCTGTCACCGGAAGACATTCGCCGCCGCTTCCTCCACGCGATGTGCGAGCTGCCGGAGCCGATGGCGCAGCGCCTGTGCCGTATAGACCCTGCCTTCGAAACGGCTTTCGTGCTGATGGACGAAACCGTGCGGCCGGCCGAGATTCGCGGCGTCGGCCGCATCTACGTAGATGAAGCGGCCGACAGCGCGGAATTTTCTGTACTGGTGGAGCACGACTGGGCACGCCAGGGCTTGGGCGCGCTACTCATGCAGCGACTGGTCAACGATTGCCGCCGCCGCGGCCTGAGCGAAATCTGGGGCTATGTGCTGCTGGAGAACCGCCCGATGCTGGAGCTGTGCAGGGAGCTGGGCTTCGTCCGCCGCCTGATCCCGGATGAGCCCGGCACCACGCTGATCTCGCTGCAGCTCTGAGCCTGACCCATACGCTGATGTGAACTAAGAGCCTGTTCACCATCTCCGCATAGCCCGTGTTGTTCGCCAGCGCCCGCCAGAGAGTGGTGCGTGGCGCCGTGCCTGACTGGCCGTCAGGTCAAGCCGCGTACCACGCCCTGGCGGGCGCTGGCGAACAACCCTGCGGGCCGGGTCTGTTTGCCCACCATCCGGCGTCATCACTCGGTCGTGTATCGACATACACTCCGTCGTTCTTCCTTGTCTAGCGGGCAAACTGCTCCCGGCACGGGCCATGCGGAGATGGTGAACAGGCTCAACCCCGGCCTTCCGGGGCGGTCGCGTTACACTTGCCCGCTTTCCAGGTGCCGCGCACTTCGAGTCCCAGCGTCCGCATGGCCTATACGATCCCCCATCCGTCCCTGCCCTCCACCCCCAAGCAGCGTCGTTTCTGGACGTCGCCGCACGGCTCCTCACGCGCCCTGCTGGTCGCCGAGGCAGCACGCACGCACCAAGGCCTGCTGGTGGCCGTCACGCGTGACACGCAGCGTGCCAGCGCCTTGGAAGACGAGTTGCACGTATTCGCGGGCAACCTGCCGGTGTTGCATTTCCCGGATTGGGAAACGCTGCCCTACGACGTGTTCAGCCCGCACCCGGACATCGTCTCCCAGCGCGTCGCCACCCTATACCAGCTGCCCAACGTGCAACGTGGCGTGCTGGTGGTGCCCATCGCCACCTTGATGCAGCGCATCGCCCCGCGCAGCCACATCACGGGCGCGGGACTGGTGGTGAAAAAGAAACAGAAGCTCGACCTCGCGGCCGAGCAGCGGCGACTGGAGGCGGCCGGTTACCGCAACGTGCCGCAGGTAGGCGAGCCTGGTGACTTCGCCGTGCGCGGCGCGCTGATCGACATCTTCCCGATGGGTGCGGTCGAGCCGTACCGCATCGAGCTGTTCGACGACGAAGTGGAATCCATCCGTAGCTTCGACCCGGAAACGCAGCGCTCGCAGCAACAGGTGGAACACATCGAGCTGTTGCCCGCGCGCGAATTCCCGCTTACCGAGAACGCCGCCAAGGACTTTCGCACTCGCCTGCGCGAACGCTTTCCCATCGACGTGCGTCGCTGCCCGCTCTACCAGGACATCAAGGAAGGCGTGACCCCGGGCGGCATCGAGTACTACCTGCCGCTGTTCTTCGAGCAGACCGCCACGCTGTTCGACTACCTCGCCGACAACGCCGTGTTCCTGCTGGGCGAAGGTGCGCTGGAATCCGCCGATCAGTTCTGGACGCAGACCGGCGAGCGCTACGACCAACGCGCGCACGACATCGAGCGCCCGGTGTTGCCGCCAGCAGAGTTGTATCTGCAACCCGAACTGTTGCGCGAGCAGCTCAACAAGCGCTTGCGCGTGGAGCTGGTGGAAAGCAGCCACGAACACGCCCTGCCCAACGGCACACAGCCCGCACCGGAGCTGCCGCTTAACCGCAAGGGTGAAGAACCGGGCACCTCGCTGCGCCACTTTCTGTCGAGCTACCCGGGTCGCGTGCTGATTGCCGCCGATTCGGCCGGCCGACGCGAAGCGTTGATCGAACAGCTCGCCAGCGCCGGCCTCAAGCCGGACACCGTGGATGGTTGGCAGGCCTTCCTCACTGATGCGGACCAGCGGCGGCTTTCGATCACCATCGCTGCGCTGGAACAGGGCTTCGCGCTCAACGACCCCGCGTTCACAGTACTCACCGAACGCGAGTTGTTCGGCGAGCGCGTGCGCACGGAACGCAAGCGCCGCCGGGGCGCGGCGCGCGATCCGGAAAGCATCATCCGCGACCTCACCGAACTGACCATCGGCGCACCCATCGTGCACGTCGATCACGGCGTAGGCCGCTATCAGGGCCTGGTCTCGATGGAACTGGGTGGCATGGAGGGCGAGTTCCTCACCATCGAGTACGCCAAGGGCGACAAGCTCTACGTGCCCGTGGCGCAGCTGGGCCTGGTCAGCCGCTACACCGGCACGGCGCCCGAACTTGCGCCGCTGCATTCGCTAGGTGGCGATGCGTGGGAACGCGCGCGCCGCAAGGCCGCGGAAAAGGTGCGCGACGTGGCGGCAGAACTGCTCGCCATCTATGCGCAGCGCGAAGCGCGCGGCGGCGAGTCGATGCCCATCGATCGCCAGATGGTGGAGGAATTCGGAGCCAGCTTCCCGTTCGAGGAAACACCCGACCAGGAACAGGCCATCGACTCGGTGCTGAAAGACCTCGCCGCACCGCGCGCCATGGACCGCGTGATCTGCGGCGACGTAGGCTTCGGCAAGACCGAAGTAGCGCTGCGCGCCGCTTTCGCCGCGGCCACGGCCGGCCGACAGGTCGCCGTGCTGGTGCCCACCACCCTGCTCGCCCAGCAGCACTACCGCAACTTTGCCGATCGTTTCGCCGACTGGCCGGTGAAGGTCGACGTGCTATCGCGTTTCAAATCGTCCAAGGAAGTGAACGATGCATTGAAGCGCCTCGGCGAAGGCCAGATCGACGTGATCATCGGCACGCACAAGCTGCTCGCGCCGGACATCAAGTTCAAGAATCTCGGCCTTGTCATTGTCGACGAAGAGCAGCGCTTCGGCGTCCGCCAGAAGGAACAGCTGAAGAAGCTGCGCGCCGAGGTGGATCTGCTCACCATGACGGCCACGCCGATCCCGCGCACGCTGAACATGGCGATGAGCGGCCTGCGCGACCTGTCACTGATCGCCACCCCGCCCGCACATCGCATGGCGGTGCGCACGTTCATCGCGCAATGGGAGCCGGCGCTGGTCCGCGAAGCGTTCCAGCGCGAGCTGCAGCGCGGCGGCCAGGTGTATTTCCTGCACAACGAAGTCGACACCATCGAGCGCGCGGCGCGTGAGCTGGAGGAGCTAATCCCCGAAGCGCGCATCGGCATTGCCCACGGCCAGATGGCCGAGCGCGAGCTGGAGCGCGTGATGGCAGACTTCCACCGCCAGCGCTTCAACGCGCTGGTGTGCACCACCATCATCGAAACCGGCATCGACATCCCGACCGCCAACACCATTATCATCAACCGCGCCGATCGCTTCGGCCTCGCGCAGTTGCACCAGTTGCGCGGCCGCGTGGGACGTTCGCACCACCGCGCTTACGCCTATCTTGTCGTGCCCGACCGCAAGGCGATGACCGCCGACGCGGAAAAGCGCCTCGAAGCCATTGCCTCGCTCGAAGAGCTCGGTGCGGGCTTCACACTGGCGACTCACGACCTGGAAATTCGCGGCGCAGGCGAACTGCTGGGCGACGAACAATCCGGCCAGATCCAGGAAATCGGCTTCGGTCTCTACACTGAACTGCTGGAACGCGCCGTGCGCGCGCTGAAATCCGGCAAGCTGCCCGACTTCGATCTAAGCAGCGAGCACGAAACCGAAGTGGAACTGCACCTGCCGGCGCTGATCCCCGACGACTACCTGCCCGACGTCCACACGCGCCTGACCTTGTACAAGCGCATCGCCAGCGCGCGCAGTGACGAGCGCCTGCGCGACCTGCAAGTGGAAATGATCGACCGCTTCGGCCTGCTGCCCGATCCTGCTAAGCAACTCTTTGCCATCGCTGGACTGAAGCTGATGGCCACGCCGTTGGGTATTCGCAAACTCGACTTCGGTGCCAATGGTGGGCGCATCACCTTCCGCGACAAGCCCGAAGTCGACCCGATGGCGATCATTCGCCTGATTCAGGGGCAGCCGCGGGTTTACAAGCTGGATGGTCAGGACAAGCTCAAGGTGAGCTTGGAGCTGCCGGGGGCAACCGAACGTATTCGTTCTGCGCACGAAGTGCTGGTGCAGTTGGGTGCGCGGCGGCCCAGCTAAGGGCCTTTGCAGAGACCGCTGACCGCTTCGGTGCTGCCTTCCCGCGAGCACCCGCCCCTCACCCCGGCCCTCTCCCCAAAGGGGAGAGGGAGAAGTGTGGCGCAGCCGCACCTCGCTTTAAGTCCTCTTCCCTTTGGCGCGTTGCGGTGTAGCTGCGCCGCGTGTCGTGCGATCGTGACGTTCCGGGCTTCGCCGCCGCCAAGGCTTGTATTAATCACGACGCTACGACGACCTCGCTCTGGAGGCCGTTTTCTTTGGGTTACTTTTGACGCGAAGCTAATCCCCGTGGGACTTTTGGGCCAGCAAAAGAAAAGTGACTCGAGCGTCCCACGGGGACTAGCTTTGCGTCGTCGGCAGACGACATTGCCACCTTCACGGTGATCGAAACGCCCGCCGCGTCCCACAGGGACTAGCTTTGCGTCGTAGGCGGCATGCTGGCGGGTTCGCCACATTCAAGGCCAAGAGCAATGGCACTGGATGACCAGCTTCGCTGTTGTAAAGCGCTTCCCGCCTTCGCGGGGATGACGGTGAGGCACGGACAGGGCTCGCAGGACATTTGGAAAAGCCTCCAAGCGTCACCAGCGCCCCGTCGCAGACAGCGAATCACCAACCAACCACACGCCAAGCGTCAGAGTAAGCGCCCCAAGTGCCCAGCACAAAGGCCCTACCCACCATGCTCACCAACCGCTCCATGCCACCGGGCATCTTCATCCCCGAACTGGCATACGCCAACGTGGCGGTCGCCGCAGAGTGGCTATGTCGCGCCTTTGGCTTCCGGGAACGCCTGCGCATCGCCGACCATCGCATACAGCTCGTGTTCGAGGGCGCATCAATGGTCGTCACGGAACGGATGGACGACGACCAACCCGTCGACATGGCCCACGGCGTCATGGTCCGCGTAAGCGACGTCGACCAACACCATGCCCGTGCACGAGACAACGGCGCACACATCATCAACCCACTCGAGAACTTCCCTTTTGGCGAACGGCGATACACGGCAGAGGACATCGGCGGGCATCGCTGGGTATTCTCACAGTCCATCGCCGACGTGCATCCCGCCGATTGGGGCGGCACTTGGCGCGAGACACTGTAAAGCAGGAGACCTTATGACGCACGACGCACAACCTTCCTCCGAGTCGCGCTGGCAGTTCAATCCCAGGATGCTGATCCGTCCCGTCATTGCCTGGGTCACGGTCAGCCTGTTCCTGATCTACGGCTCGGACTGGATGCAGCACCTGAGCCGCCACGATGTCGGCCTCGGCTTGTTTGCATGGTTGTTCTTCGTGATCGTGTGGGGTTCCTTCGGCGTCGTGCACGAAGCGGAGGAATTGGCGAGCCTACTCGGCGAACCGGTGGGTACGCTGGTGCTAACGCTATCCATCGTGATCATCGAGGTGGTTCTGATCTCTGCCGTGATGCTCGGCGCTGGCGACACGGCCACCCTCGCGCGCGACACCATGTTCGCGGTGCTGATGATTGTGCTCAACGGTGTCGTGGGGCTGGGCTTGCTGGTCGGTGGTATTCGTCATCACGAGCAGGCGTTCAACCTGCATGGCGCGTCCGCATTTCTCGCGGTGATCATTCCGTTGGCCACCATCGCCCTGGTGCTGCCCAACTTCACTGCGTCGACGCCCGATGGCTCGCTCACCTCGATACAGGCCGTCAGCTTCTCGATCCTCACCATTGCGCTCTACGGCTTATTCCTGTGGCTGCAGACCGGACGCTACAAGGGTTACTTCGTCGCGCCGCGATCCGACTCGGACATGAATCTGCCGGAATCGCCGCCACCGCCGCCGCGCAAGCCGCGTAAAGGTGAGCTGATGTTTCATGTGCTGCTGTTGCTGATCAACATCCTGCCGATCGTGATCCTCTCCAAGAGCCTGGCCAAGGTGCTGGACTATGGCATCGAGGCAACCGGCGCGCCGCAAGCCCTAGGCGGCGTCATCATCGCCATGCTGGTGTTTACGCCGGAAGGCATCTCGGCGCTTATCGCCATTCGCCGCGACGAACTCACGCGCGCCATCAACCTTTGCCTTGGCGGTGCGGCCTCCACCGTGGGCCTCACGGTGCCGGCGGTGCTGGCGATCGGCCTGCTCACCGGCAAGCCGGTGGTGCTGGGCCTGCCGCCCGCCAGCATCGTGCTGCTCGCCTCCACGCTGGTGTTGAGCTCGCTGACGTTCTCAGGTTGGCGCACCACCATGCTGGAGGGTGCCGTACACCTGTCGATGTTCGCCGTATTCGTGGTGCTCGTATTCAGCCCCTAATGGCTAAAGATCAGCCGTGCGGCGCCGTCCTGGCGCCCGCACGCACCAGGTAGTACACGGCGAACATGTGCTGCGGATCGGTCCATGAGTGCGCCACTTCCAGGCCAGCCTTGCCGGCCAAGGTGGCGAAGTCATCGGGTGAGTACTTGCAGCTGTATTCCACCTGCATCGCTTCCTCGCAACCGAAGCTCACCTGCTGCTTGCCGACGCGCACTTTCTGGTCGCTCTTGCTGACCAGAAAGGTCTCGATGCGGCCAGCCATGGCGTTGTAATGTGCAACGTGGCGAAACTCGGGGATGTTGAAGTCGCTGCCGATCTCGCGATTGAGCCGCACCAGCATGTTTAGGGTGAACTCGGCGGTGACGCCCGCGCGATCGTTGTAAGCGGCTTCGATGGTCGCCACATCTTTCTTCAGATCCGCGCCAATAAGGATGCCGCCGTTATCGCCCATTTCGGCGCGCATCTTGCGCAGCAACTCCGCGGCTTCGCGCGATTCGAAGTTGCCGATGGTGGAACCGGGAAAGTAAAGCACGGTATGCCGTGGTGCACGAGGCGGAATCGGCAGACGCAGCGGACGAGTGAAATCCGCCAGCAAGGGCTGTACGGGCAACGAAGGGAAACTCTCGGCGAGATCATGTACGCAGCGACGTAGCGGCTCGGGTGATATTTCAACCGGCACGTAGGACACCGGGTGGTGAAGGTGCTCCAGCAACATGCGTGTCTTCACCGCGTTGCCGCTGCCATATTCCACCAGCCGTACATCCTCACCCAGCACGTGCGCCATCTCGTCCGCGTGCGCAGACATCAGTTCGATTTCGCAACGGGTGAGGTAGTACTCCGGCTGCTCGCAGATGGCCTCGAACAGTTGTGAGCCACGCTCGTCGTAGAACAGCCAGGATGGCAGGCGCTTGGGGCGGGAACGCAGACCGCGTTGCACAATGCCGGTCAGGCTATCGACAGGCGGGCGACGATCGTCATCGTGCAGTTCAAAGGCTCGTACATTCATCGGTCCTGACCCAATCGAATCCCCATGAACTGCCAACGCGCATGGGGTGGAAAGAAGTTGCGGTAGCTCGCGCGAATGTGTTCGCGCGGCGTGACGCAGGAACCGCCACGCAGCACCCATTGCCCGCACATGAATTTGCCGTTGTACTCGCCCAGCGCACCCGCGAGCGGCCGGAACCCGGGATAGCTGACATAGGGCGACGCCGTCCACTCCCAGACATCGCCGAACATCTGCAACATCCCTGCAGCGGACTCGGCCGCCTGCGGATGCAACGCATGGTTATCCAGCAGATTGCCATGCACGGGCAACGCCGATGCCGCGCTCTCCCACTCCACTTCGGTGGGCAGTCGCGCCCCGGCCCAGCGGGCGAAGGCATCGGCTTCGTAGTAGCTGACATGACTGACCGGTGCTTCGGGATCGATCTGCTGCACGCCGGCCAGCGTGAACTCACTGGACAAATCTTCCTGCCAGTACAGGGGGCGCTGCCATTGTTCGCGGCACACCGTGTCCCATCCGTCCGAAAGCCACAACGATGGCTCGCTATAGCCACCGTCATGGACGAAGGCCGCGTATTCCCCATTGGTCACCAGCCGGTTGGCCAATGCGTGCGGCGACAACAGCGCGCGATGTCGGGGTGATTCGTTATCGAACGCAAAGCCCACGCTACCATGACCGATCTCTACCACGTCATCGCTACCAGCGATGAACTCCAGCGGCACCGGTGACGTGGTTCCTGTCGATGCGAGAGGCGCCGTGTAAGCCGGCAACAGCGGATTGGAAGCAAAGGCGTGCTTGATGTCCGTGAGCAACAATTCCTGGTGCTGCTGCTCGTGTTCCAGCCCCAGTTCGATGATGGCCTGTGTGGTCGCATCGACACCGCGCACCAGCCGCTCGCTGACAGCCTCGTCGACGCGTTCGCGGTAATCACGAATTTGCGTGACGCCCGGTCGCGACAACAACCCACGCCGCGGCCGCGCGTGCATGGGTCCTACGGTCTGGTAGTAGGAGTTGAACAGATAGTGCCATTCCGGATGCAGCGAACGATAAGCAGCATCACGCTCAAGTACGAACTGCTCGAAGAACCATGTGGTATGCGCAAGATGCCATTTGGCCGGACTCGCATCCGGCATGGATTGCACCATCATGTCTTCGGCACTGAGCGGCGCGCACAGGGCTATGCTGCGGGAGCGGATTCGCCGGAATCGCAGCATCAGCGCTTCGGCTTGTACGGCCGATGGCGCCAATGTCATTGGCGCCCCCTGCAATGGACGGCGCCATGCTCCGCACCGCGGAGCTTATGCACATGTTTCGAACGGCGGTCGGCGCATGGTGACATTCGCGCACCATGCCGCAGCGACTGTTCAGATCGTGTGATGCGACGATGGCGAATACCTGACAGCGAGGGTTATGCAAGGAAGCCAGTCAGGAATCCGACAGGTGTACTTGTTTGAATGGGTTGCTACAGAAACGACGAAGCCCGGCCGGAGCCGGGCTTCGTACTATGGGCGTGTAACCCTGGCGCGAGATCAGTGACCGTAGTGGCGGTAACCGTCGCGATAGTAGTAACGATCACGATCACGATCACGACGGTAATAACCACCGTGACCACCCACAATGACGGTAGCGCCAACGCCAGGACCGTAATATGCGGGAGCCGGGGCGTAATACACCGGGGCCGGAGCGTAGTAGACCGGCGGCGGAGGGGGCGCATACACCACCGGCGGGGGTGCGTACACCACCGGAGCCGGTGCGTAGTAGCCGACGCCCACCGCTGGCAGACCCACGCCAATATTCAAGCTGACGTGGCCAGCAAAAGCGGGCGCCACGGCGGCGCAGCCGATCAGCATGGCAGTCGCAATGGCAACGCGCTTGACGATGGAAGTCTTAGTGTTCTTCATGAGGTTGTCTCCCAAGGGAGGCTTGATTCCGGCGGAAGGACTCGAGGCTGCCTTCTACCGCTCTTTGCCGTGCTTAATGCTCTGACTTTCGCGCTGAATCCGCACTGAGTAGAAAGCGTGAAGACGACTAACGTCGCCCCTGATTACGGACGTGGTTCACACTCTCTCCCCAAGGGGACGCCTGTGTGTGCAAACGCAGCAACCAGCAGCCATGGATATCCGAACGGCGGGTGAAATCGAACGGGATACTCGGGGCGCTCCAGTCATCAATAGTGAACCGTTCAGCCAGCGCCTCATGATCCAGCTTGAAGCGTCGGAAATTGTTCGAAAACACGATGACACCGTCCGCCGAGAGACGCTCGGCGCAGGCCAGCAAGAGCTGAACGTGGTCGCGCTGGACGTCGAAGTCCTCTGCCCGTTTGGAGTTGGAGAACGTCGGCGGATCGACGTAGATCAGCCCGTAGCGTTCGCGATCCCGCTGCAGGAAGGTCATGGCGTCGGCCTGCATCAGGCGATGCCCGGCACCGGTGTAGCCATTCAGCGCCAGGTTGCGCGACGCCCAATCCAGGTAGGTGGCCGAAAGGTCCACGCTGGTGGTGTCACGCGCCCCGCCAGCGGCGGCATAGACGCTCGCCGTGGCCGTATAGGCAAACAGGTTGAGGAAGCGCCGGCCGGAGGCCAGCTCGCGCACCTTGGCGCGCACCAGCCGGTGGTCGATGAATAGCCCGGTGTCCAGGTAATCCGTGAGATTGACCAGGAAGCGCAGGCCTCCCTCACCCACCTCAATGAACTCGCCGCGCTGGTCGAACTGACCGTACTTGGAGCCACCCTTGCCGCGCTCGCGCGTCTTCAGGGCAATGCGGTCGCGCGGCACCCCGAGGACTTCGCCCGCCACACGAACGATCTCGCGCAAACGGTGCCTGGCGGTTTCCGCCGGAATGTCGGCCGGTGCGCGGTACTCCTGCACATGCAGCCAGGGCTCACCCTTCGACTGACCGTACACGTCGATGGCTGCCGCGTACTCCGGCAGGTCCTGGTCGTAGGCGCGCCAGCAATGGATGTCTTCGCGCTCGAGCCGCTTGCGCAGATGGCGTACGTTTTTTTCCAAACGGTTGCGCAGCATCTGCGCACCTTCTGACAACGGCTTCACTTCGCGCGGCGTTTCGCTGCGCGCATGCAGCTCGAACACCAGCAGCACGGTTTCCAGTGCACCGTTGTAGAGCGCGTATTTCTTTTCGGCCCGCAGCGGAATCGCATGGCCCAGCTCAGTGTCACCCGCCAGCACGGCCGCACGCCAGCCGGCGAAGCGCTCGCGCAGGGTTTCGCCCAGTGCGCGATAGAGACGGGGCATTTCGGCGCGATCACCCAGGCGTTCGCCATAAGGCGGATTGGTGATGACCAAGCCTCGGCTGTAGCCCGGCGGCGGCGACACGTGCGTGACGTCGTGCTTGTCCAGGGTCAGAAAGCCGGACACGCCCGCTTCCTGAGCATTGCGCTTGGCTGTCTGCACCATGCGCGGGTCGGCATCGCTGCCAAAGAAGCAGCTGCGCAGCGCGCGAAGGCCGGCTTCGGCGCGTTGACGCGCCTCGTCCAGCAAGGTTCGCCACGCGGCAATGTCGTGCTGGGCCCAGCCGAGGAAACCGTAATACTCGCGGTGCAAACCGGGCGCGACGTCCGCCGCCATCCAGGCGCCTTCGATCAGCAAAGTGCCGGAGCCGCACATCGGGTCGAGCAATGCGCCACCTTCGGCGTAGACCTCCGGCCAGCGAGCACGCAGCAGCATGGCGGCGGCGAGGTTTTCCTTGAGCGGCGCTTCGCCCTGCAGTTCCCGCCAGCCGCGGCGATGCAAGGGCGCGCCGGCCAGATCGATCGACAGCGTGGCGCGATCACGACGCAGGCGCAGGTTGATGCGCACATCGGGTTCGTCGGTATCCACGCCCGGGCGCGAACCATCGCGCTGACGGAATTGATCGACCACGGCGTCCTTCACGCGCTGCGCAATGAACTGACTGTGGGTGAGCTTGCTCTGCGCCGAGTTGGCGTCCACCGCCAAGGTGGCGTGCGAAGCGAGGTGACGCGACCAGTCGATGGCTTGCACGCCGGCATACAGCGCGTCATCGGTCACGGCATCGAACTCCGCCAACGGCATCAGCACGCGGCTGGCCAGGCGCGACCACAAGCAGGCGCGATACGCGGTTTCCAGCGAGCCGGAGAAATGCGCACCAGCCAGCGCTTCCCGCACGTCTTCGGCGCCCAGCGCCACCAGTTCGTCGCGCAGCAGGTATTCCAGGCCCTTGGGGCAGGTAGCGAAGAACGCGCTCATGCGGTGCCCAACTGTGCAAGGAACAAACCGAACTGGTCGACGATGCGCTCGACGCTGTCGCCCAGGCGATGGTCGTCATCGACCATGATCAGCGGCAATCGGCGGCGACCGGCAAAGGCCAACACACCCTCTGGCGGGCACACATCATCCCTCCAGCCGTGAAAGAGCAAGGTCGGCACGCCTTCGCTCAGGTCGAAGGACTGGCGGTAGCCCGGAATCTCACTCGGGGTAGCCAGCAGGAACAGGCCAGCGACCGGACGCTGCAATGACGCCAGGCCCGACACGAACGAACCCATGCTCGAGCCCACCAGCACCGGAGGCGCATCCAGGCTGTCGATGGCGGCAGTGAGGCGCTCAAGGCGCGGATCGACTGAGCCGGCAAAGCCCGACGCGTCATCGCTACGGTAATCCGGGCGCTGGGTTTTCCAACCCAGCGACTCGGCGAAAGCGGCCAGCACGCTGACCTTGGTGGCGTCCGGACCGGAGTCCGAACCGTGCGAAAGAATGATCTGGCCGCGCATATGCGGTCTCCGAAACAGCGTCCATCAGGCCGCGCATCGTAACAGGCGACGTCTCAACCCACCGCCGCTAGACTGCCCAGCATGCCTGTGACCGTCATCGACCAGCCCCTGCCCTACGTTTCCCTGCTGCCCGAGCGCCCTGCCAGCGCGGTGGAAATGGTGGTGATCCACTGCACCGAACTGCCCGACCTTGCCACCGCCCGCGAGTACGGCGAGCGTGTGCTGTACGAAAGCGGGGCCGGGGCCAGCGGCCACTATTACATCGACCGCGACGGCAGCATTTACCGTTATGTGCCTGGCAACCGGGTAGCCAACCATGTGCGGGGGCACAACCCCAACTCGATCGGCATCGAGCTGGTGAACCTGGGGCGCTACCCGGACTGGTGGCATTCCCAGCGCCAGACCATGACCGAGCCCTATACCCCAGAGCAGATTGCCGCCCTGCGCGCCCTGCTCGCGCAGTTGCGCCAGGACTACCCGCATCTGCACCTGATCGCCGGCCACGAAGACCTGGACCTCGCCCGCCTGCCGGCTACCGATGAGCCGACGGTGGAGGTGCCGCGCAAGCTGGATCCGGGCCCGCTGTTCCCCTGGGGCCAGGTACTGGAAGGCAGCGGCTTGCAGCGGATCACCGCCCCCGGCCACTGAAGCGGCGCCCGAATGCGCCAGCTATAATCGCGCGTCTTCTTTTAGCCCCCGAGCGCCTTCCATGACGGAAACCCACGTCCGCGAACTCGTCGACCTGCTTCAGCCGGAGCGGCTGGAGGACAACCTGTTCCGCGGCCAGAGCCGGGACATCGGTACCCATTTCGTGTTTGGTGGCCAGGTACTGGGCCAAGCCCTGGCGGCCGCGCAGCAAACCGTGGACGCCGAGCGCGAAGCGCACTCGATGCATGCCTATTTTCTGCGGGCCGGCGACATTAACGCGCCCATCGTCTACAGCGTGGAGCGCGCCCGCGACGGCGGCACCTTCTCGGCCCGGCGTGTTGTGGCCATCCAGCACGGCCAGCCCATCCTCAACGGCGCCATCTCGTTCCAGGTACCGGAAACGGGCTTCGAGCATCAGTCCTCCATGCCCGAGGTGCCGATGCCCGAGGACATCGAGCCGATGAGCCCGCTGCCGCCGGAACAGCTGGCCAAGCTGCCTGAAAAGCTCCAACGCTGGCTGGGCGTGGATGCACCATTCGAGTTCCGCCATGTGTGGCCGCAGGACAAGCTGCACCCGGTGAAGCGCCCGCCGTTCCAGCACATCTGGTTTCGCCTGACCGCACCGATCGGCGACTCGCCGGACCTGCACCGCTCGATGCTGGCCTACGCCTCGGATTTCAACCTGATCGGCACCGCCACGCTGCCGCATGGCATCTCGTACTACACGCACAACGTGCAGATGGCAAGCCTGGACCATGCGCTGTGGTTCCATCGCCCGTTCCGGGTGGATGACTGGCTGCTCTACTCCTTCGACAGCCCGACCGCCCAGGGCGCCCGCGGCCTGGCCCGTGGCCAGATCTTCAGCCGGGACGGCCGCCTGGTAGCCTCCACCGCGCAGGAAGGCCTGATCCGCCTGCGCGGCTGAGGCCGCACTCCCCGGCGTAGTAAAATCGGCTCATGCCACCGGCGCGACCGCGGTCGCGCCGGTGGGTCAGCCGGGCCAGGACATCCCCGTCACGCGCTCCGGCGACGAACGAAAGGCTTTCACCATGCGTCAGCTCTATACCTCGCCCCGCCCGGAAAATATCGATCGCGTTGTCGCTCTGCTGGCCGAGAAGGGCATCGAGTGCACCGTCGAGAACCGCTCCAACTGGAAAAAGCCCAGCTACCAGCGCTTCAGCTACTCGCAGCGCCAGGAAAACCGCGACAACTGGGCCCAAGTGTGGGTGAGCAAGGCCGACGACTACACGGCCGCGCGCGCCGTGCTCAAGGAACTGGGCATCGAGCCGGTGATCCGCCACGGCGAAGAGCTGGCCCTGGCTCGCAACCCTTCACCTGACACTAAGCGCCAGAGCGTCTCCAATCGGATCCGCCGCATTGTCATGCTGGCGGTGGCCGGCGCCTTCGTCGTCCTGATGCTCCGTTACATGGGCGTCATCTAAGCCCAGTCGCGGCTGAGGCCGTTTATCAGGCTTCCCCCACTCCCACGGCGAGCCGATACGGACATAGAATCGGGGCATGCGCTCCGACCGTGTCCGCCTCTTCCAAACCCTGCCGCACACCTGCGGCTATTTTGCTGAGCGCACGGCACAGAACCTGGTGATCGACCCGGCCGCGCCGCAGCTGGACCAGCTGTATGGCCCGGCGCTGGAGCGAGGTTTCCGCCGCGCCGGTGGCCATCTTTACTACCCCTATTGCACCAACTGCCGCGCCTGCACGCCCTGCCGTATCGACGTCGCCCATTTCGCGCCCGATCGCAGCCAGCGCCGCTGCCTCAAGCGCAACGACGACCTGCAGGTGGTGGAGTCCATGGCCGGTTACAACGCCGAACGGCACGCGCTGTATGAGCGTTACCTGCGCCAGCGCCACCCCGGTGGCGGTATGGACGAGGCGGACGCCAGCGATTTCCGCAGGTTTCTGACGGCCCCGTGGAGCCCCACCATGTTCCTGGAGTTCCGCCGGGGCTCGCGCCTGCTCGGCGTGGCGGTCACCGATGTGTGCCAGCAGGGCCTTTCCGCCGTCTATACGTTCTACGACCCGGAAGAAACGGCGCGCGGCCTGGGCACGTTCGCGATTCTGCAACAGGTTGCCATGGCCAAACGCCGTGGGCTGCCATGGATCTATCTCGGCTTCTGGATCGCCGGACACCCCAAGATGGATTACAAGCGCAAGTTTCGCCCCCTGCAGATTCGCACCAGCGAAGGCTGGGTCGAGATGATGGACGACTGACGCCGAAGAATGATTGTGGGAGTGCACCCTGTGCGCGACTGCCCGCGCTACGAACTGACGCATCGCCGTCGCGCACAGGGTGCGCTCCCACAAAGGTGTTACGGCTGGCCGATATCCAGCACCACGCGTCCCTGGATGTGCCCTTCGCGCAGCCCTTGCAGCACATCGTTCACATCTTCCAGTTTGCGCCGCTCGATAGTCGGCACCACCTTGCGATCTGCAGCGAAGGCCACGGCTTCGGCGAGATCTTTGCGCGTGCCGACAATGGAGCCGCGAATCGTCAGGCGCTTGAGCACCACATCGAAGATGGGCGTGGCGAAGTCACCCGGCGGCAGACCCACCAGACTCATGGTGCCGCGGCGGCGAGTGAAGCGCAGCGCTTGCGAGAATGCGGGCGCTGACACAGCCGTTACCAGCACGCCATGCGCGCCGCCACCGGTCACATCCAGTACTTCCTCTACAGCGTCCGGCTTACGTGCATCCACGGTTGCTGATGCACCCAGCTTGCGGGCGAGTGCGAGCTTGTCGTCGGCGACATCCACCGCAACGACCTGCAAGCCCATCGCCGTTGCGTATTGAATCGCGAGATGCCCTAGACCACCGATGCCGGAGATGGCGATCCATTCACCGGGTCGTGCTTCGGTTTCACGTATGCCTTTGTAGGTGGTCACACCGGCACAAAGGATCGGTGCCATCAAGGCGAAGTCCACATCCTTCGGCAGTCGCGCCACATATGCAGCGTTGCCGATGGCGTACTCGGCAAAACTACCGTTCACGCTGTAGCCACTGTCATGCTGCGTTTCGCACAGCGTTTCCCAACCGGTGATGCAGTACTCGCAGTGGCCACAGGCGTCGTGCAACCAGGCGATGCCGACGGGATCACCTACTTTGAGGTTTTCCACGCCCTCACCCAGCGCCACCACCACACCCACACCTTCGTGACCGGGAATGAAGGGCGGATTCGGTTTCACCGGCCAGTCACCGTCCACCGCGTGCACGTCGGTGTGGCAAACGCCGGTGCTTACGATCTTTACCAGCACTTCGCCGCGAGCGGGTGCCGGCACGGGCACCTCTTCGATGCGCAACGGTTCACCGAAGCGATGCGCAACGGCGGCCTTCATGGTCTTTGGGGTCATAACGCCATCTCCTTGAGCCAAGAAACTCAATGGCCCGATCGCGTCATGCAGCTATCGGAGCCGCGCGCAACGAGCCACTCGGCAAAGATGCCGCGCCCGGCGTGATGGCACGGTGACCAGATTCAACAACGTGCGACACTTTGGCGAGCATGTTGCGCACGCTTGAAATACAAAACGCAAAGACGAAATGGCCAGCATGATGCCGGCCATTTCTATCGCTTCAGTGCTTGAGTGTTGATGCGTGCGGCACGACCGGATACGGGTGCAACTTCACCAGCGGCATCGACAAGCCATCATCACCCACGATGCGGCAATGCGAGCGATTGAGTTGCCGCGGCTCATCCACGCCACAGCTGTGCGCAATGATGCCCACCTCATGCATCACGTTGGTGGCGTAATGCGCCACGCGCTCGCTCTTGTCGGTGACCACGAGACCGCGTTGCAGCTTGGGATTCTGCGTGGTGATGCCGGTGGGGCAGCTATTGCGATTGCATTGCAGCGACTGGATGCAGCCAAGCGCCAGCATGAAGCCACGCGCAGAATTGACGAAGTCCGCACCCATCGACAAGGCCCACGCCACGTCGTAAGCGGTAATGCACTTGCCCGAGCAGATCACCTTAATGCGCTCGCGCAGGCCCTTCACGATGAGCATGTCCACCAGTGCCGGCAACGATTCATGCAGCGGCAAGCCCACGCCTTCCATCAGCGTCTGCGGTGCAGCGCCGGTGCCACCTTCGGAGCCATCGACAATGATGAAGTCAGGTGCGCTCTCAATGCCGCGCTTGTGCACTTCATTGCACAGCTCGCCGATCCAGTCCAGATCGCCCATGACGGCCTTGAAGCCGACCGGCTTGCCGGTGAGTTCGCGGATGTGACGAATGGCGTCCATCAATTCCGTCACGCTGCCGATGTCGAGATGACGATTCGGGCTCTGCGAATCCTCGCCCACCGGGATACCGCGGATGGCAGCGATCTCCGGCGTCACCTTGATCCCCGGCAGCAAACCGCCCATGCCAGGCTTGGCGCCCTGACCGAGTTTGATGCTCACCATCTTCACCTGCTTGTGCGCGCAGATGGCCAGCAGCTTCTGGTCATCGAGCTTGCCGTCAGGCGTACGCACGCCGTACTTGGCGGTGCCGATCTCGAAGATGATGTCGCAACCACCTTCAAGGTGATACGGCGCCAGCCCGCCTTCGCCGGTATCCATCCAGATGCCGGCCTTGGCAGCGCCATGGGATAGCGCACGCACTGCCGGTGCGGACAGTGCACCGAAACTCATTGCCGAGATATTGAAGAACGCCGCGTGCTCATAGGGTTCGCGCGAGTAAGGCCCCAGTATCACCGGCTTCGGGTTCACATGCTTCTCGCCCAGCGAAGGGAACGGGGCATTGACGAAGAACGGCACGCCTTCGCCACGCAGATCTCGGGTGGAGCCAAACGCGTTGGTGTTCTCCACGTTCTTTGCGGCGCGATACACCCACATGCGCTGCGCACGATTGAACGGCAGCTCTTCGCGATCGCTTGAATACAGATACTGACGAAAGAACTCACCAAGGTGCAGGAACCAGTAACGGAAATGGCCGATCACCGGAAAGTTGCGCAATACCGAGTTGGTGGTCTGGTTGCGATCGATAAACCACACCACCAGCACCACCATGACCAGCAGCACCAGCAAAAGAAGAAACAGGGCGGCAAAGGTTTCCACCACCACCACGAGCCAGTGCGCAAATCCCGACGATTCCATCATTGTCTCCGGTTGTCATGTAGGTCGCCCTCTCTTCTCATGAAGAGAGGGCCAAAGTGAGGCGGCCATCTTGCGACAAGCCCGTTGGCGGGTGCTGCGGACTTCCTTCTGCAGTCACCAGCCCCTCACGTTCATCCACACCCTCGTCGGGTATGCATGTAGAGCATTCAGAGCTCGACGCGCAGCGCTTTTGCAGCTCTGATGGCCTTTGCGTTGGCGGCATCGAGACTCTCATCGCGTGCCAGCGTAACGGCCATGCGACGACGGCCCTTCACGGCAGGCTTGCCGAAGATACGCAGCTGCGTGTCGGGTTCGGTGAGTGCGTCGGCCACATGGAAGTAGCGCGGCGCCTCACCCTCACCTTCCACCAGCACGGCGCAGGACGCTGACGGACCAAGCTGCCGGATCACCGGAATCGGCAAGCCCAGAATGGCGCGTGCGTGGAGCGCGAACTCGGAGAGATCCTGCGAGATCAGCGTGACCAGGCCGGTGTCATGCGGACGCGGGCTCACTTCGGAGAAAATCACCTGGTCGCCCTTGACGAAAAACTCCACGCCGAACACACCCCAGCCGCCCAGCGCGCCAGTGATCGCCGCCGCCTGACGTTGCGCCTCGACCAGCGCAGCCTCACTCATGGGTTGCGGCTGCCATGACTCGCGATAGTCGCCATCTTCCTGACGATGGCCGATAGGCGCGCAGAAACTCACACCGTTCGTATGACGCACGGTGAGCAAGGTGATCTCATAGTCGAAATCCACAAAGCCTTCGACAATCACCCTGCCCTTGCCGGCCCGGCCGCCGGATTGCGCGTACTCCCACGCGTGCTGCAATTCACTTTCCTGCCGCACCACACTCTGGCCTTTGCCGGAGGAACTCATCACCGGCTTGATCACGAACGGCAGGCCGATGGCAGCGGCAGCGTCGCGGTATTCCGCTTCCGTATCGCAGAAGCGATAGCGCGACGTGGGCAGCTTGAGTTCTTCAGCAGCCAGCCGCCGAATGCCTTCGCGATCCATGGTGAGCCAGGCGGCGCGAGCGGTCGGGATGACACGCAGACCTTCCTTCTCCAGTTCGATCAGGGTGGGTGTGTGGATCGCCTCAATTTCCGGCACCACCAGATCCGGCCGCTCCTCTTCAATCAGCTTGCGCAGCGCCGCGCCATCGAGCATGTCAATGACATGGCTGCGATGCGCCACCTGCATGGCGGGCGCATGGGCGTAGCGATCCACGGCGATCACTTCCACCGCGTAGCGCTGCAATTCAATCGCCACCTCTTTGCCAAGTTCGCCGGAGCCCAGCAAAAGCACCCGCAGGGCATGGTCGGAATAAGGCGTGCCAAACGGCTTCATCAGGGTCTCCGGAAATCGCAAAAAACACATTGTAAGCGGCCAGTGTCATGGACGCGCCAGACGAGTGAGTGTTACCCAAAATGGTGATTGACGGGTGGAACGAATCGGCATTGACTGTCATTGCCACCGTCCCCGCGGAGCGACCATGAGCAAGCGTTTTGCCACGCTTTCGCTTGCGTTGGCTACATGCCTCTTTCCTGGGCCTGACGCCCGGGCCGCGGAGGGTGCATCCACCGACACCACCTGGATGACGGTGCTGCTCGCCGGCCACCGCGTCGGCCATTTGCGCGTCGACCGCACGCGCGAAGGTGGCGCTATCACCACCGCGCAGGATTTCGTCATCCAACTGGACCGCGAGGGGAAGAGCATCCCGCTGAGCGTGCTCACCCGCAGCGTGGAAAGCACCGACGGGCAGCCACTGGCGTTTTATTCGCGCAGCACCCTGTCGAGTTCCGACAGCACAGTCGACGGCCGTCGCGAACCGGATGGCACTTACGATGTGACCACCACCGTCGCGGGGGCTGCCCGACACACCACCTTCACATGGCCTACCGGCGCGGTACTCAGCGAGGGGCAGCGGCTGGCCATGCTCAAAGCGGCCAGCCACCCCGGCGAGCATTACGTGTTGAGCATGTTTGACCCCGCCAGCCAGGTGGTGTCCGACGTGGACATGGAGGTGTTGGGGGATGAGCGCGTCGCACTCCCCGACGGCCCGATGCTGCTGGACCACCAGCGCGAAGTGATGCAGAGCTCGCGTGGCGCACAGACCATGGACGTATGGCTCGACCAGACCGGTGATGTCCGCAAGAGCACCCTGATCATGCTCGGGAAGCCCTTGGAAATGCTTGCGTGCAGCGAGGCATGCGCCATGGCCTCGCTGCAGGGTATCGATGTGTTCCATGTCGCCCTTATCGAATCACCGCGGGCGATCACCCCGGACCAGCGCGACACCTTCCTGCGCTACCGCATCCATGTCCCTGAGGGCGCGCCTCAGCCAGCCATTACCACCGATGAGCAGCACGTCACCTCACTTGGCCACGGCGACTGGATGGTCGATATCGGGCAGGCCCAGGCCGGCAGCGAAGCGCCGCCCACGCCGGAGGACAGCTTGCCCAACGCCTGGGTGCAATCCGATGCCCCCCTCATTCGCCGCATGGCCAGCAACGCCGTGGGCGGGGCCCATGAAGACCTGCAGAAGATGCGCCGCCTGCGCAACTACGTCAGCCATTACGTGAAAGCGCATGGGCTGGACGTGGGCTACGCCTCGGCACTCGAAGTAGCGCGCACCCACGAGGGCGACTGCACCGAGTACTCGGTGTTGCTGGCTGCGCTGGCGCGGGCCCAGGGTATTCCGGCGCGGGTGGTCACCGGCATGGTTTATGTCCCCCACTATGCAGGCAGCTCGAACGAGTTCGTGCCGCACGCGTGGATGCAGGCCTGGGTCGAAGGGCGCTGGCAGAGCTTCGATGCCGCGCTGCTGCGGTTCGACAGCACGCATATCGCACTGGATGTCGGTGACGGTGATCCATGGCATTTCTTCAATATCTCCGACCTGTTGGGCCGGATGCGTATTGACGACATCAGCTCGCCCACGTTGCTGGCGGGCCATCTTCAGCCACCGACCGACGCCCCGGCCGTGGGCCTCAGCCGCTGACCCTTGCGGATAGATATCATTTTGATATCTAATCCTCCCAACTTAGGGAGGAACCCTCATGAACGAACGGCAAGGCTTCTCGGTCACCGGCATCCCGACCGTCTTCTTCTTCATCCTGCTGGCGCTGGCCTGCGGCGCGGGCATCGTGCTTGGTCAAGGCACCGGCCTGAGTGCCCTGGGCGTGCTGATGCTGGCAGTCACCCTGTTCATGCTGAAGGGCTTCTTCCAGGTAGCGCCCAATGAAGGCCAGGTGCTGCAACTGTTCGGCAAGTACGCCGGCACGGTGCGCGACGAAGGCCTGCGCTGGACCAACCCCTTCTACAGCCGCAGCCGTGTCTCGTTGCGCGTGCGCAACTTCGAAAGCGGCAAGCTCAAGGTCAATGACAGCGACGGCAACCCCATCGAGATCGCGTCGGTGGTGGTGTGGGAGGTGATCGATACTGCCGAAGCCGTGTTCTGCGTGGACGACTACGAGAACTTTGCGACCATTCAGAGCGAATCCGCTTTGCGTCAGATGGCGCAGAACTATCCCTACGATGCGCACGACGACGGCAAGCCCGCCCTGCGCAGCCATGGCGAAGTGATCAACAACCACCTGCGCGACGAAATCCAGGCGCGCCTGGACAAGGCCGGTGTGCGCGTCATCGAAGCCCGCATCAGTCACCTCGCCTACGCACAGGAAATCGCCCAGGCGATGCTGCAGCGCCAGCAGGCGAACGCCATCGTCGCCGCTCGCGAGCGCATCGTGGAAGGCGCCGTGGGCATGGTGGCGATGGCGCTGGACAAGCTGCGCCAGCAAGGCGTGGTGGAGTTGGATGAAGAGCGCAAGGCCGCCATGGTGAGCAATCTGCTGGTGGTGCTGTGTGGTGATCGCGCTACCCAGCCCGTGGTGAATGCCGGCACGCTCTATGGCGGCTGATAAAAAAGCCTACCCCTTACGCATCAGCGCTGCCGTACTCGAAGCCATGCAGCGCTGGGCCGACGACGATCTGCGCAGCGTCAATGCGCAGATCGAGTTCGTTTTGCGCGATGCGTTGCGCAAACAGGGGCGGCTCAAGCGCGAAATGTCCGATCCCGTGATGGACAACGAAACGGATTAGAAACGATTCGAACGAAGCGATGGAACGTTTCGATCACTGCCCGGACAGCAAGATTCGGATGGCCGCCTCGCCCCCCCGCACACAAACTTGAGACGCCTTCTCCCCAGGAGTCTCACCTATGCACTTCCGCCTCTCCGGCCTACCCGCCGAACCCTTCGCCGAATTGTTCTCGTTGACTGACGACGCGCTGGCCGCGCGCCGCGCCGTGCGCATGGTGGCTCAAGAAGGTGGCGGCTATCCCTGCCGCGTCAGCCTTACCGATGCCGAACCGGGGCAGACGCTGATTCTGGTCAACTACGAACACCAGCCGGCGGAAACGCCCTATCGTTCCAACTACGCCATCTACGTCCGCGAGGGTGAGCAGCAATACGACCGCATGGACGAAGTGCCCGACCAGCTGCGGCGCCGCTTGCTATCGGTGCGTGGTTTCGACAAGCAAGACATGCTGTGCGATGCCGATGTGGTTCAAGGCACGGCACTGGAGCCACTGATCGAGCGGCTGTTCGCCGATGACCAGGTGGCGTATCTGCACATTCACATGGCGCGGCCCGGCTGCTATGCGGCCCGCGTGGATCGAGCCTAACCTGCCCTATCCGATGAGGTCTTCAACGTCAGCGCAACGCCCAAGGCGACCCAGCCGACGATGAAGGCCACGCCACCCACAGGCGTGACCGCGCCAAACCAGCGCGGCGCGCCCAGGGCCAGCGCATACAAGCTGCCGCAGAAAATCGCGATACCCAATGCAAAGGCGGCCATCGCGATGCAACGCGCCCGGCCGCGTGCAACCATCGCGGTCAATGCCAGTGCCAGTGCATGCCAGAAGTGATAACTCACCGCGGTATGCCACAACTCACTGCCGCGCGCATCGAGCGCATCTCGCAGTGCATGCGCGCCGAAGGCTCCTAGCGCCACGGCGCTGGCACCCGCCAGGCCCACCAGCACACCGGTCACGATAGAAGGTTGTCGCATGGGCGGTGGTCCTTGGGCTCCGTCGGGGCGGCCAGTGTCGTATGCTGAGAGAATGACTCCCACCGATTCTCGCATGAAGCTTCGTCGCGTTCGCCGAGCCTTGATGGCGCTGACGCTTGCCCTCGGTATCACGCTGCTGTCCGCCTGCCATGGTGGCGACTCGGCCGATTGGCGGCTCACCAATGTCACCGGTCACATGCCTGACTTGGACTTCAAGCTGGTGGACGATCAGGGCAAAACGGTCACCGGTCAGGACTATCGCGGCAAGGTGGTGCTGCTCTACTTCGGCTACACCCATTGCCCGGACGTTTGCCCGCTCACCCTGGCTCAACTGCACGCGAACTTGCAGAAGCTGGGGCCGCTTGCTGACGATGTGCGCATTCTGTTTGTCAGTGTCGATCCGGCACGCGATACACCGGACGTCATGCACGCTTACGTCAACGCCTTCGACCCACGCGCGGTTGGCCTGTCGGGTACGCCGCGTGATATCGAGGCATTGAGCAAACGCTATCGATCGGCATTTTCGCGTGAGCCTGACCAAAGTAACGGGCAGTACGAAGTAAGCCACAGCTCGGCCATCTATGTGTTCGATCGCGACGGCAAGGCGCGCCTGCTGGCCACACCGGCCAACCAACAGGAAGACCTCGTCCACGACCTGCACCAACTGCTGAGCCAGGGAACCCAGTCATGAGTTTTCGTTTTGCGCGCGTCCTGCCCCTGTTTGCCGCCGGCCTGCTGATGACGGCAGGCGCCCACGCCACGGAGGCAGCGCATGTGAGCGCCAGCAAAGCGTGGCTACGCGTATTGCCGGGCGATCTGCCCGCCGGGGCTTATGTCACGCTGAAGAACACCGGCGACCAGCCGGCCACCCTGCGCAGCGCCCGCAGCGCCAGCTATGGCAGCGTGATGCTGCACAAGAGCAGTGACGAAGGTGGCGTGAGCCGCATGGCCATGGTCGAAACGCTGGTCATCCCCGCGCACGGCGAGGCTCAACTCGCGCCAGGCGGTTACCACCTGATGCTGACCAAAGCCGCGTCACCGGTGAAGCCCGGCGACACGGTGAAGGTCACGCTGGCTTTTGCAGACGGCAGCACGCTGGATGCGGATTTCATCGCGCGACCGGCCAACGCCACCGACGCCGGTCCCTGACACGCACCTGTAGGAGCGCACTTGTGCGCGACAGACCTCTCAGGAGAACCGTGCACCTCGGTAATGCGAAACGCTGCGGTCGCGCACAAGTGCGCTCCTACAGAGAGTCGGTGGCGGTAGACGAGCGAGAATCGGCGGCGGATGTGCGGCAGGGCCATGGCTTGCGATGGAAGTGCCCGGCGCATGATAGTCGCAGCCACTGACGCTGGTCACTGACACGCACCTGTAGGAGCGCACTCGTGCGCGTCAGACCTCTCAGGAGAACCGCGCATCTCGGTAATGCGAACGCTGCGGTCGCGCACAAGTGCGCTCCTACAGAGCATCCGTAGCGGTAGACGGGCGAGAATCGGCGGCGGGGGATGTGCGGCGGGGCCATGGCTTACGCCGGATACGCCCGGCGCGCGACAGCCGCAGCCACTGACGCATGGCCAGCAAACCGCCGATGGATTCGATGATGGCCGCCGGCACCCACATGATGACGCCACCCACCAGCTGTGCCGTCAGCACGTTGAAGGTAAAGGCGCGGCCGCAGATCTCGAAGATCGGATAGAGATCGGTCTTGGAGAACGTGACGATGGCGCCCGCCAGAATCTGTGGCGTCATGGTGATGCCCGGCGACAGCACACGGATGCCTGGCGTCATGCGACCCGGCGGCCGCGGACGGTGATCCAGCACCAGCCACCAATAGCTGAACCCGCTGACCAGCATCGACCAGTTCATGAAGCGATAGATGCGCCAATCCAGCATGGCCAGCGTCTGCATGGACGGGATAAGCCAGATCACGATGAAGGCAACGAACAGCACGGTCGCTACTGCCGGGTTGAGCAGCACGGCGCTTACCACGCGCCATGGCCATGAACGCAGTGCGGGCCGCAGCAGGCGCAAACGCCACGAGAACGGCAGCCCCTTGTGCAGCACCGTGCCGGGATAAGAAGCGATGATCAGCAGCGGCGCCAGATGGTGCAGCAGAATCTGCTGAATGCGATGCATGAAGAACTCATGCTCGAAGAAAAAATCCAGGTAGGTATGCAGCGACACATAAATCATCGCCATGCCGGTCCAGAATGACAGGCGACGCCCAAAGCTGACCGGCAAGCGGCGGCAACCGCGCACGTACAGCACGCTGCAACCGACGAAGGTCAACAGGAATACCCAGGAGAACTCCCAGGGCACGATCCACTTGAGCACGCTTGCCATCATCAGGTCAGGCTCGGTTCGACTTAAAGCGAACGCCCATCATAGTCCGATCTCGATACCAGCTTTGCGCAAGCATGCTGAGACACAGCAGCGCACACGATCTTGCGAACCGCCTCATGCGCGTCGCCGATTACGCCGCGAACGGCGCCATCCATAGAGCAAACCCACCACCACTACAAGCGAAGGCATCAGCACGATATTGATGAACTTGAGGCGCAGCCCCAGTGCGTCGATCTCGGCATTGAACTGATGCTGTACATCGCGCAGTGCCTTGTTGATTGCCAACTGGCGCTGCAGGAACTGCTCGATCTCCGTGCGCTGCTCGGCGCTCACCGCATCGCCACGGCCGGCCTTGGACGGCTGCAACTCACTCAAGCGGGTTCGGGTGACGGCCAGCTCGCGCTGCAGCTCCTGCATCTTGGACAGGTATTTCTGGTCCGCCGCGCTGCGTAATGCTTGCACGCGCGTAAACGGTCGCTGCGAACTGACCCTGCCGCGAATCGACAGCAGCGCCGACGAGCCACTGAGGTGGTCGGCGATATTGGTCAGCAGATCGCCATTGTTGGCCAACGCGCTCAGCTGCGGCTGACCCAGCAGACTCTGTGTATACGACACCCACAGACGATCGCTGAGCAGATCCGTATCGGCGACAAGAATCACTTCGACATTGCCGGCGGTGGCAGCCACATGCCCCGGCTGCCCTGCCCGCTCGGGGAAGGCGCTGTTGAACTGTCCGCGCAGGCGCGCCGCGATCACATAACGGTTGTTGTCCGCTCGGTAGTTGTCGAGCAAGGCCGCGGGGTTGTTGATGGACTCACGCACACGCTGGCTGGACACCGCCATGGCATCGGTGGTGCTTTGCATGAGCGGGACCAGTCGCGACATCGTGCCCGGCACCAGATCGAAATAGCCCGCGCTGGATACATTGATCCGCTGCAGGCTCGCCGTGATGACGTCGTCGTGGTTGAGCTCCTGCTGCCCCAACGCAAGCATGGCAGGATGGCTCATCGATGTGCTGTCGGCCAATTCGATGCGCAAAGCGCGCGAGCGATCCAACACCACCTTCTGCGGGTCGTACTGCACGCCCCACGCGGCGAACAGCTTGGCGAGATTGGAATTGTGGTCATCGGTGACGCCGTTGCTGTCGACAAACGGCGTGGTGTCCATCTCGGCCACGGGGTCGACAAAAATCACCAGATGCCCGCCACCGAGCACATATTGGTCAATCGCATATTGCGCGTCGGGTGGCAGGTGCTTGGGATGAATCACCAACAGCGCCTTGATGTGGCTGTCGATGTGCGTGAGCTTGGAGGGGTCGAGCGTCTTGACCTCGAACTGCTGGCCCAGCTGACGCATCACCGTCCAGGGCTCTTCGCTGATCACCGGGTTGCCTTCCACCCTCAGGCTGCTGATCAGGCCAATGGGCGGCTTCGATGGCTGATCGAGCTCAAAGAGCAGCTTGGCGATGTCATACTCGAGGAAGGTCTCGCGCGAAGGATCGAACAGCGAAATGGCCAGCGTCTTGCCCGGAACGTGCTCGTCGTTCTCCCCATCGTTGTCCGCATTGGGGGGCAACGTGCTCCCCACCAGGCCAAAGAACACACGCTCGCCGTTGGTACCCCCATTGATCGGCGTGAGGCCGTAACCCTCGGCGCTGGCCTCGTCATCCGAATACGGCACCGGATCCACGATCTGCAGGCGCAGGCGACCGTGCGAGCGCGCCACCATCTCCTGCAGCATTTCGCTGACGCGTTGTTCGTAACTCCGCAGCTGCGGCAAGTCGCGCGCAGCATGACTGGAAAAATACAGCGTCAGGCGCAGCGGCGCATGCAAACCGTCGACGATGTGCGTGGTGCCCGACGTCAAGGTGTACAACTTGTCGGCGGTGAGATCGACGCGCCCCATGCGCAACCAGCGGCTACTGCCGAGGGTAACAAGCACAAACGCGGTCGCCAGCAGCACCAGCAGACCCAGCAAAACCGTGCGACGACTGAAATGGATGCGGGCCATGGTCATGGCGTCCGCTTGAGGTCGAGCACCAGCACACCGGCCGTCAGCCAGGTAGCCATGCTCAACACGAAGAACAACAGATCACGCAGATCCAGCACGCCGCGCGAAATCGCCTCGAAGTGCCGCAGCATGCTCAGATGCGCAATGCCATTGACCAGCTTGCGCGGCATGGCACCCTGGAAAAACTCCATGACCTGCGGCTGCCCCACCAGGATCAGCAGAAAGCACACCACCACGGTCAGCACGAAGGCCACCACCTGACTTTGCGTGACCGCTGAAAGACACGCGCCGATGGCCAGGAACGAGCCTGCCATCAGCCAGCTGCCGATATAGCCGGCGAGAATCACGCCGTTGTCGGGCGAGCCCAGGTAATTCACCGTGATCCAGATCGGAAAGGTGAGCACCAGCGCCAGGCCGACGAACAACCACGCCGCGAGGAACTTGCCCAGCATGGCCTGGGCCAGGCTCAACGGCAGGCTGAGCAGGAGCTCCAACGTGCCTCCCTTGGCCTCCTCCGCCCACATGCGCATCGACACCGCGGGCACCAGCACCAGGTATAGCCAGGGATGCATCACGAAGAAGGGCTGCAGATCCGCTTGCTGGCGATCGTAGAAGTCACCCGCATAGAACGTGAGGATGCCCGACAGCACCAGAAAGATGACAAGGAACACGTACGCCACCGGTGTTACGAAATAGCTGCGCAGCTCCCGGCGCGCAACCGCTGCGATGGGGCTCATGCCCTGCCCTCCGCACCGGTGGTGATCTGACGGAACACTTCGTCGAGACGTCCGCGCTCCAGCTGAATTTCCGACACTTCCAGGCCTTGCTCGCGCAACAACGTTTCCACGGGTTCAAGAATGCGTTCGCCGCGGCACGGGAATACGGTAATGCGCCCGTCCATCGGGTCCACTTCGATCGATGCTACTTGCGGCAGGCGCCCCAACATCTCCTGCGACACGCCGCTGCCCGGCGCACTGAACGACACCGCGCCGTGGTAACGCGAACGTGCTTCCAGTTCGGCCGGCGTGGCGTCGGCCAGCAGGCGACCGTTGGCGATGATCACCACGCGGTTGCACAAGGCGTGCACTTCTTCCAGCAGATGGGTCGAAATAAGGATGGTGCGATCGCGCGCCATGGTGTCGATCAGCTGGCGCACGGTGTGCTTCTGGTTTGGGTCGAGGCCATCCGTCGGCTCATCCAGCATCAGCACCGGCGGGTTGTGCACGATCGCCTGCGCCAGGCCTACGCGGCGACGCAAACCCTTGGACAAGGTATCGATGCACTGATCCAGCACGCCTTCGAGCTGCAGACCGGCGACCACGCGCTCGTAGCGCCGATAGCCCTCATCGCGCTGCAACCCGCGCATGCGAATGATGAAGGTGAGGAACTCCCGCACCGTCAGTTCGCCGTAACTGGGCGCACCTTCGGGCAGATAACCTAGCGCGCGCTTCGCCTTCAACGGCTCCTTGCGCACATCGTGTCCGCACACGCGCGCGGTACCCGAGCTGGGGGCAAGGAACCCGGCAATCATGCGCATGGCGGTGGTCTTGCCGGCGCCATTGGGGCCGAGCAGGCCGAGCACCTGCCCGGGTTCGGCGCGAATGCTCAGCGAGTCCACGGCGGTCAGGGCGCCATAACGGCGGGTGAGCTGTTCGGTTTCGATCATGTCCAGTCAGGGCAGCGGTCGAGTATTCGCGATGGGCGTGCCAGCGGGAATGCGAAGTCGACCCGCAATGTAACCGAAAAGTTCGGAGAAGCCGCGCAGTGCATCGCGCAAAAAAGAAAAGGCCCTTCACTGGGAAGGGCCTCTCTAGACTTGTCCTTACGGCGACTTACTTGGCGGCGCTGGAAGCGCTGGCCGGTGCGGCGGCAGTACCCGGCGAAGCCGGAGCCTGCTCGCTGTCGTCGAGCGACGGCGGCTTGATGCCGGCTTCCTGCTCCGGCGTCTGGTCCGGGCCCCAGCTCAGCGGCAGGAACACGTTGTACTGCTCGTACGTGTTGACGTTGTCGCCTTCCTTCACCTTGATGTCGTACGGACGGTTCAGGGTTTCGTCGAACTTGTAACCGTGGGTCTGGGCGTAAACCTTGAGGGCCTCACGCGTCGGACGCACACCAGCCACATTGCCATTCCACACCGCCTTCAGGGCCGGGCCACCGAAGGCCAGGTAGGCGCGCACATCGTTGTCCACGATCAGGCGGCCGAAGCGGTCATGGCCACCCGGGGTGTTGTCGGTCGGCGTGGTGCTGGCAGCTGCGTCGGCGCTGGTGCTGGCACCGGCTGCAGTGGATAGTTCCGGCGCCTTGGGGGCCGCGAGCTCAACCGACTGGCCGCCAACGGTCAGGCTGGTCGCGCTGATCGGCATGGCGACGTCGAAGGTCCAGGTCTGATCACCGAAGTTGGTGTTGAAGATGATGCGCGGACCCGTGGTGGTCACGCCCAGCTTCTTGGCAGCAGCCTGAATCTGCTCGACGCCCTTCTTGACCGCGTCTTCAAAGGCGTCGTTGCCGCCCTTGATCTCGACCGAGGTGGAAACCGCAAGCACCGGCGTCGGCTGGGTCTGCTCGATGTACGGAACCAGCTTGGTGTAGTCGACATTGGGAATGCCGGCCAGCACGTTCTGCAGGTTGTTCAGGCTGAACTGGATGAAGGCATCCGGATCGCCATGAATGTAGAGGTTGGCATAACGGTTGATCAGGTTGAAACCGTAGTCCACGTCATACGACCAGGTGACCTTGGTCAGCTGACCACGGCTGCCCTGACGGTCGAGGTCGAGCGTGAAGTGCTTGTCGTTGCCACGCCAGTCGTTGTCGACGTTCCAGACGATGGAAGCCTTCTTGGCGGTGCTGTCGACCTTGTCGAAGCTCGGATCAGCCGAAGCGATGGTCAGCTTGCCGCTGCCAACCTTGTCGTCAGCACTGGACCAGGTCAGCTCGGCACCCGGGCCATAAGCCTTGCCCGCGAAATCGAACTTCACGTTGCGGTCGTACTCATGCTGCACGGAGTACTCAGGGAAACGGCGGAGGTTGTTCACCACGTCATAGACCTGACGCATGTCCTTGCCGATGACCACCGACCTTTCCACATGGCCGCTGCCAGGCATCACAACACCCACCACCACCGCCGCCACAGCGACGATGATCAGGGCCACAATAAATTCAAGAACACGCATCATTCCGGGGTTCTCCGCACGTCTCTCTGGTACACGGCACTAAGGGCAGTCGAGTCGCCGGAGACCGGCCTGCCACGGGAATTCCCGAAGAATCGAGTCGTGACAGGGGGTCGGCCAGCGCCGAAGCCACCGATACTACTTGCTCGCGCGCAGGAACGCCATCCGGCTGTGAAATGGCCTTCCAGACGCCCGCGAATGGCTCCAGAGCTTGCTCTATGTCTCCTCGCAGCCCGCGCCGGAAACTGCTTGCGCGCAGGCCAAGAAAGAGGGATGGAGTGTACGTCGGTACACGACCGACCGATGACGCCGGCATTGGGGCGCAACGCGGGCTACGAGGAGATATAGAGCAAGCTCTCAGGCAAGGCCTGGCGAGGGTTCAGACGATGCCCAGCTCCAACGCCTTGAGCACGGCACGGGTGCGGTCGCGCACACCCAGCTTGGAGAGGATGTTGGAGACGTGATTTTTTACCGTCCCCTCGGCCACTTTCAGGGAGTTGGCGATCTCCTTGTTGCTGTAGCCGCCGGACAGCAGGCGCAGGATCTCTGTCTCGCGCTCGGTCAGCGGATCGGGCTGCTCCAGGCTGGTGAACTGGTTCTGCATGCGCCCCACCCCGGCAAGCAGCCGCTGGGTGACCATCGGCGCCACCAGCGAGCCGCCAGCGGCCACGGTGCGCACGGCCTCCACCAGCTGTTCCAGCGAGACATCCTTCAGCAGGTAACCACGGGCCCCCGCCTTGAGGCCCTGCAGCACCAACTGGTCGTCATCAAAGGTGGTGAGAATGATGGTGGGCGGCAGTTCGTTGCGTGCGGACAGTGCCTGCAGCACCTCCAGCCCGCTCATGTTGGGCATACGCAGGTCCAGCAACACCACGTCGGGTTTGATCCGCGGAATGTCCTGCACGGCCTGTGCGCCGTCGGCGCATTCGGCCACTACGCGGATGTCCTCCGCCAGGTCAAGCAGTGAACGGACACCCTGGCGAACCAGGTTCTGGTCGTCAACAAGACAGACGGAAATCATCGCGAATCCTCGAAACGGTGGTGGCCTTCGCGAGATGTGCGCGGCCAACGGGGAAGACCGATGCTGCTATCCAAGCAAGTCACCATTTTGGCATGTCCTGTTGCCTTGGCGTGAATTCTTACAACATGCCGAGCGCGGGTGGCTCGAATCGTGACGGCGTATGCGCCAGCTCCTTGACCTCCCCCAGGGGGAGACGCACGGTAAGCGCGAAGCCCTGGTTCAAGGCCGGGTCCACCATCACGCTGCCTTCGAACTCGGTCAGTCGTTCACGCATGCCTGAGAGTCCATTGCCGGGCTTGAAGTTCGCTGCGCCGCGGCCGTCATCGCGAGCGGCAAGCTCCAGCAGATTGGCGTTGATGTAGTCAAAACGCAGCCAGAGGTTGCGCGCACCGGCATGCTTGGCGGTGTTGGTGATGATTTCTTGAGCACAGCGCAGCAATACCTGCGCACGGCGCGGATCTTCCACGCTGAAGCGCGGCGGCGTATGCATGTGCACGGTGAGCCCCGGCACGCCCTCGACGAGGCTGCGCAAGGCCTGGGTGAGGTCGATGGCGTCGTCCTGGCGCAGCTCGCTCACCACCTCGCGCACGTCCGACAACAGATGCTTGGCCGTCACCTGCGCCTTCTGCACGTGCTCGGCGGCCTGCGGATTGACCAGGTGGCTGGCCACTTCCAGGTTGAGGCTGAGCGCGGTGAGGTGGTGGCCGACCAGGTCGTGCAGGTCACGGGCGATGCGCATGCGCTCGGCAATACGGGTGGACTCGGCCAGCAGCGCACGGGTGGCACGCAGCTCGGAATTGAGCCGGCGCTGGGCTTCGCGCTCCTCCGCCTGCAGGCTGGCGATCATTGAAGTGAAGAACACCAACGCCGAAATTCCCAGGTACATGCAGACCTGGAGGATGGCAGTCACCGTGGTCCAGCCCTTGTAGCTGGCGATGATGGGGATAAGCAGGAGGTTCTGGGCCAGCATCCACGCCAGCCCGGCTCCCACGGGCAGCTGCCAGGGCAGCACCACCGCAATGACCAGCATCAGCATGGCCGACAGGCCGCTCTGGCTGAACCAGCCCATGGCGATGGCTGAACCGGTCAGCACCACCAGCCCGATAAGCCGGCTGATAGGCGGCAGCCCATTTTGCCGGTTGAGCGTGGACCGGCGCGTCAGCAGAACATAGGTGGCGCCGAAGGTAAGGTAGGAAAATATCCAGCCCGTAATGTCGGGGTTGCTCCACCACGCGCTGACTTCGGCGAGTCCTCCCGGCCCCGAAAGCAGCGGCAGCGCCACACAGAGGTAGGTGGTAAGCCCGGCATAACGAAGTAGCCGGATGTGATTGATATTGGACCATGCCATAGGTGAATCATTAGCCAGTCGCGGGCGTGGTGCAATGCGTGAGAAGTCACTCCCCCACCCCTGCCAGAAGCCATGGCGGAGGGAATGCTCTGAGTTCTTCCACGTACCCGTCACCGCCCTGTATGCGCGCAACGCACAGCTCCATCGGCGAAGGCAGGCTGGCCGTCTGTCAAGACGCTGGGGCGAAGCGTTGCGCGCATACAGGGCGGCCCCAACGATCTCAATGAAGCTTAAGGGTGACGTTCAGGAGGCCCCTTGGCGGCATCGCGCGGCTTGAACAGACGGCCAGTCTGCCCTGCGCCACGGGATGCCACCAAGGGGCCTCCTGAATGTCATGCCGGGCACGTGGAAGAACTCAGAGGATCCCTTGGCTTTACAAAGGTTTTACATGGTGCGCCGTGTTATGTGCGCCCGCCGGACGCATGTCATAATGCGGCCCGATACGCGGGGCCGCTTTGACGGTCTTGTCCTCGAACCACAGAAAAGCGGAGCAACGAATGGCCCTTGCCATCCGCGACGTGCGCGAGCACGACCTGGATGCCGTACTGGCGCTCAACAACGCCGCCGGCCGCACCATCCTCGCCCTGGACGCCGCACAGCTGCGCTTCTTCTTCGACCACGCCGATTATTTCCGCGTGGCCGAGATTGATGGCCATCTCGCCGGCTTCCTGATCGCCCTGCGCGAAGGCAGCGATTACGACAGCCCCAACTATCGCTGGTTCTCCGAGCATTACCCGCAGTTCGCCTACATCGATCGCATCGTCATCGCCAACACCTACCGCCGCCACGGCCTGGGTCGCATCTTCTATTGCGACGTCACCAGCTATGCCGAGGTACGCGTGCCGCTGCTGACCTGCGAAGTGTTCCTGGAGCCGCGCGACGACGTGGTGGTGCTGTTCCATGGCACCTACGGCTTCCAGGAAGTGGGCCAGCAGCGCATGGCGACCGAAGGTCCGCAGGTGAGCCTGCTGGCCAAGGACCTGCCCAGCTACGCGTTTGTACGCGACACTTATCTGGAACACGGCGGCCTGCCCGACGTGCCCTGGCTGGCAGAACGCCAGCGCCCTTCCCACCCTGATACCACTCAGCGCCGCCTCGCCGGAGAGCGGCGCCCATGAATGCAAGAATGGATACTCAAGACGCTTGTGACCTGCGCTTCGGCCAGGTCGGCATTGCCAACGTGCGCATTCGTCGTGTCGACGCTGCCGCGCTTTGCGAAGAACTCGAGCGCCGCGTGCGCACCGCCCCTCAACTGTTTTCCCGCGCCGCGGTGGTGCTGGACCTGAGCCATCTGCTGACCCTGCCGGATGACGGCACGGTGGATGCGCTGTTGGAGGCTGTGCGCAGCGCCGGCATGCTGCCCGTGGGCCTGGCCTACGGCACCAGCGAAGTCGACGCACTGGCGCAGCGCATGGGCCTGCCATTGATCGCCAAATTCCGCGCGGCCTACGAGCCCGCCGATGGCGGCAGCATCGCACCGCCCGCTTCCGCCCCGGCGCCAGAACCCGTGCGTCGCGCCGAACCGGTACACAGCGAGCCCGCACCCGTCGTCGCTACGCTGGGTGCGCAGCACGTCGACGGCACGGTGCGCTCCGGCCAGCAGGTGTATGCGCGCGACCGCGACCTCGTCGTCACCGGCGCCATCGCCAACGCCGCCGAAGTCATCGCCGACGGCAGCATCCACATCTACGGCAGCCTGCGCGGCCGTGCGATGGCCGGCGCACAGGGCAATGAGAAAGCGCGCATATACATTTCAGACTTCCGCGCGGAGTTGGTGGCCATCGCCGGTCACTACCGCGTGTTTGAACAGATTCCGAAAGACCTGGAAGGCCAGTCTGTGCAATGCTGGCTCGAAGGGGAAAAATTACTGATCGCCAAGCTTTGACGAACAGCCCACTATTACAACAAAGCATTTTGCGGAGATGAGCCTTGACTGCTGAAATTATCGTTGTCACCTCGGGCAAGGGCGGCGTTGGCAAGACAACGACCAGTGCCTCGCTTGCCACGGGCCTCGCTATGGCCGGCAAGAAAGTCGCGGTGATCGATTTCGACGTCGGCCTGCGCAACCTCGATCTGATCATGGGCTGCGAGCGGCGCGTGGTGTACGACTTCGTCAACGTCGTGCACGGCGAAGCCTCGCTCAAGCAGGCGCTAATCAAGGACAAGCGCTACGAGAACCTCTACGTTCTGGCCGCAAGCCAGACGCGCGACAAAGACGCCCTCACCCAGGAAGGCGTGGAAAAGGTGCTCGAAGATCTGGGCAAGGAAGGCTTCGACTACGTCATCTGCGACTCGCCGGCCGGTATCGAAAAGGGTGCGCACCTGGCGATGTACTTCGCCGACCACGCCGTGGTGGTGGTCAACCCGGAAGTATCCTCGGTGCGCGACTCCGACCGCATCCTCGGCCTGCTGTCCAGCAAGACCCGCCGTGCCGAAAAGGGTGATGACGCCATCAAGCAGCACCTGCTACTGACCCGCTACAACCCGGCCCGCGTGGCCGTGGGCGAAATGCTCAGCGTGAAGGACGTCGAGGAAATCCTCGGCATCAACGTGGTGGGCGTCATACCCGAATCGGAGAACGTACTGGCCGCGTCCAACGCGGGCGTGCCGGTGATCCTGGACGACAATTCGCTTGCCGGCCAGGCCTACAGCGACACGGTCGCCCGCCTCCTCGGTGAGGAGCGCGCCATGCGCTTCCTCGAAGTGCCCAAGAAGGGCTTCCTCCAGCGCGTGTTCGGAGGCTGATAGCGATGGGTATTCTTGATTTCCTGAAGCGCAAACCGGAGCCCACCGCCACCGTCGCCAAGGAGCGCCTTCGCATCATCGTGGCTCAGGAGCGTTCCACTCGTGGCGCGCCTGACTACCTGCCGTTGCTGCGCAACGAGCTGCTCGAAGTGATCAAGAAATACGTCCACGTCGATCTCGAAGCCATCAACATCAACGTCGAGCGCGACAGCGGACACGAAATCCTCGAGCTTTCGGTTGCGTTGCCCGAGCACGGGGAAGCCAAGCCAGGTTGATGCAGTGGCACG
Source organism: Dyella sp. PARNA 12/25 (assembly GCF_055702865.1). Classification (NCBI taxonomy): domain Bacteria; kingdom Pseudomonadati; phylum Pseudomonadota; class Gammaproteobacteria; order Lysobacterales; family Rhodanobacteraceae; genus Dyella; species Dyella sp. PARNA 12/25. Next base: position 456,353 of record NZ_JBVQCI010000001.1, on the reverse strand, counting down.
GGCGTTCCCGTGCCACGCCAACCCCGTCGCCGCGTCCATGCGGCGACTTTCACCATCATGTCAGCACCCTCCTCTACCACTCTTACTGAAGCCAGCGTCAAGCGCGTTGGCCAGATCGGCTTTGACGCCCCCGCTGCGCTGCTTGCGCGTTATGGGTTGAGCCTTGAACGCGTTGAAACCGGTGCGCCTATTCCCGGCAGTTTCTGGGGCGATGACGAAGCCGGCATCATCGGCACCAAGGTGTACGCACGTGACGACACGCCGGTGCATTCACTACTGCATGAGGCGGGGCACCTGATTGTGCTCCCGTCCGAGCGTCGTGCCTTCGTGCACACCGACGCTACCGATTCCATCGACGAAGAAGATGCCACCTGCTACCTGCAGATTGTCCTGGCGGATGAGTTGCCAGGTGTGGGACGCGACCGCCTGATGCTCGACATGGATGCGTGGGGTTATTCGTTTCGGCTGGGCTCGACGCGGGCCTGGTTTGAGCAGGATGCGGGGAATGCGTTGCTGTGGTTGATCGAGCATGGGTTGTTGGATGGAGAGGGGCGGCCGGTTTTCTGTTGATGGGCTGGTGGGTGCTTCGCACTTCTCCCTGCCGAAAATAGGTTGTGGAGAAGGGTGGGTGCCTGCGAGAACGCGCGGTCCGCTAACGGCCGCGTGTTTCCCCTCACCATCGCGTGATCCCCTCACCGTCATCCCCGCGAAAGCGGGAAGCGCTATACAACAGCGAAGCTGGTCATCCAGTGACTTTCGCTTTTGACCTAACGCTGCCGCCGCGTAGGCGGCACGCTGGCGGCAGCGCGACAACCGAACGCAAAGTCACTGGACCCCGGCCTGCGCCGGGGTGACGGAGAGGGGAACAACACGTAATCGCGAGCACCCACACCTCACCCCAACCCTCTCCCAGGAGGGGAGAGGGAGCCAAAGCGCCCCCTCGGCAACAACCTGACACCCACAACACCTCACACCGAAACAACACCCCCAAGCGCATTGTGTAAACGCCCCCAAGGAGGGTCGTATGAGGCAATGGCTCGGGATGATGGCAAGCACCCTGCTGGTCATGCTGCTTGCCGTAGCCACAGCAGCCGAACCCGCTGCTGAAGGGCCGCCGCGCGCCAACGGCTTTGTAGCGCGCATCGACCTCAACGGCCCCATCGGCCCCGCCGCTGCCGAATACGTCGACGACACTCTGCAACGCGCATCCCGCGACGGCGCCGTTGCCATTCTGGTGCAACTAGACACACCGGGCGGACTCTCCGACTCGATGCGCCAAATCATCGCCAGCCTTCTTGCCGCCAAGCAGCCGATCCTGGGTTACGTCGCGCCGAGCGGCGCTCGAGCCGCATCGGCGGGCACCTATATCCTTTATGCGTGCCAGATTGCGGCGATGGCGCCAGCCACCCATCTCGGCGCTGCCACGCCGGTACCGTTGGGCGGGGAAAGTCCGCTGCCCATGGGCAACGCGCCTTCGCCTGCCGGTACCGCCGCCAAACCACCCACGGATGCCGAAGCCACCAAGGTACTCAACGATGCCATCGCATCGATCCGCTCACTCGCGCAACTCAATGGACGTAACGCCGATTGGGCTGAGCAGGCGGTACGCGGCGCAGCCACGCTGACGGCCGAAGATGCACTGCAAAAGCACGTTATCAACCAGATCGCCAACGACACCACTGCCCTGCTCGCGCAGGCTGACGGTCAGCACGTGCGTGTGGGTGGCAACGATGTCACCCTGCATGTAGCAGGCCTGCCGGTTCGCGACTACGCGCCGAACTGGCGCACACGCTTCCTTGGCATCATCACGCATCCCACCATCGCCTACATGCTGCTGCTCGCTGGCATGTATGGCTTGATCATCGAAGCGTTTCATCCCGGTGCGTTGCTGCCTGGCGTCGTGGGCGCCATCTGCCTGTTGATCGGCTTGTATGCGTTGCAGCTATTGCCCGTGAACTATGCAGGCCTCGCCTTGATGGCGCTGGGCATCGGCTTGATGCTTACCGAAGCACTGGCGCCGTCAGTCGGCGCCATCGGCATCGGAGGCGTCATCGCTTTCGTGATTGGTTCGATCATGTTGTTCAGCAGCGGCGTGCCGGGTTATGCGGTGAACCTTGGCGTGATTGGCGGCATCGCTTGCTCCGCCGTGGTGTTGCTTGTGTTGTTGCTTCGTCTGGTGGCGCGGTCGAGACGGACGAGGCCTTTCCTTGGCGATACGCAGATGATGCTCGCCACTGGCGAATTGCTGCAGGCGGTGCCGGCCGGTGGTGAGAGCTGGGCGCGTATCAGTGGCGAACAATGGCGCGTGCACTGCGAGTCGGCACTACCTGCCGGTGCTCGGGTGCGCGTGGTGGGGCGTGACGGCCTGCTGTTGCGGGTCACGTCGGCCGGATAGCTATGGAGACTCCTATGCTCGGTTTCTTTGGTGTCATCGTGGTGTGGGTTGTGGCACTGCTGTTTCTCTCGATCAAGGTGCTGCCGGAATACCAGCGTGGCGTGGTGCTGACGCTCGGCCGTTACACCGGCACCAAGGGGCCGGGCCTGGTGATCCTGATTCCCATCGTGCAACGCATGATGCGCGTAGACCTGCGCGTTACCGTGATGGACGTGCCGCCGCAGGACGTGATCTCGCGTGACAACGTGTCGGTACGTGTCAACGCGGTGGTGTATTTCCGCGTGGTGGAGCCGGATAAATCGATCCTGCAGGTGGCCGATTTCTTCCAGGCAACCAGCCAGCTAGCGCAGACACGGTTGCGCTCGGTGCTGGGCCAGCATGAGCTTGACGACATCCTCTCTCAGCGCGACTCGATCAATCACAGTTTGCAGCAGATCCTCGACGAAGCCACCGACCCCTGGGGTATCAAGGTCAGCAATGTCGAGATCAAAGACGTGGACCTCAACGAAACCATGGTGCGCGCGATTGCCCGCCAGGCCGAGGCAGAGCGCGAACGGCGCGCGAAAGTAATTCATGCCGAAGGCGAGCTGCAGGCTGCCGAGAAGTTGCGTGATGCCGCAGCCCTGCTCGCCCAGCAACCCCAGGCGCTGCAATTGCGCTACATGCAGACAGCGGCAGATATGGCCAGCGGCGGCAAAACGTCGACGGTGTTCTTCCCGTTGCCACTGGACCTGCTGAAGCCATTGCTCGGCAAAATGAGCTGAGCGCCTTCGCCCCCTGTAGGAGCGCACTTGTGCGCGACCGCTGCGCAATGTTGTGCGTCGCGGCCCGGCTTTCGCGTCCCTCGTAACACTGCAACGCTTCATTGGCTTGTCGTCTGCGGTCGCGCACAAGTGCGCTCCTACAGAGTAAGGAATGGCCGAGCGAGTAGAGAAAGGCCGGGCGGACCTCCCTGTACAATACCCAGCCATCCATCACGTGTGCCGTCATGTCCAGCTCCCCCACCCACGTCAGCCTGGCCATTATCGGCGGCGGCCCTGCCGGGCTGATGGCCGCTGAAACGGCGCGTGCGGCGGGCATCGAGGTGGATGTCTTTGAGGCCAAGGGTTCGGTTGGCCGCAAGTTCCTTATCGCCGGCAAAGGCGGTATGAACCTCACGCATGGCGAACCCAAGCCGGACTTCGTGCAACGTTATGGCCCGCGTGCGGCGGAAGTTGGCGTATGGCTCGAGAACTTCGACGCAGATGCATTGCGCGCATGGGCTCGCGGCCTGGGTGTGGAAACCTTTGTAGGCACCTCAGGCCGGGTATTTCCCAGTGACCTTAAAGCCGCGCCACTGCTGCGCGGCTGGGTCCATCGCCTGCGCGAGAGCGGCGTCCGCTTTCACGTGCATCACCGCTGGTTGGGCTGGAACGACGACGGCACGCTGCGCATGGCCACGCCCCAGGGCGAGCTCAGTATTCGTGCCGATGCCACGGTGCTGTCGCTTGGCGGCGGCAGCTGGCCGCAGCTCGGCTCCGATGGCGCCTGGCAGCCCTGGCTGGTGGCACGCGGGGTCGATGTAACGCCGCTGGCACCGTCCAACTGCGGCTTCGATATCGGCTGGAGCGAACATCTCGCTGGTCGGTTTGCGGGCGCACCGCTCAAGCCCGTGGTTATCCACTTGCGGGATGCGGCGGGTCATGGCCAAGCGAGGCAGGGCGAGTGCGTCATCACCGCCACCGGCATCGAAGGCAGCCTGATCTACGCATTCTCCGGTCTCCTGCGTGATGCCATCGCGGCCCACGGCGCCACGACTATCGAGCTCGACCTGGCGCCTGACCGTACGCTGGAACGCCTGCGCGCGGACCTGGCCAAGCCTCGCGGCAGCCGTTCGATGAGCGAGCACCTGCGGCGCCAGACTGGGCTGGCCGGAGTCAAGGCGGCCCTGCTGCATGAGGTGCTGGACAAGGCGCAGTTCCACGATGCGGAAACCCTGGCCCGCACCATCAAACGCCTTCCGCTTCGCCTGCAACGGGCGCGCCCCATCGAAGAAGCTATCAGCAGCGCCGGCGGCGTGCGCCTGCTGGCGCTGGACGATCAGCTGATGCTCACCGCCCTGCCCGGCGTGTTCTGCGCTGGCGAAATGCTGGACTGGGAAGCGCCGACCGGCGGCTACCTGCTCACCGCCTGCTTCGCCAGCGGACGCCTTGCCGGCCTGGGCGCTAGCCGCTATTTGCGTTCACCGTCGCAACATTGAGCGCCCCGTCCCAGCACGACAAATCCGCGCTACAAGTTTTAAAGGCCGTGCCGATACAGCAGCGGAGCGGGGGCGCGAGCGTGGGAGCGAGCAACGGATGATGGGCAACTGGTGGCGATTTTTCGCACGTGATCGCGAGGCGGCAACGCCGATGCCGCGTGCGCCCGTGCCTCGTAAGGAAGTACCGAGGGTCATCGCGCCGCCGGGGGGCGTGGTGTCGGGCGACGACATCGCCCAGTGCTTCTTCCGCTACATCCTCAACCAGCCCATCAACGCTGGCGACAGCGCCAACCAAGCCCGGGAACAGGCCATCCTTCAGCGCATGAAGGATCAGTGCGAAAGCGGCCGCTTTGATGTGCGCAGCCTGCCCCGCATGCCTTCCGTGCTGCCGCAACTGATGCGCGCCATGAAAAGCGACAACCTCAACGGCGCGCAACTGGCCGACCTGATCCGCCGTGATCCGGTGCTGGTCGGCGAGGTGATGCGGGTCACCGGCAGCGTGGCCTACCGCACCGCGCATCCGGTGGGCAGCCTGCAGCATGCGGTGGTGTTGCTGGGCCAGATCGGCCTGCGCCACGTGGTATCCGTCTACGTGATGAAACCCATCCTGATGGCCACCGCCGGCACCAACGGCCAGATAGTCGGGCAGCGGCTATGGGATCACGCCGAACGCTGCGCCCATGCCGCGGTATTTCTCAGCAAGGGCCAGTGCGACCCGTTCGAAGCATCGCTAGGAGGCTTGGTCGGCTACAGCGGCCTGGGCGCAGTGGCACGCCTGCTAGACAAAGAGACCGGCGGCGATCTGCCTGCCTGCTCGCCCGCCTTCATTGACGGCTGCGCCAGCCTCGCCGCCCAGCTCAGCGTTGAAGCGGGACGACATTGGGATCTGCCGCCACCGGTTCTGGAGGCCTTGGTCGAACATGCCGAGCATGGCAACGCGCCTCTCGCCCTGCCGATGAGCCGCGTGCTGCATGCGGCTCAACGACTCGCCATGTGCCAGGTACTGACTGAACAAGGCGTACTGAATGGCGAGGCCGGCTATGCCGATGACGCTATCGCCCCGTTTCCGGCACCGTTGCTCGCACGTTGCCAACAGGATCTGCGGCAGAGCTTCGCCACGGCCGCGCTCTGAGGGAATTCCCGGTCGCTAGCGACCCGCAGCGATGCGCTCCCTCACGTCGGCAACGGTAGCGAACGAGCGGCAGCGCGCCTCGTGATCGAACACATTGGCGGTGATCATCAGCTCATCAGGGCGATGACGCGCCACAAACGCTTCGATACCTTCCTTCACGGTATCCGCGTCGCCCACGACGGCGCACGCCAACGCACGCTCGACGCCGAACTTCTCAGTAGGCGTCCAGTAGTTTTCGATAGTGTCGATCGGCGGAGGGATGAGGCCCGGCATGCCGCGTCGCAGATTGATGAAGCTCTGCTGCTGGGTGGTGAACAGGCGCTTCGCTTCCGCATCGCTTTCGGCAGCGACCACGTTGATGCCCAACATGGCGTAAGGTGACGACAGGCGATGTGAGGGGCGGAAATCGCGCCGATACAAGGCCAAGGCCTCATCCATCGCATCCGGGGCGAAGTGCGAGGCGAAAGCGAATGGCAGGCCCATCGCCGCCGCCAGCCTTGCACTGAATAGGCTCGAGCCCAGCAACCATACCGGCACATCGATGCCCGCGCCGGGCACCGCTCGCACCGGTTGTTCGTTGGTGGCTGGTTCGAAATAGGCCAGCAGCTCCGAGACGTCTTGGGGGAACGCTTCCGCGCTATCGAAGTAACGCCGCAGCGCACGTGCCGTGGCTTGATCCGTGCCGGGTGCGCGTCCCAACCCGAGATCGATACGCCCGGGATACAGCGACGCCAGCGTGCCGAACTGCTCCGCCACCTGCAGCGGCGCATGATTGGGCAGCATGATGCCGCCCGCGCCGACGCGTATCGTCGATGTGCCGCCTGCCACGTGACCGATCAGCACTGCGGTAGCCGCGCTGGCGATACCTGGCATGTTGTGGTGTTCCGCCAGCCAGTAGCGTGTATAGCCGAGCTGCTCGGCGCGGCGCGCCAGATCCAGCGTATTGGCAAATGCCTGGCTGATGGTGCTGCCCTGGGTCACGGGCGCCAGGTCGAGTACAGAAAAGGGAATCATGTGACTTCCTCGTCGGGGAACCTTCCACGTGGGGGCGGGGTTCGGAAATGCCAGCCCCTGCCCTGTCACCTTCTTGAGCACCGGTGGCGGCATTCGGTGATGGGAGAAACCGGTCGGCCAAACCGTCACGTGAAAGCACACTCAGATAGACGTCCAAACTTTCGCACGATCGCGACAGATCGCTTCACGCGCCAGCGCGACGCGGCGAGCATAGAATGGCGACGCAAATGCCCTGCTCGCTACCCTAAACCCATGACGAAGACGACGCTTTCCTCCTCCGTGCTCGCCGCGCTTCTGGCAGCGGCGCTGTTTGGCGCCAGCACGCCCTTCGCCAAGCAACTTGTCGGCCAGACATCACCCTTCCTGATGGCCGGATTGCTCTACCTGGGTAGCGGCGTTGGGCTGACCCTGGTTCGCATCGCCCGCGACAAAGCGATACGACCGCCCTCGCTACCCGCTAACGAATGGTGGTGGTGGCTGGGCGCAGTGGTGTTTGGTGGCGTGCTTGGCCCATTGCTGCTGATGGTGGGCTTGGCGCAGACCGGCGCGGCGACGGCGTCCATGCTGCTCAATCTGGAAGCGGTACTCACTGCCGTGCTGGCCTGGCTGGTATTCAAGGAGAACGCGGATCGACGCATCGTGGCAGGCATGCTGCTTATCGTGGCCGGCGGTGTATTGCTCTCGTGGTCAGGCGTGGGTGGGAGTGCGGGCTCATGGAGTGGCCCCGTGGCCATCGCCGGTGCCTGCCTGTGCTGGGCCATCGACAACAACCTCACGCGCAAGGTGTCGGCACAGGACGCACTCTTTCTCGCCGGCAGCAAGGGGCTGGTGGCCGGCATCATCAACACCGCGCTTGGATTGGCGCTAGGCGCTGCGATGCCCTCATGGACACACGTCGTGCCGGCCATGTTGATCGGCTTTCTTGGCTACGGTGTCAGCCTCGTGTTGTTCGTGCTGGCCCTTCGCGGCCTGGGCACAGCTCGAACGGGTGCGTATTTCTCCACCGCCCCGTTCATTGGCGCTGCCGTGGCTATTCTCTTGTTCGGCGAACATGCCTCGCTGGCGTTCTGGTCTTCGGCGGCATTGATGGCCATGGGCGTATGGCTGCATCTCACCGAGCGGCACGAGCATCAGCACACGCATGAAGCGTTGTTCCATTCACATCGCCATGTGCATGACGAACATCACCAGCACGATCACGACTTCGACTGGGATGGCACGGAGCCCCATACGCATCCGCATCATCACGAACCGATCACGCACACGCATCCCCACTTCCCAGATATTCATCATCGGCATCGGCACGTCTGAATGGGCGTCGCGCGGACTACCTGACGGCAATCTGTCGCGTTTGGCCGTCTATTCCGTTACTCCATAACGGTGCCCGCGATACATTGTTTCATATGGGAAATTTTCGTTGACACAGGCCCGTAACGGTAAGTATTGTGCCCGCGCCTTACGGGCCTCCCGTGGCACTTGTCTGGTTATCAACCTGCGAGAAATGGACAGTTACCCTAGTAGCAGCGCCCATGTCGGATCGACGATCCTGATGTTGGCGCGCCCTGACAACTTGGACGCCTGCAGCGACCGCATCCGGTCGACCGGCGCTTTCCTCGACTAGGGAAGTCCGGCCGCCTCCTGCGCCGCTATTGGCGAACAGGAGGTGAGTCATGAACCTCTTTCACCACGCCGCGGGCCCGATTTGGCCGCGTAAATGTCGTGCTGGCCGTCGTTTGGTCCGGCCCGCTCGTCTATACAACATCCGTTACGCCATGACGCCTCGCGGCCCGCGCCGCGAGGAAGTGCAGGTGCGCATTCGCCCGCTAGTTGCGAGCTGGACGCGAGACCCGGCAACGGGCGCATTGCATTGCCATTGGCATGCCGCTCCGGCGCACTGCTCAATCGATGTAGCACCCTTTCCTCTTTGCCAGGTAGCCAGCATGCCGCGCCGTGACATCCACGCCGACATGCGCCCTCCGTCGCGCTGATCACACGCGCATCGCAGCGATAAACCCGTCGCTGCACTCACCCCCAGCTTTTCATCGCTTCCCGTGCGGACCTGCGTCCGGCGCAGGCGCGAGCGCGTAGCCGCTCGCCGCCCATTTGCGCCTGCGCCGCGTCCGGCACGGCGAACCCGCGCGAGTCACTCTCATGAACAGCATGCATTTCCTTGGCGAATGGTTCGACTGCCGCGCTTCGCTGGCCGCCATGCGCGACCCCGATGCCATTCGCGCTCTGTGCGTCGAACACGTGATGCGCCATCACGTGGCGATTGCCTATGACTTCTTCACCATCTCCGCCCGTCACGGCGTGATTGGCGCCGTGATGGCGGACGACCTGCACATCGTGGTGCGCACCTTTCCAGAACGCGACGCAATGAACGTCGACCTGTATGTCACGCCGGAGCACGGATCGGATATGGCGACGGTATTCCAGCTGCTGACAGGCCTTTGCGATGACTTCAAGCCAGCCCGCACCGTGCTGCATCGCGTGCAGCACGGCGTAGACGCCATGCCGGCAGGACGAACACCCGTTGCCCCCACGCAGACCTTCAGTGCCGAGAGGTGGCGCGCCGCCTAGTACCTGAGCCATCTCAACCAACCTGGTCGCGGCGCGAACGACACGCTGCGACATCTCTTTCGCCACTGCCACCGGTCGCTTCCATCCATGGCCGGACCTATCACGGTGTTACATGCTCAACAGACACTCAACGCAAGACATCAGCGACTCGGCAGTACTCGACAGCGCCCATGTAGGCGATATCCAAGGTGCACTGGGCACCATCGCGCGCCACGACACCGGGCACCGAACCAGTTGGGGCGCACGCTGGCGCACCTTGCTCGCCATTCTCGGCCCCGGCTTGATCGTCATGGTCGGCGACAACGATGCCGGCGCCTTCAGCACCTACACGCAGGCTGGCCAAAACTACGGCACCACCCTGCTGTGGACGCTGACGCTGTTGATACCGGTGCTCTATGTAAATCAGGAAATGGTGCTGCGCCTTGGCACGGTCACAGGCGTCGGTCACGCGCGACTCATCCTTGAGCGCTTCGGCAAGTTCTGGGGCGCCTTCAGCGTCATCGATCTCTTCATTCTCAATGCGCTAACCATCGTCACCGAGTTCATCGGCATCAGCCTCGGCCTCGATCACCTGGGCATTCCGCGCAATTGGGGCGTCGCGATATCGGCATTGATGATCATTCTGGCCGCGAGCACCGGCAACTTGCGGCGCTTTGAACGCTTCTCGCTGATGCTGGTGGTGGGCAGTTTGTTGCTGGTGCCGGTATTGGTGATGGTGCATCCGCCCATGCATCAGGTGCTGCGTGACATGACCGTACCGGGCATGCCCAAAGGCGCACCGCTCAGCGAAGTGATGTTGTTGATCATCGCCATCGTAGGCACAACGGTCGCCCCGTGGCAGCTGTTCTTCCAGCAGAGCTATGTGATCGACAAGCGCATCACGCCACGCTTCATGACCTACGAAAAGGTCGATCTGGTGGTGGGTATCGTGCTGGTGATCGTCGGCGCCATCGCCATGATGGGCTTCAGCGCTGCCACATTCGCTGGCCGTCCAGAGATGGGCCAGTTCACCGACGCTGCAGCTGTAGCGGCTGGCGTGGCCAAGTACGTGGGTGAAGTACCGGCCACGCTGTTCTCGATTGCCTTGATCGACGCCAGCATCATCGGTGCCGCAGCCGTGTCGTTGTCGACGGCGTACGCCATCGGCGACGTGTTTGCCATCAATCACTCGTTGCACCGCAAGCCGTCCGACGCGAAGACCTTCTATGCCGTCTATGCATTGCTGATCGCCGCCGCAGCGGGATTGGTGCTGATGCCCAACACGCCGCTAGGCCTGATCACCAACGCGGTGCAGACCCTGGCCGGCATTCTGCTGCCTGGCGCTTCAGTGTTCCTGCTGCTGTTGTGCAACGACAAAGCAGTGCTTGGCCCGTGGGTCAACGGCCGCATGACCAATGTGTTCACCGGCACGGTCGTCACCGTACTGGTGCTGCTATCGATCATTCTCACGGCATCGGTGCTGTATCCGGCCATCAGCAGCGCGCAGATCCTGAGCATTCTCATCGGCGGCATGGTGCTGACAGCGATCGTCGCGTTTGGCCTGCTGGTAGCGCGACGTTTGCGCCATGCGCCGGTCACGGTACCCGTCAGCCGCGAGGGTCGCGAGCACTGGCGCATGCCGCCGCTGCAAAGCTTGCCTCCCGCGCAAATGAGCCTGCGCCGACGCCTGTGGCTGGGCGTGCTGCGCGCCTATCTCGCGGCCGCATTGATCATGGCCATCGTGAAGGTCGTCCAGATGATCATCGCCAAGCACTGATCACTCACTGATTGACCTGGCTCTCTCTTCAACACCCTTGCTTTGGCGGGGTGTCAGGACTCTTTTTGCCTGTTTTTCTTCAAAGGACTTGTCATGCACCACACCCTCGCCCCCCTCGCCCGTCGCGCGCTGACTGCCGCGATCATGGCCGGCTGCCTCACCTCCACCGCCCATGCAGCGAATCAGGATACCGAGACAACCGCCGTAGCCTCCGCGGCTGATCGCGCCGCCGTACCGTCGCGCGAGCCGCAACCGTCGACCGAGCCGGATACCAGCGAAGATCGCTGGAGCGCTCACGCACAAACCACCTACGTGTGGCAGCACAAGGATTCCTTCGATGCGCCCTACACCGGCCCACAAAGCCTGATTCCCGAGGCGGAGCGTAGCTACACCTGGACGTTCACCGCCTTTCTCGGTGCGCGCTTCTGGAAAGGTGGCGAGCTTTACGTGAACCCCGAGGTGGTCGAGGGCCTGCCGCTTTCGCATCTCTACGGCCTCGCCAGCATCAACAACGGCGAAATCCAAAAGAATGGTGGCACGAAGCCGCGCGGCTATTACGCACGTGCGTTTCTGCGCCAGGTGATCAACCTGGGCGGCGAATCGTTTCACGTCGATGCCGATGCCAACCAGCTCGCCAGCAACTATCAGAAGGAGCGCCTGGTATTCACGCTGGGCAAGATCACGCAGACCGATCTGTTTGAAAAGAACACCTACGCCAATGATCCACGCACCCAGTTCCTCAACTGGTCGATGATCACTCACGGTGCTTGGGACTATGCCGCGGATGCCCGCGCCTACACCATTGGCGGCGCCGTCGAGCTGTACTGGAACGAGTGGGTCATTCGCGCGGGGCGCTTTATGGAGCCAACGATCGCCAACGGTCCCAAGCTCAACTACAACATCAGCCGCTATCACGGTGACACGGTGGAGCTGCAGCGCAATTACACCCTCTGGAGTCAACCCGGACTGGTGCGTGTAATGGGTTTTCGCAACCACGCATTTGCGGGCAGCTATCGTGATGCCATCAATCAGGCGCTGGCTACCGGTGGCACGCCGGACGTGACCGCCGTGCGCAAGGACGCCGACAAAGTCGGTTACGGCATCAGCTTCGAGCAGCGCATCACCGATGATATCGGCGCCTTCCTGCGCGCCAGCAAAGCCGACGACAAAGTGGAGGAATACGCCTTCACTGAAATCGACGACACCATCTCCGGTGGTGTTTCCATCAACGGCACGCGATGGACACGACCGGACGACGTGGTGGGCATTGCGTACTCCTCATCCGGCCTCAACCGCGATCATCGTGACTATCTGGCAGCCGGCGGTCTCGGTGGTTTCCTGGGCGATGGCCAGCTGACGCGCTACGGTCGTGAGCAGGCGTTCGAGGCGTACTACAACTTCCAGGTGATCAAGGGCGTGCAGGTGAGTTTCGACTTCCAGCAGATCACCAACCCCGGTTACAACGCCGATCGCCGCGGGCCGGTGCGCATCTGGGGTGGCCGTCTGCATCTGGAAATCTGAGCACAAAAAAAGGCGGCCTCATCGAGGCCGCCTTTCTGTTTGCAGCGCAAGCGTTGGCTTAGCGCACGATGCCGGTGTGACCCAGCGAGAAGCGGCCCGGCTGCGGCCACACGGCCAGGCCGTGCGGTTCCTGACCCACCTTGACGAAATGCACGGCGCCGGTGGTGGTGTCGAACGCATAGACCACGTCGTCAAAGCGACCCGACAGCCACAGCGTCTTGCCATCTGCGCTTACGTTGCCCATGTCCGGGCTGCCGCCGCCGGGAACCGGCCAGTTGGCCACGACCTTCTGCGTCGCGAAATCGATCACCGACACGCTGCCCTTGCCCTTGGGAGCACCGTGCACTTTGTTGGAGCCACGGTTAGCCACGTAGAGCTTGGTGCCGTCGCGGCTCGGGTACAGGCCATGCGTGCCCACGCCGGTCTTGACGAAGCCCACTTCCTTGAAGCTGTCGCCATCCACCAGGTAAACGCCATCGGCCATCATGTCGGCCACGTAGAAGGTCTTGCCTTCGGGCGACACGCGAATGTCCTGCGGCATGCCCTTCTTGGACAGCGCGAGGTAGCCGAGCACCTTGCGGTTCACCATGTCGATCTTCACCAGCTTGCCAGTGAATTCGCAGGTGAAGATGGCGAACTTGCCGTCAATCGAGAAGTCGGCGTGGTTGATGCCCTTGCACTCCGGAGCCTCGAGGCTCGAGTGCATCTGCATGGTGTGTGCATCGCGGAAGTCGAGGCGCGCAAACGCTTCGGCCACCACGATCGCTTCCTTGCCATCCGGCGTGAAGTACATGTTGTACGGGTCATCCACCGGAATGGCGGTGCCGGGCTTGCCCGTGTGCGCATCGATCGGGGTCAGGCTGCCGGTCTTCTTGCGCTCGGCATTGTTGGTCACCCATAGCGTGCGCATATCCCACGACGGCACCACGTGCTGCGGGCTCTCGCCCACCTTGAACTTGTCCACCACTTTGTAGGTGGTCGGATCGATCACGTAGACGTCGTTCGAGCGCAGGTTCGGCACATAGATGCGCGCCGGGTCATTGGCCACGGCGGCGCTCAGGTGATTGGCGCCGACTTCGCTGTACATGTTGTTCGGGTTGATCACCGGCGGCATGCCGGGAACGGTGATCACCGACGATGCCGCCAGAGCGTTGCCGCCCAGGCAGGCCGCGGCGAGCGCGAACGGTGCAAGACGGAACAGGCGGGAGAAGCGCTTGGTTTTAGCAATAGCCATGGGCAGACAACTTATGGGTGGGAGTCCAGGGGGCACCCCGAAAGGCGCATCAGCGGCCCTGAGTATCTTTCTTCAGGGCGTCAACGGTGTGTAACACAATAGCATCGATGCCCATTTGACCGAGATCGGCCGAGGCGCGGCGCGGGTCGCCGCCGTACACGCCATCGGCCTGCCCCAGCTTGGGACCGTGCTGCAACTGATCCAGCCGCACCATCTGCGGCGCCACCGCCAGCTGCAGCGAGGTATCGGCCAGCCCGGCGTGCGTCCCGATTTCGTCGTCCTTGATGCCCTTCTGGCGCAGCTGCTGCGCGAAGCCTTCGGACGAACTGGCGTAGTACTCAGGCGGCACGATGGCCTTGGCCTTGCCGGCCCAGGCCTTGTTCAACTTGGCGGCAACCTGGTCCAGGTCTTTCTGGTAACCGCCGTGGTCACCCAGAAACACGATGTTGCGGAAACCATGCACGGCGAAGCTCTGCGCGGCCGATTCCAGCATCTGCTCGAACACCGCGTCGGGAATGGTGATGGTTCCGGGGAAGCGCATATGCGAGGTGGTTGGCGCAGTGCCACCCTCCGGCACATAAGCCACTACAGGTGCCACCAGCGCATTGCCCAGTCGCTCGGCGATCTTCTGAGACAGGTAAGCCACGCGCGCATTGTGCTTGCCCACGGCAATGCCCGGACCACTCTGCTCGGTGCCGCCGATGGGAATGATGATGGTGGTCTTGCCGGCCTGCACCTGGTCGCGGATCTCCGTCCAGGTCAGGTTCTCCAGCAGCACCGTACGCGGCGCTTGCGCAAAGGAAGCCTGGGTAGCGAACAGCATCAGGCCGCACAGGAGGGCACGCAGCGACGTGGGGCGCATCGACGAATTCCGGGAAAACAGGGCGCCAAGTGTAAAACGCAAGCCTGTAGGAGCGCACTTGTGCGCGACCGCAAGCCAGCAAGTCCCTTCAGGCGCCAGTAATCGCAGCGGTGAAAACCGACGGATGGGAGAACCATGCGACGCTGCGGTCGCGCACAAGTGCGCTCCTACAGTGCGTCAATCGGGCGATTGGAGGGGATGCCGCTGCTGCCAGGCCGCCAGCTCTTCGCGGTAGCGCCCCATGGCCTCATCGTAGAGGTCGAAGATGCAGGGTACGCAGCCCTGGCCGCAGCAATCCTCGTCATCGGGACGCTGGGGGCGCGTGGGTGGCGGATCGTTGGAGGGTGCGGATGCACCCTCCGTGACATGAGAAAGTGATGTATCAGTCAAACCATTAACCAGGCTTACGGAATCGATAGACGAACTGGTCGGTATGACCACGGATCGACTTGTCGAATACCTTGATGTTGTGCGGATCGGCAGCATTGTGCAGCACGTCGCTCTCGCCGTCGAACACAAAACCGGCCGATTCCACCTGCTTCTTCACGATGGCCGGATCGATGCGATGCAGCGTGTCGGTGTCGCGCATGCCCGAGCCCGCTTCAGCCGCGTGGTCAATCACCACAAACAGGCCGCCCGGTTTGAGCGCGTCGAACACCTGCTTGTCGAACGCCACCGGATCGACCTTACCCATGAACGGGTCCGGATAGTCATGGTAGTTCTGCGAGGTGAACACCAGATCGACCTTCTCGGGCGTCTTGAACGCTGCCGCCGGCCCCAGAAAGACGGCCACATTGGCGTAATGGGGTTGAGCGGCAAGGGCCTTGGAGTTCTGTACGTCGGTCTTCGATTCCTGCGCGTACTCGTTCGGCCACACCGCATACACATGGCCCTTCGGGCCCACGATGGCGCTGAACACACGAGTGAAGTAACCACCGCCGGGGATCAGATCCACCACGGCCTGACCCGGCTTCACCTCGGCAAATGTCATCAGCTGGCCGATCTTGCGGCGCTCGTCGGCGGCAGTGTCGTCCTTGCGGGCGGGGTCGTTGATGGCGGCGGTGACATACGCGGGGATATCTGTTGGCGCAGCCGTCGCGGCCAAAGCGGCTGAAACAGGGAAAGCGAGGGCTACCAGCACTGCAAGAACGGTCGGACGCATAACGAACTCCGTAGTCTGAGGTGGGGGCGCTAGTTTGCGCTCTTGCAGGATAAACCGCTTTGGGAGTTTCGGCATATCGGGGGGATGTGAAGTGGCTGATGAGTTTGGGGTGAGGGGCACTCTCGCCCCGCCGCCTCATAAGCACCGTCACCCCGGCGCAGGCCGGGGTCCAGTGACTTTGCGCTTGATTGTCGCGTCTCCACCAGCGTGCCGCCTACGCGGCGGGCGTTTCGATCCCCTGCCGGCGCTCGAGTCACTTTTCTTTTGTTGGCCCAAAAGAAAAGTAACCCAAAGAAAATGGCCTGAAAGAGCTCATGGCGTCGTGTTGAATAAAAGACTTGCTGCTGACGAAGCCCGGATTGTCACGATCGCACGACACGCGGAACGGCTACACCGCAACGCGCCACAGCGGAGAGGGCTTAAATCCCTGCGCGGCGACACGGCATTTCTCCCTTTCCCCTCCGGGGCACGCGGAGAGCGGCCATGGATGACCACGGCATTGAGGAGCGAGGAGATGGGCTGGGGTGAGGGGTCAATCTAGCCTCATCACTTCACCCAAACTAAAGAGCCGGCCTCACCACACGGGCAAGGCCGGCTTTATCAGCGCTTCTTACTTCGACGACGCAGGGCCCGCCAACGTCTTCAGCAGCACATACCAATACGCCACATCGTCATAGAACCCCTTGACCGGCACGCGCTCATTAAGACCATGCGCAAAATCATCGCTGTTCTTCATGAACATGCCATTCACGCCATAAGTGGGAATGCCGGCCGCACGGAAGTACAAACCGTCGGTCGCGCCCGATTCCTGCACCGGCGTGATCTCCACGCCCGGGCGAATCGAGTGCACGGCCTTGGTCACCGCCGCCATCACATCGGGGCGCAGTGGCGAGGCATCGCTGGCCATGGCCTTGCCCACCAGGGTGACTTCTACCTTCGGGCCTACCGCATCCTGTAGCGCCTTGCGCACGGTATCGATGGCCACGCCCGGGAAAACGCGGCAGTTGATGGTGGCTGTGGCGGACTGCGGCAAGGCGTTGTCGGCGTGGCCGCCGCGCAGCAGGGTCGCTACGCAGGTGGTGCGCGTCTTGCCGACTTCAGAGGGTTCGGCGGCGAGCACCGCTGCTGCCGCGGCGTCATGCGGATCTTTGGCGAAGGCGCGCATTGCTGCCCCTACCTTGTCTTGCCGCTTGTCGCCCAAGGCCTTGAATGAGGCGATGGTGGTGTCGTTCGACATGACCGGGAACTGGTAGGCCTGCACCTTCTTCAATGCATCAGCCAGCTCGTAGATGGCGTTGTCGGCACGAGGCAGTGAGCTGTGGCCGCCAGGGTTGCGCGTGGTCAGCTCGAAACTGGCGTAAGCCTTCTCTGCCGTCTGCACGCCAAACACCAGGGGCTTGCCGGCTTCGCTCAATTCGCCGCCGCCGGCGTCGGTATTGAGCGCGTACTCCACATCCACCAGATCGCGATGGTTCTTGACCAGGTCTTCCATCGTGTCCTGCGTGGTTTCCTCGTCGCCGGTGAACACGATGATGAGATCACGCGTGGGTACGAAGCCTTCCTTCTTCAGCCGGATGAAGTTGGCCGCCAGCACAGTGACGCCGCTCTTGATGTCATCCGTGCCACGACCAAAGAAGTAGCCGTTCTCTTCGATCAGCTTGAACGGATCGCGCTGCCAGTCCTCCGGCTTTGCCGTCACCACGTCCATATGCGCCATCAGAGCAATGGGCTTGCCGCCACTGCCATTGCCGCGATACCGCACCACCATGGCCGCCGTTTCGCCATGGGGAATGATGTGGATGTCGTCGGCCGGAAAACCTGCTGCGCGGAACTGATCCGCGAGGTAGTTGACAATCACCGGCACCTGTCCCTGTCCGATCTCGGTCTTGAACGCGATCAGATGGCTGAAAATGTCGCGCGCCTGGGCCTGGTGGGCATCCAGCGAGGCGGCCGTGGCGGGAAGCGCCACTGCAAAGGTCAGCAAGGTAGCAGCAAACAGGGGTTTGAACATGTAGCGTCTCGCCGGCGTCGGTAGGAGCCGTGAGTATGTCCTGATACCGCTTTCTGCGACACATCCTTCTTCAAGATTTTTCTTGCGATGTGGACGGCCATACGGCCATGCACGGTGAACTCAAGCAGGTGCAAAACGCCACGCATCCAGCGTGTGGTATTCACCACCACCGACCACGCTATGCAGCAGCGCAAAACCTTCCACGCGCCATGTGATGGGGTCGATGGTCGTCTCCTGCGGCAGCGCACCACGGCTATAGGCAAACGTGACATGCGGCGTGAAGCTACGGGATATATGGGTGCCCTGCCCGGCCAGTACCAACGCCTGGCGAAGGTCCTGCCACAAACCCGTCAGCGCCGGCGGCACTTGAGTGCAACGCAGCACGCACGGCGGCTCGCGCCCATGGAAACCCGACGCGCCGTCGAGTACCAGATCGAATGGCGCGCAACGCACTTTGCGCGCTGCGCCGATGGCCGCCTGCACGATATCGTCCCGCACCATCGGGTGATCCCCGAGAAAATGCAGGGTGGCGTGGTAGCGCGATCGCCGAATCATGCGTGCACGCAGATGCTGTGTCGCCGCCACCTCCGCCGCCGCGGTCTCGATGCGGTGGGCTACAGCATCATCCGGCAGCAGCGCGAAGAAAAGGCGATGGATCGGCGAAGGCGCATGGCCACCCAGCAGATCGAACTGCTCGGGTGACGAGCCAGGGTTACGCGTAGACATGACAACGCATCAAACAACGAATGAGAGACGTGCATGATCTCATATCAATACCAGTGCTGGCGCAGCCTGGCGCCCGTGGCCAGCAGAAACGCGTCGCGGTCGTCTATGCGTACTTCGCGCTCACCCACAGGCTTGCGCAGGACATCCATACCGGCTGACCGTTCTCTGCGTCAACGGCAAGCTAGTGCCCGCACGCACGACTGGCAACCCAGGCATACCACTGCCCGCTGAGCTGAGGGTCTAGACGCAACCTTGATGGGTGACTGGTACGGGCCCTCAGCACCGTTATAAGCTGGAGCTGCCGGTGCGTCCCCACGCCCGGCGCTCCACATCGATGCCACATCACGCCGTCAGGAGGAAGAACCATGGCTTTCTCTGCACGTGTTTCGGATGCGCCTCTCGCCCAGATCAACGTCACGCCACTGGTGGATGTGTTGCTGGTGCTGTTGGTGATCACCATGATCACGTCACCGGTACTCACCCATAAGCTGAAGCTCGACCTGCCGCAGCACAGCTTCAAAGATGAACTGACACCGCCGGGAACGGTGCATCTGGCCATCCACGCCGATGGCTCGATGTACTGGAATGACGTGCCCATCGACACGCCAACACTCACCACGCAACTGATGCTGGCGGCTCACCAGAAAGTGGCGCCCAGTCTGCTGATCGACCCGGCCGATGGTGTGACCTATCAGGTGGTGGCAAGCGTGATGGCCGACGCCAAGCGGCAAGGGTTGGAAAAGATCAATTTCCTCGACGCGAACTGATCGGTTTTGATCGCCATGCTCCCGCACGGCCGCCCCGTGTGGGAGTATCTTGTACTCAGGCAGGTGGCCAGTGACCCACCGCATGAACCATGTAGCCCCTGTCGCGTATTCACCGTCGCGCCACCATGCATCGCAGGTACCAGCGCCACGTGTCGCCATGGCAGGAGCACATCATGAAAATCCGCACCGTGTTCAGCACGCCCGACCTCGACTCTGCCCACGCGGCCATGGAGGCAGCGCTGCAAGCGGGCATTCCCGACGACGACATCGCCCTGATCGCTCGCGAAGACATCGAGCATGACGCCATTCCCGATCATCTGCTCGCCGGTTGTACCGACTTTTATCCCGCAGCCATGCGTGGCGCGGCATGTGGCGGCGGAGCCGCGATCGTGCTTGGGCTGGTAGCCACTGCCATTCCACCCCTGGGTGTCACCCTGACGGGTGCAGGTGCCATGGCGCTTGCCGCGGCAGCGGTCGGCGGTTGGACTGGCGCACTGGTCGGCTCTGAAGTGCCCGACGTAATCCATCGCCGCTTCAAGGGCGAGATCGCGTCTGGCCATATCCTTGTGGTCATCGACTGCGACAAGGAGCTGTTGTCCATCGCAGAACCCATCGTCGAGGAAGCCGGCGCCACGCACTTGCCCTTTCGCGCTTATACGATGCTGACGTAAATCTGGTCAGGCACAGCACGCGCACCCAACGCCAGCTGGTGGTGACTCCGCAAGGGACCAAACTGGCTACGCGAATCATATGTGGCGTAATGCAATTGCGTGACTGAAAACGACAGGGCCGGCGCTTTGATCGCACGCAGCCGCTCACGCACCACCTCTGCACCTACATTGCGCCGATACAGGCCCAACGTGATATGCGGCACATAGGGTGATTGACGCACTTCGGTACTCACCTGCCCCAGCAGCTTGCGCCAGTGCGCCAGGCCGCCCTGCGGATCGCCCACCGGAATGAAAGCCGCACTGGCGAAACTGTCTGGCGCCGCCAGCGGCAGCGTCAAAGACGCCCCCACGTCACGTTTAAGCAAACTCAACTGTTGCTGCAAACACTCCGGTGGAAAATCATCGTCGGCCACGCGTTGCTGCTGATGAAAACCGCAAACGAATACCGTGAGGTGTGGCTGACGTAGCGGGCTCGGATGCAGCAGGTCTGCCAGTTGGTGCCGTGCTTGCTCGATATAGGTCAGTAGTGCCGCATCGTCGACCGGTACCAACCACACGCCATAGCGCTCGCGCCCCCGATGCCACTCAGGGTAATCGCGCAGTTCGGCCACCAGCGTTTCAGCGGGGCCTGCGTGGATGTCGGAAAAGAGCATGCCTGCGATGGTAACGGCATCGGCCATCTGCCGGCAGAACGCGTGACGACTATCGTCACCTTCTATGCATTAAGGTGTGACGTCCCCACCCCACGGAGTCCATGGATGAAACCCAAGCATGTCGCCATTATCGGCGGCGGTGTGGCCGGGCTTGCGGCCGCTATTCGGCTGGTCAGCCAGGGCGTGCGCGTGAGCTTGTTTGAAGCACGCGATACGTTGGGTGGCTGCTGTTCCACCACGGTGATTGATGGATACCGTTTCAACAACGGTGCCATGTTCCTCGCCGTGCCTGAACTACTCGATCATGCCTTTGCCCGTCTTGGTATCGATCGCGCCACCACCTTGCCACTGCGCCGCATAGCGACACCGCAAGCGTCAGTGCTGCCGGACGACACCTTGGTCACACTCAGCGACCGGCATCACGTGCGTATCGAAGGCAAGAACGGCGAAGCACGCACGGCCACGCTGCAAGGTGAAGTCGAACGTTGTGTGGCCCGATGGAATCCGCTGCTCAAGATCTTCGCCAATGACCTGCTTACCCAGCCGATGTCGCTTTCACGCGTGCTGATCAAGGCGTGGCGGCATTTGCCCAAGTTGCGCGGCACGCTGGCCAATGAGCTGCGCCGCAGCTTCAGCGATCCCGAGGCGCGCGCTGCAGTCGCTGCGGTGACGCTGTATACCGGGCTGCCGGTTGAGCGCACCCCGATCTTTCAGATCTTCGGCCTGGTGTCGATGCTGCAGGATGGCCTGCATCTGCCTGAGGGCGGCATGGGTGCCATCAGCGATGTGCTGGAACATACCTTCCGCCGTCTTGGCGGCGAGGTGCGCACCGGAGCGGCGGTATCGCGCATCCGCATCGAAGGCGGACGCGTGCGTGGGCTGTCGCTCCACACGGGTGAAGTCATCGCTGCGGATGCCGTCATCTCCACCACTGGCGGCATGACCACCTTCACGCAACTGCTCGACCCCGCACTGGTTCCCCAAGCCATGCAGCGTCGCGTGCAACGCGCACCCTTGTCGCAACGCACGCTGGGCATTCAGCTCGGCCTGCGCAATCGCCTGCTGCCGCCGGCCCATTCGGTGAATCACATTCCTCTGATCGAAGAGCAGCAGCTGTTTCTCACGCCACAGCCCAAGGGCGTGCGCTGGTTCAACTACACGGTGCCCACCCAGCCCATGCCCGAACTGGCGCCTTCGGGAGGCAGCATCGTGGAGATGTTCGCCGCGGTGGATGAAAGCCTGCCCATGGAGAGCTGGACCGAACCATTCACGGCCGACCTGGCCGACGCCAGCATTGCGGCCCTCGGCCGACACCAGCCACTGGATATTGCCACGACGCGACTGATCAGCCCACGCGACTACGCCAACCAGTGGCATCTCTATCAGGGCGCTGTTTACGGGCTGTCACCCGCGGCCAGGCCGGATCAGCAGTTCCCGCACCGGACGCCCATCGACGGCCTGTACCTGGCGGGACAAACCACCTATCCCGGCTTTGGCGTGAGCACCTCCATGTTCTCTGGCGTATTCGCCGCCGATGCTTTGATGGACGTCTGACCCCCTGCAAAAAGTCATATCGCCTGAGGCTGGGCCGGCCATTAGAGTGGCGCGGCTAAGTTCCTGTTGGACCACTGCGCCCTCATGGAGAACGTCATGTCTGGAACACGTCATCCCGCTCTTGTCGCCACGCTTTGGGGCGGCTTTGTCGCCGGTACCATCGATGTTGGTGCGGCATCGCTGATCAGTGGCTACAACCCGATGGTCATCCTCAAGTACATCGCTGCCGGCCTGCTCGGCAAACCATCGATGGCCGGTGGTGTCTCCAACGCGGTACTCGGCCTGGTGCTGCAATGGGCCATGTCGTTGATCATTGCCGCGATCTTTGTGCTGGCCACGCGTCGCCGCATCGGCACCACCCGTCAGTGGCCGATCTGGGGTGTGGCCTATGGCGCCATCGTCTTCTTCGTCATGAATTACGTGGTGGTGCCGCTTTCCGCCATACACGCGGTCCCGCACTTCAGCGTGTTCAGCTTTGTCGCGAACCTGGCGGCCATGTTGCTGTTCGGCTGGATCGTGGCGTTCTACGCCAAGGCGAAGCTGACGCCAGCCGCCCGCTAAACTAGGGGCGAGTGCACCTGCCATCGCCCCATTCATGACCAACAGCGAGAAAACCGCACCACCACCGAACACGTGGTGGCTATACCTGATTGAATGCCGGGATGGTTCGTACTACGCCGGCATCACGAACGATCTCGATGCGCGTTATGAAGCCCATGTGGCTGGTAAAGGTGCGCGATACACGCGGTCGCATCCACCCATGCGAATGATTGGCGCGCGGCCCTATGCAGATAGGGCCGCGGCGTCTCGTGCGGAGTGGGAAATCAAGAAGTTGCCGAAGCGACGTAAAGTTGCGTATTTGATGGCGGAAGACGCCGGCTCTCGCCATTGACTTGGTAACTCGTCATTCCCGCGAAAGCGGGAGGCGCTTTAAAACAGCGAAGCTAGTCAGCCAGCGACTTTCTTACCGTGAGTGCCAAGGCACTGGATTCCCGCTTTCACGGGAATGACGAGCCATAGGAACGTATGCGAAGTGACTTTACTCGGGTGTATCCCTATGAACCGCCACCCCAGCCGAAACTGAGGTGGCGGCGCTTCACCAGTAGTCAAACCCTCTTCATCACGACGCCTTCTTCAGCATCGCCGTCAACTGATCGAGTTGCGCGCTGTAACCATCCAGCGTTTTCGCCGTCGCCTGCGCATAGTGGTTAGCTTCATCCCAGCGACGTGCCTCCAATGCCTCACGCACGCCCGGCACTGTCTTCACACCGTAGCCGGTCAGCATGCCCGGTGCGTAGATCATGTGCTGGAACCATGGGCGCCCCGGCAGGCCAGAGCGATCAGCCAGGGATTGCTCCATCTTCGCCATCAGTGCATTCACTTGCTGCTGCTGCGAGGTCGAGAAATGGAACCCTGCAGCCGCACGCTCGTTGTAGGCGGCCTCATAGGCTTGCGCGCTCGCCTTGAGTCGCTTGGCGGCGTCATCCAGCGGTGCGAGCTTAATCTCGGACATATCCGAGTCACGCATCGGCGGCGCAATCGGCCGTGACGGGTCGGACACCAAGGCGTACGCATGCTGGTCGAGCAACTTGTGCTGCGTCTCCGTAGCCTCTCGGGTGTCGTCCACCAGCTGATGCAGCTGCTCTACGTAACGGCCCATGGTGTCGCTGAAGTCGCCGAAACGTAGCGGCAACACCTCCGCATTGGCCGTGCGCAGCACGACATGGCCGGCCACCTTGGAAAGCGCCACGCCGTACTCGAACGTGGGATCGCCGAAGCGGGCGTAGTGGTCGAACGAGTCGTAGCGCGAGTGATAGATGCCGTCGCTTTCGTCCTCGCCACTGAAACCCAGGTCAAGCGAGGCGATGCCAAGGTGTTCCAGGAACGCGCTGTAGTCGGACCCCGAACCCAGCGCTTCAATCGGCACATCGCCGCCTGCCGCTGCCAACTTGGCGAACTCCTTCGCCTCGTCTTTGGCACCCTTCGCATGGCCTTCTACTACGACGCGGGCGCGCATGCGATCAAGCACGCTCACCTTCGTCTCCGGATCGGTCACGCCAGCCGCCACCTGATTCACCAGGTGTTGCAGCGAATGACTGCCGCCGGCGTTGAGGAAGCCGCGACCATTGGTGTCGGAGTTGAGATAAAGCACCGCCTTGCGCTTCAGCTCATCGGCATGCGTCTCGGCCCATTCGGTGGAACCGAGCAGCCCGGCCTCCTCGCCATCCCAACTTGCGTACACCAACGTGCGCTGCGGGCGCCAACCTTGCTTACTGAGCGTGCCGATAGCCTTGGCTTCCGCCATCAGCGCGACGTTGCCCGCGAGCGGATCCCACGCACCAAATACCCAGCCGTCGTGATGATTGCCGCGCACGATCCACTGATCCGGCTCGGTGGAACCCTTGAGCACCGCAATCACGTCGTATACCGGCTTCTGTCCCCAGTCTGACTGCACGGTGAGGTGCACCGGTGCGCTGCTCGGGCCCACGTGGTAGCTCAGCGGCAACGCGCCCCGCCAGTTGGACGGCGCCATCGGGCCGGTCAACGATTGCAGCAGCGGCGTCGCATCCGCATAGGAAATCGGCAACACCGGAATCTTCAGGATGGTTTTCGCATCCTTCAAGGCCAGCCGCTTGGCATTGGGGGTGGAGCCGACGCCTGGCGTCAGCGGATCGCCGGGGTACTGCTGCATGTCGGCCACGGAGCCGCGCTGCACGCCGTCTTCCGGGCGCCAACCGCCCTGTGGGTAGGTGTCGCCTTCGCCATAACCGTCATCGCGCGGGTCGGAGTAGATCAGGCAGCCAATCGCACCGTGTTCCTGCGCCAGCTTTGGCTTCAGGCCGCGCCAGCCACCGCCGTAGCGGGTGATGACAATCTTGCCACGCACGTCGATGCCGCGCCGTTCCAACTCCTTGTAGTCGTCCGGCATGCCGTAATTGACGTAGACCAGAGGCGCAGTGACATCGCCATCGCCGCCATACACGTTGTACGGCGGCAGCACGCCGTCGCGAATGCCCGAGGTGGCGTCGCCCTGCACTTCCGGCTCGCTCAGCTTGGCGGTGTACGGATGCGGCCCCTTGAGTTCCAGCGCAATCTTCTTGGGCGTGGGATACAACACGTTGAACGTCTCGATGTGCGCATCCCAGCCCCATTCCTTGAACTTGGCGAGCATGAACTCCGCGTTGGCCTTGTCGTGCGGCGAGCCCACATGGTTGGGGCCAGACGACATCTGCTTGAGCCATTCGCGTTGGTCGGCCGGATCGAGCAGCGCATCGAAACGCTGTTCAAGACTTTGCTGCGCGGCGACGCCATCGGCGCTGAAGCCGAGCATGCCCTTGTTACCGGGGCTGTTGTCGGCTGAAGCCATAGCCGAGCCCATGGAGGCAAGCAGGCAAGCCGCCAGCAAGGGCCGTATCGTCAAACGGGTCATGCGGTCTCTCTCCCCAAATGGTCATGCAAAGTGTTGCTGCCAAAGAGAGCCCGCCCCCCACGACCTCCGTCGTGGATGCCTCAGCGCGTGTCGCCGAGGCAGCGAGCTCAAACGAGAAATCCTGTCGCGGCAGTTATAGCAAGGCATGACGTACACGCGCCTAGGACAGAGGTCATGCATACGCGGCCGTCAGGCGGGCGCGCGGGTCGCCTTCCACGCTTTCCACTAGGCCAACCGCTCGTCGATATAGCGATCGACGTTCGCCTCCGTTTGCAACACCGGCGGCGACAGCTTGGCTTCGAGCGGCGCATCCGACACGGGCAGGTTCAAGACCAGTTCGGCATACACCTGCTGCAGTTGCGACGGCACACCCGCTGCAGGGCTGATGCCCTTCGACGTCGGCACGATAACGCCAGCGAGCGGATCCCTCGTGCGTGGCGTGGCGTGGCCAGGCTCAGCTCCGCCGCCACATCGGATGCCGCGGCGTCGAGCGCCGTCAGCGGAGGCACATTCCAGCGCTTTTCGATGGTGCGAAGAATGGACGTGTGATCGAACGGCATGCCGTACGCAGGTACGCGAAACACGGTACCCGCAGGTATCCGTGGCGAAAGATGTCCGCCGCCATGGTGCCCGGCACCATCGGCCACTTCAGTCCGGCCTCTCGAGTCAGCGCGGCGGCGTGGTTGCTGACGAAACCCTGATTGGTGGCCACCGACAGCACCAGCGGTGTGTTGCTGCCAAACAATTGCAAATTGGTCGCCGCGTAGCCTTCCCCAGGATCCGCACCCAGCATGAAATACGTACGGGCGTACCCAGTTGGATGGGAAACACCGTCACCGGTGCCCCGCCACTGACCCCGGGATCGGGTTCCTTGCCCGTCAGCCCTTCGAAAGGCTGCCCGGTGGGCGAATCGTTGCCGCTATCTAAGTTGAGATAGCCCAGCATGTGATCAAAAGACCGGTTCTCCGGCATCAACACCACGATGTGGTTGATCGCCAACAGCTGGCTTGCGCCTGCCTGGGACAGGATGATCGCCATTCGCCCGGTCGCTTGCTGTCATTTCATCATCGCGGCGTTTCGCTGGCGTGACCTGACGCACAAGGCGGGATGCGTTCATGAACATGCTACATGGCTGAATCTGGTGGGACAGCACATGGATTCCGGCGGGCGCCAAGCACCTTCCAATCCTGAAAGGCGACGGGTCGCCGGCCGCGGCCAGGTCTCTCGGCTATATTGCGCAAATAGCCGCTGTCGACCCGGGCGAACATGGGGAAATTCGGATCGTTCGGGGCCCTGCGTTAAACGGGGGAAGTGATGGTTGATCCTGTGTTCGTCGTAACGCACAACCACACTCTTCCAGGTGGCGTGGAAGACATAAAAATGATCGGTGTTTATCGCATGCTAGACGCAGCCAACGCGTCGGTGGACCGCCTTCGGGGTCAGCCGGGGTTCTCCAAGTACCCCGAAGTCATCGATCCGGGCGTCACCAACGAGGAAGGTGGCTTCTACATTGGCGCATACCAACTGGATAAAGATCACTGGGCAGAAGGATTTGTCACCCTTATTGGTGACCATGAGCACGATCCAACGTGAGGTCCGCTTCTGAGCCGAAGCAGACATGCTCCGTTCGCGCGTTCCCGACGAAAACCCAACGCTCTTGTGCCTGATGGTGGCCATCGTCGCTGTTCAGAACAAGCACAGGAACGCAATGACAGATCGGCCGACCAAGGAAGTAGTCCAATGACAACGATCGAGAACTCGCCACAGCTATACGCACGAATGGGCGGCTTGCTTTACCTGCTCATCATCGTGTTTGGTGGCTTCGCCGAGGGGTTCGTAATGAACAGTCTGATTGTGGCTGGTGATGCTGCAGCCACGGCCCACAACATCATGGCTTCGCCGGGTTTATGGAACCTCAGCGTCGCCGGCAATCTGCTCGTGCCGGTATTCGCTGTTGCGCAGGCCTGGATCTTCTATCTGTTGCTGAGGCCAGTGAGCAAGCAGCTCGTTCTGCTCTCGGTGTTCTTGGTGCTGGTATCCCTGTCCGTCGAGTCCGTCAGCAAGTTATTTCTTCTTGCAGTCATGCCCATCCTGGCAAGCGCCAGTCACCCGGGAGCATTCGAACCGCACCAGGCACAGGCCCTCGCCCATCTCTCGCTGGTCTTCCATGACATAGCATTCAATATCGCCTTGATATTCTTTGGCTTCAGCTGCCTGGTGGATGGCTATTTGATTTTCAAATCGGGCTACCTGCCCCGACTGGTCGGCCTACTGATGCAACTAGCCGGCCTGTGCTACCTGATCGCCTGCTTCGCCGCGTTGCTTGCCCCGACCTTCGCCAACATGATCACGCCAGCCATCCTGATCCCGGCACTCATCGGCGAAACAACATTTTGCCTATGGCTGCTTATCAGGGGCGTCAACGTCGTAAAGTGGAAAGAACGCACAAGCACCCAAGAGACGAACGAGGCATTGGCCTCTATATAGAAATACAACGATGCACGAGGTGGAGGTAGTTAAATGCATTTGATCGCCCCCACCTCCAGCGTCACCGTGCCAAGCGTGCGGTGATGCTGTGCCGCAATGGACCATGGCAAGCTCTGGTTTCGACCCGGAGCAGACATCAGAGAACGCCAGCGCTACGATCAGACGAGACCAATCAGGACAGGGGGAGACCGTGGAGCTGAGGGGAAAAATCGCCGCCGAGGACTTGATGGCGGCGCAGTGGGTTCACGTTCGGCCAAGACGCTCTTTGGCGGTGGTGGGCATTTTTCTGCTTGCCCTGGTGGCTTTCGTCATGGCGGCATCGTTCGTTTCGCGAAGGCAATCTTTGACGGATCCATCGGCTTGGATCTTGCCTGGCATCCTTGCGTACCTGGCTGTCACAGCCTTCGTCTGGGTTCCAATAAAGGTCCGTCGAAGCTATTCCCAACGGAAGGATTTCCAGCACGAAATCAGTATGTGTGTCACGAACTCCGGCATGGAGGCGCGTACCGAACAGGGCTATAGCGCGAAGCCTTGGAGTGACTACCTAAAATGGAAAGAAGGCAAAAACGTTTTCCTGCTGTATCTCTCCGATCAAATGTTCCAGATCGTTCCGAAGCGATTCTTCGCCACGCGGGAAGATATTGATCTGTTTCGGGACGTCATAAAGCTGTCGATAGGCCGCAAATAGCGCGACTACAAACGTGTGGAAAGGTCCGTATTTGGACACCTCCCCATTGCAAGCCCCTCGTGCTCTGGCGTCCGTATCGACTGCACACGTATATCCGGCCTCTAACAACCACACCGCGTGGCGGTGTCGGGCCATGATGGGCTAGTCGCGCGCTGGCTCCCAATCGCTTACGCGTACTCAAGGGCACTTCGACCTTAGAGGGTTTTGCAAGCGCCGGTTCGACCGGTTTGCCATCGTGCGGTGGGCTTAGCAATCGTGGATGGAAGGTGTTTGGACGTCTGTTTCAGGCAGCCGCGCGGGCCGGTTGATAGTCGCTTTGATGAAGCAGAAGCGCCCAGGCCAGTCGGGCGGTTTCACGAACTGCGGCGCGATGAGCTTCACGCCATAGCCCATCGCCTGCAGCTGGCGCGCCCAGTGATGGGCGCCGCCGCACGCCTCCATGCCGATCTCACAGCCCGGCTCAGCGACATTACCAAGCGCCTGCAGCCAGCGGTCGCGCGGTAGGCGCCGACGCCATACCGTTCGCTCGGAACGGTCGGTGCCGTGCAACTGGAAAACCTGTTCGGCGATGTCGCCCGCATGCGCGTAAGCTTCATGGCGGACTCCTCCTCGCTGTGACTGGTGGCTTCGCAACTCCAGTCTGGCACTCTTAGATGCCGAGGGCGGGGAGGAGTCCATCCCATTGCTTCCCTCCCAGAGCGGACCTTTCGCGATAGCCCAAATTGGGCCGGAACGCTGTCCAGCCATCACTGCCATCCACAGCGAAGTTCTAAAAGATCTCAAAAAGAAGCTTAATGACGGCTAGTTCGCTAGGGAAGTAGCCACTGTACTTGGGCAGATGGTCTGATGAGTCCCCCTGCCTTCGGTGGTAGAAGATGTGCATCGCTACGGGCGGAAGCCATTCCAATTGAAAAAAATTCGGGGTCGGAATGATGGCGAATTTCGTCGGCCCGATGCCGCCAAGTTCGATAGCCGGCTTGCCGCATTCCTTGCAGATTCCCCGCAGGGTATTGGGAGGGAGCCGGTACTTCTTGAACTCGATGTTCTCGGCACTCCTGACGGCAACGTTCCTGGAGCGCATCATCACCACATCTGAGAACGGCTTTCCGGTGAAGGCCTGGCAAATTCTGCAATGGCAGATGAAGCGGGCGGCCGGTCCAGCACTGACCTCCATCTGGCAGGCACCGCACTCACAGGCGGCACGTTGCGATGGGATCGTGAACTTCGACATATGTCTCTATCCTTTGCCGAAATCGGGGCTCGCGACCCATCGCAGGGAGCATGCGATCACCGGCAAGGTGTGTCCACTAGCCATCCGTCACAGTTCGTGCGGACTAGCGAGCGCGACCGACAGGGTACCCTGTCCACGGCTTTGCGGCGAGCACAACATCGGCACCTGTGTCACTGGGCGTTACCCGACCCATTCACAGATCAGACTGCGACCTCGCAGGTAGTCAGCCGCCCTTTCCGGGAGCATCAGTCCGCAGAATGACCTCGGCTGGCGATCGGAGCGCTTCGATGAACTCAGCCGGTGAGTAGTGCCGATTCGCGGTCAGGCCGAACTGCGCTGGTGCAAGCGGGATGACCACGTCAGGATGCGTTCGCGCCGCCGATTTCAACCACAGCGCGCGAGTTCCCAACGCCGATATCTGCAGCAGCCTCGGCTGATAGGTCCGGTCAGCAAACCCCCTGCCCGTTTCGACCGCCGAGCGCAGCTCGTGTTGCACCGAGCGAAAGCTCGAGTTCACGTTGAGCCCAGCGAAGTGCGGCTTGCGTCCCGCCGAGATCTCTGCAGCGACCACCTCGTCACCACTAGAGAACTCGTGCCGCCAGGCTACAAGTTTTGCTTTGCTCAAACCGGCGCCCGCCGCGATGTGGTCAATCCCAAGTGCATAGACCGGATAGGACAGCGCCGGATGCGACAGGCTTCGTGGCGAGGCAAGAAGGCTGGCAGCAAATCGCGGTGCCTGGTGCAGGATTCCAGCGTTGCCGGCGAGTGTAGGCAGCACAGCCTCCAGCGCGGTGATGGAAAGTCGTGGCGGCTCGAGCATTTCGATCGGCATGGCATTGCACTCGCATCATTGCGTGAAATAGGAGTTAGCCCATGTTCCGGTGCCTTCATATGTTCCACCGGTCAGCGTTGCATAGCTGACCAGCGATTGGCCGTAAATGGGGTCGGTGACCCAAAGCATATTGTTCGGCTCAATGCCAAAAACGCCAATGAAATGGGCACCACCACCGGACCACGTGACGCGGATGCAGGGCGGTGTCCCTGCGTTCACCGCGTCGGATGTCGCGGCATAGGTTGCTGCCGAGCCTTGTTGGGACTTGAGATGGCCGACAAAGGTCAGTGCTTGATCGAGATAGCCATAGACATTGCAGTTGCTGGAAGCAGGGTTCATGCAGCAATCGGTTCGCCCGAGTTGGTTGTTGACGACCTCGCACTGAGTGACGGTGCTGCTGCTGTCGTAGTAATGGGCCACGCCCGTCGAAACCGCTGCCCAGCACCAGTTGGACTCGAGTTGCGATGGCACGGTGAAGTTCAGGCGACGCGCAGTCGGTAAGCCGGCCATACCGTAGGAGCAGCCCTGGTGGCCTTGCCCCGCAACGCCAGGCTGCAGGAGAACAATGGTCCAATCGGGCGATGCCTGATTAAGCGTTGCCGCGTTGAATGGATACGCCGCGTTGCAGCCGTTATTGTCCGTATAGCATTGATCGAAAGCGGCGTTATGCGGGATCGCATACCAGTTATGCGCAGGGTCACCCGACCAGCACGGCCCATCCGCTCCATCGGCTTGGGCGAACCAGGCAAAATTGGGATCCGGAATCGTTTGCAGATTCGCGCCAACGATCTCGACCGAAGATCCGGGGTCGACTTCGTACCAACCACTCTTGCGCCAAGGCTCGACATTGCAGCCCGAGTCGAACCACAGGATCGCGATATAGACGGGATCGGTATAGCCGTTCTGATACCAGAGGCCCATGGACGTCTCCTTCGCTTGTCGAAAGTCAGCTCTCGCCTGATGTCTTTCGAGGCGCCTGCTGCGCCGCAGCCGGCAGCGTGTGCCCAGTTCGTTGAGCTACCGGCGAAGGGCCGCCAAGCAAACCCGCCGAAATCTTGGCCGCCATATCGCTTCGGGACCGAATCGGAAAGAACGACTCCGGAATGAGGTGCAGCCAAGCCAATGCATGCGTCGGCGACAGACGCTTCGCCCTTGCCTGGGTGGCTGGAGCGGCGACACGCTCCGCCGGCCTGCGTACAGCCTGTGAATCGGGAGGCACTTTTGCCGACATCTCCGTCCCTCCGAAAAAGAGACCGCGGGAGTATGCCCCCCTGAATAGACCCTGGAAATAGCGAAAAAGGTGTAGGCGAGAGTGGGCGTTGCGCAGGTGAGCGCACCCTCGCCTTTTGTATCACCCTTGCGGACCGACTGAACCGAGGCTAGTCGGATCGAGTAGACGATGCCAACGGAGTCGCCTGCGTCACTGGCGCAAGCCGGTCGTCGCTGTGTTCTAACAGGCGGCGATAACTGGTGTGGTCTTCAAAGCCCCAGGCGACGTTCCCAGCCTGACTGATCGCGCCAAGATCGAGCACTGTCCCCAGACCTGCGTACAGATAGCGCTTGCCAAAGGCCCGCTTGAGCGCCGCGAAGGTCGGTTCGCCGGTGCAATGTCCCGGAGCAATCCATTCGACGTGGTAAGTCTCGTGCAACGCCGTGACAACGTGGGCGATATCGGGATCGGTCGCAGTCACCAGATGGAAGCCACCCACAATAAGGTGGATGTGCGGACTGAGCTTGGCAGCCTCCGCGACGATGTTTTCGATCCCGGGATGTGAGCAGCCGACGATGAGGATCAGCCCTTCCGGCGTATTCAACGCGAGCGACAACTCTTTCAGTTCGCGTGTTCCTGGCACGTCGGAAACCTGAGCGATCAGCGTGATGCCCGGCGATATTTCCGTGGTCTTATCGACCAGCTCGAAATGGGCGCCAGGCCAGGCCGTGCCCAACCGTATCACCGGCGGCGGGTTGCCGTCGTAGTAGCGCATCTCGGCGGGCAGCGTTTCATCTTTTCGGTAGAACTTGCTGGGCTTTTCAGACCCGAACACGGTGCCGAGCCCTTCCGATGGCACGTAGATCTTGACCTTGGGGTTGACGCTCAACAGATAAGTGAGACCACCGACGTGATCCCCATGACGATGCGACATCACTACGAAGTCGAGCTTCGTAAGGTCAACGCCGGCAGCCTTGACATTGTGGGCGAAAATGTCCGGATCGCCACCCGTATCAAACAGTATTCGCTTGCCGGCCACCTCGATCAGCGCCGCGTAGCCCCAATCCTTTTGCATCGACGCATTTTTGCTGAAGGCGTCATACAAGATGGTGATGCGGGCTGCCGAATGAGGCAGCGCCGCACTCTCCATTCCCGCAGAAGCGATAGCCGGGCCGCTGACGAGCAGGATGAGCATCGCTGCAAGCGAAACTGCCCGGCCAATGAAAACCCCCACCCCGTTCTGGCGCATCGCCCTTCTCCTTTCGAAAGAGCCGCCCCCTCGGCGAGAGATACGAAATCAGAGCACCAGGGATGGGTGCTTGCAATGGAGGCGGTGTGAACGATGGGTTCCGTGGCGTGCATCGAGTGGAATGGTGGGGCACAGCACGCAACGTGCTTGCCATGTCCTCTTCCGACTCGAAGCAAGCATTCGCAGAATCGGAGGCAACAACCATGTGGGTTGCCCCTTGCTCGCACGGTCTTTTCGAATGAGTCGCGCCATCAAGCCGGGACGTACGTCAACCTGATCACGTCCTCGCCCATCAACTCGCTTCCTACAAGGTGGAGCGGCGGCCGTGGGCCCGCGAAGTACGGCTTGCCGCGCCCCAACACATCGGGGTGAAGATAGATTTGGTACTCATCGATAAGACCGAACTCGGCCAGGCTTTGCGCCAGCTCGGGTCCGGCGACTTCGATCTCGCCGACAAGCTCGGACATCAACCTGCGGATCACCGCCTCGATGTCATCGGTGACCAACGTGGCGTTCGGACCGACTGACTTCAGCGAGCGCGACACAACCCACTTCGGCTGGCTCCGCCATGCCACCGCGAACGCTCGTTCCTCTGCGCTCCACTCGGGATCGTCTTCGTCCCAATAGCGCATGACCTCGTACATGCGACGTCCGTACACGCTGCCCGACAGCTCGCGCACCTGCTCTATGAAGTGACGAAAGAGCGACGGGGCCGGTGCAAATGCCTGGTGGTCCACGTAGCCATCCAGGGACACGTTCATTCCGAAGACGAGCTTTGCCATGGAAAATCTCCCTCCAAGGTCTCCAAGGACGGTACCAGATTGAGTTCCCCTTGGTATCGACGTCGGATGAAGGTCAACCCATTGCCGCTTTTTCGGTGAGGCGTTCTCTCACCATGCGGGAGGCAAGAATCCGCGTCGTGAAAACAGAAGGCAGCGAGTAGCACGCTGCCTTCGCAAAACCATGATCAGCCCATGCCGGAGCCCGTTGAAACCCGGCCCGGCTGGCCGGTAACCGTTGTCAGCTCAACCGCAACTACCGCAACAGCCACCTTCTGCATGTTTGTCCCGGCCCTTGGCCGAAGGGTCGACAACACTGATGTCGATGACGGTCAGATCGGGCTGGGTCTGTCGATAGGTAATCGTGAGACTGTTGCCAAAACGCTCTTGCAACTGGGCAAGCAACGGCAGTGGATTGTGGTCGTTGAAGAAGCGCATGGTTTCGCCAGGCTGCAATGCGCCAAGGGCGCCAAAGATTGCGGCGTGGCGAAAACGGCGGGCAACGCCTCTGGCATCAAAGCAATGAACGCCAGCCTCGGGAATGGTGTCGATGGACATAGCGGTACGGCAGACCTTTCGATGAGGGGGTGGCTCAACGTACGCCCCCACTTATTCAGTGTCGCTGACTTGGGTCAGCAAGTGGCCCGGATGATTTGAATGGGTGAGCGGCTCCCTGCGCATGTCCGTCCGGAACTCCGCCCCTAGGGTCCGGTGCCACCCGAGGCACTGAAGTTTCCCCACCCATCGCCGATATAGCGCATACACCCCGGCGAACGGCCTTGCCAACGCCCGGTACCCTTCATGGTGAGAAACCTATGCTGCAAGCGGCGCCGAACATTGCCTATCTCAAAGCTGCCTGGGCCGCCTTTGCGGGGATTAGCGGCACCAACGCCGGGCAAAGCTACGAGGCCGCCGGGCTCAGCTTCACACGCATCAACCACTCCACCCTGGTGCGCAAGAACGATGTTCAGGTTTCCACTATGCCCGTGCGCTACTCGCGCCACGAGCTGCGCACCGGGTTTCTGGGGCGCATCGAGAATGAAGTGCGCAAGGTAGTCGCCGAGATGGAAGCGGTGCTGCTGCGCGACCTGCACATCCCCTGTGGCCACCAGCTGGTGATTGAACTGGACGAGTGCCTGCGCCTGTTGCGCCGACGCGGTGACCGCTCACTCACCATCCTTGTAAAGCCCAACGAGGCGGAGCCACTCGAAACCACCGCCATGATCGAGATGCGCGTGTTTCTGGATTCACCGCGCGCCTGCGTTTTTGCCTACCTCTCCGATGCACAGGGCACCAGGCGCGTCGACGTGCTGACGCATGCACCGAAACGCGCACGCGTGCCGCGTGCCGTCACTTACGCGGAGCTGGCGCGCCAGATGGTAGCCACGCTCAACGCGGCATTGTCGCCCTATCTCGCTGACCGCCTCGCCGCCTGATCTCGCCACGGTTGATGGCGGCTGACTCGCCGTAGAGAGACGGTGGAGCCCGCCTGCTCCCCCCTGGCGGGGCAAGTCGTCGTGCGTGGAATAGTGTCGAATTCGTTGTTTCCCATTCGTCGTCATGACAAAGCCCCTCGACGCGGCCAGTACAACGCCGTGGGGAGAATGTGATGTGCCCTCTCACCCCTCCGCTGAGATCACCACCATGAACGATGTCGCCCATCTGGTTCCCGCTGCCGAACTCGTGCGCCGCAATGGCATGCGCTTTGCCCGCG
Organism: Dyella sp. PARNA 12/25; assembly: GCF_055702865.1. NCBI lineage: Bacteria > Pseudomonadati > Pseudomonadota > Gammaproteobacteria > Lysobacterales > Rhodanobacteraceae > Dyella > Dyella sp. PARNA 12/25. Next base: position 420,456 of record NZ_JBVQCI010000001.1, on the reverse strand, counting down.
AAAGCGACGACTACCGCCGCGCGCGTGATGCCTTGCTTGCCGAGGAAATTGAATTGCGTCGGCATATCGAACGGGTGGCAGAGCAGCGCCGTGCACTGCCGACCGGCCCCACCGTCGAGGGCGATTACCGTTTCATGAGTGAACACGGCCCGGTGGATTTCGCGGGCCTGTTTGGCGACAAGCCAACGCTGGTGACCTACAGCTACATGTTCGGCCCGCAGCGCGAACGCCCCTGCCCCATGTGCACCTCGTTGCTGAGCGCATGGGAGGGTGAGGCGCGCGATATCGAGCAGCGCGTGGCGCTGGCGGTGATTGCGCGGTCGCCCATCGAAAAGCTGGTGTCGTTCAAGCTGGAACGCGGGTGGCGGCATCTCAAGCTGTACTCGGACCTCAACGGTGACTTCAGCCGCGACTACAACGCCATGGATGCCAACGGCGGCGACGAGCCCGCGTTCAATGTATTCACCCGCCGTGATGGCAAGATCCGATTGTTCTGGGCAGGCGAGATGGGTTTCGCAACGGCCGACCCTGGGCAGGATCCGCGCGGCGCCCCGGACCTTATGCCCATCTGGACCATTCTCGACTGCGTACCCGAAGGGCGCGGTACCCACTGGTATCCCAAGCTCGACTATTGAAACGCCGATGCGCGGCGGGCTGTACCAGGCGCAGCCCGCCGCCGATGGTCATCACATCGTCTTCAGACAGTTCACCATCCAGGGCTTGCCGTAACGATCGGTGAGCATGCCGAAACGATGCGCCCAGAAAGTTTCGGCGATGGGCAACTGCACGCTGCCACCATCGGCAAGCGCCTTGAACACGCGGTCTGCCTCCTCTGGCGACGTGACATCCACGTTCACCACACCACGGCTGTCACCCGAGTGCGGCGGACCATCCGCCCCCATCAGGATGCTGTCGGCCGTTTCCAGTTGCGAATGCATCACGCGGCCGTGCGTATCCGGTGGCATGTCGTTGGCCATGGGCGACTCGCCGTAAGTCATGCGCATGGTGATCTTGCCGTTGAGCGCCTTGGCGTAGAAATCGAACGCCTCCCTGCAATTACCGTCGAAACTCAGGTAGGGAATAAACCGCATATGCTTGATCCTCGAGGTGGGGATAACGGATAACCCGTGTCATCCGTGACAACACGCCAGGGATAGCCTTGGCGTGGCAGTTCATGATTACGACGTATAGGCGTCTCATGGATCGACACAGCCCGGCCATTCACCGGCTATTTCTTTCCCGGAGTGGTTTGGGCGTACGCTTAGTGGCATCACCGCCAGGAGGGTTGAACCATGCTCCACTGCACCCGCAAGTCGCTCGCCCTGCTTCCTGCACTGCTTTTGTTCGTCAGCACCGTCTCCGTAGCCGACACGGCGCCTCCGGCCAAGGAGGTTTCGCTGCAGCAGGCCGTGAGCGGCAGCTGGCGTTCAGACGCCCACAAAGCTCGTGACGTTTACCGGCACCCTGTGGAAACGCTGCAGTTCTTTGGCGTCCAGCCGGGCATGACCGTGATCGAGCTGTCGCCGGGTGGCGGCTGGTACACCGAGATACTGGCGCCTTACCTCGCCGCACATGGTCAGTTGATTGAGGCTGCGCCGCCCAAGGCCGAAAAGTTCAACGCGTTGCTCAAAAGCAATCCGGCCGTGTTCGGCCATATCGCCAAAGTCATCCCGTTTTCACCACCCGATCATGTGAATCTGGGGCCCGCCCAATCGGCCGACATGGTGTTGACCTTCCGCAACACGCATGACTGGCTGATCAATAGCCCCGACACCCTCGCTTCCGTGTTCAAGGCGTCCTTCGACGTGCTCAAGCCCGGTGGTGTTCTGGGTATCGAGGAACACCGCGCCAAGCCCTTCTCCGAGGGGCAAGCCACGGCCGGCGCGCTGCATCGCATCTCCGAGGACTACATGATTTCGCAAGCCATCAAGGCCGGCTTCCGCCTGGCGGATGTCTCGCAGATCAATGCCAACCCGAAGGACCCCGAGGACATCAACATCCATCGCCTGCCACCCGACCTTTCCGGCCCTGAGGACGAGCACGCCAAGATGAAGGACATCGGCGAATCCGATCGCATGACCTTGAAGTTCGTCAAACCGTAGCGCGGAGTTTTGTCATTCCACCGCCATTTGCCGGCAAGGCTGCATGGCCTTGCCGGCAATGCTTGGCGCAGACCGGCAACGGTGTATTCACCGTTGATCTATGGCGAGGTACTTCTCAGACCTTTCGCAACGAAATGTCGACAAAGGTTATGGTTTCGGACAGGTAGTCGTACATCGTGTTGCGCGGCTGGACGTCAGCAAGTTCCCAACCGCGTTTCCTCAAGGCACCCTGAGTTTCCTGCAGCGCTTGCTCGTATCGCTCCCGCATGCGCCTCATCACTGCGTCGACGTTGACAGGCGGGGCAGGAACGTCCTCAAAGTCACCTTCTGCGTTGCTGCGGATCAAATAAGGGCGCTCGGGGTTCTTCAGGACTTCTTCCAACTTGTCCACCGAAACGCCCGGTACTAGAGACATCACCACCGCACGCACGTAGCTGTTGAAGTCGAGCATTCGAACGACATGGGGAATGATGTCGCCTTCGCTTTCAAACTGCTGAATCAGGCGGTGCGCTTGCACTTCGTTGCGAAAAGCCCCCTCGTGCTCAGGGGTATCGCCACGGAACACTTTGATGGCAGCCGGTGCACCTGGCTGCCTATTGAGGCCCAAATAGACATTGGCCTCGCTGCCTCTATTCAGGTAGCCGGCGAGTTTCCAGTTGCTGAAGCGACCCGGTATTTGGGCCCCACGAAGGTCCGCCTCCTTGCCATCCCTGCGGTTCTCGTTATCCAGCATCAGGAACTTCCAAACGTCCAATGCTCCGGACAAGTGTCTTGCGCGCACAACTTCCAAGACGCGCTTGATAGGCATCATTGGCATGAATTGCTGGATGAACACGGCCAGTTGATCGATGGTGTCCTTGGCAGGAAGGCCCGCATGAAGGATTGCGGCCCAACCCTCTTCAAGCCCTTGGACTTGGCGTTTCTCCGGGGAGGTTTCTTGATAATCCGGCCCGTTCCTCTGAATCACCACGTGCGCGGGCGATGCCGGGCGTGCCGCACCTCCAAACGCGGCTTTTATGGCTTGCGCTTGCGTGACGATCCGCGGGCTGGTGCCGAAAAGATCAGGGGTTGGGGCTATGTTTCCAGGGGACACACGGTCGGCGGCAGGCCCATGCGCCGGGCGTGTCTGAGTAACGCTGTGGTCTGTGGTTCTCATCGCCCCTTCTCCGCCGCTGTATATGGATGGCAGTCCAAATCGCGCATTGAGCGCGCATGCCAGACGCGAGGTGACAGGTCGCGGGGACAGCTACATGTCACCCCAGGCCCAGCGCTTTGCGCACCGCTTTCACGAACTTAGGATCGAGTCGTCCGATAATGGTGGTGCGGGCGATGATGCGTCCTTCCGGGTCGAGCAGGATCAGCTCGGTGGAGTGATTGAAGTCGCCATCCGGTAGTTGGCGATATTGCAGGCCCAGCAGAGCCGAGAGCGCGCGCACGTCCTGCGGCTCTGCACGCGCCAGTGTCCAGTGAGGCGCATCCAGCTGACGTTTTTCCGCGTACTGATGCAACGCCGTCACGTTGTCGCGAGCGGGGTCGAAACTCACCGCGAGCAGATCCAGCTTGTCGCGCGCGGGCTCTTCCACGGCTTTGCGTGTGGCCTTCATGGTGTCCACGGTCATGGGGCAGACCATGGTGCATGACGTGTAGAACATCGTCATCAACTGCACGCGCCCGCGACGCTCCGGCAAGGTCCAGCTGTGTCCGTCCTGATCGGTGAGCTTGATGCCCAGTTGGTAGATCGAGTCATTGGGCAAGGGCGTTGCCGCACTTGCCGTCCCTGCGAGCATCAGTGAGAGGCAGAACATCCACAGGCGTTTCATGGGGCTTACCTCACTTGGGCCTGGCGCAGCGGAAGCCCATATTGTTGGTGGTGTCCGATGCCTTGAGTGCGGAAAGCATCGCCACACGCATCAGCGTGGCGTAGTTTTCCTTCTGCTGCATGTTGGCGGCACCGGCGCCGCAGAAGCGCAGTTTGTCGGCACCGTCCTGCTCGCGGTTATCGCCGCTGACCAGCAGCGCGTTGAAGTCATCCACCCATTCCCACACGAGGCCGTTGACGTCGCGTACGCCGTACACATTGGGCGCGCCACCAATCGCAGGCAAGGCGGTGTTGGAGGGGCGGCTGTACCAGTTGAGCACGCTATCGCGCCATACCGCATCGCTGCGGGCGTCGGTTCGATGGGCATCGGCAGCCGCGGCGAACTCCCACTCGTACCACGTCGGCAAACGCGCCTGCTCGCTTTGGCAGAACGCCTGCGCAGCAAACCAGCTGACCCGGGTGACGGGTTGTTTTGGCAAGGCATTAGGGCCAAGCGCATCTGCGCTGGCCCACTGCGAGAGGTATTGGCCGTCGGCAAAAATCGGCGCAACACGATCACGCCGCCACTGCGGGTGCGTATTGACGAAGGCGAGAAACTCCGCATTCGTCACCGGCTCGATGCGTAGCTGGAACGGCTTGATCTGCGCGGCCGCGCTTTTGTTGTCAGCCGCAATCACGCTGTCGAAGCTGCCGCCTGGCAGCGGCACGTAGTCCGCTGCCAGCGACGGCACTGCTGCACCTATCCAAATGACCAGCCACAGCCAACGCATGGCACCCTGCCCTGTCAATGCGCTGCTGCCGCAGCAGGCGCGGGCTGCGCACGGATCTTGGCCACATCTTCCTTCTTGATCTGCCCACCCGGGTTACCCCAGCTGTTGAGCACGAAGGTAAGGATGTTGGCCACCTCATCGTCGGTGAGCTGACTCATCGGCGGCATCACCGAATCGTATTCCTTGCCGTTGACGGTCACCTTGCCGGTATGACCGTGCAACGGAATGGCGATGAGCTCGTCCTTGCTCAGCTTGGCCAGAAAGTCGGACTTGGCCAGCGGCGGGAACACGCCCTCAAGACCCTCACCATTGGCCTGATGACACACCGAGCAGGTGCCGGCGAAGAGCTGTTTGCCGGCGGCAATCTGGTCGTCCTTGCTGAGTGTGCCGCTGGCGTGCGCTTCGGCAGCCACCGCCACCGCCTGCAGGTTCGGCCCGGCACGATCGCCCAGGTACACCGAATCCACTTCCTTGCCGGAGTAGATCGCCTTGTTCTCCGGACCATCCACCTTGAGGATGCCCAAGGCGCCCTTGTTGAAGGCGCGCAGGATGGAGTGGTCAACCAACACGTAGCTGCCAGGCACGGGGACGTGGAACTCCGCCATCATCGCGCCACCGGCAGGGATCAACGTGGTCTGCACGTTCTCCTGGGCGTGTTTGCCGCCTTCGTAATAGACCTTGGAGAAAATGGCACCGATCACATGGAAGCTCGACACCAGGTTCGGGCCGCCGTTACCCACGAACAAGCGCACCGATTCGCCGACCTTGGCGGTCAGCGCTTTATCGCCCGTGAGCGAGCCCTCGTGGCCGTTGAACAGCACGTAAGTCGGCTTCTCGTCGATAGCCTTGTCCATGTCGAACGGCTGGTGACCTTTCTCGCGGTATTTGCCCGTGGTGTAGAAGTCGCCCTGCATCACGTAGTACTCGTGATCCACCTTCGGCATGCCTTCCGGCGGCTCGATCAGGATCAGGCCGTACATGCCGTTGGCGATATGCATGCCGACCGGCGCTGTCGCGCAGTGATAGACAAAGATGCCGGAGTTGAGCGCCTTGAAAGTGAACTGGCTTTCATGGCCCGGCGCCGTGAAGCTGGATGCCGCGCCGCCACCCGGCCCCGTCACGCCGTGCAAATCGATGTTGTGCGGCATCTTGCTGTCCGGCGAGTTTTTCAAATGAAACTCGACCGTATCGCCCTGACGCACGCGGATGAAGCTGCCGGGTACCGTGCCGCCGAACGTCCAGTAGGTGTAGGTGACACCTTCGGAGATCTGCATCTCCTTCTCGATCACTTCCAGATCGACAATGACCTTGGCGGGATAATTGCGATGGATCGGCGGCGGCACATTCGGCGGAATGCCAAGCACGGCGTGGATGGGCTCGCCTTGCGGGGGGCCGAAATCACCGGCCACCGACGAAGCCGCCGCCGGAGCGGCAGAACTGTTTGCCGTGTTGGAACCCGCCTGCTTATCGGAGCACGCAGCCAGCACAAGCACGCAGCCGGCCATCAGAACGGTCATCAACTGCCGCTTCATCACGATGCCTCCCCTTGAAGTTTTGATAACACCATCGGCGACACCACCCCCAACCATGCCGACAGCAGGAACGTAATAGCAGATCTAAGTTAAAGTGGCGTGTATTTCGTAAGCAAGCCGTCAGCCCCTGTGGCCCGTCCTGGTCCCGCTTGTACGAGAATTCGCAACCGCCCGTTTCAAGAGATCCCCTTCGTGTCGCATTACCACGGCCCCCTGCTCACCCGCCCTGTTACCGAAACACTGTTGGCCAGGCGCGATGCCGGCGCAAGCGAGTGGACCGGGTCGATGGACCTGGGTCGCACCGACGGCAGCGCGTTGCTGCATGCAGATACCTGGGAGTGGAAGGGACAGCGCTATCCATACCCGGCCAAGCTGAAAGACCGCACGATTTACTACTGGGACGGAGACGAATTCTCGGTGGTATCACGCTTCTCTGGCTCGCTGATCAAGCTGGTGCCCACCGAATGGGGCGCCCCGACCTTCGAGATCGACGGCATCAAGATGCTGCCCACGTCGAAGGAGTCGCCGTTTGAGGACGCGCGCCGCAAAGTGGCACTGGTGGAACCACGCGGCAAGGTGGTGCTTGATACCTGCGGCGGCCTCGGCTACTTCGCTGCGTGCTGCCTGGAGGCTGGCGTAGCGCGCATCCAATCGTTCGAAAAGAACCCCGATGTGCTGTGGCTGCGCACGCTCAACCCGTGGTCGCCGGATCCGGATGCGCCCAGCAGCGGTGGACGCTTGCAACTAACCCATGCCGACGTGTCCGAGGCGATCACCGCGATTCCAGACGCTTCGGCGGATGCGCTGCTGCACGATCCGCCGCGTTTCGGCATCGCCGGCGAGCTCTACTCGCAGGTGTTCTATCACCAGCTGGCCCGCGTGCTACGGCGCGGCGGGCGCCTGTTCCACTACACCGGCAGCCCCAACAAACTGACCAGCGACCGTGACGTGCCACGCGAAGTGGCGAAGCGCCTGGAAATTGCAGGCTTCAAGGCTGAACTTGCGTTGGATGGGGTGCTGGCGGTGCGCCGCTAAAGCACAAGAAAGCCGATCGACCGCGCCAGGGCACAAGACAGGCGACATCAGCGCGGGGCAGCTTTCCAAGCTGTACCGCTTGCAGTCCCCCTGGGCGCCGGGCAAGCTTTGCCGTTTAACCAAACGCGGAGCGGTCATGTCCAAGCAAGAAACCATCATCCAGATCATGCCGGCAACCGGCTGGGTTGCCGTCTACGACGAAGCGAGCGAAGAAACCGCCGAGTCGCTGGTCTGCTTTGCCTTGGTGGAAACCGAAGAGAACGGCAACAAGCGCCGCGACGTGCGCCCGATGCGCGTCGTCGGCAAGGGCATCGGCTTCGCCGATAACGAAGCCAACTTCCAGCGCGTGGAAGAGCTGGCCGAGTTTGAAGAAGACGAGGAAGAAGAAGAGGAAGACGAGGAAGAAGGCGAGGAGTAATCGCCTCCCCCGTACGTCATGTCACTACCGCAGGCGGGATGCAGCTTTGCCCCGCCTGCGATGCCGGGCCACACGATCTCGCCCGATGCCAAGCCTTAGCCCTGCCTACGCCGCGGCTTGTGGGCGGATTCTTGAGCTCGCCTCACACGATCGAGATCGTATCGAGCCTGCAGCACCAGCCAGTACAGCGCACTGGTGCCAAGCACGGCGGCAAGACGTAAGGCCATGTCCAGCGTCATGGGGCTTGTGCGCCGGCCTGAGGCGAGGCCTCTGATACTGGCAGCGGGGATACCCGTCATACGGGCCAGCCGTGCCGCCGACAAGTTACGCGCCTGCAGAAAGTCTTGCCGAAGCACCTCCCCCGGCGAACGTACCGGAAACAGCGGGGATACCTCCAACTGAGGATGGAGCGAAATCAGTGCGGTCATACAGAGAATCCCTGTGTGGGGCACGATGAAACGGAGGATCAGCGCCAATGCTGATCCATGTCCGGATGCGACCTGGCGGTAGGTCGGCTGATGGGCGGGCGATGCCCTGCAGTCACCCACTTTGTGAAGCACTAGCGCTCGGCACGTGACGCGAGCGCACTGGCGTACTGGCTTAGAAAATGGATGGCCGCTGCCAAACCGTCTGCGTTGGCCGAAGTCAGCGGCCAACAGGGCGCCTGAGCTGGGAGCTGGTTAGCGCGAGCACGCGCATAGGCGTCACTATCCGCCAGCAGACCACTGATGGTTTCGATGGCCATCGCAATCCCGGCGGTTTTCGAGCGCCCCCTTTGCCGCACAAGTTCCGCTGCCTCGCGGGAAAGTGGCATCCCGCCAGGAGTGGGAACAAGGGTACTTCCTTCGCAATTCAACCGGCGTGCGAGTGCCGTATGATCTGGCGCAGCCATGATCAACTCCTAGCAAGTTGGTGGTGGTCAGCGGATCGTGTGAGCTGCAACTCACACGATCCGCGCTGCTTCACTGCATCGCTGCAGTGGCCACCGACACGGCCTTCTCGAAGGGCGTGCAGATGACGGCCCGAAACTAGCCAGCGTTCTCATACCTGTCTGTCAGGGGATGCCGCACCGCCCCATGAGCTCCCGGCTCGATTCCGCCCGCGCCCCTTTTGTGCCGATAGCGTGCACGCTCATCGGCGGTACAACGAAGCAACATCAATGGTCGTGGTTCATCTTCTGCTGGCTCTCTTGCATCGTATTTCGCATGAAGGGGATGCCACGCGCGACAAAGTCTCCCATGTTGCCGCCGACCATAGGCAAGCCAGTGGCCGGACTGATGACCGAAATCGTATGGAAGTCCATGCCGCTTTGTCAGAAGTCTGCTGTATGGCGTAGCTCACCAATCCGGCCGGCTGCTCAGCGCGCTCCACGTGAATAAAGGAATGCCGGCCTCGGCCGCCCCGTCCAAAGTCGAAAGTGCGATCGTCACGGACATGGCCAATGAGGCCTTCGCCCTACGAAGCAATCAAGTCGGTATCAGCAAAGCCCTCTCGAACGGGATGTGCCCATCGGGATCGATGGCAGCCGGTAAGCGCCGGATGCTGTTGCCCGAAACAGAAACGCCCTACCATGCTTTGGACACCATCGTTCGAAAGGATCACGCATGTTGTCCGAGGACGAATTGGCCCTGCTTGAAGCTATCCGCGATAGCGGAAGCCTCTCCGCCGCTGCCGCCCGCCTTGGCAAAGCGCCATCGACCATCTCGCATGCGGCGCGTCAGCTGGAGGCACGTTTCGATGCCCTGCTGTTCGACCGGCGCCGCTACCGTTTGCAACTGACACCTGCCGGTCAGCTGCTGACGCAGGAGGCCGCACGGCTCAGTATGGACGTTGCTCGTTTGACTCAACGCGTCAAGCAGGTAGCCAACGGCTGGGAGGACCGGCTGTGGATCGTGACGGACGAAATTATCGAGTATGAGTTACTGATACCGCTCATTCGATCTTTTGATGCCCTGCGCTCCGGCGTTGCACTGCGCATCACGCATGAAGTGTTGGGCGGCACGTGGGAGGCACTACGCGACGGCCGCGCGGACCTGGTGATCGGTGCGACCAACGAACCACCCTCCACCCCTCATTTGCGCTGGTTTGAACTGGGCGTCATGGAATGGGTATTCGCCGTCTCGCCGCGTCATCCACTGGCCAAGGTCAAAGAGCCGCTGACGCGCGACGTCATCGCCGCGCACCGCTCCGTGGTGGTGGCGGATACATCGCATCGGAATGCGGGCCGCGCCTACGGGGTTCTTGGTGGGCAGGCAACACTGGCCGTACCGAGCATGCGAGCCAAGGCTTTGAGTCAGCGTGACGGGCTCGGTGTTGGTTGGCTGCCTCGCCAGCGCGTGAGCGCGATGCTCAGCAGCGGAGAACTGGTGCAGCGTCGCGTCACCGACCCACGCGAACCGAACGTGCTCTATGTCGCCTGGCGTAGTGATCAGGAAGGACGCGCATTGACGTGGTGGCTGGAGCAATTGCGACAACCGCGACTGGCAAAGCGTTTCATCCAGGGGAGAAATATTGTCGAGTAGGCAGGCGGGGCTACTCCTCACCACCACCGCCAACATGTTCGAAGACTTCGAACATGTTCTCCAACCCCGTGGTACGTCATTCCTGTAGCCCAGGTTCAAGGTATGTCCATCAGATGCCGCCGGCATTTGTACTAACCCTTCTGGAGATACTCAAATGACGCGTTTAATCAACAAAGTGGCCTTGGTGACCGGTGCCAGCTCCGGGATTGGCCGGGCTACCGCGAAGCTCTTCGCGAACGAAGGTGCCAAGGTTGTGGTGGGTGCACGCCGTGAAGCCGAGCTCAATGCCCTGGTGAAGGAGATTGAAGCAGCTGGCGGTGTTGCGGTGGCGCTGGCGGGCGACGTCCGTTCCGAGGCTTACGCCAAGGCGCTGGTCGATCTTGCGGTCAGCAAGTTTGGCCGTCTGGACGTGGCATTCAACAACGCCGGCACGCTGGGCGAAGGCGGCGCGAGCACCGAGGTCAGCGAAAACGGTTGGAACGAAACATTGGCCATCAACCTTACGGGACCGTTCCTTGGAGCCAAGCACCAGATTGCCCAGATGCTCAAGAATGGCGGAGGCTCGGTGATCTTCACCTCCACTTTTATCGGTTACTCATTCTCCTTCCCTGGCGTAGCTGCTTACGCAGCAAGCAAGGCGGGCCTGATCGGCCTCACGCAGGCGCTGGCCGCAGAATTTGGCCCGCAAGGGGTGCGAGTGAACGCCGTACTTCCCGGTGCCGTCGATACCGAAATGTACCGGGACAAGAACAACTCGGCCGAATCCCAGTCATTCATCACCAACCTGCATGCTCTCAAGCGCGTTGCCACGCCGGAGGAGCTCGCTCGCTCCGTGCTTTATCTGGCTTCGGACGATTCAGCGTTTGTCACCGGCACCGCATCGCTGGTCGATGGCGGCATCTCGATCACGCGGACCTGACACGTTGCCCTGTGAACTGTCCCCTGGCCACCTAGCCGCGCCAGGGGACCCGCTCCACCACCGCGTGACACCTTTCCAGGAGTCCACCTCATGACCCGTTTCCTCTTCGGTGCCGCGTTGTTCATGGCGCTCAGTCTCCCTGCCATGGCCGACGTCAAACCGTTCCCATCGACGTTCCGAACCCAGGACATCCAGACCGACGGCGCCACCATTCACGTGCGCGTCGGCGGCAAAGGTCCTGCCGTGGTGTTGCTGCATGGCTTTGGCGATACCGGTGACATGTGGGCGCCACTGGCGGCTAACCTCGCCCGAGACCACACCGTGGTGGTGCCCGACTTGCGCGGCATGGGTCTCTCATCACACCCGGAAAGCGGCTATGACAAGAAAACGCAGGCCGCCGACATTCGTGCCGTTCTCACCAGCCTCGGCATCGACCATGCCATCGTCGTGGGCCACGACATAGGCACCATGGTGGCCTACGCCTATGCCGCCCGTTACCCGGACAAGACCGATCGCCTGATTGTGATGGATGCGCCCGTGCCCGGCATCCCTCCGTGGGATCAGATCGTACGCTTGCCTGCGCTCTGGCACTTCGACCTTGGCGGACCCGACATGGAACGCCTGGTCGCTGGCCGTGAACGCATCTATCTCGACCGCTTCTGGAACGATTTTGCGGGCGATCCCAAGAAGATCGATGAGGCATCGCGTAACCACTACGCTGAACTCTACGCTCGCCCCGGCGCCATCCATGCTTCATTCGCCCAGTTTCGCTCCATTCGACAAGACGCCGATGACAACAAGGCGGGCATGGGCAAGAAGCTCACCATGCCGGTACTCGCCATCGGCGGGGAGAAGTCGTTTGGCGCCAATGAGGCCGTGGTCATGCGCAATGCGGCGGACAACGTCACTGGACTGGTCGTCCCCCACGCGGGGCATTGGCTGATGGAAGAAGCGCCTGACACCACCATCGCCGCCGTGCGTGATTTCGTGGATGGCAAAGCCCCGAAGTAAAGCGCGCCGCCCTGCCCTTCGGGCCCAGGATCGCCTCCCAGGGCTAGCCAAGCCCCGGGAGGCGTCTTTTCAGGCAGGCGACGACGGGACCTGAGATAATGGTCGATTGCCCATTCAGGCTCGGCCTCTATATGCACATCGGAATCGACTTCGGCACCAGCTATTCGGCAGCGGCGGCCATCATCGATGGTGAACTCACCCTGGTCCGTTTTGGCGCGGCCGAGCAGTTCCGCACCGCCGTGTATTTTCCGGAACTGGTGCCCGACCCGAATGACTTCGAGCTGACGCCCGAGCTGGAAGCCCAGCTGGAAACGCATATCCGTTCGGCGCGCAACGAGTTGCGCCGACAGGCAGCAGCTGGCGTGACGGTTTCGCGCTCCGACGAAGAACTGCGCCGTGACGCTTTGCGCGTGGTGCGCCGTCAATGGATGGAAGAACAGGCGCGCGCTGCTACGAGCTCCGTCGCCAGCTTTCAGCATGCCTTGTTCGGCGAAGAGGCGGTGGAAGGCTATCTGGAAAGCGGCGGCGGCAACCTCATCGAGTCGCCCAAGTCGATGTTTGGCTATCGGCTGGATCCGCAGGTGCGCAAGGTGATCGTGCATATCGCCACGCACATCCTCGAACACATTCGCCTCACGGCAAGCCGTCAGTTCGGCGAACCGGTGCGTGGCGCCGTAATCGGCCGGCCTGTGGAGTTTCGCAGTTCGATGGGTGCAGCAGGCTCGGAGCAGGCCATCGAGATTCTGCGTGAAGCAGCTGGTGCTGCAGGCTTCGACGAAGTGAGCTTTCTGGAGGAGCCCGCAGCTGCGGCCATGCACTACCACAAGAGCCTTGCCGACAGGCAGCACGCGCTGATCGTGGACATCGGCGGCGGCACCACCGACGTGACGCACGCGGAGCTAGGCGGCGAGTCATCGCCACTGATCGCGCGCAACTGGGGTTTGCCCAAGGGCGGAACGGACCTTGACGTGGGTATAAGCCTGCACAGCTTCATGCCGCTGATGGGTAAGGACATCGTGCGCGTGCCACAGCATCAGTATGTGGAAGCCGCCAGCGTGCACAACCTGCCCAAGCAACGCGAATTCCGCAAACAGAACTATCGCCTGGTTGCCGCGCCGTACGGCCCGCGCCTGCGCGCCCTGCAAGAGCTAGGCGCCACCACGCGCCTCAATCAGACCGCCGAGCGCACCAAGATCACGCTGAGCGCAAACATCACCCACCGCGCGGAACTGGAATTCATCGAGCACGGCCTGATCGTGGATGCGAGCCGAGACGATCTGGACGTCGCGATCGAACCGTTCCTCGCCCAATTGGAACGCACCTTGTCCACCGTACGCGCCGATCTGGCGGACCTGCCCGCCAGCGTCTTCCTCACCGGAGGCACGTCTCGCTCACCCCAGGTGAAGGCACGGGTTGGCGCATGCTTTCCGGAGATCCCCCTGGTACATGGCGACCCCTCGCTGGGTGTGGTGTCAGGCTTGGCGGTGGCAGCCAACGAGGCCAGTCGCTGACCTCGACGGCGGATCCCGGTCGGTCGGAACATGCATTCCGACGAGCGCTGCGCACCCTCCCTGCCGCTGATCAGCGGTAAGTTACCCGCTGCGGTCAGGGTACTCCTCTATATGGCCGGCAGGCCCGCCTCCGACCCGAAGTGGACCCAGTCGACGGAGAGATAATCGCCGCAATTCAGGGTCTCTTTTTCAGGGGTATAGGGATGAACCCGACTCGTCTTCTACTGTTGGCCGCCGCCACTGGTGTGCTGTTCGCCAGCGGCGTTGCCGCTGGCGACGAAAAGCCAAGTTGGAATAGTGTCACCTATATGAGTGCGTGGGGGCCCTGTGCGCAAAATGCGATGTGTTGCCTTGACCGGTTGAAACGGCAACCCGAAGCGGGCGTGACAGGAAAGTCTGAGGGTGGGGCCGAAGCCTTATTCGGTGTTGGGTTTTGCCGTGCCGAGGCCACTGTCGACCTGGTGATTTTCGCTGTTGCCGTCATCGTCGCACGTGCCACCCGGAGCTCCTTGGCCGACCACGTAATGGGGTGTTTCCCCTGATTCTGCATGCTGCTGCCCGGCACGTGCGGGGCCTTGGCCTTTTGCAGCTTGACCTCTCGCTTTTGCGTCGGAATCGCCTTTCACTTTGTGACCGGTCATCGTTGCTCTCCCGAATGCATGAGCCTGGCGCCAATCGCTCTCGCATTATCTGTCGGCAATACGAAGCGCGCTGATAAGTTTCGGTGAAGGAGTGAGAACGTAGGTCACTATCGTGGTAGCACGATGTGCAGCCTCATGCTTGGCCGAAGAATGGATAGCGTGCGCGTTGAGGTCGGCAGTCTTCCAGAACCGGGAACGTCGGGTTCTTGCGTCCACGTCCGACCCGAAGCGGACCCAAAAGGCGACGTGGGCCCGAGTTCAGTTCTTCGGCATAAGCGAGAAGTCCCGCCGACCCCAGCTTGGGCATGCGCTCCACCCATTGATATAGCCATACTGCCGGTGTGATTCCGTCCCCAACTGGCATAAAAACCACCATTGGCAATCAGACAAGAACGACCCATCAATCTGCTTTCCTCGGGATGCTCCGTGCGCGCCATGGAACGCCCTTGACGCGGAGGTGGACGGCCATGAATTCTGCCGAAATTGGCCATGTCGCGCTTGGCAAAGTCGAAAAAGCGAAAGGAAAAGCAGGCCTCCTGCTGGAGTTGCTTGACAGTCGAATTCGATCCTTTCAAAAGCGCAGAGAGAAGAATCGAGCGCTTTCGTTCAAATTGAAGATGACCGGTACTGTCCTCAGCGCCCTGACGACGGTGCTACTTGGCCTAAGAATCAATAGCGAGTTAGTCGAGCCTGTCCTAAAGAAAGTGGCGCTATGCATGAGCGCGTTCGTGACCGTGTTCACTACATGGGATTCCTTCTTCGTCCATCGATCACTTTGGATCCGATACACGAAGGCAAGATCTCAACTTCTCGCGGTCAAGGCCGAACTTCTCTACCTCCAAGCCGGATCGACGAACCCACTGCCTGACGACAGGGTGGATGCCCCGTTTCGTCAGTACCAAAACATCTTGGAAGAAACGAGTTCTTCGTGGCTAAAAGTGCGAAGTGATGGACTACAGACAAAACCATAAAAATCGTGTGTCCACTTTTGACCCGACGCGACTCATTCCTCAGGCGTGTTCACGGCTAGGCCTGCCGCCAACGTGGCGGAAACTTTCCAATGCGATGGCACGCTGACACAGCGCGTCTGACTCTGGTCTCTTTCATCCCTCGCTTCCGGCAAAAAAAGCCCCGCCGGAGCGGGGCTGCTTGTTTCACTATTTCCGCGCTGGGGGTTGCATAGGCTTTGGCGCAAAGGAGACCTGCACCTGTTGTTGGGGGTTCTCCCATTCCGTGTAATAGCCGAACTCCTGATGTCCATTGTCCCAGGTGATCCGAACCGGACACTGCAGCATGTGGAGTTCCGGCTCCTGACCAGCAGCCGGGGCATAAGTCACGCGCTTGGCATCCGTTAGAAATTCAACATTGGATACGGTTGCGACACTCCCTCCATGATGGACCATGCGAGGTAGCTGATGCTCTATCCGCTCACTCATATCGTAAGTGTTGCAGCGGCTGGGAATTCCATCGGCCGCTTTCGTACTTGCCCCTTGAGCCTCAGCAGCCTGTTGGGATGGTGATCCTTGGGCAGCAGCCAGCGAAGACATGCCCATGGCGAACACCATCGCCATCGTTAGCATGCCGATCTGCTTGCAGTCTTTGGTCCCAGTCTTTTTAGCAGGCGAGATTTGTCCGCAATCCACTTCGTCCTCCTACGGCGAATGCGCCACGTGTGACAAGTTAGACAACGTCATGAGCCGCCTGGTAGAGGAAACCGCCGGTATCAGCGAAGCCTCTCGCAGCCCGTTCTCCATGGGCGCGTTTATCTCGCGGCGCCCAAAGCTTTCAATGGTTCGGCAGCTTAGTCCTGTTCCACACGCGTCGCTTGGCTCTGTTCCCAAGCCGGCTTCATGATCATTTCACCCCACACTGGCAAATGGACCGCCATATCGAAATGTGCGCAGCCACACCAAAGCAGATCAACATCATCTTCCAGACGGGAGACCACACGGAAAGGGCGTGATGCGCCGTCGGGGTGTTGTTGGTCGAGAGAATCAAGCTGATCGCCTCGGGTTACATGTCACCAAGGGGAGAAGATGCGTGGTCCAGATTGTCTTTCCTGCCCGGATGCGTTCTAACAAGGTACGCAGCCACCTATCCGTGGGTAATAAATGCGAAAATCGGCCGTCGCGCAAGTGTGCACATTCGACTCGAAATGGACTTTACCGAGAGCGCAACAATTTGCGCGCAAGATATGGCGAACCACGCAAACTGAGAGAACTTGGATGAAGCGGCGATGGATTTTCCTGCTATGTCTAACCGTGCTTTCCTTTGCCGACCTGGCGACGGCCGCGTCCGCGCCGCCAGCCGGACACATCACCGGTGTCGGCGGAATTTTTTTCAAAGCCAAAGACCCCAAGGCTCTCGCGGCATGGTATCGCGATGTTCTTGGCATGCCGGTGGAGGTCTGGGGAGGCGCAGCTCTTCGCTATGACGCGCCAAAGCACCCTCCCGCGCTGGCATGGAATGCGTTTCCCGCGACCACGAATTACTTCGCGCCATCGACGAGTGGATGGATGATCGACTACGCCGTGGATGATATGGATGCGTTGCTCGTGCGTTTGCGAGCCAAGGGTGTCCCGGTTCTAAAGCGTGACGACAGCGACCCAAACGGTCGCTTTGCCTGGATTTTGGATCCTGAGGGAAACAAGGTCGAGCTTTGGGAACCCAAGCGCTAATTTCGCACTGAGTTTGAGCATGGGTGTTGGCTTCCCCACCGCTCCCGCCTTTTGGCGGAAGTAAGTCGTGCCCCATGGGTGAAGGGTAAAAACGCTGGCTCTGGCGCTGCTGCCACAGAAGCCACGGTGAATTCCTGACCGAAACCGACATCATGGATGGGGTCCAGATCCTGGTAACCATCATCATTCAACATCGCCTGTGTGCTTGCAGAGCGTCGGTTACGCATGCCCACGGTGCACCGATTCACTACGTCTTCGATGACCGTCGCATCACGGGTCAGAGCGATTCGCTTCCGAAGGTCAGCGGCTACCGGACAAGTAGGTTGGGTGTCGGCATGGTGTAACGAGGTTTGCTAGTGGCGCAAAACGTTTGCTGAGCCGTGAGAAACCGAAGCATCGGCAGATGCCGGCGTGAAGAAGACATGAAGACGGCGCGATAGGACGGAGCTCTGGCCGCGCGTCGTCAAAGACACCGCGCCCACCTTTCACCTGTCATCCTCTGCCGTGCGAGAGGCGTTTGTTGGCTTACGCATCCATCGCGCCAGGCGTTCCGAACACCCGGGGAACACGGCCATGAAACTGTTACTTGTTGTTGCATTGAGCTTGCTTGCCACCATCGCAGGCTGCGCGACGGTCAGCATAAGCAACCAGTGGAGGGATTCGACCTGGCAAGGTCCTCCGGCAACCGACTTTCTGGTCGTCGGCATTTCCAGCAGCGACAGCACGCGACGCCTGTTTGAGGACACCTTTGTATTGCAGCTGCATCTTGCCGGCGTGAGGGCAACCGCCAGCTACACTCAGATCGGACCGAACGACACTGAGGCGAGGCTCGACCAGCTGATCAAGACCAGCGGTGCCGAAGCAGTATTGGTGACACGCACGGTCAGCGTGCAGCAACGAGTCAACGTTACGCCCGGCGTGCCGGCGCGCGGCCCTGACTGGTGGGGTGGCCCGTGGGGCTCTCGTGGCTGGAGCCGACCTGGCTGGCGCGGACCGGGTCGCGGCGGTTTCTATGGCTGGTATGGCAATGCCTGGAGTACGGCGCCTACGGTCACGGTGCGCGAGGAAGTAACGCTGGAAACCAGCATATGGGATCCCCGCACCCAGAGCGTCGTCTGGCTGGCGTCGACCACCAGCACATCTAACGACAATGTACCCAGGGCCACCAGAGACCTCGCCAATACCTTGATACCCAGGTTGAGGGCGGACGGCATCCTGCGTTGATACCAGCGTAGGAATCGCAGTGCTTTTCAGCTAAAGAAACGAGCGCCCAGCTCTGATCATGGTATGCGCTGATCCGACACGGCAACGACTGGTGAAAGCCACCGTCTTTTGCAAAACAACACGCGTTACATTGCCGCGTGGCCCAGGTGATGTAGCGAGACGTTGCCGTATCGAAGCAGGCGCTCGAAGTCTCGAGCCACCGCGGCATTGCTGAAATGCTCTGCGGCATACGTGCGCGCAGCGGCGCCCATCGATTTGCACCGCACTTCGTCGCACATGGCAAGGATGCGATCGCGCCAGGCGGCAATATTGCCGGGTTCGATCAGATAGCCGGTGACACCATCCAGCATGGTTTCTGGCACACCACCGATGTCGCTGCCCAACACGGGCACGCCGCAGGCTTCCGCCTCGATGGCAACACGTCCGAACGTCTCCGGCTCCACCGAAGGGAACGCCAGAAACGAAAACGCGTTGTGATAGCGCGAGGTATCGGCTACCCATCCGGTGAAATGGTGACGAGTGGACATGCCACCTTGCTCCGCCATCTGATGCAACACATGTTCTTCGGGGCCATTACCTACCCAGAGCGCCTGTAGCTTCGGTTGCACCCGCATGGCTTCGTTCACCGCCTGCATCAGCTGGGCAACGCCTTTGCCACCATGCATGCGTCCGGTGAAGCCCATGACGATGGCATCTTCATCGATACCGAACTCGCGCCGCACCTGCGCGCGGCGTTGCAGATCGGGCTGAAACGCTGTCGTGTCGATCGGGTTGTAGGAAATACTCACCAGATCAGCTGGGACGCCCCATGCCAGGTAGGTGTTGCGCGAATACTCGGATACGGCAATGAAGCGCTGCGCGAGACGCGGTATGCCGTACTCGGAAATCTTGCTCATGCGCGGATTGCGATGCCGAAACAACGCCACTCGCGTGTGCGTAAGGCGGCCACACGCGATTAATGGCCAGTATTCCTTGCCAAAGTTGCCCACCAGCCAGTCGGGAGAGAACTTGCCGATACGCTGCAACACACTGGTGTAGCCGCGCAGGTCATAGACGTTGCGAAAGGTGCTGTAGAAGGTGGGAATATTCGCCGCCTCTACGCCTTCGCCAATCAGCCCTTTGCGCGACACCACGCATTCGACTTCATGGCCGGCTTCGACCATGGCCCGCGCCAGCGCGACGAAGTGCGTTGCGGCGCCCGTGTTCTCTGGGTTGGTGCCAACGAAAAGTAACTTCATGAGCGTTGGTCTTCGTAGCCGGTAAGTACCTTTGCCGCCACCTGCGGCAACAGGTGATGGCGTGCCACCTGAATGCGGGGGAGCCGCCAGAAGTCCGTATGCGGGCCAGCAGAAGCACGACCGCGATGCGTGGTTGTCGCTGCCTCGTACCCGGCAAGGCGGGCAACCTGCACCGCGCGTTCATCACAATCGCCATACGGGTAACAGAATTGGGTGATGGCGACGCCGAGCTTGTCTTCCAGTTCGGACTTCGAGCCGCCGATTTCGTCCACCTGCTGCTGGTCGGTGCATTGGCTCAGGCGCACGTGCGTACGCGTGTGCGCACCAATCTCCATGCCCGCAACATGCCAGGCGCGCAACTGCTCGGCTGTCATCAGCGGCTTGCGGATGCCTAGCTTTTCGTCATCCCACGCGTTGTACTGCCCGATGCGACTGCTGACGACATAACACGTGGCGGTAAAACCGTAACGGCGCAGAATCGGCGCCGCCGACTCCAGGTTATCGACATAACCATCATCAAGTGTGACGACCGCGACCTTGCCTTGTTTCTCGCCGCGCAGATAAGGCATCGCATCGCCCATCGACACACCGCGATAACCCAACGCGCGCAGCAAACCCATCTGTCGCGCAAACGATGCTGGCGACACATAGAGGCTGCGATAGACGCTGATACCGGAAGGCACCTGCGCGATGTTGTGATACATCAGTATCGGAATCTTCACAAAACGCCCTGACAGCTAACCACCGTACGTAGAAAATCCATCGTACGCTGCCATCCCTTGCACGAGGCTGGATCTGGGGCGCTTTCACTGCATTTTTTCGCACTTTTTGCGTTTCCTTACGCAAACATGGCGCCAGGCTGACGCACAACTTACGCAAGAGCGCGGTCGTCTCATTGCTTATGAAAGTGATCAACGCAACAAGCGTTATAGCCGCCCAAAAGCAGCCGCCGAGAAATGTGCCGACCATCACCTTTGATGACGCCTTGGCAACGCACGGCAGCAGAAGATCTTTACGCTTTCTATAGGGTGAAGACGATCCACCGCATCGCTTCTTTACGAGGCGACTCAACACAATGGCGGCATGAAGACGATGACACGCACACAGCGCCCACTGCCTCTGCGGGGCTTTGCATGCTGGCTGCAGCCCTGCTATTTGCGTTCTCGGTGTACGAACTCCTGTTCCACCCCAACACCAACGCCGGCACATGGCGAGGGTTGGCGCTCAGCTCGCTCTATCTCGTGATGTGTCTGACGCAGCGGCGTCTGTTTGCATCACGCAACCCGACTTATCAACGCCTTCGGCAACTATAGCCGGCAGGCATCATCGCCTCGCGCCGCGACACGCACTGCGCGTGACTGCGATGTCCAGAAGGCTTGCAGCCGGAGACCGTAGGCCAGATAAGCGGGCAGCCATCGCGGACCTGCGGCTCCGGTTGCAAACCTTCTGGACAACGTAGTCGCCGTATTGGTGCAGCGGCGCGCTCGCGCTGGATGTGAATCGTTGCGCGTCAGCCGATCAACGTGTACGGACCGCCGCGTTCAAGCGCACGGCGATACGCGGGACGCTTGCGAATGCGCTCGACAAACGCGGCAATGTGCGGAAGCTTCGCATTCATGCCACTACGCGCCATGGCGGCTTCCAGCGGGAAGCTCATCTGAATATCTGCCGCACTGAATTCATCGCCCACAAACCAGCCGGTGGTAGCCAGCTCGTTGTTGATATAGCCAAGATGCAGCGCCAGCTGCGGATCGACAAAACTCTGCTGCAGCGTAGCGGCGATCTTCCGCGCAATGGGCTTGGCGAAGAACGGCATAGGCGCATTGGCGATACGCGAGGCCACCAACTTCAGCAGCAACGGCGGCATGGCGGAGCCTTCCGCGTAATGCAGCCAATAGGTGAAGCGCTGCCGCTCGGGCAAACCGGACAGCGGCGCGAGACGCCCGGTGTCGTAGCGGTCCACCAGGTATTCGATGATCGCCCCCGATTCGGCCACCACCTGCCCCTCATCCTCAATCACCGGCGACTTGCCCAGGGGATGGATCGCGCGCAACTCCGGCGGCGCCAGCATGGTTTTGGGATCGCGTTGGTACTTGCGGACCCCATACGGCACGCCCAGCTCTTCCAGCAGCCAGAGCACACGCTGGGAGCGAGAGTTGTTGAGGTGGTGGACGATCAGCATGGGGCACCGCAGCAGTGAAAGGTGCTTGAGGCTAGCATGGGGCGCGTTGCAGGTCTCCGCGGGGTGTCGCAGATCGGAGCGCTATCGCGAGCACCCACCCCTCACCCCAGCCCTCTCTCCGGAGGGGAGAGGGGGAAGTGAGGTGCATCGCGAATTACCAAGCGCAACGAGTCTGGCGAGCGCTTTAAGTCCTCTCCGCGATGGCGCGTTGCGGTGTAGCCGCACCGCGTGTCGGGCGATCGTGAGGTTCAGAGCTTCGTTAGCGCCAAGGCTCTTATTCAACATGACGCTGCGACGAACCCGCTCTTAAGGCCATTTTCTTTGGGTTACTTTTGACGTGAAGCTAATCCCCGTGGGACTTTTGGGCCAGCAAAAGAAAAGTGACTCGGCCTTCGGCAGAAGGTCGAAACGCCCGCCGCGTAGGCGGCACGCTGGCGGAGAAGCCGGCCAGAGCCAAAAGCAAAGTCACTGGATGACCAGCCATTCGGCTGTTGAAAAGCGCCTCCCGCCTTCGCGGGGATGACGCCAACGATGAGGCGATGAGGCCAGGACCCTGTCTGCGCCTCAATATCGAGCCCCAAATCAAAACGCGCGACCCAAGCCGAGTACCAACAAACCCTAAGCAGCCACCCGCAACGACCACCGCCCAATCACATCATGCCGATGCTTCCCTACATGACTCCGAATCAGCACAAACCGATCCACGTGCCAATCAATGGGCTCACCCATACCTTCCGGCAGCGCGATTTCACTCGCGTAGTACAAAGTCACATGAGGCGAAAGGCTGCTCTTATCCCATCCAAAACCATGTTTGAAAAGCGCCTCGCCAATCGCATCCTTCAGCGTCTGCACACGTGCAGTCGTCGCCTCGTCGCTACGGAGAACAAGGCAAGACCGATCGAAGCCGGCGTTGAACGTATCAAACCCGTCAAGGCGCAATCCAAAAGTTGAAGCGACCACGTCATCACCCGCCCGCTTGAGCGACTCCTCGAACGGAGCCCGAAGACGCTGCAGCGTCTTCGGGGCGCAAAGCGAGAGATGCAGACGATGGTCCTCGACGGGCGAAGGACGTGCCGCCTGCACAGCGCGAACCGCATGTGCGCGCTGCTCGCCGATTCGCCGCAGAGCATGGCCCTCAGGCATCAGCGCAAAGAAGTACTCGCACTCAGGCTCCAGCCCTTCGTCGCCCGTCCATCCAAACAGATCACCACCCATCACGTACCGCCTCGCTTACATGTTGCGGCGATATTCGCCACCCACGTCGTACAAGGCGTGACTGATCTGCCCCAGCGAGTTGTACTTCACCGCCTCCATCAACTGCTCAAACACATTCCTGCGCTCACGCGCCGTGTTCTGCAGCACCTTCAGACTATCCGGCGCCAGCCCGTTACGAACCTTGCCGAACGCCAGCACATTGTCGATCTGCTGACCCTTCTCGCCTTCCGTCGAGCGAATCAGCTCGATCTCCGTAGCGATCTCGCCGCCGTGATCCTTTGGCAGGAAGGTATTCACGCCGATCAGCGGGAGGCTGCCGTCGTGCTTCTTCTGCTCGTAGTACATCGACTCTTCCTGGATCTTGCCGCGCTGGTACATGGTGTCCATCGCGCCAAGCACGCCGCCACGTTCGCTGATCGCCTCGAACTCCTTGTACACCGCCTCTTCCACGATGTCGGTAAGCGCTTCAACGATATGGCTGCCCTGCCAGGGGTTCTCGTTGAAGTTAAGGCCCAGTTCCTTGTTGATGATCATCTGGATGGCCACCGCGCGACGCACGCTTTCTTCGGTCGGCGTGGTGATGGCCTCGTCGTAGGCGTTGGTGTGCAAGCTGTTGCAGTTATCGAACAGCGCATACAACGCCTGCAGCGTGGTGCGGATGTCATTGAACTGGATTTCCTGCGCGTGCAGCGAGCGACCGGAAGTCTGGATGTGGTACTTCATCATCTGGCTGCGTGCGCTGGCGCCATAGCGCTCGCGCATGGCGCGGGCCCAGATGCGACGAGCCACGCGGCCGATCACGGTGTACTCCGGGTCCATGCCGTTGGAGAAGAAGAACGACAGGTTCGGCGCGAAGTCGTCGATGTTCATGCCTCGAGCGAGGTAGTACTCGACGATGGTGAAGCCGTTGCTGAGCGTGAAAGCCAGCTGGCTGATCGGGTTCGCGCCGGCTTCAGCGATGTGATAGCCGGAGATGGATACCGAGTAGAAGTTGCGCACCTTGTGGTCGACAAAGTACTGCTGGATGTCACCCATCATGCGCAGCGCAAATTCCGTGGAGAAGATGCAGG
This sequence comes from Dyella sp. PARNA 12/25, assembly GCF_055702865.1. Classification (NCBI taxonomy): domain Bacteria; kingdom Pseudomonadati; phylum Pseudomonadota; class Gammaproteobacteria; order Lysobacterales; family Rhodanobacteraceae; genus Dyella; species Dyella sp. PARNA 12/25. The sequence continues at coordinate 396,569 of NZ_JBVQCI010000001.1, read as the reverse complement.
TGTTCTGTGCCTGGTCTTCCTTCAGGATGTCTGCCTGCACGGTCCCGCGCACGGTTTGCAGGGTGTCTTCCTTGATGCGCGCGTACGTTTCCGGATCGACCAACTGGTCGCCAGTGACGCCGAGCAGGCCAAGGCCAAGACCTTCGTTGCCCTTCGGCAGGTCGCCCGAGTACTGCGGGCGGCCATTCGGGAACATCGTGGCGATCTTCTTTTCAGCTGCTGCCCAGCGTGCCGGGTCTTCCTTCAGGTGTTTCTCGATGTTCTGGTCGATCGCGGTGTTCATGAACATCGCGAGGATGATCGGCGCGGGACCATTGATGGTCATCGACACGGAGCTGCTCGGCGCGCTGAGGTCGAAGCCGGAATACAGCTTCTTCATATCATCCAGCGTGGCGATATTGACGCCGGAATTACCGATCTTGCCGTAGATATCCGGACGCGGCGCGGGATCTTCGCCGTACAGCGTCACCGAGTCGAACGCGGTGGACAGGCGCGTGGCTGCACCGCCCTGGCTCAAGTAGTGGAAGCGGCGGTTGGTGCGCTCAGGCGTGCCTTCGCCCGCGAACATGCGGGTGGGATCCTCGCCGGTGCGGCGGTACGGATACACGCCACCGGTATACGGGTAGTGACCCGGCAGGTTTTCGCGCTGCAGGAAGCGCAGCAGGTCACCCCAATCCTTGGTTTTGGGCGGGGCTACCTTCGGGATCTTCTGGTGGCTCAGCGATTCGCGGTAGTTCTCCACGCGGATCACCTTGTCGCGCACCTTGTATTCGTTGACCTCATCGGTCACCGACTTGTAGCGCGCCGGCCACTCGTGCAGCAGATGGATGGCGTGGTGGCTGAGTTCCTTGATGGCTTCGTTGTAGCGCTGGCGCAGCGTCAGCAGCGTACGGTCCACGCCCTCTTCGTGCAGCGCGGACGACTCGTAACGAGCCAACGGACGCGGCAGGTGCTGGTCGCCCAGATCCTTCAGCGACTCGAAGTAGTGCTGCGCCTTACTGGCGAACTCGGCTTCGCGCTCGATTTCCTTGTTGATGCCACGACCCTGCTCGGCGATCTCGGCGAGGTAGCGCACGCGGCTGCCTGGAATCAGCACGGTGGCGCGCGGCTCCTTGAGCGTGGTGTCGAGGTTCGGTGACCACTTGTCTGCCGGCAGGCTGAGCTTCTCGCGCAGCAGACGGCACAGATTCGTGAACATCCAGGTGACACCCGGATCGTTGAACTGGCTGGCGATGGTGGGATACACCGGCACCTGTTCGTCAGTGAGCGTGAAGGCAGTGCGGTTGCGTTTCCACTGCTTGCGCACATCGCGCAGCGCGTCTTCCGCGCCGCGCTTGTCGAACTTGTTGAGCACGATCAGCTCGGCGAAGTCGAGCATGTCGATCTTTTCCAGCTGGCTGGCGGCGCCGTAGTCGCTGGTCATCACGTAGGTGGGGAAATCCACCAGGTCGACGATTTCCGAATCGCTCTGGCCGATACCGGCAGTCTCGACAATCACCAGGTCGTACGGCTGGGCCTTGAGGAAATCGATGCAGTCACGCAGCACCGCGCTGGTTGCCGCGTGCTGCCGACGCGTGGCCATGGAGCGCATATAGACGCGATGGCTGCGCAGCGAGTTCATGCGGATGCGGTCGCCCAGCAAGGCGCCTCCGCTGCGGCGACGGGTCGGGTCCACCGCGAGCACGGCAATGCGCATCTGCGGGAAGGCATGCAGGAAGCGCAGCAGCAGTTCGTCCACCACCGACGACTTGCCCGCACCGCCGGTGCCCGTGACGCCCAGCACCGGCGTCTGCTTGCCGGCCATCTTCCACTGCTTGCGCAAGTGCTCGAGCTCGCCTTCGGGCAGCTCGGCCTCTTCGATAGCGGAGAGCATGCGGCCGATGGAGATTTCATCGTCGATGTCGACGCGCGGCGCGACGGTGGTCGCTTCGGCTTCCTTGGCACGATTCACCGCAGCGGCGCGCGTGCGATGCATCACGTCATGAATCATCTCGGTGAGGCCGAGCTTCATGCCGTCGTTGGGGTGATAGATGCGCTCGACCCCGTAGGCCTGCAGTTCACGGATTTCTTCCGGCGTAATGGTGCCGCCGCCGCCGCCGAACACACGGATGTGCGAAGCGCCATGCTGCTTGAGCATGTCCACCATGTACTTGAAGTATTCGACGTGGCCGCCCTGGTAGGACGACAGCGCAATGGCGTCTGCATCTTCCTGCAGCGCGGCGCGCACGACGTCTTCCACCGAACGGTTATGGCCGAGGTGGATGACCTCTGCGCCCTGCGACTGAATGATGCGCCGCATGATGTTGATGGCGGCGTCGTGGCCGTCGAACAGGCTGGCGGCGGTGACAAAACGCAGGGGGCGGGTCTCCGCCTGGGCTGCGCTGGCGGGAACGTGCTGGGCGGTGGAACTCATGGGGACTCCGGGGACTGCGGTGCGTCGGACCCCCGATTTTAATGGATGCTTACGTTCTGAACATGTTGCGGCGCGATGGCAACGTCGTTTTTTGCTTAACCGTGCGCGCTGGTATTGATCTATCCCCTCGTGCCCCGGGGCATCTGGCGCATGGTTTTCTGTAGGAGCCCACTTGTGGGCGACCGTAGCCCGGCACGTCATGCGCCATAAGGCTGTCGCGCACAAGTGCGCTCCTACACGGGACGCTCGCTGACGGTCAGCTGTCCCCAAATGGCAAGTTCGGCGACGACACCACGCGCTCGCCCACCACTTCGCCCCTCAGGAACGCCAGCGACGCCTCGATCACCTCCGGCGCGTCGAGTACACGGTGATGCCCCAGCCCCTGGGTGCTCAGCAAACGCGCCCCGCTCCAGTGGCGTGCATAGCGCTCACCCTCACCCCAGGGCACGTCGTGGTCGTCCACGTCGTGCACGATCAACGCGGGCTGGCCGAGGCTGTGGAGGTGGTGATGCACCTGCAGGTCGTGGATGTTCACACCGGTCATCGACTGCAGGCCGGCGTGCAGGCGCCCAAACAGGTGCTGGCCAAGATGGACGAAGCGGCTGAAACGCCGGGTGGCGTCGACCGGATCGGCGGCCGGCGCAATCAGGATGACTTTCCGCGCATGCCACGCCTCGCCCTGGGCAAGTGCCGCGGCCGCACCGCCCAACGAATGGGCAATGGTCAAGGCCGCATCGCCGAAGTGACGCCCTACTTCGCGCACGGTGTCGATAAAGTCTGGCAGCGTGCAATAGCGTCCTTCGCTGTTGCCGTGGCCCGGCTGGTCGAACGACACCAGTGCGTAGCCCATCGCACGCAGCGAAGCGACCCACGGCAGATAGCGCAGGCCAAAGCTGGACCAGCCGTGCACCAGCAACACATAGGGCTGCCGCGAAGGGTCACCCCAGACATAGGTGGCGATGCGACGGCCGTGGATGGTGAGCTCGCCTCGTTGCATGCCGGCGTCGGGCTCTGCCCGCTGCGCACGCGTACGGCTACTGGCGAATGGCGTAACAAACAGGCGCACCGCCTGATCGACAGTACGGGCCGGTGCGAGCCGCCCGCCTACCGCGAAGCCAGCGCGAACCGCGCCCAGTTTGAAAGCGCCGTGGCGGTGATGAGGTTTGACAACGGTAGTGGCTTGGCGAGTCATGGCGCAGTCCTCTGGCCCGATGCCGGGCTGTAGCTGGCGAGCAGACGGTCGAACGCGGCCAGCGTGTGCCGGCGCGCTTCCTCGAAACCAAACAGGCCTGCGTCGTGATGCAGGCCCAACATCAGGGCGTAGATTTCAAAAGCGAGCTGCGCTGGGTCCGTGGTGTCGCTCAACTCGCCGTTCTCGATGGCGTGACCGATCGCTCGGCACATTTCCTGACGCCAGCCCGCCTGCTGACGGGTGACAGCGTCGTGCAGGTGGCCTTCTCGCCCGTCGTATTCGCTCACCGAGCTGAGCAGCACGCAGCCGCTCTGGTACTCGCACCCCCAATCCACCCAATTGGCGACGATGGCGCGCACGCGCGGCAAACCACGCGGCAACTTCAGGGCTGGCCACTTCACGTTCTGCAGAAAGCGCAGCTGCGCCGCCTCCAGCACCGCCAACTGCAGCTCCTCGCGGGAGCCGAAGTGCGCAAAGACACCGCTCTTGGACATGCCCACGTCCTGCGCCAGCGACCCGATGGAAAGGCCTTCCAACCCTTCATGGCGCGCCAGTTCAAAGGCGTGGTCAAGGATGAGTTCGCGAGTGGCGGCGCGCTTGCCTGTGACGGTCGGGGTGCTGTTCATGGGCAACAAAATAGCACGACCGTTCGTTCTTTTGTCGTCAACGTTTGCTGAACGAATCGCGTCGATCTGCCCACGCGAAGCTGAACAAGTCTGGGCCCAGGCGTCAACAGACACCGAAATCCTCCGTTCCCCGACACAAGGCCGCCCAGTGTGGCTACAGCGAAGGAGCATGAGCGCCGGCTTGTACCCGGCAAGGGGTTTTGGAAACACCGAAGCAACAACTTGCGACACCGGAAGCCACTGACGGCCAACGCCGACAGCGACTCTCCGAGCAAGGTCAATCACATAGCGTCCACATGGGTGAAAACACCACCGCAGGAGGCTCCGAGGAGCGTCGCAAGTCCTTGCCATTCAAGCAAAAACGGATGGAAAAAAGATCAGGAATAGAAAGGTACGCCTAAGCCAAGCACGTCATCTTTCCCTTATTGCACTCACATTCCTTTCACAAAGGCACGTCATCTATGTCGATCCGTTTTCGTCTCATCGCCCTGTCTGGTTTGACCCTGCTGGCCAGTGGCTGCGTGGTGGAGCATCCGGCTCCCCGTCCGCGCACCGTGGTGGTGGAGCGCCCGGTTGTGGTGGAGCGCGAGCAGGTGGTGCAGCGCGAATATGTCGAAGTGATCGCTCCGCAGCCGCCGCCGGTGCAGGTGGTGGAAGTCGAACCGCCGCGTCGCGACGGTTATGTCTGGGCCCGCGGCTACTGGCACTGGGACGGCCGCCAGTACGTCGCCATGCATGGCCACTGGGAACCCGAGCACCCGGGCTACCACTACGTGCACCCGCACTACGTGCAGCGCAACGACGGCTGGCACCTCAACGTAGGTGTGTGGGTGGCTGGCTGATAAGCCGCTGCCGAGCCGTACAGAAAAGCCCTGCTCACGCAGGGCTTTTTTTGGCCTCAGGTCGCTGAACCGGCGGAGGGCATTCGACGCCCTTCTGTCGTGGCCGCGGCCATGCTTCGGTAGTCCCTCGGCGTCATGCCCACGGTCGCCTTGAACTGTCTGGCGAACGCACTCTGATCGGCAAACCCGCAAGCCAGACCAATTGCCGCCACGCTGTCGCTGCCATGCAGGCGACGCATCGCCTCTTCAATACGCAGCTTTGTCTGCAACTGCTGCGGCGTCAGCTGAAACACCTTGCGGAAATGGCGCTCGAGCTGCGCCACCGACAAATCGGCGAGCGCGGCCAGTGTGCCAACGCGAACGCTTTCGGCGTAGTGCTCTTGCAGGTACGCCAGCACGCGCCCCAGGCGCTGGTAGGTGGGATGCCTGCCGTCCGGCTTACCCAGGTCGCGCGAAATGCCCACGACGCCGCGCACCTTGCCGCGCTCCACCAGCGGGCGCTTGCAGGTGAGGCACCAACCCGGCGCGCGATTGGGCGAGATATGGACTTCCAACTGATTGTCGATCACCTCGCCTGCGAGCACGCGACGGTCCTGTGTGGCATAGGAGCCACCCAACGCGGCGGGAAACAGCTCCGTCACGCTGCGGCCGATGACATCGCTGCGCTGCTTCAGCCCCAGCCGCCGTAGCAGCGTCTGATTGGCGTGGGTGTAGCGCCCATGGCTGTCCTTCACGAAGAACACCACGTCGGGTAACGCGTCGAACAGCACTTCCAGTTCGTCGGCTGAAATCTTCATATCGGTGGATAGTAGCGCTAGCGGTTAAGTCCTTGCTGCACCTGCAGCAAGGATGGCGGATGGCGTGATCCATTGTGCCGAATTCCGCATCGAAGCCGGGCAAGCTTTTCTAGACCGCCGATGGCCCGCGGCGCGAGCATGACCAGCATGCACACCATCGACGTGATCGACTCCCATACCGGCGGCGAGCCTACCCGTGTCGTCATCTCTGGCTTTCCTGACCTCGGCGTCGGCACGCCAATGGAGAAGCGCGAGCGCTTCCGCAACGAGTTCGACCACTGGCGCAGCGCCATTGCCTGCGAGCCGCGCGGGTCCAGCACCGTGGTCGGCGCCCTGCTGCTGCCACCGCAGAGTGAGCAGGCCTGCGCGGGCGTGATCTTCTTCAACAACGTCAGCTACCTCGGCATGTGCGGCCACGGCACCATCGGTCTGGTGCGCACGCTGCAACACATGGGGCGCATCGCACCCGGTCATCACTGGATCGAAACACCGGTGGGCATGGTCGGCGCGGAGTTGCACGAGGACGGGCGCGTCTCCATCGACAACGTCGAAAGTTATCGGCACGCCAACGCGGTGCGCGTCGATGTGCCCGGCTATGGCGAGGTCACCGGCGACATCGCGTGGGGTGGCAACTGGTTCTTCATCACCAAGAACACGCCTGCACCTTTGGTGATCGGGAATCATCGCGAATTGACGGCATTTACCGAAGCCGTTCGCCTCGCGCTTGAAACCAACCACATCACCGGTGCGGATGGTGGCGAAATTGACCATATCGAGATCAACACTGATTCGCCGGTGAGCGGCATGCATGGCCGCAACTACGTGCTGTGCCCCGGTTTCGCCTACGACCGCTCGCCTTGCGGCACCGGCACCAGTGCCAAATTGGCCTGCCTTGCCGCCGACGGCAAGCTCGCGCCGGGTGAGGTGTGGCGACAGGAAAGCATTCTCGGCAGTGTGTTCGAGGGCGAATACCAGCCCGGTACGCACGGTGTGTTGCCACGCATTACCGGCACCGCCCATGTGGTGGCACGCGCGACGCTGTTAATCGATGAAGCCGACGAATTCACCTGGGGCAGCGGCGCGGAATGAGTGGCGCGATCGCCAGCTATGACCTGATCGTGATCGGCGCCGGCATCATCGGCGCCAGTTGTGCCGATGCAGCCAGTGCCGAAGGCCTGCGCGTGGCGCTGGTCGAACCCGGCCCGATCGGCGGCGGTGCGACGGCCGCAGCGATGGGCCATCTGGTGGCGATGGATGACGACCCGGCCGAGCTGGCGCTGGCGCGCTATTCACTGCAGCACTGGGAAGCGTTTGCAGACCTGAAGGAAGCGGAGTTCAGTCGTTGCGGCACCTTGTGGGTGGCACGCAGCGATACCGATCGCCGGGCTGCCGCGGCGCGTGCTGCGCGACTCGGCGCTGCCGGCGTTGAAGCCCACCTCATCGATGCCGCAACGCTTTACGAACTGGAGCCCGCGCTGGTGCCGGGTTTGAGCGGCGGCATGCTGGTGCCACGCGAGGCGGTGGTATATCCGCCGCGTGTGGCGCGTTATCTGGTGCAGCGCGCGCAATCGCGTGGTGCCCGCCTCTATGCGGGCCGCCGCGCACAGGCTTTGCTCAGCAGTGGCGTGCAATTGGATGATCGCACCCGATTGAGCGGCCCCGTGCTGGTGGCGACGGGATGCGCCCTGCCCGAGTTGCTGCCGATGTTGCCGATGCGCGCGCGCAAGGGGCATCTGGTCATCACGGAGCGTTACCCGAATCTGCTGCGCCATCAGTTACTGGAACTGGGCTACGCCGACAGCGCCCACGGCGACGCCGACAGCAGCGTTGCGTTCAATGTGCAGCCGCGTCCTACGGGACAAATCCTGATCGGTTCGTCGCGAGAGTTCAGTGCGGTCGATGCTTCTGTTTCGCCGTCCATGGTGCAACGCATGCTGGAACGCAGTTTCGCCTTTGTGCCGTCCCTTCGCCGGCTGCAGGCACTGCGCGTCTGGACCGGCTTTCGCCCCACCACACCAGATGGCCGCCCGTATCTCGGCGCGGTGCCCGGAACCACGAATCAATGGGTGGCAGCGGGTCACGAAGGCCTCGGTGTCACCACCGCGTTTGGTAGCGCGCGCCTGTTGATGGATCTGATCCACGGCCGCGAGCCGGCCATTGATCCCACCCCTTATGCCCCATCGAGGATGGCGGCATGAGCGCCACGGTTCGACTCAGCGTGAACGGGCAACCGGTGGAAGTGCCGGCGGGCGCCAGCGTGGCGGCGGCCATGGCACATGTCACCCTGCACTTTCGTGGCTCGGTCAGCGGCACGCCGCGCGCGCCACTATGCGGCATGGGTGTCTGTTTCGAGTGCAGGGTAAACATCGATGGCGTGCCGCACCTCCGAGCATGCATGACTCCGGTGAGCGAAGGCATGCAGGTGCGAACCGATGACTGAGCGCTACGACATTCTCGTGGTGGGCGCAGGCCCGGCAGGCTTGAGCGCAGCGCGCGCCGCCTCGGCGCACGGCGCACGGGTCGGCCTGCTCGACGCGCAAGCGCGACCGGGCGGGCAGATATGGCGTCATGACGTGCGCCGCCCTGCACCGCGCGAAGCACGTGATGTCATTGGCAGCCTGGGCAAGGTGGAACTGCTTTCGCAACACAGCGTGGTGGCCGTTGAGCCGTCCGCACTGCGCGTGGAGACGCCGAGCGGTGCCGGCTTGTTGAGCTACGACTCGCTGATTCTCGCTACCGGCGCACGTGAACTGCTACTGCCCTTTCCAGGCTGGACCCTGCCAGGCGTCACCGGCGCAGGCGGGCTGCAGGCCTTGGCAAAACAAGGCTGGCCCGTGGCAGGCAAACGCGTGGTGATCGCCGGCAGCGGGCCGCTGCTGCTCGCCGCCGCGGCTACGCTACGCGCGCACGGTGCCCATCTTCTCGGCATCTATGAACAGGCGCCCGCGACCAACGCGTATGCGTTTGCGCGCCAGCTCATGCATTGGCCTGCCAAGGCGATGCAGGCGTTTAGCCTGCGCACGCGCCTGGCGGGTGTGCCGTATCACTTCGGCAGTTTCGTTCGCCGTGCGTACGGCGATGAAGCCCTGAACCGCGTAGACATCGACAGTCCACACGGTAGCCAGCGCGTCGACTGCGACTTGATCGGCGTCGGTTACGGATTGGTGCCCAATGTCGAACTGGCGCAACTGCTCGGCTGCGCGCTGGTTCATCAGGGAGCCCATCCTCGCGTCCAGGTGGATGCGCTGTTGAGAACCAGTGTTGCCGGCGTCTTCGCTGCCGGCGAGGCGGGTGGCATCGGTGGACTTGGCGTAGCGCGCATCGAAGGCGAGATCGCAGGGTACATGGCGGCAGGCCAAACGCAAGCCGCAACCGCACTGCTTCCACGGCGCGACAAGGAGCGACACTTCGGCGCCCTGCTCGCGCATCACTTCGCGCTCGACCCGCGCCTGCACCAACTGGCCGACGCACAAACGCTGATCTGCCGCTGCGAAGACGTCGCGCTCGGCGAACTGGACGGTTTCAGCGACGCCCGCTCCGCCAAACTCGTCACTCGCTGTGGCATGGGCGCCTGCCAGGGACGCATCTGCGGTACGGCGCTTGCCGAGCTCGGGCGCTTTCCACGCAATGGCGCACGCCCACCTGTCTTTCCCACCCGGCTGGCCACGCTGGCTGGTCTCACGACGTTCCCCTCTTCCGACGATTAACGAGGTAGCTGATCATGAGTAACGCTTCCATCTGGCGCGGCGTGATTCCCGCCATTACCACGCCCTTCACTGCCGATGGCCAGGTCGATCACAGCTTTCTCGCGCTGCATGCACGCACGCTGATCGACAGCGGTTGCACCGGCATCGTGCCACTGGGTTCCCTGGGCGAAGCCGCCACGCTGAGTTTCGACGAGAAGCTGGCCATCATCCGCACGTTGGTAAACGCGCTGGAAGGCCGTGCGCCGGTGATTCCCGGCATTGCCGCCCTTTCCACCGACGAAGCCGTGCGTCTGGCGCGCGAAGCCAAGGCACTGGGCGCATCAGGCCTGATGGTGTTGCCGCCGTATGTGTACTCCACTGACTGGCGCGAGATGGGTGCCCATCTGCGGGCCGTGATCAGCGCCACCGATCTGCCGTGCATGCTTTACAACAACCCTATCGCCTACAAAACCGACTTCTCGCCCGAGCAGATCGCCCAGCTCGCGCACGAATACCCGAACGTGCAGGCGGTGAAGGAATCGTCAGGCGACGTACGCCGCTTCGCCGCGCTGCGTTCCTTGCTGGGCAACCGCCTGGAACTGCTAGTGGGCATGGACGATGCGATCGTCGAAGGCGTGGCGATGGGCGCACGCGGCTGGATCGCCGGCCTGGTCAATGCCTATCCCAAGGAGTCGGTGAAGCTGTTCGAGCTGGCGCGCGATGGTGGTACCGATGCGGCTGCCGAACTGTATGCATGGTTCCTGCCCCTGCTTCGACTCGACACCGTGCCCAAGTTCGTCCAGCTCATCAAACTGGTGCAGGAGAAAGTGGGCCTTGGCAGCGAACGCGTGCGTGCGCCTCGCCTTGTCATCACGGGAGCAGAGCGTGACGCGGCCATGCAGGTGATCGATCACGCCATCGCCAACGCACCGGTACTCTGACATGGCAACGCAGCCTCTGTTGATCAACGGCGAGTGGTGCGCGGCACGTGAGGTGGTGGATGAGTTCCGTGCGGAAGATCCCACTACCGGTGAACCCATCGGCCCCGCCTTCCCCATCTGCGGCGAAGCCGATGTGGAGGCCGCGCTCGCGGCGGCAACAGCGGCTGCCGATGCGCTGGCGGCTACGCCACCGGAACGCATCGCTGCGTTTCTGGAGGCGTATGCCGCTGCCATCGAGGCCGATGCGGACACGCTGGTGGCATTGGCCAACGCGGAAACGGCCCTACCAAAGCAGCCGCGTCTTGCGGCTGTGGAATTGCCGCGCACCACCAACCAGCTGCGTCAGGCCGCCAAGGCCGTACGCGCTTATGCGTGGACGCAGCCAGTGATCGACACTGCCGCCAAGCTGCGCTCGCACCGCGCGCCGCTATCGAAGCCCGTGTTGGTGTTTGGGCCCAATAACTTCCCGTTCGCCTTCAACGCGATCGCGGGTAGCGACTTCGCGTCGGCCATCGCTGCGCGCAATCCGGTGATTGCGAAAGCCCATCCATCACACCCGGCGACCAGCGAGCGACTGGCGCAACTGACGGTGACGGCCTTGAAGCAGGCCGGCCTTCCGCCAGCGTCGGTGCAGATGCTTTACCACTTCGACCATGCCATCGGTGCCCGGCTGGCCGGTGATGCACGCCTGGGCGCGATTGGCTTCACCGGCAGTCGCGCTGGGGGCCTCGCCCTCAAGGCCGCCGCCGATGCAGCGGGTGTTCCGGCCTATATGGAACTCTCAAGTGTGAACCCGGTGTTTCTGCTGCCCCGCGCACTGACGGAACGCGGCGTGGCACTGGCGCAGGAGTTCTTCACATCGTGCACCATGGGCAGTGGCCAGTTCTGCACCAACCCTGGCGTAGTGATCGTGCCGCGCGACGCCGCGGGCGACGCATTCGTTGCTGCCGCCACATCGCATTTCGCAGGTGCCGCTCCGAGCGTGTTGTTCTCGCGTGGGGTGCTTGAGCATCTGCAGAAAGGTGTCGCAAGCTTGCGCTCGGCTGGCGCCGACCTGTTGACCGGTGGAGACGCGGGCGCCCCCGGCCATCGCTATGCGCCGACGTTGCTCAGCGTCGATGCGCCACAGTTCCTTCGTCAACCGAAAGTCTTGCAGACTGAAGCCTTCGGCCCGGTCAGTCTGTTGATTCGCGCTGATGACCTGGCGCAAATGGTGGCCGTCGCCGCGGCGTTCGAAGGTAATCTCACCGGCACGATCTACGCCGCTTCCAACGGCGGCGATGACTATGCATGGCAGCGGATTGCCTCGGCGTTGCGTCCGCGCGTTGGACGTCTGATTGGCAACCGCATGCCCACTGGCGTGGCGGTAAGTGCTGCCATGAATCACGGCGGCCCGTATCCAAGCACCAGTCATCCAGGGTTTACGGCGGTAGGCATGCCGTCGGCCATACAGCGCTTCACCGCACTGCATTGCTACGACAACGTGCCCGAGCATCAGCTGCCGCCCGAATTGGGTGACCACAACCCGGGCGGCGTGGCACGCTGCATCGATGGTGGTTGGTCCACTGAAGATATTGACCAGGGAGCATGTCTCGGATGAGTTCAAACGGACAGATTGGCGGTCTCGACATCACCCAGGCACGCGCCTCCCTGACGCCATGGGCCACGCCTGCGAGCCCGATCAGCGCAGACGAGTACGAGCAGCGACTGGAAAAGGCCCGTGCCCTGCTGCGCAGCCACAACATCGATGCGGTGCTGATCACGGCGGGCACCTCACTGCGCTATTTCAGCGGCGTGGCATGGGCCGCCAGCGAGCGGCTGGTCGGCATGTTGATCACCCAGCGTGGCGCGCCCATCGTCATCTGCCCAGCCTTTGAAGTCGGCTCGCTGGAACGCGTGCTGCTGGTCCCCGCCGATGTGCGCCTGTGGGAAGAGCACGAGAATCCGTACCAGTTGGTTGCCGATGCACTGCGCGAGTGCGGCGCCGGCAATCTTGCGCTGGACCCGGCAGCCGCTTTCTTCGTCGCAGAACGCCTACGCGCAACACTTGGCGGCAAACCCTTGGTGGATGCCAGCGCCATCGTCAACGGCTGCCGCATCTGCAAGTCGCTGACCGAATTGGCGTTGATGAAGCAGGCCACCGCGATGACGCTTCAAGTGCATCGCTTCGCGGCCGGCCTGATGCGCGAAGGCATCAGTCGCACCGAGCTGGTGCGCTTCATCGACGAAGCGCACCGCGCCATGGGTGCCGACAACGGCTCCACGTTCTGCATCGTGCAATTTGGCCAGGCCACCGCGTACCCGCATGGTGTGCCGGGCGAGCAATACCTCGCACAGAACGAGCTGGTGTTGATCGATACCGGATGCACGGTGCAGGGCTATCACTCCGACATCACCCGCACGTACATCTTCGGCAAGCCTAGTGCGGAACAGGCGCGTATCTGGGAGTTGGAACAGGCAGCACAGCAAGCCGCGTTCGACGCGGTTCGCCCGGGCGTGACCTGCGAGTCGGTGGATAGCGCCGCGCGCATCGTGGTGGAGAAGGCCGGCCTTGGCCCCGACTATCGACTGCCGGGCATCCCGCATCGCACCGGTCACGGCTGCGGCATGAACATCCATGAGACGCCTTACCTCGTGCGTGGAGACCAGACTGCGCTTGCGCCTGGCATGTGCGCCAGCAACGAGCCGATGATCGTGGTGCCGGATCGATTCGGTGTGCGGCTGGAGGATCACTTCTACGTCACGGAGGAAGGTGCCGCCTGGTTCACCCCGCCCTCGCCTGCCATCGACCAACCCTTCGCGTGATCTCCAAACCAACTGTAGGAGCGCACTTGTGCGCGACCATCACGTTGCAGCTTCACCGCTTCGTTGGCTTGTCGCGCACAAGTGCGCTCCTACAGGCATCTGCACCAGGAACTATTACATGAAGCCACTCTTCCTCGCCCTAGCCTGCACGCTATGCCTCGCCGCATTGCCTGCACACGCAGAAGACGATGCCACCGCCCGCTTCCACGCGCTCTACACGAAGGAATGGGCATGGCGACAAACGCAGTTCAAGGGTGAGGATGACGAAGACAACCACGACCAGTCGTTAGCCGACCACCTGCCCAAGGTGGATGCGGACACCCAGACCATGCGCGAGCGCTACTGGGCTGATGTGCTAAATCAGCTCGACGCGATGTCACCCAGCCAACTGCACGGCGACGACCCGGTGAGTTACGCGGTTTATCGCAACCAGATCCAGACGCTGCTGGCCGACCAGCATTTCCGCACCTGGGAAATGCCCTTCAACAGCGACTCCGCGTTTTGGACCAATCTTGGATTCACCGCGCGCCGCACGCTGCGCACCGCGGATGACTACCGTCACTACATCCATCAGCTGCAGGACATGCCGCGCTATTTCGATGAGCAGACCGCAAATATGCGCGCAGGACTTGCCCGCGGCTTCAGTGTGCCACGCGTGACATTGACGGGGCGCGACCAGTCCATTGCCGATGTGGTGAATGCCAAGGGCGATGACAACCTGTTCTACACCCCGTTCCGCAAGATGCCCGCCACCCTTCCTGCCGACGTGCAGGCGCAGTTACGTCAGCAAGGCCGTGAGGCCATCCAGCATTCGGTGATCCCCACCTACGGAAAGCTGCTGGACTTCATGCGCAACGCCTATATGCCGCAGGCTCGCACTACCTTGGCGGCGGAAGCGATGCCGGACGGCAAAGCGTTCTACCAGTCGCGGATCAACGAATTCACCACACTCGACATGAGCCCGGATGCGATCCATCAGCTGGGCCTTAAGGAAGTGGCGCGCATTCGCAAGGAGATGGACGAGACCATCCGTGATGCCGGCTTCAAAGGCAGCTTCCCCGAATTCCTGCACTACCTGCGAACCGATCCGAAGTTCTACCCCAAGACGCCGGACGAGCTGCTGAAGGATGCCGCGTGGATTGCCAAGCGCGTCGACGGCAAGATCGGCAACTACGTCGGCCGCCTGCCCCGCCAACGCTTTGCCATCGAGCCGGTGCCAGCGGACCTGGCACCGTTCTATACCGGCGGTCGTGGCGGACCCGGCATCTACCTGGTCAACACCTACGACCTGCCGTCGCGCCCGCTGTATTCACTCACTGCACTGACCTTGCATGAGTCCGCGCCGGGCCATGCATTTCAAATGCCGCTCGCGGCTGAGCATGAAGGCCTGCCGGATTTTCGCCGCTACACCTATATCTCCGCCTACGGCGAGGGCTGGGCACTGTATGCCGAGCGACTGGGCGTGGAGATGGACATGTACGACACGCCCTTCGACCGCTTCGGTTACCTGAGCTATCAGATGTGGCGCGCATGCCGGCTGGTGGTGGACACCGGCATCCATCACCTGGGTTGGACGCGCGAGCAGGCACAGGCTTATATGCGCGACAACACCGCGCTGAGCGAGCACGAGATCGAAACCGAGGTGGATCGCTATATCGCGTGGCCGGGACAGGCGCTGTCCTACTACCTGGGCGAACTTGCCATCGTGGATGCGCGTGCGAAAGCGGAGAAAGCGCTGGGTGAACGTTTCGACCTGCGCGCATTCCATGACACGGTGTTGTCGCTGGGTTCCGTGCCGTTGCCGGTGCTGCAGCAGCAGGTGGACAAGTTCATCGCGGACGGCGGCAAGTCGCCTTACGCGAAACAGTAAGGCACCAACCGCCAGGACGCGGACACAACTTATGAGATGACACGCTGTACGGGGGAGGTACCGATGAGCTTGATCAACGACATGCTGCGGCGAAAGCCAGTGGAAACGCTGCAGGGTGAGGCAGCGAAAGGCGGCAGCGGCCTACGACGCGTACTGGGATTGTGGCAGCTCACTGCCATCGGCTTGGGCGGCATTATCGGCGTGGGCATCTTCGTGCTCACCGGTACTGTGGCCGCTACACAGGCCGGTCCCGCCGTGCTGCTCTCTTTCATCATCGCCGGCATCGCCAGCGCTGCCGCCGCGCTCTGCTACGCGGAGTTCGCGGGCCTGATTCCTGTTTCAGGCAGCGCTTACACCTACGGTTATGCCGTGCTGGGCGAATTCGCCGGCTGGATCATCGGCTGGGACTTGTTGTTGGAGTACGCGCTGATCGCCGCCGTGGTCGCGGTGGGCTGGTCCGGTTATGTGCAGGCATTGCTGGATGCCGCAGGCCTGCCGCTTCCCGTGTGGGCGCAGGGCGCCTGGGGCAGCGCGCCGGGTTGCGTGGTAAACCTGCCGGCCATCCTCATTTCGCTGGCCATCACCGCACTACTGGCCGTGCGCATGGAATGGGGTGCGCGTTTCAATACGCTGATTGTGTCGATCAAGATCGCGGGCGCCGCGCTCATCGTCATTGTTGGTGCGGCTTACGTGAAACCGGAACGCTGGCATCCGTTCATGCCATTCGGCATGCATGGCGTGGTCACGGGCGCCGCGGTGGTGTTCTTTGCGGTGTTTGGCTACGACATGCTGACCACTGCAGCGGAAGAATCGCGCAACCCGCAGCGCGACCTTCCCCGTGCCGTGCTGCTGTCACTGGGCATCGCCCTGGTTCTCTACGTTGCCATCTGTCTGGTGCTGACGGGCATCGTGCCCTACACCACGCTGGATAACGCCGCGCCGGTTGCCGGGGCCTTCACCCGCATCGGCCTGCCGTGGGCCATGGTGGTGATTTCACTGGCCTCGGTGTGCGGCATCACCAGCGTGATTTTCGCCAACCTGATGGCAGGGGCCCGCATCGGCTTCAGTCTGGGTCGCGACGGCCTGCTGCCGGGGTGGTTCGCCGGCATCCACCCCCGCTGGCGCACGCCGCACCGTGCCACGTTGCTCTTGGGCGCCGTCACCACGGTGGCGGCCGGACTGTTTCCCCTGGATGAACTCGCCAAGCTGGTGAATATCGGCGTGCTGGGAGCCTTTATCGTCATCTGCGCCGCGGTGACGGTGCTGCGCTGGCGCCAGCCGGAGCTGCACCGCCCGTTCCGCACGCCCCTGGTCCCCCTGGTCCCGCTGATTGGCGTGGGCTTCTCGTGCTGGCTGATCTGGGGTTTGCCCACCATTACCTACGTGCGCTTCGCCATCTGGCTGCTGTTGGGCTGCGCCCTGTACCTGACCTACGGTCGCCGCAAGAGCCGGCTCGCCGCCCCGGCGTAAACGACAAACCCTCCATACGTCAACGACTTGCGGCGACGCAGCAAGCGTCGTCCCGGGGACGTACTAAACTATTGGACTAAATTCAGCGCCCCGACCTCGGTCGGGGCTTTGGCTTTAAGGCTAGTTAGTACGCCCTGGCGGGGCCGCACTGGATCGAACCCCGCCTCCATCCCGCTGCGCCATCCCCATGGCACCGCCAAACGTGGAGTCACCGTTCCAATGATTTTCGAAACCATCGCCAAAACGGGTCACGAAGAAGTCGTCTTCTGCCACAACAAGGACGCCGGCCTGAAGGCCATCATCGCGATCCACAACACGGTGCTGGGCCCCGCGCTCGGCGGCCTGCGCATGTGGCCGTACAAGAGCGAGCAGGACGCAGTGAACGACGTGCTCCGTCTGTCGCGCGGCATGACCTACAAGAACGCCGTGGCCGGCCTGAACCTGGGCGGTGGCAAGGCGGTGATCATCGGCGATCCGAGCAAGGACAAGTCCGAGGCGCTGTTCCGCGCCTTCGGCCGCTTCGTCAACTCGCTCAACGGCCGCTATATCACCGCTGAAGACGTCGGCATCGACGTCAACGATATGGAATACGTGTTCCGTGAAACCGAATACGTGACCGGCGTGCACCAGGTGCACGGCGGCTCGGGCGACCCGTCGCCGTTCACCGCGTTCGGCACCCTGCAGGGCCTGATGGCCGCGCTGCAGGTCAAGCACGGCAACGAAGACGTGGGCAAGTACAGCTACGCCGTGCAGGGCTGTGGCCACGTGGGTAGCGAATTCATCAAGCTGCTGCGTGAGCAGGGCGCCAAGGTGTTCGTCACCGACATCAACAAGGACGCTGTGCAGCGCTGCGTCGACGAACTGGGCTGCGAAGCCGTGGGCCTGGACGAGATCTACGACGTCGACGCCGACGTGTACTCGCCGTGCGCACTGGGTGGCACGCTCAACGAGCAGACCATCGACCGCATCAAGGCGAAGATCATCTGCGGCGCCGCCAACAACCAGCTGGCCACCGACGCCATCGGTGACGAACTGCAGCGTCGCGGCGTGCTCTACGCCCCGGACTATGCCGTCAACGCCGGCGGCGTGATGAACGTGTCGCTGGAAATCGACGGCTACAACCGCGAGCGCGCCATGCGCATGATGCGCACGATCTACTACAACCTGGGCCGCATCTTCGAAATCTCCAAGGCCGAAGGCGTGCCGACCTACAAGGCGGCCGATCGTCTGGCCGAAGAGCGCATCGAGTCCATTGGCAAGATCAAGCTGCCGACCATGGGCGACCACGGTCCGCGCTTTGCTGGTCGCATGCGCGGTCAGTAAGACTGAGGCAGTTGGTTAGACGAAAACGCCGGCCTCAGGCCGGCGTTTTCTTTGAGAAATAACCTCCGATTGACGCTTTCCCTGCCATTAGGTTCACGTAGCACGAGGAAATTGGGCGTCGTGGCAACACGCCGACAGGAGCAACTCGTGCTTACGGCCCCTGATCATTGCCGGAGTATGAACTCCGTGGCGGACGGCTTATTCGATGGGCGAAAGTTCCGCGCATTGCCGGTCGTGAACAATTTCACCAAGGGACGACCGGCCATCGGAGTGAAGCAGCAGCTCAAAAGCGAAGATGTAATGGCGGGGATGGACCCGCTGACGTATCAACTTCGCTTGCCTGCGCTGATACAAATGGACAATGGCAGCGCACATCGTCTGGCGCCTTGTAAGATGCGTCCAACGGAATTTGGGCAAAGGCCACAATGAATAAGAAGCTAAGGGGGATTGGCTGGTCTGCAGGCATGATTCTGCTGCTCGCGATGATGCTTGTCCCGTATGTGAAGAATGGATTCTGGTTTGATGACACGCTCAATAGCCAGATATCGGGACTAGTCGGCCGCTTCCACACCACTGTGTGGTCATTCTCGTCCCGTGTTTTCTTTGCATGGTTGACGGAATACGGAAGGATCATCCTTTGCTGGCCAGCCGTGTATGGCTTTTTCTATTTTGTCCGCGACGTGCTGGCAGTGCGCCTGATCGATATTGGGTTGCTGCTCGTACATATCACGCTGACTGCGTGGCTGCTGCGTAGACTGGGAGCGCGTTGGCGCACCGCTGGCCTTTTCCTGCTTCTCCTGGCCCCGCTATTCCAGATAAGGAATATGGATGATCCGATCGGGGCTTATGCAACATTTTGTCAGATGCTCGGCATCGCCTTGACGGTATCTCTGCTACTGCTCCAGAAATGGCGAGAAACAGGTGCATTCCGTTGGTTGGTCGCTTCCTCGTTGCTCGCGACGGCCTCGATGATGTGCTACGAGATCAATGTTGCGTACATCCCGATAGCACTCGGCGCGATCTGGGTGGCGCGGGAAAAACTGGCGCGCAACGCTATCGCGATCCTTTTGCCATTCTTCTGCTTCGTCATCGCGAGCCTCATGCTGAAGCATGGCGCATCGAAGATTTATGAGGGATCTCAGTTCGGGCACGTTACCGCTATTCCAATTGCATTTCTAAAGCAGCTTTTCGCGGCTCTTCCCGGCAGCTTCTATGCGTTTGATGGCCGCAACGAGATGCCTATCGCCAGTCTTCTTCGCTTGGCGGTGGGCAGCAAGGGCGCGTGGGCGATTGCCATTTTGTGGTGCACGCTCTTCTGTGGGATCTCGCGGACCCCAACGACTGAGCGATACCAACCTGGCGCTGCGATCCTCGTGGCGGTTTCCCTGTTGACTGTTCCGGCCGCGCTCATTGCGATTTCGGCAAAGTATCAGACGACGCTGTGGTGGGGTTCTGGATATATCCCGGTTTATTATGAATATTTCGGCCTGGCGATTTTAGGTGCGATCACCATTGATTATCTGATCTCGAAGCGCGCGACGTGGGCGATTGTCATTGTGGCGATCGCATTTACAGTCTATTCGCCACTGAATTGGGTGATGAATATGCATCAATCGGCTCGCCTTGATGCGAACTTCAGGGAGCCGCGTGAGTCACTGGTGGCCGCATTACATAACGTTCTCTTTGACGGAGTCCGCGATGGCGATGTTGTTCGCATTGAAAATCAGCCCATCTTCATCAATGGCAACTTGATCTATCAGACGATCGGGAAGAACGTGTCCATTCCCAATGAGCGCGCCATTGAAGGATGGTTCGAGAGTGCGCCACGGAGTGACGCACGCGAATTTCGCCTTATCCGTGGCGACTCTTCTGACCGCCCCTGGATGCTGATCAACGATCGGTAGTCTTCCGCCAGACTACGGCATCAAAACAAAAACTTATCGCCAACCTGCCTACCGTGCTTCTGGCGGCTTTTTTCATTTCAACCACCATATCGAGAGCACACGGGTAACCGTCCGCTCGCGTCATCTTGCCCTGAAAGGATGTGCCTGCTGAGGTGCACGCTTTCCTCTAAGCAGGTGGATTGACGTTGGCAGACAAGGCAACGCCAAGGAGAGCACGTCACGCGGCGTGACGCGATGGCGAATTGTCGGTGGCGGCGTATGGCCGTCGACACGGACTGAGCTATGCGCGGTGGATGTGTGGGCAACGCGAGGTTGGAACGGCAGCGGCGCTGGCACCCATCCGGGTGGCGACGACGACATCGTCGCTGACCCTGGAGGTCCTGATGGGCCGGTGGCTGGCAGTGCACCCGATCGACCGCTTGCAGGGGATGATCGGCGCCGAACTGGGCTGCTATGCACGCGGCGGCGGCGCTTACCTTTTCCGCCTTACGACAGGCGTTAGCACGTTTCTATGGACACGCCGGCCGCCAGACCTTTCGCCTTCCGAAAGAACACGTCAAAGCGAATCATCTTCTGATAAACTCCTCCAGCTGCCGTGCACTCTTGTAAGGCATTGCCTACAAAAGGTATTGGCGGAAACAGGGGGCCGGTTTCACCGGCAAATAAATTCAAGGAACGCTCAAGTTATCCGGCTTTCTGCCGGTGTCGTTTCTTTTGCATTCCGCAAAAGAAGCGGGAGCGACAAGTTCCAATGGTCTTTGTATCGCAAGAAATTGCTATCGGCAACGACCGTGGAACGCAGGGCAGGATTTAGCACTTATGAGCACCATCATGGCCAGCGGCATCAGCGACGAGGACATCCTGTCCCGCCTGAAGGAGATGCTGCACGAAACCTTCGAGATCGAACCGGCGCGGGTGAAGCCTGACGCGCATTTGTTCACCGACCTCGAGTTGGACAGCATTGATGCGGTTGATTTGGCGATCCAGGTCCAGGACATGACCGGGACGCGCATCAAGCCCGAAGACTTCAAGAGTGTGCGTACGGTCGGCGATGTAATCGCTACCGTCCAAACCCTGCTCCACCGCTGAAGCGGCGGGACCTCGCATGAACGCGAGCGCTTTGCCAGTTGAGGGCGCGTTTGCGCCCTGCGCGCTGATACCCATCTACAACCACAAGGACACCATCGGTAACACCGTGGCTGGCCTGCTCGCGCATGGCTTGCCGGTGGTGATTGTGGACGATGGCAGCAACGCCCCTACCCGCGAGGTGCTCGACGCACTGGTGATCAACCAACCCGCGGTGCGTTTGCTGCGCCTTCCCCAAAACCAAGGCAAGGGCCGCGCACTTAGCGCCGGCCTGCTGGCGGCTAGGGAGATGGGGTTCAGTCATGCGCTGCAGATCGACGCGGACGGGCAGCACGACGTCAACGATGTGCCGCGCTTCCTCGCAGAAAGTGCGGCCCATCCGCGCGCCATGATCTGCGGGCGCCCGATCTACGACCACAGCGTGCCGCGTGGACGCCTGTACGGCCGTTATGTCACCCACTTCTTCGTGTGGCTGGAAACGCTGTCGATGGAGATTCAGGACTCCATGTGCGGTTTCCGCCTGTACCCACTCGCACCCACGTGCGCCGAGCTCGCGCGCAAACCGTTTCCCGCGCGCATGGATTTCGATACCGAGGCCGCTGTGCGGCTCGTGTGGCGTGGTGTGCCCGTGCGCAATCTGCCGACCCGGGTGATCTATCCGGAGAATGGGCTGTCCCACTTCCGCATGTTCCGGGACAACGTGCGCATTTCGGCCATGCATACCCGCCTGCTGCTGGGCATGCTGCCACGTGCGCCTCGTTTGATCTGGCGTCGTTTTCGCGCAACGGAGGCGGCATGCGCCAGCTGATAGCAGCCCTGCTCTGCCTTTTCGCACTCACCCTGCATGCGCAGGACGCCGACCTGCTCCATCGCGTGCTGCATGAGTTGTCAGGTCACCCCAGCGTGCGCGCCAACTTTACCCAGAGCCGCGAAAACCCTGCGCTGGAGAAGCCGCAGCTCAGCAAGGGGCAGCTGGTATTTGTGACTGGACACGGCATGTTGTGGCAGGTGTCCCAGCCCTATAGGGAAACACTGGCATTGACCGGCGCGCGCACGACGCGCATCGACGATCAGGGCAACGCACAAGTCGTACGCAACGGCGATCGTGGCGTGACTCAGGTGACGCAGATGCTGCAGTCAATGCTCGCGGGTCAGCCGGACGAGGCGCTGCGCCAGTTCAACGTGGAGAGCCGGGGTACCACCGCGCAGTGGACCTTGCGCTTCATCCCGAGACAGGAGCGCATGGCCCGTGTACTTCAGGCCATCGAGCTCAGCGGCGACCAGTTCCTGCAGAGCATTCACGTCACCATGCAGAACGGCGAAAGTACGTTGATACGCTTTGATGGCACGCGCGATGCGGGCGCACTGAGTCCGCTCGAGCGACAGGCGCTTGGCATGCCATGAGCACCAAGGGTCTGCATCCGCGTGCTGCGTTGTTTGGCGGCTTCGCCCTGAGCATGGTCCTGCTTGGCGCCTGGCTGCTGTTCTGGCGCGGCAGCATGCCGATCCAGACCGATCTGCTCGCCATGCTTCCCTCGACCGAGCGCCACCCGCTGGCCGAAGCGGCAGTAGACCGCCTCGCCCACGCCAATGGCGACCGTGTTGTGCTGCTGGTCGCCGATGCCGATGACACCACCGCGAAGGACGCCGCGCGCGAACTGGGTAGCGCCCTCTCCCGTTCACCGGCGTTTTCGTCGGTCACCGCCGAACTGCCGGCATTCGACCTCAATCAACTGGTTTCGCCCTACCTGCCCTATCGCTTCGGCCTGCTCACCCATGCAGACCGCATGGCGCTGGTCGCCCCCAACTACGACGCTGGAGAAGCGCTGGCGCGCCGGCTCAACGAGCCGTTTCTTGCGGGCGTCGGCACGACATTGCAGAACGATCCCTTCGGCTGGCTGCAGCACTGGCTGAACCAGCAGCCTTGGAGTCGCTCGCCCCTGATGCCCGAGGACGATCTGCTTACCGCGCACAAGGATGGGCTCACCTATGTGATGGTGATCGCTACCCTGCGCGGCTCCTCCTACGACGACGCCGTGCAGCGCGAGGCCATCGGCGCACTCGACCACGCATGGCAATCGGTGAGTCACCAACATCCCGGCACGGAGCTGCTCAGGACGGGCGCGGTGTTCTATGCCGCCGTGGCGCGCGCGGGTGCAGAGCGCGATATGCACGTGGTAGGGCTGGCCTCGACCCTTGGCATCGCACTGCTGTTGTTTTGGACGTTCCGCTCACCACGACCACTGCTGATTGCCTTCCTGTCGACGGCGGTGGGAGTGATCAGCGCCCTCACTATCACCTTGCTGCTGTTTGGCCAAATCCACCTGCTGACCCTGGTGTTCGGTGCGGCCTTGCTCGGCGAGGCGGTGGATTATTCGATCCAGTATCTCTGCGCACGAGCAAACGCGGGCAACGCCTGGCAGCCGCAGCGCGGTGCAAGACAGGTGCGCCCCGCATTGCTGCTGGCACTGGGCACCTCGTTGCTTGGCTATACGCTACTTGGCCTGGTGCCGTTTCCCGCGCTCCGCCAGATGGCCTGTTTCGCCATGGTGGGCATGAGCGTCGCCTGTCTCAGCGTGTTCTGGCTGCTGCCTCTGCTGGCCTCCGCACCCGCTCGCAAGCCGATATCGCCAGCCTTGGTACGCATCGCCCAAGCATGGCAGCACCATGTAGGGAAGATGGCACACGGCCGTGGCGGCATGGTTGCGCTCGTGCTGATCGCAGTCCTGGCGGCGCCTGGCTGGCTGCGGCTCAGGCACGACGACGACGTTCACCAGTTGATCGCCTCGCCCGCTGCGCTGGCCCAGCAAGAAGCACGCATCCGCGACATCACGGGCATCGGCAACAGCAGTCAGTTTTACCTGGTGACGGGCAGCACGCCCGAAGAAACGCTGCAAGCTGAGGAAACGCTGGAGGCGCGTCTCCAGGCGATGGTTGACCGGCAGCAGCTCGATGCATGGATCGGTCTGGCTGGCATGGTGCCGTCGGCGCAGCGACAGCAGCAAAACCTGGCTGCGCTGGAGCCGATGTTTGCGTCGGAAAGTCGTTCGCTCCAAACCACCCTTCTGCAAGCCGGCGTGAAGACAGCCGTGGCGGATGCGTATCTGGCCGCGTGGCCGGGACGCACGCTCAAGATCGACGACTGGCTGTCGATGCCTTTGTCTCTCCCTTTCAGATACCTGTGGATGGACCAAGGTGCGAACAGCTATGCATCGATCGTCATTCCGCAAGGTCAGGAGGATGCCGCTGTTCTGCGCGGCGCATCCGAAGGCCTGGCGGGCGTGGAGCTGATCGACAAGCCGGCCAGCGTATCGGCATTGTTTGGTCGCTATCGCGAGTATGCGAGCGTCTGGCTGCTCGCTGCGCTGGTCCTCGTAGGTGCCGCGTTTGCCTGGCGCTACGGCAGGGGTGCCGCGCGTGTGCTGGCGCCGCCGCTGATGGGCATCGGGCTGACCGTCGCAGCCCTTGGCTACCTGGGCCAGCCGCTGACGCTATTCCACTGGATGGCGCTCATGCTGGTGCTGGGTGTGGGCGCCAACTACGCTGTGTTTCTGCGCGAGGGTGAGCCGTACACGGCACATCTCCCGGGCGCCAGCTACGCGAGCGTGCTGCTCTCCGCCGTCACTGCGCTGCTTTCGTTCGGGCTGTTGGGTCTGAGCGCGATGCCGGCGCTGCAGCATTTTGGCATCACCCTGTTGTTGGGCATCGGCTTCACCGCGCTTCTCGCACCCGTCAGCCTGCCCGCCTCCGAGACTTACCCCATGAACGTTTCTTTCCCTGAGAAGGGCGCCAGCCGATGAAGCGCGTCGTCATTACCGGCATCGGTGGCATCACTCCGCTCGGCCACGACTGGACCACCATTTCCACGCGCCTGCGCCAGTATCGCAACGCGGTGCGTCGCATGCCCGAATGGGATTACTTCGACGCACTCAACGGTCGCCTGGGCTGCCCCGTCGACAACTTCGCCCCGCCCCCGTGGCCCCGCCGACACCTGCGCTCCATGGGCCGTGTGGCGCAACTTGCCGTTGCCGCCAGCGAGCGCGCGCTGCAGGATGCTGGCCTGCATGGTGACGCGTTGATCGCCGATGGCCGCATGGGCGTCGCCTACGGCTCGTCGGGTGGCAGCGTAGAGCCGATTCGCGTGATGGGCCACATGCTCGACACCGGCTCGATGCAAGGTGTCACCGCCACCAGCTATATCCAGATGATGGCGCACACCACGGCCGTGAACATCGGCGTGTTCTTTGGGTTGAAGGGACGCATCATTCCCACCTCCAGCGCCTGCACCTCCGGCAGCCAGGCCATCGGTTTCGGTTACGAGGCGATCCAGCAAGGCAAGCAGAAGCTGATGCTGTGCGGCGGAGCGGAAGAACTTTCCGGCCCCGGCGCCGCCGTGTTCGACACCTTGTTTGCCACCAGCACGCGCAATGACGAGCCCTCGCTGACGCCGCGCCCGTTTGATCGGGCCCGCGATGGTCTGGTGGTCGGTGAAGGTGCCGTTACGCTCGTGCTGGAAGAGTACGAACACGCCGTTGCTCGTGGCGCGCGCATCTACGCGGAAATCGTCGGCTTCGGCTGCAACTCCGATGGCAGCCACATTACCCAGCCGACACGCGAAACCATGGCGGTGGCCATGCGCATGGCGCTCGACGATGCCGCGCTGACACCCGATGCCATCGGATACATCAGTGCGCACGGTACCGCGACCGATCGCGGCGACGTCGCCGAAAGCCACGCAACCTTGGCCGTGATGGGCACGAGCACGCCGATCAGCTCGGTGAAGAGTTTCGTCGGACACACCTTGGGTGCGTGTGGTGCGCTGGAATCCTGGTGGGCGATCGAGATGATGCGAGAGGGCTGGTTCGCCCCGACGCTGAATCTTGAAAATCCCGACCCCGAGTGTGCCTCGCTCGACTACATCGTCGGCGAAGGTCGCCAGCTCAGGACGCGCTACGTGATGAACAACAACTTCGCGTTTGGCGGCATCAACACGTCGCTGATCTTCAAGACCGTCGACGCATGAACGTCGCTGCCACGCCACGCCATTCCCTCCCTCGTGTCGTCGTGACCGGGACGGGATCTGTGTCTTGCGTTGGCGTGGGCAATGAACGTCTGCTCGAAGCGCTGCGTCAAGGGCGCAGCGGCCTGCGCCATATGCCGCAGCTCGAAGCACTGGGCATGCGCTGCCAGGTCGGTGGACCGGTCGACGAACGTGAGCTGGAAGAGCCGCCACGCAAGCTGCGTCGCTTCCTGCCCGTTACCGCCTGGTATGCCTGGCAGGCCGCACGCGAGGCGATTGCTCAGGCAGCCGTCACGTCCGATCAGTTGTCATCAACTGCCTGTGGATTGGTGATTGGTGGTGGTGCTGCTTTGAGCGAGCACCAGACCGCACTCGAGAGCTTTGCCTCTCGCGGGATTGCCCGGCTCTCCCCTTATATCGTCACGCGCGGCATGAGCAGTTCGGTTGCCGCCGGCCTTGCGCATGCGTTCAACGTGGGTGGTCGCAGCATGGTGGTGTCGTCTGCGTGCACCAGCGGCGCGCACGCGATTGGCCAGGCGATGGAGCTGATCCAATTGGGCAAGCTGCAACAAGTTATCTGCGGCGGTAGCGAGGAACTGCACGACACTACCGCACTTTGGTTTGACGCCATGGGCGCACTCTCGGTCAACAGCAACGAGCAACCGCACCGGGCATCGCGTCCCTACGACGCAGATCGCGATGGCATTGTGCTCGCTGCCGGCGCCGGCGTGCTGGTGCTTGAATCGCTGGAACATGCCCAAGCCCGAGGCGCAACGATTCTTGCCGAGTTGTGCGGCTACGGCGCCAGCACCGATGCGACCAGCATGGTCGGCCCCGGCCCCGCCGGCATCGCGGAAGCCATGCGTGAGGCGCTGGCACAAAGTGATGCCCTGCCTGACTACATCAACGCGCACGCCTGTTCTACGCCGCTGGGGGACCAGGCCGAGTGGGAGGCTATCGACACCGTGTTCCGAGAACGCGGGATGTCCGCGCCACCGCTTTCATCCATCAAGGGTTTGATTGGCCACGCGCC
This sequence comes from Dyella sp. PARNA 12/25, assembly GCF_055702865.1. Classification (NCBI taxonomy): domain Bacteria; kingdom Pseudomonadati; phylum Pseudomonadota; class Gammaproteobacteria; order Lysobacterales; family Rhodanobacteraceae; genus Dyella; species Dyella sp. PARNA 12/25. The sequence continues at coordinate 369,561 of NZ_JBVQCI010000001.1, read as the reverse complement.
TGCCGCCGCGGGCGCGCTGGATGCCGTGGCCTCTCTGATGATGATGCAGCATGACTTCGCCGCCGGCACCGCCATCAGCAAGCGCGATGCTGCCTTCGACGCCACGCCATTACTCACTGCCAATGCGGAGCGAAAGGTCGGCTGTGTGCTTTCAAATAGCTTTGGTTTCGGTGGCAGCTGCGCGTCACTGATGTTTCGCACCTATACGGGAGGCCATGACGCATGATCCATCTGCGTATCGCCGACTGGCGCGCCTGGGCGCCTGGCCTTGAAACCATCGAAGCCTGGCAGACATGGGCCAGAGCGCCCTGGTCACCCGACGACCAAGGCGAACAGCCGGATTGCAGCTTTCTGCCCGCCATGCAGCGACGACGCCTGAGCCGGATGGCGCGCATCGCCCTGCATGTGGCGTGGCCACTATGTGGCGACGATGAACAGCTGCCGCTGGTGTTCGCATCCCGCCACGGCGAAACCACCCGAACCTACGCGTTGCTTGGCGACGTCGCCGACCGTGTACCGCTATCGCCGACGCATTTCGGATTGTCGGTGCACAACGCCATTGCCGGGCAATGGTCGATCCTGCGCGGCCAACGCGGCGAATCTTCAGCCATTGCCGGCGAAGCCGATACCTTCGAGCACGCCATGCTGGAAGCGGCGACCCTGATCGATCAGGGCGCGCCTGCGGTCATTGTAGTTATAGCCGAGGAACGTCCACCCGCCGCCTATGACGGCTGGATCGACGATGTTCCGTTTTCGTATGCGGTCGCGTTGCGCGTGGGAGTTTCGGCTCCCAAAGCAGAGGCGTCGCCAGCCACTCAGTGGCAACTCCGTCTCGCCAGTAACACCGCGAATGAAGTCAAAACCGACTGGCCGTTCGCACTGGATTTTCTGCGTGCGTTGCAAGCACCCAACGCCCCCTTTAATCATTGTTGGAAAACACGCCAATGGACCTGGCAGCCGAGCCCGTAAATCTTCGTCGCAGTGATTTCTACGCGTGGCGCCTGATGGCCACTGCGATGAGCTTTCTGCTGTTCGGCATTGGCGGCATCTTGCTGCATGGGCTGGTATTCCCCTTGCTCTGGGTGCTGCCTGGCAGCGCACTGACGCGACGCCGACGCATGCGCGCGGCGATCAGTGTTGCGTTCCACCTCCATGTGCAGTTCATGTATCGAACCGGTGTGTTGACGTTTGAGGTGGTCGGCGCCGATCGCCTGGGCCAACCGGGCCAGATGATCATCGCCAACCACCCTTCGCTGATCGACGTGGTGTTCCTGGTCTCGCAGATCCGTGATGCCAACTGCATCGTCAAGCAAAGCCTGTGGCGCAACCCGTGCATGCGCGGGCCCATCAGCCGCGCCGAATACATCAGCAACAACGGCAGCCCCGAAATGCTGGAAGAAGCGGCCGATGTGTTGCGCGACGAACAGACACTCATCGTCTTTCCGGAAGGCACCCGTACGACCCCGGGTGAGGCGCCGCTATTTCACCGCGGCGCATCGGCCATTGCGCTTCGCGGTGCGCGCGTCATCACACCGGTGTTCATTTCGGTCAACCCCACCACCCTGACCAAGGCCGAGCCCTGGTACAGCATTCCGCATAGGCGCATGCACGTGTGCCTGCGCGTGGGCGCCGACATCGACCCCGCCACCTTCAATGCCGACGCACCGCTGCCCATCGCATCACGTCGACTCAATCAACACCTGCACACCCTCTACCTCAAGGAGCTGGCACTGCCGTGACCGACCTTCAACTGGACATTGCACAACTCATCATCGATACGCTGAGTCTGGAAGACATCCAGGCCAGCGACATTACGCCCACGCTCCCCCTGTTTGGTGAGGGTCTTGGCCTGGATTCCATCGACGCCCTGGAATTGGCGCTGGCGCTGCAGAACCGCTACAGCATCCAGATCGCTTCGGACTCGCGCGATGCGCGCCGCCACTTTGCCAACGTGGCCAGCCTGACTGAATTCGTCGAAGCTCAACGGACCGCATGCGCCGGCTGACCTCCATTCTGCTGCCTGTCGTCGGGCTGCTGTATCCGTTCCTGGTGTACTTCGGCATGGAGCATGTCGATGCACCGGTGTTCGCGCTCATCCTGGGCGCGGTCTGGCTGATACGTGCGCCGGCGCTGCTCAAGCAGCCCGGTGGGCGATGGATGGTGGGCGCCGCCCTGATCTATTGCGTCGTGCTTGCCTTCAGCGGTGAGGCTACCCTGCTGCGCTGGTATCCCGCGTTGATCAGCCTGCTGCTGCTTTTCGTCTTCGGCTTCAGCCTCAAGTTCGGGCCGCCCATCGTGGAGCGCATAGCGCGCCTGCGAGAGCCGGACCTTCCTGACGCTGCCATTCCCTACACACGCAAGGTGACCTGGGTATGGGTCGGCTTCTTCGTGTTCAATGCGCTGACGTCGACCGTACTCACGCTTTGGGAACCGCTCAGCTGGTGGACGCTCTACAACGGCCTCATCGTCTATTTCATCATGGGCACGCTGTTCGCCGGTGAGTGGTTGCTGCGGCGGCGCCTACGAGGCGTTGCATGATCGAGGCAACGGGAATGGACGCCCTGCACAGCCACCCCTGGGTGGCACAAGCCGCAATCGCTGAACAAGGCGTGGTGATATTGCCCAGCGCTGCCGGCGTAACCGCGCTGCGTCAGCAGGGCCGGCCCGCCTTTGTGCAAACACTGGAAACGCAGCTGGTCGCGCAAGGCATGGCATCACCTACGTCCTGGCGGCTGTGCGATGCATGGCCGGCAAACGCCGACACCGATTGGGCGAGTCGCTTTTTGGCGGAGCCGCGTCCCGAGTGCGCCATGCTGCTCGACGAGCAGCTACTTCCCGATCAAGCCACGCTTACTCTGCGCATTCCGCTGGATCTGCGCCATTTCGACGTTCATTTTCCGCATTTCCCCATTCTGCCGGGCGTCGTGCAGCTGGCTTGGGTCCTTTCGTTCGGCGCGACTCGCTTTGGTACGCCGGACGTCTGTCGTCGTATTGAGCAGCTGAAATTTCTGCGCCCGGTGCGCCCGGGCGACCATGTCTCGCTGACCCTGCGCTACGACGCGGACCTGCGACGCCTGCATTTCACCTACGCACAGGGTGAGCTTGAGTACTCCTCGGGCCGACTGGTTTGGGATCGCACCGATGGCTGATGTGCTTCCGAACGAGCAGCACTGGGCGGGCCGCAAAGAGCGCGGCAGTTTCGTCTTGATGAAGCTGACGGCATGGATTGCGCGTCGGCTGGGGCGACGTGTGTTGGCACCGCTGCTCTATCTCATCGTGTTCTACTTCTACGCTACTGATCGCCGCGGGCGTTCGGGCATCCGCCAGTACCAGTCCCGCCTGGCGACCTGGTCCGGGAAAGCCGAGCTGATGCCGCACCGCTCCTCGGTGTTTGGCCAATTCATGGCATTCGCGGACTGCATGCTTGATCGCCTGGATGTGTGGGCCGGCAAGCTTCGCCTCGACCAGGTCCTGCTCGACGACCCTGCCGGCATCCGTGACCGGCTGCTGCAAAGTCGCAACCAGGAGCGTGGACAGATTCTGGTGTGCACACACCTGGGCAATCTGGACGTGTGCCGCGCCATGGCGGAGCTGGGTGACCAGGTGCCCCTGAACGTGCTGGTGCACACGCACCACGTCAGCCACTTCAACGAACTGCTGGGCGAAGCCGGCGAGCATCGCATGCGCCTGATTCAGGTGAGCGAACTGGATACGGCCCTGATGATGGACCTCTCGCAGCGCATCGAGCGCGGCGAATGGCTGGCCGTTGCCGGAGACCGCGTGCCTCTGCACGGTGGTCGCTGCGTCGAGGTGACGTTTCTCGGCGAAACGGCGCCGCTCCCGCAAGGACCGTGGCTGATGGCAGGTCTGTTGCGCTGCCCGGTCAATCTGATTTGCTGCCTCAAGGTGAACGGTCGCTACACCATCCACCTTGAGCCATACCTCGACGATTGCTCATGGGCGCGCGGCCAGCGCGATGCGACCATCCAGCGCTGGGCGCAGGGCTATGCAGATCGCCTTGCCCAGCGCTGCCTTGAGGCGCCGCAGCAATGGTTCAACTTCTTCCCCTATTGGCAATCACCGAAGACGGAGGCCGATCTTGCGAGCTAAAGGCGTACTCCGCACCGAAACTGACATCCTGGTGCCGTTCTTCGATGTGGACTCGATGAATGTTGTCTGGCATGGCCACTACGTGAAGTATCTGGAAATGGCGCGCTGTGCGCTGCTGGATGCGATTGGCCACAACTACACCCAGATGAAGGCCGAAGGCTGGGTCTGGCCCGTCATCGACGTGCAGCTGCGCTATGTCGGCCCGGCCAAGTTTGGCCAGCAGCTGATCGTCAGCGCCGAGCTGGTCGAATGGCGCAACCGTTTGAAGGTGCATTACCTCATTCGCGATGCGATTACAGGTGAGCGTCTGACCCGCGCCAGCACCATCCAGGTTGCGGTGAATCTGCAGGGTGAAATGCAACTGGAATCGCCACACGTTTTCATCGCCGCCGTCGAACGGCATTTGCCTGCAGATCCCGCGACCCACACTTTCCCTATTCTTCTGAGCAAGACACACGCATGAGCTACGCCAGCGCCACCTATGTTCCGGAGACTCGAATCGGCTTTCGCTTCCTCCGCACCCACACCTGGCAGCATCATGTCCTGCGCGTGGCCATCAATGACTTGAAGCGCATGATCGGCAGCCCACTGCCATCGGTCGGCACGCTGCTGGACGTGGGCTGTGGCCAGGGCCGTTCGTTTCGCCTGCTGCGCGACGCCTTCCAACCCGCGCAATTCATAGGGCTGGATGCCGATCCGCACAGTATCAAACTCTCTCGCGAAGAAGCTGCACGCGAAGGTATCAAGGTTGACTTGATCACCGGCGATTGCGCGAAGATCGATTTGCCCGATGCCAGTGTCGACGTTGTGTTCTGCCATCAAACGTTTCATCACCTGGTGGAACAGGAACGTGCATTGGACGAATACTGGCGCGTACTCAAGCCCGGTGGCTTGCTGCTCTTCGCCGAATCGACCAAGGCATATATCGACACCTGGGTGATTCGATGGTTCTTCCGGCATCCGATGCATGTGCAGAAGAGCGCCGAGGAATATATCGCCATGTTGCATGGTCGCGGCTTTGTCTTTGGTGCGGATCGCGTCTCCCTGCCCTATCTTTGGTGGAGCCGCTCCAGCGACTTTGGCTTGCTGGAGCGTTGGGGCCTGCGTGCCCCGCCGCCGCCGGGCGTTCGTGAGGAAACACTGGTCAACGTCGTGGCCCAGAAACCGCTCGCCACGGTATGAACACGTATCTCAACGCCTTGGGTGTCGTCTGCACGCTAGGGGCTGGCAAAGCCGTCGTGGCCGACGCGCTGTTTGCGGGCAATGACCAGGGCATCAGGCTCGAGCCCGACTGGATACCCGACCGCGAGGTACCCCTGGGCTCGGTGCGTATCGAACTACCGCCGGTGCCGGATGCACTGGCGGCCACCCGTGACAACCGCAACAACCGTTTGCTGTTGGCTGCCGCGCTGGAGATCGAGCCGGAGATCAGGCGAGCTATCGAACAATTCGGCAGCGCGCGGATGGGTGTGATCATCGGCACCAGCACCACGGGCATCGAAGAAGCGACTCTGGGTATCGACGGCTATCGGCGTGATGGCGCGTGGCCAGCGCATTACCACTATGCCCATCAGGAGCTTGGCGCCTCGGCCGCCTTTCTCGCCGAATGGCTGGGCTTGGCTGGCCCCTGTTATGGCATCTCCACGGCTTGCACCTCCAGCGCTCGCGCGCTGCTCAGTGCGCAGCGTCTGCTGCGGATGGGTGTGTGCGATGCCGTGTTGTGCGGTGGCGCAGATACGCTGAGTGGGCTGCCCATTAATGGGTTTCACGCGCTGGAGGCGATGGACCGGGCTCGTTGCAATCCATTCTCCAGGCAGCGCGGCGGCATCAACATCGGGGAAGCTTCTGCACTGTTCTTGATGACGCGCGAACGTGGGCCGGTGCAGTTGCTTGGCGGCGGCGCGAGCTCCGATGCGTATCACATGTCCTCGCCCGATCCGCAAGGACTCGGCGCGCAGGCGTCCATGCGCGCCGCGCTTGCCAGTGCGGGTCTCGATCCGACACAGATCGATTACGTCAACCTTCACGGCACCGCCACTGAGCAGAACGACGCGATGGAGAGCCACGCAGTCGCCGCCCTATTCCCGCATGGCGTCCCGTGCTCCTCCACCAAATCCCTCACGGGTCATACGCTGGGTGCAGCGGGTGCGCTCGAAGCCGCCTTCTGTTGGCTCAGCCTCACTGACACAGGTAGCCGTCGGCGCCTGCCGCGTCATGTCTGGGATGGTCAGCGCGACCCCGCCTTGCCCACACTTGATCTCACCGGATCGGACGAGTACCTGCCTGAGCACGGCCGGCGCTATCTCATGAGCAACTCGTTCGCCTTCGGCGGCAACAATGCCACCCTTATCCTGGGAGACGCGGCATGACGCCCCGGCCGCTCGCTGATGTGCTCCCTCATACCGGCGAGATGATTCTGATCGATCGCATCGTCAGCTACGACGAAAACAGCATGGTATGTGTGCGCACGCTGGAACCGGGGGCTCCCTTTGTCGATTCCCAAGGCCATTTGCCAGCATGGGCGGGGGTCGAGCTGATGGCCCAGACGGTTGCCGCCTGGTCTGGCAGTCATTCTCGGGATGCAGGCTTGCCAGTAAGACTGGGTTTCCTGCTTGGCTCGCGCTTGTACAGCTGCAACGTGAACACCTTCCCCGCTGGCAGCGAACTGCGTATCGAGGCTGTGCGAACATTCCACGACGAGGATGGGATGGGCGTGTTCGCTTGCCGGATTGATGCCGGCGACGCGCACGCCGAAGCACGACTTACCGTCTTCAGCCCCACGGATCCCTCTGCCTTTCTCGCGTCACTCGCCTAGGAAAACAGTCTCATGTCCGAGACCATTCTGGTTACCGGTTCCAGCCGCGGCATCGGGCGCGCCATCGCCATGCGGCTGGCCGCCGCCGGTTACGACCTCGTGCTGCATTGCCGCTCTCGCCGCGACGAGGCCGAGGCGGTGCAGAGTGCTATACAGGCGCTAAGTCGCCAGGCTCGCATTCTTCAGTTCGACATTGCCGATCGCGCGGCGAGTGCTGCCATTCTGGAGGCCGACGTCGCTGCACATGGCGCTTACTATGGCGTCGTATGCAATGCCGGCCTTACCCGCGACGGCGCCTTCCCTGCGCTCACCGATGAGGACTGGGATCAGGTGCTGCGCACGAACCTCGACGGTTTCTACAACGTCCTGCATCCACTGATCATGCCGATGATCCGTCGTCGCGCACCGGGGCGCATTGTGTGCATCACCTCGGTGTCTGGCCTCATCGGCAACCGTGGTCAGGTCAACTACAGCGCATCAAAGGCGGGCGTCATCGGCGCAGCGAAAGCGCTGGCGGTCGAGCTAGCCAAGCGCAAGATTACGGTCAACTGCGTGGCGCCCGGACTGATCGACACCGACATGCTCGGCGACGAACTCCCGTTGGACGAGATTCTCGCCATGATTCCCATGCAGCGCATGGGCACGCCTGACGAAGTGGCCGCGGCCGTCCAATACTTGATGAGCTCGGAAGCTGGCTATGTCACGCGCCAGGTGTTGGCAGTGAATGGCGGGCTGTGCTGAATCCACTTTGAGGCTCGCCAGGTTATTTGGCGGCCATGTTTGAGCCCGTTTTTCTAAGGAGAGATCGACGCATGAAAAAGACATCGCATTATCTGATCGCGCTTGCCCTGCTGGCCGCTCCGGCCCTTGGCATGGCCACGGACAAAGTCGTGCACCTGCCATTCGATCAAGTCGTGGCCGAAGCACAGAAAGACGGTCGCCTGGATCCGAACATCAAGTTCTATCTCGCCGGCAACACACCCTCGGGCCAGTTCACCGTCGTCAACGACAACGTGACAACCAATCGCAAAACCAACGTCTTCGGCAAGAAGGATGAGGTGACTTGCGCATGGGTGCTGCAGTCCGCCCTTATCGCCCTGCAGGACAGCGCCAAATCCGCCGGCGCCAACGCCGTGGTCGATATTGTCAGCAACTACAACGGCACGCAGTACAGCGACCCGAAGAACTATGAGTGTCACGTCGGATTCCTGATGTCCGGCGTAGAACTGAAGGCCAAGCTGGCCAAGATGCCCTGATCTCGCTTTGTCACTGCAAGCCACGAAGGCGTCGCCCGTACCGGCGACGCCTTCACTCTAAAGTGCAGTCACCCGGCCGGTGGGGGATATGATGCATTACCCCACCACGGGCTAGACACGTGATTCCATCTGCCGCCCTGGCTTACCGCTGGCGCCGTCTGCGCGGCTCCGATCGCTACGGCGAATGCCTGCGCGTGCTGCTTGCGCTGGGCGGCGCCGTCGCCTGGTGTTTCGGTACCGGGCACAGCGACGACCTTGTCTCCATCCTGCTCGGCGTGATCGCCAGCGCCCTCGCGGAAACCGAGGACTACTGGCGCAATCGGCTCTCGACGCTATTGTTGACACTGGCGTGCTTCGCCGTGTCGTCGTTCGCGGTGCAGTGGTTGTTCCCGTACCCGCTGCTGTTTGCCATCGGTCTACCACTATCCACCTTCGTACTGGTGATGCTCGGCGCCGCCAGTGAGCGCTACGCCACCGTCGCGGGGGCAACATTGCTGCTGGCGGTTTACACCATGATCGGTGCCGACCAGGCCGGCATATCGGGCGAACCGTGGCGCCAACCCTTGCTGCTGCTGGCTGGCGCCGCATGGTACGGCGTGCTGTCCCTGCTATGGAGCGTGCTGGCGCCGCAACAGGCGCTGCGCCTTTCACTGGCAAGACTGTTCGATGCACTCGCCGACGTACTCGACGGCAAAGCTGCGCTGTTTACGCCTGTGCACGGCGTGGATCGCGAAGCCATGCAGCTGTCGCTGGCCATGCAAAATGAGCGCGTGGTGGAGGCGCTCAACGATACGCGGCTGGTGCTGCTCGACCGCATCGGTTCGCGCCGCCCACGTGGCGCCACGGCGGCGCGACTACGCCTGTATTTCGCTGCGCAGGATATCCATGAGCGGATCAGCTCCGCGCACTACCCTTACGATGCACTCGCCGAAGCGTTGTTTCACAGCGACGTGCTGTTCCGCTGCGAACATCTGCTTCGCCTCGAAGCGCGCGCTTGCCGCAAGCGGGCCGATGCGCTGCGCTTGCGTACGCGCGCCACCCTCCAGGACAACAGCGCTTCCGTAGCTGACCTGCACGGCGCCCTCGATGCCCTTCGCGAGCAGACACATCCGCCGGCGGCCCATCTGCTGCGCACGCTGGAAGCGTTGATACGCAACCTGTCCGATATCCATCGGCAGTTGCTGGGCGAATCGCCGGTAGCCCTGCCGTTGGAAGGCGAAGAAAGCGCCTTACAGAACCCCGCGCCACAATCGCTGGGCGAGGCCTGGGAGCGCATACGCATGCAGCTCACGCCGCGTTCTTTTCGCTTTCGACACGCCGTGCGTCTGGCGATAGCGCTGCTGGCGGGCTACGGCGTGCTGCATCTGGTGCATCCGCGCAATGGTTATTGGATTCTGCTCACCACGCTGCTGGTCTGTCAGCCGAGCTATGGCGCAACGCGACTGCGGCTGGTGCAACGCGTTGTCGGCACGGTGATCGGCCTGATACTTGGCTGGGTGACGCTGCGGCTGGTGCCGTTCGGGCCATGGCAAGTGCCGCTGATCGTCGCCTCCGGCGTTGCGTTTTTTGCTACACGACTGCGCCGCTACCCCACGGCTACGGCCTCAATCACGTTGTTTGTGGTGCTGTGTTTCAACCAGGTCGGCAGCGGATACGACGTGATGCTGCCGCGTCTGTTGGATACGTTGATCGGCACCGTCATTGCCGCACTGGCGATGCATCTGATTTTGCCGGACTGGCAAGGCCGACGCTTCGACGATGTGCTGGCCGACATGGTACGCAGCGACGCGCGTTACCTGGCACGCATCATCGCGCAGTACGCCAGCGGTCGCCGCGATGATCTCGAATACCGCATTGCGCGCCGCGACGCCCACAACGCGAATGCCACGCTGAGCACCGTGCTAGCCAACATGCTGCGCGAGCCGGGGCAGCATCGACGTGGCACCGAGATGCTCCTGCACTTTCTGGCGGCAGCCCATACCTTGTTGGGCCAGCTCTCCGCCCTCGGTGTGCACCGGCAGGCCATCGTATCGACACCGGCCCGTGATGCCGTCACGCAAGCCGGCGCGTTGACGGTCAACGCGCTCGATCAGTTGGCCGACGCCCTGGCTGGCGGTCTCAACGCGATTCCTGCAGCCAATGACGAGACCCTTGGCGCCGCGCTTGCCGTGCAGGAACGTGACGACACGGCTCGATTGGTGCTCGGCCAGCTGGTTCAGGTACTGACTCAACGAGACCGCTTGGCAACACTGGCCAACGCGCTACACGAACGCTGAATCCAAGGGCGTGTTAACGGTTTGTGCGCAGCTCGCGTTGTGCGACGCGCAACGGGTTGTCATGGAGCGCGCGCTACCATATCCATCTCACGTTTCTCCGGAGTTTGAAGGCATGCGTCCGTTTCCGCTGGGTGAAGATATCGATCTGCTGCGCGAGAGCGTGCATGCGTTTGCCGAGAAGGAGATCGCCCCGCGTGCCGATCACATTGACCGCGAGAACCTTTTCCCGGCCGACCTCTGGCGCAAGTTTGGCGACATGGGCCTGCTTGGCATCACCATCCCCGAAGAGTACGGCGGCAGCAGCATGGGCTTCCTCGCGCACCTGGTGGCGATGGAGGAAATCTCCCGCGCTTCCGGCTCGGTAGGCCTTTCCTACGGCGCACACTCCAACCTGTGCGTGCAGAATATTTTCCACAACGGCAACGAAGCACAACGCCGCAAGTACATTCCCAAGCTCTGCTCCGGCGAGTACGTCGGCGCACTGGCGATGAGCGAACCTGGCGCAGGCTCCGACGTGGTCGGCTCAATGAGCTGCAAGGCGGAAAAGAAAGGCGACGTGTGGGTCGCCAACGGCTCCAAGATGTGGATCACCAACGGCCCCGACGCCGACGTGCTGTTGGTCTACATGCGCACCGCACCGCGCGCCGCCGGCAGCCGTTGCATGACCGCCTTCATCATCGAAAAGGGCATGAAGGGTTTCAGCACGGCACAAAAGCTCGACAAGTTGGGCATGCGCGGTTCCAACACCTGCGAACTGGTGTTCGAAGACTGCGAGATTCCCGCCGAGAACATCGTCGGTGAAGTCAACGAAGGCGTGCGCGTGCTGATGAGCGGCCTGGATACCGAACGTCTCGTGCTGTCGGGTGGCCCCATCGGTCTGATGCAGGCAGCGATGGATATCACCCTGCCCTACGTGCGCGAACGCAAGCAGTTCAACGCACCGATCGGCACCTTCGGCCTGATGCAGGGCAAGGTGGCCGACATGTACACCGCACTGCAGTCATCGCGTGGCTTTGCCTACATGGTGGCACAGCAGTTCGACAGCAACGTGAAGTCCCGCATCGACCCCGCGGCGTGCTTGCTCAATGCATCGCAGAATGCCGTGAAGGTGACGCTGGAGGCGATTCAGGCGCTGGGTGGCAATGGGTATATCAACGAATTCCCGGCTGGCCGCTTGTTGCGTGATGCGAAGCTTTACGAGATTGGTGCGGGCACGAATGAAATTCGCCGCATGCTGATCGGGCGTGAGTTGTTTCACGGGAAGGCGTGATATTGGTGGCATCTCCTTGCCTCGGTCACTTTATTTGCGATGACCAGACGCTGCCGCGATCTGGCTCGCCTGCGACGCAAAGCTAGTCCCCGTGGGACGGCGGGCTTCCGACCTCCTGCCGGAGGCCGGGTCACTTTTCTTTGCTTGCCCAAAGTCCCACGGGGTTTAGCTTCGCGTCGTAGGCGGCACGCTGGCGGAATCGCCAAAACCAAAGACCGAGGCTCTGGATCCCGGCCTGCGCCGGGATGACGGCAAAGATGAAGCAGTGAGGCAAGAGTGACCCCTCACCCCAACCCTCTCCCCGGAGGGGAGAGGGAGAGAGCAGTAACTCAGAAACGCAGACTGTAATTAAGCATCCCCATCATTCCCTGCCCCCGCTGCCCAAAATACTGATCCATCCCAAACTGCAAATTGGACCGCGCCGACATCGTCCAATCCAGGGTGAGCCCCGCCTGGCTCTGGTAACGCGACAAGCCAACACCACTCACCGGCGCCCACTGATCCACACCGGTAAAGCTGGCATCAAATGCATCGCCATGCGTGGCGAACGCCTGCTGCCACTGCAGGCGCCCCTGCAGACTCAGGCTACCTCCGCCCGCCAGCGACCAGCTGTGCCCGGCACGCAAACCTACGCCAGCCTGCCAACGATCCACCGTCTGCGAAGCCGACTTCAGCCCGAAGCCATCGCCACCAAGCTCATTGAAACCATCACGCTGGATACGCGAGTACTGCAGATTCGCGTACGGCGTGAACTGCACCTCGCCCCATGAGGCGCGATAACCGGTTTCACCGTAGGCCACGCCATAACGACCATTGCTGTCGCTTGCCACGGCAGCCATTTCGCTGCCCAGCTCAAGATGCCGACGCATGGTTTCACGATAGGTGCCGAAGCCCAGCCGGCCCATGCCATACCACGAGCCCTGCGTCACGCCACCGTAGAGCATGCCTTCGACGGCACGGCTCTGCCCCTGATCGGCATACTCGGCAAGACGCCCCAAGCCCTGACTCTGGCTGACCGCGAAACCGAACACGCCATTGCTGCCGAAGCGGCGATCCTGGCCGATCATCCAGCCACTGAGGTCGTAGCCAACGTTGCCGTAGCCAGCGCGACTCATGCTGCCGTGGTAGCCCAGCGTTTGCGCCCAACCGCCGGCGCCGTGCGTGTCCACCAGCGTGTCAAAGTGATCGGACAAGGCACGCGTGCCGGCGTCGATCGCCTCGAACGTCATCGCTGCGCTCGCGGCATGCAACTGGCCGGAGAGGCTTTCCAGCGAGCGCTGCAAAGCTTCATTGGTCGCTGTTTGCTGCAGGTTGGCGGCGCCGTTGATGAAGTCCGTGGTAATGACGCCACTGTTGACTGTGCTACCCGAGCCGACCTGTGTGTTGATCTGACTGAAGGCGTTGTCCACACGTTGCGCCGCGCCGTATGAGGTGGCGGTGTAGTTCATGCCGGTGACAGCGGAAGCCTGTACCTGACTGACATTGAGCCACGCACTGTTGCTGTCGTAATTGAGGTTGGCCTGAAGCAATACACCCTGCGCGGTGTTGAGCCGGTAGAACTTGCCGGTAAGACCGCCTGCAGCCGTCAGTACATCGGTATGTGCATTGACGACGTAACCCTGCCCTGCTCCGATGACATAGAGCTCGCCGCCGCTCAGTGTGGCCGTGCCGTTGACGCGCAACGCCGAACCGAGCTCCAGCGCCAGGCGTCCCACGTTCGGATTGTTCGAATCGGCGGGCGTTCCCTGGTAGTAGTTACCGCTCACCGCGACGTCACCACCCGCCACCATGAGCGTGCCCCAGTTGTTCACATTCCCCTTGATGGTGTGCACATCGCGCATCGTCGAGGTGACGTTGTTGATGAACAGGTTGCCGGGAATGGTCGCCGAGGAAAGGGTGCCGTCGATGATCTGAGTGGCGCCCTGATAGGTAAGCGTGTTGGTAAGCACCAGCGTGCCCGTGCCGCGCTTGATAAGCCCACCCTGGCCGGTTATTGGGTTGCTCCAGGTGGAATTGGTGTTGAGGGTGACATCGAAATCGCCCCAGTCGAAACGACCCGGCCCCTTCACCGCCTTGGCCGCATTGAGCATGCCGTAACCGAACACCGGATCCACGCCCGGCGCACCCAGATCGTCTGCCGTACCCAGCAACGTCTGGCGCACCTGGTCATTGGTGAAATACGGGAACGCCTGCCACACCAGTGCCGCCGCGCCGGATACAGCCGGCGCCGCAAACGACGTACCGCCAACCACCCAAAGTGTGGCCTTGCTGCCGGTGTCGCCCTTGTCGCTCACTACCACTTCACCGGGCGCTGCAAGGCAGTAATGCATGGCCACGCCGCACTGATTGGAATAGCTGGACAGCTTCGTGGGGTTGTTGCTGTCCACCGCCACCACGGTGAGCCAGCCCTTCTCCAGGTCGGCAGCGCCTTGCTGGCTCGGCAGGCTGGCAATCGTGCTGGGGTTGGGTTGCGATGCATTGCCCGCCGCAAACACCACTAGCCCACCCTGCGTATTGATGAAGGGGCTGTAGGCGTCGTGGAAACCCTTGGTGGTGGCCGTGTCGTTGCTGGCCCAGGTGATGCCACCCCAGGAGTTGTTCATCACCTTGACGCCGGCAGTGATCAGGTCGGCGTTGATGTACTGGAGCGGCGCGGCATCTGCCGCCGTGACCGGCGATGGCGGCCGGCTTCCGTTGTCGCTGGGCGCCGCGTCGGAAAGGATGCGCGCTGACACGATGTTTGCGCCCGGGGCGAGACCACCGGCGAAGCCGCCGTACGGTCGGCCAGCGGCGATTTCCGATACCCAGGTGCCGTGGCCGATCACATCATCGACCTTCAGATTGTTGGTGCTGGGATTGATATAGACCAGATTCTGAATCACGCGGCCGGCGAGCGCGGGATGACTGCGAATGACGCCGCTATCGACCACGCCGATGGTGACGCCAGTGCCGCTAAAGCCAGCCTTCTGCGCATCGTCGGCATGGGTCAGCGAGAGTTGCGCGTCCAGCGGCGGCGGATTCGTCGCCACCGGAGGCGTGGTGGGGGGCGTCGTACCGGGCGTGGTACCAGGCGTGCCTGGGCCGGTCGGAGGCTGATAGCCAGGGCCGGGCGGCTGATAGCCGGGGCCGGGTGGTATGTAACCGGGACTGGGTGGCGTATAGGGGGAGGCTGGCTTGACGTTGCCGTTGCCACCGCCTCCGCAGGCGCTCACACCCAGCGCCATCCAAACAACGACCGACAACTGGCGGAACCGCAGTCCGCGCGCACCACTATCCATAGCTTCCCCTGTGCTCTTCTGAGCAACCTGTGCCATCCCGGCGCAGCGGTCCCTTACTGGACTCCGCCAGCACCTCCTCGGGGCATATTCGCACAAGCTTGCGCCAAAAGTTCTTACGTTATGTCACAAAGCTGGCGACCGGTTGCGGGACTGGCACGGCGCCGTCGCAAGGGGTACGGGTGAGGCCGTTGGCTATCAGAACGACAGGCGATAGCTGAGCGTGTCCATCTTGCCGTGATCATGTTGGGCGACGTACTGATCCATCCCGAAGGACAGGCTGGAGCGTGTGCTGATGGCCCAGTCGAGGCTCAGGCCAGCATCGCCACCGTAGCGTGACAGGCCAATGCCACCTACCGGCGCCCATTGATTGAGCACGGCGAAGCTGGCGTCGACGATATCGCCATGCATGCTGAAGGCACGCTGCCACAACAGATGGCCTTGCAAACTCAGGCGGCCGCCGCCTGCGAGCGACCAGTCCCGCCCTGCACGCAACCCCGCACCGCCCTGCCAACGCTCGATGGTCTGCGCGCCAGCCTTGAGGCCAAAACCATCGCCTCCGAACTCATTGAAGCCATCGGTACGGATGTTGGCGTACTGCAGATTGACGTAAGGCGTGATCTGCACGCCGCCCAGCGACATGCGATAGCCGCTTTCGCCATATGCCACGTCGTAACGACCGCTACTGTCGCTGGCTACCGCTTCGATGTCGCTGCCCAGCTCAATGTGGCGGTGCATGTCTTCGCGATAGGTGCCGACACCCAGGCGTCCCATCAGATACCAACGGTTCTGCACCAGGCCGCCGTAGAGCATGCCCTCCACGGCACGGCTTCTGCCTTGATCGGCGAACTCATCCAGACGTCCAAGATCCTGGCTCTGGCTCACCGCAAAACCGAGCACGCCATTGCTGCCCAGGCGCCGATCCTGGCCCACCATCCAGCCGTTGAGGTCATAACCCACGCTGTCATAGCCGCTGCGGCTCATGCTGCCGTAATCACCCAGCGTCTGTGTCCAGCCACCGACGCCACCGACGTCGGTGAGCTGATCGAAACGATGGGAAAGCGCCCGCGTACCTGCGTCCATGGCATCGAACGTCATGGCCGCGCTGGCCGCATGCAACTGGCCGGACAGGCTGGTCAGTGACTGCTGCAAGGCAGCGGCCGTGGCGGTCTGCTGCAAATGGGCTGCACCACTGACAAACGATGTGGGTGTGGGACCAGCGGTCGTCCCGCCCTGACCGACCTGTGAATTGATCTGCCCGAAAGCGGCATCGACGCGCTGAGCTGCACCAAACGAAGCCGGCGTATAGGTCACGCCAGTCACGCTGGTGGCCTGCACCTGACTCACGTTCAACCAGGCATCGATAGCGCTGTAATTGATTGAGGCGACAAGCATCACGCCAGTGGCCTGGTTGACCGCCGAAAACGTACCGCTAAGGCCGGCGTTGGCGGTAAGCACATCGGTATGCGAGTTCGCCACATAGCCGCTGTTGATGCCCGTGACGTAGAGATCGCCACCCGTGATGCTCGCCGTACCTGTCACGCGCAATGCCGAGCCCAGCGACACGGCAAGGCGACCAGCCCCCGTCTGGTTGTAATTGCCGCCAACGGTAGTGTCGGCACCGCTCACGGCGATTACGCCGGCGTTGATCACCGAGCCTCCAACGGACGGCGTACCGCTGAGCACACCTTGTGCGCCGATGGTGACGCTGGACGCGAGTGACTTCGCCACCAACATGCCACCCTGCACCTGGGTTAGTCCGGTATAGCTCGAAGGCTGGGTGAGGCTGAGCGTGCCCGACCCCTGCTTGATCAGGCCACCCGCACCGGAGATGGGATTGTTCCAGCGGGAAGCGCCGCTGAAGCTGACCGTGACATCGCCCCAGTTGAACTGCTCCGGACCATTCACCGCTTTGCCCACATCCAGCTCGCCGTAACCGAAGGTGACATTGGGTTGTGAGCCCCCCAGCGGATCGGCAGTACCCAGCAGCGTCTGTCGTATCAGGTCATTGCTGAAGTACGGATAGGCCTGCCACACCAGTGCTGCCGCGCCTGACACCTGGGGAGCAGCGAGCGACGTGCCTTCAACGATCCAGTACGTCTCTTTGGTGGTGCTGGTGTCGTCCTTGCCACTCACGATCACGTCGCCCGGCGCCGCCAGGCAGTAGTTCATCGCGATGCCGCACTTGTTGGAGTAACTCTCCAGCTGGGTCGGCTGGTTGCTGTTGACGGCCACCACGGTGAGCCAGCCCTTCTCCAGGTCAGGCGCCAGGCTAGGTAGCGAGGCGATGGTGCTGGGGTTGGCCTGCGAATCGTTGCCGGCTGCGAACACCACCAGGCCACCCCACGAATTGATGAAGGTGTTGTACGCGTCGTGGAAACCCTTGGTAGTCGTTGTGTCGGTGGAGCTCCAGCTGACCCCGCCCCATGAGTTGTTCATGACCTTCACGCCATGGTTGATCAGGTCGGCGCTGACCTGCCCCAGCGGAATGGCGTCCGAGGAAGATACCGGCGTCGCCGGGGTGGAACCGTTATCGTCAGGCGCGTTGTCGTCGATGATGCGTGCCGAGACGATACTGGATCCCGATGCGATGCCACCGGCGAACTGACCGAACGGCGTGCCCGCGGCGATCTCGGCCACATACGTGCCATGACCATTGGCATCGCCGACACTGAGGTTGTTGGTACTCGGATTGACGTAGACGAGCTCGCTGACGACACGCCCGACCAGCGCGGGATGCGAGGGCATCACACCCGTATCTACCACACCGATGGTGACGCCGGCACCGTTGAAACCCGCCGAATGCGCAGCATAGGTATTGGTGATGCTGAGCTGTGCATCGACCGGTGGCTGTGGAAGGTTGGACGTGGGCGGTGGCGTTGAGGGCGGTGTCGTCGGGGGTGTGGGGGTGGGTGGGTTAGGTCGGGTGTTGCTGTTGCCGCCTCCCCCTCCACACGCTGCCAGGCCCAAGGCCATCCACACCAGCACCGCCGCCTGGCGGTAGCGCAAACCCTGCATACCTGTCTTCATGGCACCCACCCCGTTACCACGTGACTCTTGATGGTCGTCCGACGCCAGCCCCTGGCCTCGATAACGCGCGACAAGCACCATAGTGGCACAACGAAAACGCAACTAAATGCCGCCAATATCGCCATGCCACTGCAAACGCGGCTGGTTTGCCCCCATCTGGGACAGACTGCGATAATCCACCGGTTATCTACCGGGCATCCTTGCCCCATCAAGTATTTGCGGAGATCTCCATGTCGGACGTCAGCGTTGTCATCGTCGGTGCCAAGCGCACTGCCATTGGCTCCTTCCTCGGCCAGTTCACCGGCGTACCCACGCCCACGCTGGGCGCCACCGCCATTCGTGCCGCGCTGGAGCAGTCGGGCGTTGGTGCCCCGGACGTCAGCGAAGTCATCATGGGCTGCGTGCTGCCGGCCAACCTCGGCCAGGCGCCTGCGCGCCAGGCCTCGCTGGGCGCAGGTTTGCCGGCCGGCACCGGCTGCACCACCATCAACAAGGTGTGCGGTTCGGGCATGAAGGCCATCATGCTGGGCCATGACCTGATCAAGGCCGGCTCGGCCTCCATCGTGGTGGCCGGCGGCATGGAGTCGATGACCAACGCGCCGCACATGGTCAATGCGCGCAGCGGCATCCGCTATGGCGACGGCACCCTGGTCGACCACATGGCGTGGGACGGCCTGACCAACCCGTACGACGGCAAGGCCATGGGCGTGTTCGGCGAACTGTGCGCCGACAAGTACCACTTCACCCGCGAAGAACAGGACGCCTTCTCCACCGCGTCGGTCGAACGCGCCAAGGCCGCGCAGGCATCGGGTGCTTTTGCCGGTGAAATCGTTCCGGTGACCGTGGCTAGCCGCAAGGGCGAGGTGAAGGTCGACACCGATGAGCAGCCGGGCCGCTCGGACCTGAGCAAGATCGCCACCCTCAAGCCGGCGTTCCGCAAGGAGAACGGCACCATCACCGCAGCCAGCTCGTCCAGCATCTCTGACGGCGCAGCGGCGGTCGTGCTGATGTCGTCCGACGACGCCAAGGCTCGTGGTCTTAAGCCGCTGGCCCGTATCGTCGCTCACGCCACGCATTCGCAGGAGCCGGAGTGGTTCACCACCGCACCAGTGGGTGCGCTGCACAAGGTGCTGGAGAAGGCTGGCTGGAAGGTCAGCGACGTCGACCTGTTCGAGGTCAACGAGGCCTTTGCCGTGGTCGCCATGGCCGCCATGCGCGAACTGGCCATCCCGCATGACAAGATCAACGTCAACGGCGGCGCCTGCGCGTTGGGTCATCCCATCGGCGCCAGCGGTGCCCGCCTGGTGGTTACCCTGGTCAACGCCCTGAAGACCCGCGGCGTTAAGCGTGGTGTGGCGTCGCTCTGCATCGGTGGTGGCGAAGCCACCGCTATTGCAGTGGAATTGACCTGATTCAGCGCTTTTCACGGCATCTGGACACCCCGGTGCCGATGAAAGCGGGGTTAACCATTTTCACTGCCTTACATAAAGATGTGGCGCAATTTCCACGAAAGCGCTATTAATACGCCCGCCAAACGGCATTCCACGGCAAAGGAGATTCACCATGAAGTTCACGCGTACCCTTCTCGCCTCTGCGCTCGTCGCGCTGCTGGCGGCTTGCAGCAACGGCGCGCAGGATTCCGCGCAGGACGCCCAGAAGTCGGCTGACCAGCAGCAGCAGGCTGCTGATCAGGCACAGAAGGCTGCTGCTGCTCCGGCTGAGCAGGCCCCGGCCGCTGCTCCGACTGAGCAGGCTCCGGCTGCTGCCCCGGCCGAACAGCCGGCTCCGACCCCGGCTTCGACCGCTGCGGCTCCGGCTGCTGCTTCGACCGCTGCTGGTCACTAAGTACATTCGTGTACTTCGGAAAACCGGCCGCCTCGCGCGGCCGGTTTTTTTTATGCCCTATCAAGATGCTGCGTTGCCGATTTAGCCGCTGAGCCGGCACCGGTATCATCGGTGACTTCCTTCGAACGGCAGTGTTAGCTCATGAGTGTCATCGCCTCGCAGATCGATCTCCGCTCTCCGGAATTCCAGGCCAGCAGCGCGCAGCTGAAGGGGCTGGTGGACGACCTGCACCGCGAGCTGGCGCGCAGCGCCGAAGGTGGCGGCGACAAGGCTCGCGAGAAGCACACCGCTCGCGGCAAGCTGCTGCCGCGTGAGCGCATCCGCGCCCTGCTCGATCCCGGCTCGCCGTTCCTGGAGCTCTCCCCGCTCGCCGCACACGGCATGTATGACGACGCTGCGCCTGCTGCTGGCCTCATCACCGGCATCGGCCGCGTCAACGGCATCGAAGTGGTGGTGGTCGCCAACGACGCCACCGTCAAGGGCGGCACCTACTTCCCGATGACGGTGAAGAAGCATCTCCGTGCGCAGGAAGTGGCGCTGGAGAACCGTTTGCCCTGTATCTACCTGGTCGACTCCGGCGGCGCCTTCCTGCCGCTGCAGGATGAGGTGTTTCCAGACAAGGAGCATTTCGGCCGGATCTTCTACAACCAGGCCCGCATGTCTGGCCTGGGCATCCCGCAGATTGCCGTGGTGATGGGTTCATGCACCGCCGGCGGCGCCTACGTGCCAGCCATGAGCGACGA
The DNA here is from genome assembly GCF_055702865.1 of Dyella sp. PARNA 12/25. Lineage (NCBI taxonomy): Bacteria > Pseudomonadati > Pseudomonadota > Gammaproteobacteria > Lysobacterales > Rhodanobacteraceae > Dyella > Dyella sp. PARNA 12/25. Next base: position 348,941 of record NZ_JBVQCI010000001.1, on the reverse strand, counting down.
AACCATCATCGTGCGCGAACAGGGCACCATCTTTCTCGGCGGCCCGCCGCTGGTGAAGGCGGCTACGGGTGAGGTGGTCGATGCCGAGGCACTCGGCGGCGCAGACGTCCATACGTCCGTATCCGGCGTGGCCGATCATTTCGCGGAGAACGACGCGCACGCGCTTTCGATCGCCCGCGATATCGTCGCCAGCCTCAACCGCAAGAAGTCGATGCCGCTGGCGCTGCGCGCACCGACTGAGCCGCTCTACCCGGCGGAAGAACTGTATGGCGTGATTCCCCAGGACACGCGCCGCCCGTTCGACATCCGCGAGGTCATCGCACGCATCGTCGACGGCTCCGAGTTCCACGAGTTCAAAGCGCGCTATGGCAAGACCCTGGTATGCGGGTTCGCGCATATTCACGGCTATCCCGTGGGCATCATCGCCAACAACGGCATTCTGTTCTCCGAGTCGGCGCTCAAGGGTGCGCACTTCATCGAGCTGTGCAACCAGCGCAATGTGCCGCTGGTGTTCCTGCAGAACATCACCGGTTTCATGGTCGGCAAGAAGTACGAGAACGCGGGCATTGCGAAGGACGGCGCCAAAATGGTGACCGCCGTGGCCTGTTCGCATGTGCCGAAGTTCACCGTGGTGATCGGCGGCAGCTTTGGTGCGGGCAACTACGCCATGTGCGGGCGCGCCTATGGCGCCCGCTTCCTGTGGATGTGGCCGAACGCGCGTATCAGCGTCATGGGTGGCGAACAGGCCGCCTCGGTGCTCGCCACCGTGCGTCGCGATGGCATTGAAGCCAGCGGCAAAAGCTGGAGCGCGGAAGACGAGGAAGCCTTTAAGGCCCCCATTCGCGAACAGTATGAGCGCCAGGGGCATCCGTACTTTGCCAGCGCTCGCTTGTGGGACGACGGCATCATCGACCCGGCGGATACGCGCCGCGTACTCGGCCTGGCGATTTCCGCTTCGCTCAACGCGCCGATCGAGCCGCAGCGTTACGGCGTGTTTCGCATGTGATCCGCTGTGCCGCCTGCCCATGGGTGGGCGGGCGGCCTTCCATCAACGACTCAGCGCGGTGCGCGCAACGCGGAATCGCGCAATGCCGCCTCATGATCCACTTCGTCATGACCGGCAATATCGACGTTGTCTGCCAGGCCGTGACTGGCCGGGTGGCGCATCGCCGTCGGTGGCACAGTGATCTCCGTTGTGTCGCCATCAGGCACGATGTTGTCCGTGGAAGACGTCTGCTGCATGAGGGACTCCTGGTAGGTCCAGCGATTGTAGCCATCTGCGGCCCCTCCCACGGGAAATCAACCACAAAGGGGCGTCGCAGATACGTGCAGCAGGCGGCGCGTTGCGGGCGGTATCAGCGCTGGAAGCAAGCCCAGACGGTCACCATTGCCCCTGCCCCATGTTGGGAGTAGCTTGATCCTGCTGCATGTCCACGCGAACCGCTCGGGGTGTCGGCATGAGTACGCGAATTCTCTCGACAGGGCATTGGCGCTGCTTCGTAGCGTCGCTGGCGCTCGTTGTTACCTCGGCCCATGCAGGCAGCGATACCTCACTGCCCACCATCCCCATCGACCCGCATTGGGAACGACCGCAGGTGGTGAGCTTTCACGCCTCGCCTGATGTCCCCACTAGCCGCACTGATCCATTCAACACGCCCAACGACGACGGACGCCCCGGGGAGTATTTCTTCTATCTCGGTGCGCTGGCCAACCAGAGACAGGACTACGCGCACGCCATTGCCATGTTCAAGGTATCGGCGTCGTGGGCGTTCAAGCCGGCGCAGTACAACCTGGGCGTGCTCTATCTCAACGGCCACGGTTCGCCGGTGGATATGCCGCGAGCCATGGCGTGGTTTGCGCTCGCTGCCGAGCGCGGCGAAACGCAATACGTGTATGCCAAACAACTGCTCTATGCGCACATGACGAAGGATCAGTTCGAAGAAGCCAACGCCATCTGGCGCGAACTACTGCCTACCTATAGCGATGAGGTGGCCTTGCGCCGTGCCAAGGCGCGCTGGCGCGAAGTGCTGAGTTCCGCCACGGGATCACGCGTCGGCTCAGCGGCACCGCATTTGTGGATTGGCGGCATGTCGGGCCTGAACAATCATCAGGCGCCCCCGAGCTACGACGTGGGCGCGGGTGGCATGTTCGCCAATACACCCGGCGAGGTGACCGGCGTACATATCACCGACGGCGTCACGGCCTACCAACAGTTGCGCGCGAGCAACAACCCCTACGATCCGAAGTTCGAGACGTATCTGCTATCGGGCACAGTGACGGTCGGCATCCTCACGCCGGTCAAGCCGGATGATCCGGCCATACGCAAGATCAATCCACCGATGGATAGCAAACCGCCGGATCACCCGTAACCCTGCGCGCGAGTCACTTTGCTCGGGGACGGAATGCCAGCGGCTGCACATCGTGCGCCGCGGCGGGCGGCTTGGGGCCGCAGGCACCGCAAGTGCTGCAGCCATCGCTGCAGTTGCCGGTGGCCTGCTTCGGTTGCAGGTGACGACCCAGCGCCCGTTGCCACGCCACCCTTCCGGGCCGATCGAAATGCAACGCAGCGGCGGCAAGCCAGCGGTTGGTGAGTTGCGGCGCCAGCTTGCGCAAGGTGATCAGCGCGCTGATCAGCACGATCACACCGATGATCACGTACTGCAGCAGCAAGCCGTCGCTCATGTCAGCCAGCTCGTGATCTGATAGGTGAGGAACGAGGCCACATAGGCCACCACGAACATGTAGCCGAACGAGATACCGACGTTGCGCCAGGAGTTGGTTTCGCGGCGAATCACCGCCAGGGTCGACATGCACTGCGGCGCAAAGGCAAACCACACCAGCAACGACAACGCACTCGCCAGCGAGAAATTGGCCGCCAGCGCCTGCGCCAGGCCTGCGCCGTCCGCACCATCCCCGCCCACGGCATAGACCGTCGCCAGAGCTGCCACGGCAGTTTCACGAGCGGCGAAGGCGGGAATCAACGACACGCTCATCTGCCAGTTGAAACCCAGCGGCGCAAAGATCACCTGAAGGCCACGGCCGATGTAGCCGGCAAAGCTGTAATCAATGGCCGGCCCGGTAGCCCCTGCCGGCGGCGCCGGGAAGCTGGAGAGGAACCACATCAGCACGGTCAGCCCGAGAATCACGCCGGTGAGACGCTTGAGGAAGATCATGCCGCGTTCCCACAAGCCAATCGACAGGTCGCGCACCTTGGGCAGGCGGTAGGACGGCAGCTCCATCAGCAACGCGTGCTCGCTGCGGTCACGACGTACCTTCTTGATGACCCAGCCCACCGCCATCGCGCCAACGATGCCGAGTGCGTATAGCGCAAACAGCACCAGCCCCTGCATGTTGAAGATGCCGAACACTTTGCGGGTGGGGATGAACGCACCAATCAGCAACGCATAGACCGGCAGGCGCGCGGAACACGTCATCAGCGGCGCCACCAGGATGGTCGCCAGACGATCGCGCGGATCGGTGATGCTGCGCGTACCCATGATGCCGGGAATCGCACAAGCGAAACTTGAGAGCAGCGGAATGAACGAGCGCCCGGTGAGGCCCACCGACACCATCAGGCGATCCAGCAGGAAGGCCGCGCGCGGCAGGTAGCCGGATTCCTCCAGTACCAGGATCAAGAAGAACAGCACCAGGATCACCGGCAGAAAGCCGATCACCGTGCCCAGGCCACCGAACACGCCATCGACCACCAGGCTCTGCAGTGGCCCGACGGGCATCCACGCCGTTACATGGGCACCGAGCCAGCCGAAGCCTCCGCCGATCAGGTCGCTCATCGGCTTGCCGGCGGCATATACGGCCTGGAAGATCAGAAACATCACCACGGCCAGGATCGCCAGCCCGAACACCGGATGCAGCGCCCAGCGATCCAGCGTGTCGTCGAGTTCGGCGGTCGCACGCGGCATCGTGACGGTGGCCGCCAGCAGTTCGCGCACTTGCGCGTGCAGATCGGCGCGGCTTGCTGGGTCGTCCGCCAGCGCCGGCGGTGCTTCCGGAATTTCGCCATCCACCTGTGCGATCAGCATCTTCACGCCGTCGCGCTTCACCGCCACGGTTTCCACCACCGGCATGCCAAGGCGGCGCGAGAGTTCGGGCACGTCGATGGCGATGCCACGACGACGGGCGGCATCCATCATGTTCAACGCCAGCACCACCGGGCGACCCAGGCGCTTCACTTCGAGCACAAAGCGCAGATGCAGGCGCAGATTGGTGGCATCGGCCACGCACACCACCAGATCCGGTGCCGCTTCGCCCGGGTAGTTGCCCTCCAGCACGTCGCGGGTGATCTGCTCGTCCGGGCTGGTGGCGTCGAAGCTGTAAGTGCCCGGCAGATCCAGCACTTGGAGCACACGCCCGGATGGCGCACTGAAGCGGCCCTCCTTGCGCTCGACAGTGACGCCGGCGTAGTTGGCTACCTTCTGGCGACCGCCGGTGAGCTGGTTGAACAGCGCCGTCTTGCCGCAATTGGGGTTGCCGACCAGGGCAATGCGCAGCGTACTGGCGCTCATGCCCTCGCCCCCGGGTGCACCATCACCCGCGCCGCTTCGTTGCGCCGAAGCGCGAAGCGGGTTGAACCGATCTGGATCAGCAAGGGATCAGCGCCCATGGGGCCCAGCGCCACCACGCGGACCGGCTCACCCGCCACGAACCCCAGGTCACGCAGCCGCTGCGCGATGGGGTCGGAAACGTGAGCATCGTCCACTCGGTCCACCACGGCAGTAGCCCCTTTCGGCAGGTCGGACAGGCGCACTGGTCACCAAAACCAAATAAGAATGGTTCGCATTGTATATGAGTTGCCCCTGAACTGCAGCGCGACGCAATGCCGCTTGGCGTTGGCCTTGGTGCAGCGCAAGAACGTGCAACCTGAACCGTTCCGCGCCCGCTCGGCTTGGAACTGACGCAGCACGCCCCGATAGCAGAACTCGTGGATGGGGTTGCGGCATCTGGCCGCAGCACGTCCGACCTGAAGCGGCACGGCGCTCCTCAAGCACAGCGCCGGCCGCGCCCACTTTTCGTGAGGTCGATATGGCTTTGTTTGCCCGACATGCCTCAGGGCTGCGCCTCGAACGCATGCAAGCGTCCGCGCAGTACCGTGGCGACGGTTTCGTGAACACCTACCCTTCCAGCGCCCCACGCATCGAAAGTGCTCGCCCTGCCATGTCCGATCTCCTTTTCGGCGGCGAGGGGCGCACGCCATTACGCCCGTTGCCCTCGCTCGACCCACGCGCTGCGTGGACCGGCCCGGTCGAAAGCGGCCTTCGCGCGACCTGGCTTGGTCATTCGACCGTGCTGCTGGAGATCGATGGCGTACGCGTGCTCACCGACCCGGTATGGGGTCCCCGCGCCTCGCCGTTTTCGTTCTTCGGGCCCAAGCGCTTTCAGCCAGTGCCGGTGGATATCAGCGCCCTGCCGCCGCTCGATGCCGTACTGATTTCGCACGATCACTATGACCACCTCGACTACCCAAGCATTCGCGCGCTGGCGAAGCTGCGCGTGCCGTTCATCACCTCGCTGGGGGTGGGCATGCATCTGGAAGCGTGGGGCGTACCACCCGAGCGCATCACCGAGCTGGACTGGTGGGAAAGCGTGACGCTGCCGCGCGGGCTGACCATGACGGCCGCGCCCTCGCATCATTTCTCCGGGCGCAACCTGAAGGATCGCAACGCGACACTCTGGTCATCCTTCGCGCTGCGCGGCGAGAAAAGTTCGGTGTTCTTCAGTGGTGACACCGGCCTCTCGCCGCATTTCGCGGAGATTGGCCAACGCCTGGGGCCGTTCGATCTGGTGATGATCGAAGTTGGGGCGTTCCATCCTTCATGGGGCAGCGTGCATCTGGGGCCAGACAACGCGCTCACGGCATGGCGCCAATTGGGCAGCGGACGGCTGCTGCCAGTGCATTGGGGCACCTTCAACCTTGCCATGCACCCATGGGCAGAACCTGCAGAGGTATTGCTGGCAAAAGCACAGGAAGGACTCGTGATGCCTCGCCTGGGCGAGCCCGTGGAACCGGCGCGGGTTGAATTGGTGCAGCCATGGTGGCGCGAGGTGGCACCAGGCCATTGGCAGAGCGCGGCCATCGATGCGGCGGAATTTCTGGCGTTACCCGTAAAGGATTAGCGCGTTCCGCCTTAAGATGACGGCCCTCGAAAGGAGCACGCCATGTCCAGCAGCATCCAGATTACTGATCACGCAGGCGTCCGTCGCATCGCATTGAATCGTCCGCAGGTGCACAACGCCTTCGATGACGGATTGATCGCGGAGCTGACTCGCGCATTGGAACTGGCCGGCACCGATGTCAGCGTGCGCGCCGTGGTGCTCACCGGCGAAGGCGCCAGCTTCTCCGCCGGCGCCGACCTCAACTGGATGCGCGGCATGACCAGCGCCAGCGAAGCGGAGAACCGCGAAGACTCGCTGCGCCTCGCCAAGCTGATGCGCACGCTGCAATACCTGCCTAAGCCCACCATTGCCCGCGTCAACGGTGCGGCTTATGGCGGCGGCGTCGGTCTGGTGGCGTGTTGCGACATCGCCATTGGCGTGGACAGCGCACGCTTTGGGCTTACCGAAGTGAAGCTCGGCCTCGTTCCGGCGGTGATCTCGCCCTACGTCATCCACGCCATTGGGCTGCGCCACGCACGTCGGCTGTTCGTCACCGGCGAGCTGTTCGACGCACCCACCGCGCTCCAGATCGGCCTGCTGCACCAATGCGTGCCCGCTGAACAGCTGGATGAAGCCGTACAAACCGCACTGAACCTGCTAGCAAAAGCCGCCCCCATCGCGCAGGCCGAAGCCAAGCAGCTGGCCCTGCGCATGGCGGGTGCGGACGAAGCACAGGCGGAGCACATCGATCGCGAGAATGCCGCGCTGATCGCACGCCTTCGCGTGTCCGAGGAGGGCCAGGAAGGCCTTGGCGCGTTCCTGGGCAAACGCGCCGCAACGTGGTGCACGACGGGCTGACCTTCGTCGTCGCATACTCGGCGTGGTTCTGGCCATCACAAGGAATGACGCCATGCTCGACCACGTTGGATTGCAAGTCTCCGGCTACGAACGCAGCCGAGAGTTCTATCGCAAGGTACTGGCGCCGCTCGACGGCACGTTGGTGATGGAAGTCACCGCCGAGCAGACCGGCGACGGCGCACACGCCGGGTTTGGCACCAACGGTGTACCCACGTTCTGGATCGGCACCTCGCATAACGGTCAAGGCAACGGCGCCGTGCATGTGGCGTTCACAGCCGGCAACCGCGCCGCCGTGGATGCGTTCCATCACGCTGCGCTCGAAGCGGGCGCCAAGGACAACGGCGCACCGGGGCTTCGCCCGCATTACCACGAGCACTACTACGGTGCCTTCGTGCTCGACCCCGATGGGCACAATATCGAAGCGGTTTGTCACCAGCCGGAATGACAGCGAAGTGACAGGTTCTTAGGCCATCCAGCACCTGCAAAGCGTCATGCCGACAAGGGATGCTGCAGGCCACTTCAAGGGAAGCCACACCATGACACACCCCATCATGAACATCGCCGACGTCGAGGTGCAGCCGTTTCCGCCCGGCATGGGTCCCACCGGTGAAACGGCCGAACGCTTCGAGGCACGCATCGGGCGATTTTCAACGCAGATCGGCGCAAAAAAACTGGGCTACAACATCACCACCGTGCCGCCGGGCAAGCGCGCATTTCCCTTCCACAACCATCGCATCAACGAAGAAATGTTCTTCGTGCTGGAAGGCCACGGCGAGGTTCGCATCGGTGAGGAGCGTTATCCGATACGTTCGGGTGACGTCATCGCCTGTCCTCCTGGCGGCCCGGAGAAGGCGCATCAGATCATCAACACCGGCACCACCGAAATGCGTTATCTCGCCGTGAGCACCAAGGAGTCTCCCGAAGTCTGCGAATACCCGGACAGCGGCAAGATCGGCATCATGGCCGAATATCCGCCCGCCGCCGATGGCTCCCCGCAAGGCTTCCGCCTGGTCACCCGCACCGAGCTGCGTGTGGATTACTGGGACGAGGAATGACCAGGGCCTTCTGACGGCGGAATGCTGCGCCGCGCATCGGCTGCGGCGCTGCAATCTGCTACGTTTGGCAGCTTCGCCTCATCCCCGGAAGCCGCATGTTCGAGCGCGTACTCATTGCCAACCGTGGCGAGATCGCCTGCCGCGTCATTCGCACCTGCCGCCGGCTTGGCATCCACACCATCGCCGTGTACTCGGAGGCCGACGCCAATGCCCAGCACGTGCGGCTGGCGGATGAGGCATGGCCGATCGGCGGCCCCCGCCCCACCGAGTCGTACCTGCGCGGCGACGCCATTCTGGAAGTGGCACGCAAGAGTGGTGCGCAGGCGATTCATCCCGGCTACGGTTTTCTTTCCGAAAACACCGCGTTTGCACGCGCCTGCACCGATGCCGGCATCGCCTTCATCGGCCCGCGCCCGGAAGGCATCGACGCCATGGGTTCCAAAGCCGCCGCCAAGGCGCTGATGGAGCAGCACGAGGTGCCGTTGGTGCCCGGCTACCACGGCGCGGACCAGTCGCCCGACGTGCTGGCCGACCAGGCGCGTCGCACCGGCTTCCCGCTGATGATCAAGGCGGCAGCGGGCGGTGGCGGCAAGGGTATGCGCATTGTGCGCAACGAGAGTGAATTTGCCGATGCGCTAGCCTCGGCGCAGCGCGAAGCCGCCAGTGCGTTCGGTGACACGCGCGTCATCCTCGAGCGCTATGTGGACCATCCGCGCCACATCGAGTTCCAGGTGTTTGGCGACACGCACGGTCATGTCATCCATCTTAACGAGCGCGAATGCTCAGCACAGCGCCGCTACCAGAAGGTGCTGGAAGAAACGCCTTCACCGTTTCTCGATGATGCACGCCGCGCTGCGATGGGTGCGGCGGCGGTGGCGGCAGCGAAGGCGGTGAACTACGTGGGCGCGGGCACGGTGGAATTCATCGTGGGCCAGAGCGGCGAGTTCTTTTTCATGGAGATGAACACGCGCCTGCAGGTCGAACACCCCGTTACCGAGGAAACGCTGGGGCTCGACCTGGTCGAGTGGCAGTTGCGCATCGCGGCGGGTGAGCCGTTGCCGCTGACGCAGGATCAGATCAAGGCACGCGGCCATGCCATCGAAGTGCGCCTGTATGCCGAAGATCCGGATCAGAACTTCCTGCCCGGTTCCGGCAAGCTGCTCACGCTGCGCCTGCCGGCATCGTCGCGCCATGTGCGTATCGACGGTGGCGTCATCGAAGGCGACACGGTAACCATCTTCTACGACCCGATGATCGCCAAGTTGATCGTATGGGATCAGGATCGCCCTCAAGCCCTGCAACGTTTGCGCGATGCGCTGATGGCCAGCGAGATCGTCGGCCCCAAATCCAATATCGCCTTCCTTGAGCGACTGGCACGGCATCCCGTGGTGGTCGAGGGTCGCATCGACACCGGTTATCTTGATCGGCATCTCGACGAATTCCTTGCAGGCGACGCACCGCCGAGCGACCGCGTGCTGTTTGCTGCCACCGTGGCTGCACTGCTACACGATGAAGCTGCCGTGGTGAAGAAGACGCAGAACGGTGTTGATCCGTTCTCGCCCTGGTCGCGCGCCGACGCGTGGCGCATAGGCCATGCCGGCAAACGCATTGTCGCCCTGTCACTGCACGGGCAGCGCTACGAAATTGAGGCCTACGGCCACGACGGCGATTACCGTCTGCAACATGGCGAGGCAGCGGCTGATGTACACGGTGCGCGCCATGACGGTGAAGCACTGAGCGCACGTTTCAACGGCGAAGCATTGCGACTGCCCGTGCGTGCCGATGGCGCTCGCATCACGGTGCACGATGCCGCCGGCCATCGACATGCGTTCGAACGAGCGGCCGCGTTTGCCTGGCAATCAAAGGAAGGCGGCGGTGGCAACCAGATCGTGGCCCCCATGCCTGGCCGCATCGTGCTGGTGAAGGCGAACGCCGGTGATGCAGTGGAAGAAGGTCAGGAACTGCTGGTGATGGAAGCCATGAAGATGGAGCTCGCCTTGAAGGCGCCGCGCGCCGGCACCATCGCAAGTATCAGCGCCGTGCAAGGCGATTTCGTCGAAGCGGATGCGGTACTGGTGCGTTTTGCCGATTAAGCCTGTTGGTGCGGGCTGAAGGAGCCTCTCCCGCACCATCATTCCGGCACAGATCTCAGTAACAAGCCGAGAACCACCGCCAGCCGAAGCACCGCCTTGAACCACACGAACGCGCTATGCTCAACGACATGAACACCAGCAACCATGTCCGCATCGTAGAAGTCGGCGCCCGCGACGGCCTGCAGAATGAAAAGACCCTGCTGCCGACCGACGTGAAGATCGCGTTGATCGACCGCCTTTCCAGCACCGGCCTGCAAACCGTCGAAGCCACCAGCTTCGTCAGCCCCAAGTGGGTACCGCAGATGGCCGACGCGGCCGAGGTCTACCGGGGCATTCGCAAAGTGCCCGGCGTGAGCTACCCGGTGCTGGTGCCCAACGAACAAGGCTACGAGCGCGCACGCGCCGAGGGCGTCAGCGAGATCGCGGTATTTACTGCCGCATCCGAAGCATTCAACCAGAAGAACATCAACGCCTCGATCGATGAATCGATCGAGCGCTTCGTGCCGGTGATGGCTCGCGCCAAGGCGGATGGCGTGAAAGTGCGCGGCTATGTCTCCACCGTGCTCGGCTGTCCGTACCAGGGTGACGTGCCAGTGAGCGACGTCGTACGCGTTGCGCGACGACTGCACGAGTTCGGCTGCTACGAAGTTTCGCTGGGTGACACCATCGGCGTCGGCACGCCGGCGAAAGCGCGCGCGATGTTGCACGCCGTGGCGCAGGAAGTGCCGATGGCTGCGCTGGCCGTGCATTTCCACGACACCTACGGCCAGGCGCTGGCCAACATCCTCACCTGTCTCGAGGAAGGTGTGCGCGTGGTCGACAGCGCCGTCTCCGGCACCGGCGGCTGCCCGTATGCGAAAGGTGCCACGGGCAATGTCGCCAGCGAGGACGTGGTGTACATGCTGCATGGCATGGGCATGCACACCGGTATCGATCTGGACATTCTCGTTGCCACCGGTGCCTGGCTCGCAGCGCAGCTGCACAAGGAAACGGCCAGCCGCGTGACCAAGGCGCGCACGGCGTCTTAAAAGCCCTATCAAAGATTCCCAGCAACACTTGTCGTCGCCTCACCGCCATCCCCGCGAAGGCGGGAGGCGCTTCACAACAGCGAAGTTGGTCATCCAGCGCCCTTCAATCGCTGAGGGCAACCGAAAGTCACTGGATCCCCGCTTGACCAGCCTTCGGCTATTGACGAGCGCCTCGCGGGGATGACGGCAAAATTGTCGTGTAGTTGACCCTTGAAGGCGGCTGATACTTTTGGGACGTGCGCGAAGAGCAACCTGTCTGTCCTGATGAGACGGGAAAGGTGCAAGCTGGCACCTTCTCTTGGATACGTTGCGCGCCATGCAGCCTTTCACGCATCGCCATGGATGAGGATTTCACTGAACCGCGCTTCGCATCACGTGGCCGTGCGTACGTCTACGTACTGCCCTGCCGCGGCGAGGATCTGCTAAAGATCGGCTTCTCACGCGAGCCACTGCAGCGCTTCCGCACCTTGCACCGACGCTTTTTCGAATTCTTCGACCTGGAGCGTGGGCTACTGATCGAAGTGGATCGCGTCGCGCAGGCGCGCCGCATCGAACGTTTATTTCTCACCACCTGGGCGGAAAACCGGGCGCCAGCGCCACTGGTCGTTCCGATGGCGGCGGCCGGCCATACCGAGTGGTATCGCGGCATCGATGACGAGGTGACACCCTTGGCCCACCAGCTCGCTCGGCGTGAAGCCCTGCCGCTGTACGCGCCGCTACGGCCCTGGCTGGCCGCGCAACTCATGGATCGTGCCGACGCGCTCTATAGCTGGAGCGAACAGATACTTGGCCATAGCCAGCTGGAGCGCGAGTATCTCGGCCGGGCGGGACCCACGGAGCAGGTGCTGCTGGACACGCTGGACTTGTGCGAAAGCCTGGCCCTGCCGCTTGAGCAGCTGCTGCCCGCCACAGTGCTGACGTGGTACTGCTACGGGCCACACCGCTCGTTCTACCCGCACTGACGCCCTTTCCCGCCGCCTTTCATCCCCGTCAGAGATGTTTTCGTCGCCGGAATCCCGGTTCTGTCGAAAAACAGCGGCCAGGGGCGTCCGTGCTGGGTATGCTCCGATCCGTCCTCTTCACCCACCGGCGCCCAAAAACGTGATCAAGAGCCTGCTCTTCGTTTTCCGACTGGTCTTGGCATGGTTCCTTGCCCTGCTGTTCGCCGCCTTGCTGATCACCAACAGCGCCCCCTTCCGCCATCACGACACCGGTGGCATGGCCGTGCTGCTGGTAGCTATCGCGCTGCTATTGGTCATCACCAGTGCAGTGACCCACCTGCGCCGCGTCCGCCTCATTGCCGGGCATATCGACGACGACACACTGGGCAACCGCCAGCGCCGGCGCGTGGAAGTACCTTTCGGGGCGGACGAAACGTTTGACCTGCTCGACGCCGCTATCCGCGAGTTGCCGCGTACCGAAGATATCGAAAGCGCCCGCGACAGCCTGCAGATTCGCGCCAAGGTTCAACGCCCCACACCCTACGGCCGCGGCCCGCTCGGGCGGTGGGACCCTTCCACCTGGTTTGGCAATTTGCGCAACCAGATCTACGCCACGGTCACACCCGGCGATGGCGCCAGCAGCGTCACGCTGATCTGCGAGCCTGAGGCGGCGGCCTGGAGCGACTGGTTCCGCGTGGACGAAGGCAGCAACCTGGAGAACGCGGAGGCCATTATTCGCGCCATCTCGCGACGTATCGCCGAGAAGCGCCGTGATGAGGCACAGCGCGCCAAACAGTCAGAGAGTGAGAAAGAGCGGACCGTGGCGCGGCTAAATCTGCTGCACGCACAGGTCGAGCCGCACTTTCTGTACAACACGCTGGCCAGCGCGCAATACCTCACCCGTACCGATCCTTCACGAGCCGACCAGATGCTGGGACATCTGATCCACTACTTGCGCCACTCCTTGCCGCTCACTGAAGACGCACAGTCCACGTTGGGCGATGAACTGGAACGCACCCGCGCCTATCTCGAAATCATGAAACTGCGCATGGGTCAGCGCCTGTCACTGCAGATCGATGTGCCCGACGTACTGCGCCCGATCTCGCTGCCGCCGATGATGCTGCAGACCCTGGTGGAAAACGCCATCAAGCACGGGCTGGAGCCCAAGCCCGGCGGTGGCACGGTGTGGATACTCGCCCGTCGCGACGACGGCGCTGTCGCCATCACCGTAGCTGACGACGGCGTGGGTTTCAGTGCCGCCACGGCGGGCACCGGCATCGGCCTGAAGAATGTGCGCGAACGCCTGCGTCTTATCTACGGTGCCGAGGCGTCGCTCTCGGTGGTGAGCAATGCCCCCGCAGGCGTGGCCAGCACCATCACGGTGCCAGCGCGTGTCGCGGACAACGGCCGTCCGGAGGCAACGCCGTGACCACCGCCATCCTTGCCGAAGACGAAACGCTGCTGCGTGCCGCCCTGCGCGATCTACTCGCTCAAGCGTGGCCCGAGCTGGAGATCGTGGCCGAGTGCGAAGACGGCGCCAGCGCGCTCGAAGCCATCGACACGCACCGACCCGACATCGCCTTTCTCGACATTCGCATGCCTGGCCTCAGTGGCTTGGAAGTCGCGGCTGCCACCACGCAAGCAAGCCCCGAAACGCAGGTGGTTTTCACCACCGCTTACGACCAATACGCCGTGGATGCATTCGAGCGCGGTGCCGTGGACTATCTGCTCAAGCCCATCACGCGTGCACGCATGGACGCCACCGTGCAACGCCTGAAGGCGCGTAACCGTCCGACGGACGCCGACACACTCAACGCGCTGTTGCGCCAATTGGCCGGCCACGGAGCACCAGGCGCGCCGCCGCTGACCTGGATCACCGCCAGCAACGGCCGCGAGACACGTCTGATCATGGTGGACGACGTGGCCTATTTCCGCGCTGACAACAAATACACCGTCGCCATGACGGCCGATGGCGAAGCACTGCTGCGCACGCCCATCCGCGAGCTGGCCGGCATGCTCGACCCTTCGACGTTCAAGCAAATCCATCGCTCCACCATCGTCAATCTCAAGGCCGTGGCATCCATCGTTCGCGATGACACCGGCAAGGGCACGCTGCGCCTGAAGCAGCGCCCCGAAACGCTGGTGGTAAGCCAGCCATTCATGGCCTTGTTCCGCAACATGTAAGCCATACGCACCCTGCAAGAGGTCATCATGGACAAGTTGATCCTGCTGTTTTATCTGCTGCTCGCCCTCACCGGATACGAGCATGGGCACACCGTCGTCACGCATGCTGTCGTGGATGGTGAAAACGTGGTCGACAGTCAGGTCCAGATCGATGGGCCCATGGCGACCTTCCGCTGCCTGCGCAGCAAGAGCGGTGTGTGCCACTACACCGTGCTACCCAAGCGCTGTGCCACCAGCGGCAACGACTGCAAGCCACCACTGACCAACTTCAGCATGCGCGAAGGTAAGTCGCTGATGCTTACCGACCTGCCGGCCGGCTTCGCCAGCTGTGTCACGGACACGCCCGTTGCCGCCAGCGAGTGCGCGCAGCAGATCGCCAGCGTCTCTCCCTGAATCCACTTCCCTTTCCATGGCCTCCCGTCGCTAGAATCAGACGTATAAGGGGTGGGAGGCGACGATGCGGTGGAATTGGCGGAACGGCGGGCTTGGCCTACTGACAGCGCTGCTGCTGAGCGGCACGTCGGCGGCTTCGGCAGTACACAACGATGTCCTACTGGTTCCCGAACGCATTTGGACGGCTGAAGGAGACACGGTGCATACCGGCTGGGCCGTGCTCACCCTCGACGGTGCTATCGCCGCAGTCGGCCCACTGAGCACCATCCACGCACCCGCTGGCGTGCAACGCATCGAGCTCCCGGGCGCCACGCTTACACCGGGCCTGATCGACCTCCACTCCCACGTTTTTCTGCATCCCTACAACGAAACGTTGTGGAACGATCAGGTGCTGAAGGAGCCGCAGGACTACCGTACGCTCGAAGCCGCCGCGCATGCGCGTGCGACCCTGCTTGCTGGCTTCACCACCCTGCGCGATCTCGGCACTGAGGGCGCAGGCTATGCCGATGTGTCGATCAAGCGCGCCATCGACGAGGGCATGATCCCCGGGCCGCGTATGTTCATCGCGACACGCGCCATCGTCGCGACCGCCAGTTACGGGCCCGGCCCGCGCGGGTTTCGCCCCGACATGGAGCTACCCGGCGGCGCCCAGGAAGTCAGCGGCGTGGATGAAGCCATCCGCGCCACACGCGAGCAGGCCGGACACGGGGCGGACTGGATCAAGCTGTATGCCGACTACCGCATTGGCGCGGATGGCAGCACGCAGCCCACGCTGTCACTGGCCGAGATGAAGGCCATTGTGGACACCGCGCATCTCTCGGGTCGCCCGGTGGCTGCGCATGCCGCCAGCGACGAAGGTGTGCGACTCGCCGTGGAGGCCGGCGTAGACAGCATCGAGCACGGCTACGGCGCCAGCGAAGCCACCTTTCGATTGCTCAAACAACACAGCGTCGCGTACGAGCCCACGCTTACCGCCGTGGAATCCACGGCTCAATACTTCGAGCACTATGTGCCAGGCCAAAGCGAACCCACGGCACGCATGCGCGAGGCCGAACACGCCTTCCGCACTGCCCTCAAACTCGGCGTGACCATCGGCAACGGCAGCGACGTCGGCGTCTTCACTCACGGCGACAACTGGCGCGAGCCGGCCAATATGGTGCGCGATGGCATGACACCTGCGCAGGCGCTGCACGCTGCCACCGACGTCGCCGCCCGCATTCTTCGCCAGCAGCAATCGTTCGGGCGGATCGCCCCTGGCCTGCGCGCCGATCTGGCCGCGTTCAACGGCGACCCCACCATGCATATCGACGATCTTCAGCACGCCGTCTTGGTGATGAAGGACGGCGTCGTCTATCGCACACCGCAAACCACACCATGACTGATTTCCTCATCCGCCCCATCGAAGCGCGCGACAACATCGCCATGGCCCACATCATCCGTTCGGTGATGCCGGAATTCGGCGCGGACGGCCCCGGCTTCGCCATTCACGATGCCGAAGTGGACACGATGTACGAAGCCTACGCTCATCCGCGCAGCGCCTATTTCGTCGTGGAGCGCCATGGCGAGGTGCTGGGTGGCGGTGGCATCGCACCGCTGGAGGGCGGCGATGCCGATGTCTGCGAACTGCGCAAGATGTACTTTCTCCCGCAGACGCGAGGCCTTGGCGCAGGCAGCGCGCTGATGCATCGCTGCCTGGACGCAGCTCGCGCGCATGGCTTTCGCCGCTGCTACCTGGAAACACTCACGGGCATGGACGCGGCGCAAACGCTGTACCGACGCCACGGCTTCACCACGCTGCCCTGTCCTCTGGGCGGCACGGGCCATTTCAGCTGCGATCAGTTCTACATACGCGAGCTATAGGAGTGCTGCCATGGCCAGTCACGATCCTCGCATCGACGCCTATATCGCCAAGGCCGCGCCGTTTGCCCAACCCATCCTGCAGCACCTGCGCGAAGTGGTTCATGCCACCTGCCCCGAGGTGGAGGAAGGCGTGAAATGGAGCATGCCTTTCTACAGCTACAAGGGTGCGCCGCTTTGCAACATGGCCGCCTTCAAGCAGCATTGCGCCTTCGGTTTCTGGCTGCACAAGGAAGTGTTTGGCGAAAGCGCGCAAGAAGGCATGGGCCAGTTCGGTAAACTGACCTCGCTGAAGGATCTCCCTTCCAGGAAGACGCTGACTGCACTGATCCGCAAGGCGATGGCACTCAACGAAGCCGGTGTAAAGGTGAAGCGCGCGACGGCCGCCAAACCCGCGGTCGCTGTGCCGGAAGACCTCGCCGCCTTGCTCGCCATGAAGAAACATGCTGCTGCTCGCAAAGCCTACGAGGGCTTTCCACCGGGTGCGCAACGAGAATACGTCGCCTGGATCACCGAGGCCAGGACAGACTCCACGCGTCAGAAGCGTATAGCCACTACACTGGAATGGCTGGCCGAGGGCAAGCGACGCAACTGGAAATACGAAGCATGTTGAATACGCCTGTACTGAAATTCGAGGTCGATGACCCGGGATCGCCGGATGTCGCCCCGTTGATCAAGCAATTGGACGGCTATCTGGCAGAGCTCTACCCCACCGGCAACATTCAACCTGTGCCACTCGAAGAACTCAGGCAAGCCAATGTCACCTTCCTTACCGCCCGCGTCGATGGCGTGCCGGTGGCTTGCGGTGCCTGCGTGCGACACGACGACTACGTCGAGGTGAAGCGCATGTACGTGCTACCGGCCTGCCGCGGCCTGGGCCTGGGCAAGCAGTTGCTGGAGGCGCTGGAAAACGTGGTGCGTGGTCGTGGCGACCGGGTCATCAAGCTGGAAACCGGCACAGCTCAGACCGAGGCGCTGGAGCTGTACGAACGCGCAGGCTACCGCCGCTGCGCGCCATTCGGCGAACATCACGCCAACCACCGCAGCATCTGTATGGAAAAAGTGTTCTCATGATCCGCATTGCCCGCGCCGACGACGCTGCCGCCGTCCACGACATCTACACGCCCTCGGTGCTGCATGGCGTCGAAACTTTTGAAACCGAGCTACCCGGCGTCGACGCCATGCGTCAGCGCATCGAGGCGCGCCTGCAGCACTACCCGTGGCTTGTCTGGGAAGATGATGGCCGCGTACTGGCCTACGCCTATGCGAGCCGCTTTCGCGAACGCGCGGCTTACGACTGGATCGCCGAGACCTCCATCTATGTGCATGCGGATGCACGCCGCCGCGGCATCGCTCGACGCCTCTACAGTGCACTGCTCGACACCATGCGGCTGCAAGGGCTCAACCAGGCCGTTGGCGTCATCACCCTTCCCGGCGAAACCAGCGTGACCATGCACGAATCCATGGGGTTCGAACCGGCCGGCGTGTGGCGAAGCTCGGGGTACAAACTCGGCAAGTGGTGGGATGTCGGCGTCTGGCAGAAGGAGCTGCAGGCACCGGAAGCACCGCCGCGTCCGGTTACTCCCTTCCGCGAATTGGTGGATTCCGAAGCGTTGCGACGATGTCTGGCACTGTGACCTGCCAACGGCTCAGTGCAACAGATTGGCGGCTTTCAGCAGACCGCCAAGCCAATTCCACGTCCCCGGCAGGAACACCATCACCAGGATCGAACCAAAAGCCAGCAGCTTGGGCCACAAGGCTGCGAGTGCGTTGCCAAACGTCAATGCGTCCTTATCCCTGGTGAACATGCGTCCCAACAGGCTATCTTTTTCGAGCTTCAGCACGACGTAAACGACCGCGGCAAAGCACAGCGCCAGCAGTGTGGTGGCTGTCGTGATCTGCAGCCGCGAGTACGTCGATGGATAGATCTGAATCTGCAACATGGCAAGCGTGGCCCCCATGGCCGCACACCAGGCGCAAGAGCGCATGGCCGCTACCGCAAACTTCATCTCCGCGACCAGCAATGCTTGCCACGTCTTGAAATCGACACGGCTCTTTTCGCCGAACTCCCATTGACCATCCAGCAAATGCCTGGTCTGCGCCGCCCATTCGCGAGAGCCGTAGGTGCGCCAGGTGAAGTAATTGTGCAGCCGCATCGTGATATTGAATGGGCTAGCCGGTCGCTCGCCAAGGAGGCACGGCGTGGGCCAGTCGCCTTCGTTGGATTTGCTCCTGATCAAGCCAATCGTCTTATCGAACTCCATGCTGATGCGGATCAGGCGATCAAACGCCTCGGCAAACAGCGCGAGGAAGAAAACGCTGCCCGCAAGCGCAAAGGCCCCCGCCAGCTCGGATATCCACTCGCTACTTGCGCCGACAGGATTCACGTCCTCGATACTCATCCAAAGGCCAGTCAACACAGTGATCGCACTGATTGCCGCATAAGGAAAACCGCGACGCCGCAAGCGCTGGCCCAACGGCGTTTTGCTGCCCACGGCAGCAGAAAGTTCGCCGCAATGCCGGCTCCACTCTGCCACCCTGAAAAGCGTAAGGATGACAAAGCACCCATAGCCAAGATTTAGCGCGAACAACACCCAGAGCGCTCGACCATGAACCAGATCCGTGTTCATTGACTCATGCGATGACAGGGCCATGACCATGCGATAGCCAACGATCGCAAACCCCGTCGCCGCCATGGCCAGCCACGCCACTACGCAGGCAATCGAAACAGGACTGATGGCTTTCGTGGCATCGGCAGGATCGATCCGAGCCAGGCGAAGCGCGTACCGATGGATGGGGAAAACAAGCAGTGCCCTATCGCACTTATGCCAGGCGAGCCAGCTTGCCACGATCAACATCGTCGCAAGAATCAAAGTCATCGCCAGGTAAGCCGGCCCCTGTAGATGGAGACGTGTGTCGCTCGCAATGAGCATGTCCGGCATTGACTTTCCTTGCACGGGAGCGCAACCAGCGACGTTGTCACCTCCGCGCCTGTATTGCTTTGCCGCGAGGCGCTCGGGATCACCTACGTATTGAAAGCCCGCCAGAGTTGCGACAAGCAGTGGAGATGCTGTCCTTTCCTCTCCCCATGTCTTGGCATCGCGATTGGCCAGTTTTGCACTTGGCCTGTCCGAGGCGTCGACGTCTTTTACCAGACGAACCATGGCGGTGAACATGTTCGCCGCGTAGTCAGTCGCAAACGCGAAATGGCGAGGTAATGCGGGACACTTGGCGGGATCCTGCTTGCCCGCGAACTGTCCCCAGGCGCCATCCACGGTTTCGCCATCAACGCACGGCATCAGCTCGTTGTAACTGTTCAGGCAAACGTGCGTGTTACCTGCAGGCATGCTGATGCTGCCGCGACTGATGTCCCGGTAATCCGGATGCACGACAAGGTTGTCCTGTTCGAGCAGGACTGGCAGTACGCCTGGCAGCAGGTCGCGTGTCTCGCCCAGGAGAAACAAGCGATCGCGCACATCGGTCGCGACGATGATCACCGCTTTCGGGCGGACTTTCTTTTCTAAGGTGTCGAACGTTTGATAGAGCATCAGCTCGTCCGAGCGGGAGCTCAGACTCGGCTGATAGGTCGGGGGCTGGTCGGTGCCCTTGTCCACGCCGGTAAGGTCCAGCTCAAGCAATGGCTCAGGCAGGATCTGTCGACGTTCCGCGTCCTTTGCCTGATCAATCTTCACGTGCTCCGTTCGGATAGCGGCGATATTGGGTGGAAACTGGACGTCAACCAAACGTCCCCAGCAATGGTCGCGTTCCAGCGGCGCCCCTTTGACGGGTTTTTGGCAAATCATGCTGCCGGGACCGAGTGTCCGCCTGAGGCCAAGGTCAGTCATGACGCCTGCGCCAAAGCTCGATTCCTCGCTGAACACCACCACGCTATCGTCCTGGCCAATGCGTGGCTGCAGGTACGACAGCACTCGTTCCAACTGCTCCGACACTTTTGTCGCGAGTGACTGGTAGGTCAGGTGCACCTGGAATTCAGGCGAGTTTGCCCTTGCGATATAGGCATGCAGCTGAATTTCGTCGTTGTCGCTGATGCTCGCAGATGGTGAAAGCAGGCGAACGTGAAGACTTTTCGCTGCATGCTCGGCCGATCGCATTTGACACGACCTGCTCGACACCTCTGCCGCCACCTGGCTCAACGCCGCTGCCATCGACTCCATGGAGCCTGAGAACGAGGGGCCTACAACATCGATCGCCCGGTCACAGTACAAAGCGGAGGACGTTTTCGCATCGTTCTCGACTTGCGCGCCGCAATCTGCCTCTCGCAGGTCGTCGGGGAGTACCCAGGCATCACCACGGTTGCCACTATCGAGCGCCAGGACGCAGCGCGCTGCGCGTTTGAACGCCTCCGGATGGACACCCGAAGTCGGCGTCTCCCCCACAAGAAAGAGCGCGTAGTACGTCGAGCCGCAGAACGTGGAGGGCGCCGAATCAGCTCTGCAGTTACGCCAGTTGTCGTTGCGAAACAGCATCACGCCCGGAAGCTTGCGTGCACTGCCGTCACTGGCGGGATAAGCACCATCGTTACCTTGTGTCTTGGGTATCCAAGGAAAGGCGAATCCATCGAGCACGTACCCACTGGCGCGGAATGCGCTCATCAGCGCACCCATTTCGACGTCGAATGCGCGCCCCAGTCGTGTCTCCAGCGGGTCGGGTACCGCAACGACCACGGCGTGCACGCGGACCGCGGCTTCTTTGGGCAAGTTGGCGAACGGCATGGCGGGGTCGCTCAACTGCGACGTGGTCATGAAGTAAGGCGAGCGGGGAGCCTTCTCCGACGCGCCAGATGAAGTGACCGATTCCGATGCTGCGTGGACGACGCCAACGCTCAGGAGCAAGCACGCCAGCACTAACCGCGGAAAAAGCCGTGCTCGAAGCGACAGAGGCGCGCATGAACCCCTGGGCTTACCCGCCCGCGAGCAGCCCACGTCGAGCACGCGCCCCCTGGCACCCCATACCTGGTCGGCCCAACATGCCATGGCGGCCTCCCTTATCGACGGCGCCATTGATCAACCGCAAAGGTTGTACTCCCGTTCGGCGTCGAAATAGCCCGGAGAATCGATATAAGTGGCGCCTACAAAAGCTCTAAGTACGGCCGCCGGTTGTAGGTTGACGACTACGTCTTGGGCTCTATCTGGTCCCTTCCAGCCCCTCGGACCCAACGTCTGAGGGCCGCTATGCGCCCACGGCCCGCCCCCCGCTTCGGTGTGCGCCCGGGTACCCAGCGGACCGGATCACCTGCCCTGGGCTACCATTGGCGTTTTCCACCGCTTTTGGGACTACTCATGCAGCTCAATCAGGTCAAGGCGATCATTACCGGCGGCGCCTCCGGTCTCGGCCACGCTGTGGCGCAGTTTCTGGTCGCCAATGGCGGCAAGGTCGCCCTGTTCGACGTCAACGAAGAAAAGGGCCAGGAAGCCGCCAAGTCGCTCGGTGGTCACTTCTTCCGTACGGATGTCACCTCCGAAGAAGGCGTGTCCGCCAACGTCGCCGCCGCGCGTGATGCCCTGGGTGGCCTCAACGTGGTGGTGAACTGCGCAGGCATCCTCGGCGCTGGCCGCATGCTGGGCAAGGAAGGCCCGATGCCGCTCAACACCTTCGCGACCACCGTGATGGTGAACCTGGTGGGCAGCTTCAACGTGGCCAAGGCTGGCGCCAACCTGATGCAGACGAATGAAACCGGCGACGACGGTGAGCGCGGCGTGATCATCAACACCGCCTCGGTCGCCGCCTATGAAGGCCAGGTCGGCCAGGCCGCGTACTCCGCATCGAAGGGTGGCGTGGTCGGCATGACGCTGCCGATGGCTCGCGAGCTTTCGCGCTTCGGCATCCGCGTGGCCACCATCGCCCCGGGCATCTTCTGGACCCCCATGGTCGACGGCATGCCGCCGCAGGTGCAGGAGTCGCTCTCGGCGTCGATTCCGTTCCCGTCGCGCCTGGGCAAGCCGGACGAATTCGCCAACACCGTGGGCTTCATCCTGGGTAATCGTTATATCAACGGTGAAACCATCCGCCTCGACGGCGCGGTGCGTTTGCAGCCCAAGTAACAGAAAAATAGTGGAGAGGAGTGAGGAGTGAGAGATGCACTTCCCACACCTTGCTCTCTCTCACCTCTCACTTCTATTCACTCACTTCTGGCTCTTATGAAAGCTTCCGACGTCAAGAAAGGTAACGTAGTCGAACACGAAGGCAACGTGTACCAGGTGCGCGATATCGAGCGCAGCTCGCCCACCGCGCGTGGCGGCAACGTCACCTTCCGCTTCACCATGTATTCGATCCCCGGTGGCCGCAAGTTCGACCTGAGCCTGCGCGCCGACGACGATCTCAAGGAAATGGACCTGGTGCGCCGCGAGGTGAACTTCTCGTACATGGACGGCGATGCATTCGTGTTCATGGACAACGAGGACTACACCCAGTACATGCTGTCGCCCGAGCTGGTTGGCGACAACGCCGGTTACATCGTGGAAGGCACCGAGGGCTACTACGTGCAGCTGATCGACGACGCGCCAGTGGGCCTGCAGGTGCCGACCAGTGTCACGCTGACCGTGGTCGACACCGCGCCGGAACTCAAGGGTGCCAGCGCCACCAAGCGCACCAAGCCGGCCAAGCTCAACACCGGTATCGAAATCCAGGTGCCCGAGTACATCACCAATGAAGAAAAGGTGTGGGTGAATACGCTGACGGGCGAGTTCGCCGGACGCGCTTGATCCAGAAGTGAGTGAGGAGGAGTGGGAAGTGAGAGTGGCAAGAGCCCGCTCTCCTCTCACTTCTCACTCCATTCCCTTGAAGGCGACCATGATTTCGACTCCGGTGCGACGCGTGCTACTGCTAGGCCTGCTGGCGCTCGCCGGCTGTGCGCCGGCTCCGGTGCGCAATCCCATGGCGACCTGGGTGCCTTCGCCCAACTACGACGCGCGTCGCCCCGTGCTGATCGTGCTGCACTTCACCAACGAGCACTCGGCCGAGCAGGCGCTACACACGCTGCGCACCGCCAACAATGGCGGCCCGGTGAGTTCGCATTACCTGATCGGCAACGACGGCCACATCTATCAACTGGTAGCGGACGACATGCGCGCGTGGCATGCCGGCGCCGGTCGCTGGGGCACCATCACCGACGTCAATGCCGCCTCGATCGGCATCGAGCTGGATAACGACGGCGACTCGCCGTTCACCCAGGTGCAGATCGACAGCCTGCTGCGCCTGCTGGCTGATCTCACGGACCGCTTGCGCATTCCCCGCACCCAGATCATCGGCCACGAAGACCTGGCCCCCGGCCGCAAGGACGATCCGGGCCCGCGCTTTCCATGGCAGCAGCTGGCTCAGGCAGGTTTCGGCCTGTGGCCGCAGGGACCGCTGATCGACCCACCAGCGGACTTCAACCCGTGGATGGCACTCGGGCTGATCGGCTACCCGCTGGACAACCGCACGGCAGCAGTTCGTTCATTCCGCCACCACTTCCGCGGCATGGACGGCGACACGCTGGACGCGCAAGACTTGCGCGTGCTCTACGCACTCAGCCGCCAGCTCGGAGCGCCGGGCGGCTGATTACGCCACATCGTCGCGTACGCTTCAGGCGCGTTGAGGCAAAATCGCTTTATCGTTTAGGAGTGAACGAAGCGTCATGTCCTCGAGTGGTTATTCGCTGCGCGCTACGGTCGTCGACAGTCTGTTGACCGCCAAACGGCCGGATGTGCCCCTGCGTGTGGCCGCACGCAACACGGCCGCGGTCATCCTGCCACTGGCCATCGGTATTGCCAGCGGGCACCCGGGTATCGGCCTGGGTATTGGCGCGGGCGCACTGGACACCATGTTCTCCGACCAGCCGGGGCCGTATCGGCAGCGCATGGTGCGCCTGCTGCTCGCTTCGTTGGCGGCGGGTCTGGCGTCATTGACCGGTTTTCTGATCGGCGACCAGCTGATTCCCATGCTGATCGCCACCGCGGTGTTCGGTTTCATTGGTGGCCTGCTGGTGGTGTTCGGCACCGACATGACCCGTGTGGGCATGACCAGCATGATCCTGCTGGTGGTCACCGCCGCAACGCCCCGCCCGCTGCACGAAGCTATCGGGGCGGCCAGCCTGATCTTTGCCGGCGGTCTGCTGCTGACGGTGTTCTCGGTCGCGGCATGGCCACTGCAACGCTACCGCCCGGAACGCCACGCACTGGCCGAGGTGTATCGCGGCCTCTCCCAGCTGGCGCGACAGCAGGCCCATGACGAAGCCGATGTCCCGGCGCTGACCGATGCCATGACCACCCTGCAGCACACCCTGCTGGGCCGGCACCATGCGCGAGGCCGAGCCATGGAGGCCTTCGGCGTGTTGCTGGAGTTGGCCGAGCGCATTCGCCTGGAGCTCACCGCCATGGCCGAGCTGCGCGCCAACCCCAATATCCACGCCATGTTCCGTGGCGACGCCGCACGCGTGCTCGCCGCCATTGCCGATGCCCTGGAAGTGGGCGAATCGCCCCGCCAGGCTGAACGCGCGCTACAAACGCTGCAGGC
Organism: Dyella sp. PARNA 12/25; assembly: GCF_055702865.1. NCBI lineage: Bacteria > Pseudomonadati > Pseudomonadota > Gammaproteobacteria > Lysobacterales > Rhodanobacteraceae > Dyella > Dyella sp. PARNA 12/25. The sequence goes on along the minus strand of NZ_JBVQCI010000001.1, from coordinate 323,907 downwards.
CAGCGAGAACGCACTGCTCAGCAACGGCGGTAATGCAGATGGACTGGCGACGCATATCCATGCCCTGTCCGGCCAGCTCGCCGCCGCGGTGCGTAATGCGAACTGGGCCGGCAGCCGTGGCGAACTGCGTGCAGCTGCTGCCGAAACGCCGCTGCCCGCCGTACTGCGGAGCAATTCGACACGCGCCACCCTGCGCGCGAACCTGACACCGCACTCGGTAGCCTTCCGCCACGCTATCCGCAGCGCGGTGACGCTCACCGCCACGCTGTTTGTCGCGCGCCAGCTCGCCCTGCCCCACGGCTATTGGCTGCCCATGACGGCCGCCATCGTGCTACGGCCCGACTTTGCCGCCACCTTCAACTTCGGCCTGCTGCGCGTGGTCGGCACCGTGCTCGGCCTGGTACTCACCACCGCGCTGCTGCACTTCGCCCCTCACGAAGTCTGGGCCCACCTCGCCCTGATGGCGGTGTTGTGCATGGCGTTCCGCTACCTGGCCACCGCGCACTACGGAATAGCAGTGGCCGCGCTGACCGGCACGGTCGTCATCCTGCTCTCGTTCGAAGGTGTGAACCCCGGCGATGCAGTAACTGACCGCGTGATCAACACCGCGCTGGGCAGCGGCATGGCCTTGCTGGCCTACGTTCTGTGGCCCACCTGGGAACGCGGCCGCGCACGTGCAGCGCTGTCGGACATGCTCGATGCCTACGCCGACTACCTGCATGCCCTCGCCCGCCCCGAACGACGCGATGCCCGCCGCGAAGCACGCACCGCCGCGCGCACTGCGCGCAGCAATGCCCAGGCGTCGCTGGATCGCATGCGGGCCGAGCCAGCCACGCCAGCGCCCTTGCTTGAGCTTGCCAACGCACTATTCGCCAACGGCAACCGTCTCGCACGCACCGCGATGACACTGGAAGCGCTGATCGACGACCACGACAACCTGCCGGAAACAGTGGAGATGTGTGCCTTCGTCGATCATGCCGCGTCGACGCTTCACGAGATTGCGGAGGCCTTGCGCGCCTCACGCACACCGGAGCGATTGCCTGACCTGCGCAGCTTGCAGCGCACTTATGCGGCCTTGCTCAATATGGCGGAGGACCGCCAGGCGGCGGAATTGCTCACCCGTATCAGCGATCGATTGGTGGATAACATCAATACGTTGGCGCATGTGATTGGGCGTAGCCGGAGCAAGTCGGCGGCGACGGTTTAGGGCGCCAAGCCTCTCTCGCCCTACGGGTAACGTTGCGAGGGGATTGAATACGAGGCGCGCTTCTATTGCAGCGCTACCGCGAGCCCACCCCTCACCCCAACCCTCTCCCCTAAGGGGAGAGGGAGAGGTGCGGTGCACCGACCAGCCCAAAAAGCGAAGAAGGAGCGCAGCGACAATCCGCTTTAAGTCATCAAAGCTGGCGCACGCTGCACCTTTCTGCTTTAAGTCCTCTTCGCGATGACGCGTTGCGGTGTAGCCGTACCGAGTGTCGGGCGATCGTGACGATCCGGACTTCACGACCGCCAAGTCTTTTATTCAGCACGACGCTACGACCACCTCGCTCTGGAGGCCATTTTCTTTGGGTTACTTTTCTTTTGGTCCAGCAAAAGAAAAGTGACTCGAGCGTCGGCAGACGATCGAAACGCCCGCCGCGTAGGCGGCACGCTGGCGGGAACGCTCAACGAGAGCCAAGAGCAAAGTCACTGGATCCCTGCCTTCGCAGGGATGACGGTGAGGGAGAAACACGCGTTCTCGCCCTCCCCCGCCCCTCACCCGAGGGAAGCAGGAGAAAGGCGCTTACGCCCCCACCCTCCGCCTAACCGCATCAATATCCCGCACCGCCCTAACCTCAATCCTCCCCGTCCGCGCCCAGGGAAACTCCTTGGCAATTCGCAACGCCTCATCCATATCCGCCGCCTCAATCAGATTGAACCCACCGAGATACTCCTTGGCCTCGGCAAACGGCCCATCGACGATGCTCATCTTGTCGTCACGCACGCGCAGCGACTTCGTTTCCTTCGGTGATTCCAACTGCACCGAATCGAGCAGATAACCCTCATCGCGCAGTGCATCGGCCTTGACGAAGCAACCACGCATCATCGTGTCGCGCTCGTCCGCTGTCATGGCGTCCAGCAGCGTGTCGTCGTTGTAGATCATGACCAGGAACTTCATACGGCCTCCCATGGCTGGCTGACGTGATCGCGCCCGACATCATGCCGGGAAACGGAGGACCGATGCACGCCAGCCCTGGTCGGGGTTTATGCCGTACTAATCTGTCAGATCGTGAGACGCACCGGCCCGGTAAGTCAGATCGCCGGCCACTCCGGATTCCTGCCGGGGCGCCACACTGATACCTTCATAGGCTGGCGGTGTACCCCGGCCATGCGCCCGGGGTGCCCGCGACGGTTTTGCATCCAGGATTTAGGCAGCACTGATGAAGTATCGCCGTCGTCACCAGCCCTGTCTGTTCGCACGCCACAGGGCCGTTGGCGAAGGTAGACTGGCCGTCTATCGAGCCAGGGGACCGAAGGCATGCGGACAGACAGGGCTGGCCCCAACGTATTGAATTTGAAATGACGGGGTGATGTCTGGAAGGCCCGCCGGCTGCGCCGCGCGGCTTGGCAAGACGGCCAGTCTTCCCGGCCCCACGCGACACAGCCGGCGGGCCTTCCAGACATCATGACGTCGGCGATACTTCATCAGTGCTGCCTTAGACTCGGCCATATGCTCAAAATCGATACCCACGCCCATATCCTTCCGCGCGACTGGCCCAACCTGGCGGCCAAGTTCGGCGATGAACGCTTCCCGGTGATGATTCACAACGACGGGCGCCACCGCATCTACAAGGATGGCAAGTTCTTCCGGGAGGTATGGGATTCCGCGTTCGACGCCGAGCAGCGCATCGAGGATTACGCGCGCTTCGGCGTCGGCGTGCAGGTGGTGTCCACCGTGCCGGTGTTGTTCTCGTACTGGGCGCCGGGTTACCAGGCGCTGGAGCTGCATCGCCACCTGAACGACCAGACGGCCCTGCTCTGCAACAACTACCCGCGCCATTACGCGGGCATCGGCACGGTGCCATTGCAGTCGCCGGAACTGGCCATTCGCGAGCTGGAGCGCTGCATCGACGAACTGGGCTTGCAGGGCGTGCAGGTCGGCTCGCATTGCAACGACTGGAACCTGGACGCGCCGGAGCTGTTTCCGTTCTTCGAGGCCGCTGCCGATCTCGGCGCGGCGGTGATGGTGCACCCGTGGGACATGATGGGCGCCGCCAGCATGCCCAAGTACTGGCTGCCATGGCTGGTAGGCATGCCGGCAGAGCAATCACGCGCCGCCTGCTGCCTGGTCTTTGGCGGCGTGCTGGAACGCCTGCCGAAGTTGCGCGTGATGCTGGCCCACGGCGGCGGCAGCTTCCCCTGGAGCATCGGCCGCATCGAGCACGGCTTCCGCATGCGTCCGGACCTGGTGGCCACCGACAACCCCCGCAATCCGCGCGAGTATCTCCAGCGCCTTTACTTCGACTCCTGCGTGCACGACCCGCATGCCCTCCGCTATCTCCTGGATGTGACAGGCGTCGATCGCGTCATGCTGGGGACCGACTATCCTTTCCCGCTGGGGGAACAGCATCCGGGGAGTGGCATCGAGGCGCTAGGCCTGGATGACGTCGCCCGTGCGCGGCTCTTCCATGGCACTGCCCTGGAGTGGCTGGGGCTGCCGCTAAATCGCTTCGAATCCAACGCCGTCTCACAGGAGCAGGCATGAGCTTCTTCCGCAACATGGTTTTCGCCAGCGCGCTGGCTGTGGTCGGCGTAGCCCACGCCACCGACATCAGCATGGCCAATGGCAGCGTCAACTTCAGCACGCCCGACCAGTGGATGGGCATCATGGAAACGCAGGGTGACCCGGAAGTACGCGTGTTCCAGGTGCCTGACACCTCCCCCGGTGGCAACAACAACTTGGCCCGCGTCAGCGTGACCGTGAAGCAGGTGCCTGACGTCAATGCGTTCCAGCAGTACGTTGCCGGCGCCATGAGCAAGTCCAAGGCGCTGACCGGTTATCAGGCCAGCACAGGTGGTTCATCGGACAACTACGTGTATACGGCACAGGAAAACGGTGCGCAGTTCAGCTACAGCGAGCGCTACTGGTTCAAGGATGGCCACGCCATCCAATTGCGCTGTGTGCGCCCGTCCGTCAGTCAGGCCGGCGCTGCATGGAAGGCTGCGTTTGACAAGGGCTGCGACGCCATCGCCGCGCGCATGAAGTAAGCCGATTCTTCCGTGTCGCGCCGATCGACGGCGCGACGCTTCTGCACGAGATTCCCTGATGTCCGCTCCGTACGAAGCCACTCTTGCCTGGGCTCAGGCTCAGGACGCCGCCGATCCGCTACGCAGCTTCCGCGATGAGTTCCTGATTCCGCCGCACGAAGGCCGCGACAGCCACTACTTCTGCGGCAACTCGCTGGGCCTGCAACCTCGCGCGGTGCGCCCTGCACTCAACGCCGAGCTGGACTACTGGGGCGAACTGGGCGTGGAAGGCCACTTCAAGGGCCGCCTGCCGTGGATGGACTACCACGAGTTCGTGCGTGACGACCTCGCTACGGTCGTCGGCGCGCAACCGCACGAAGTGGTGGCGATGAATACGCTGGGTGTGAACCTGCACCTGATGATGGTGAGCTTCTACCGCCCCACGCCGGAGCGGCACGCCATACTTGTCGAAGCCGGCGCGTTTCCCACCGATCGTTACGCGGTGGAATCCCAGATCCGTTTTCATGGCTACGACCCGACCACGGCGCTGATCGAGCTGAAAGGTGATGAGGCGAACGGCCTGATTTCCATGGAAGCCATCGAGCGCATCCTGGCCGAGCATGGCTCGCGCATCGCGCTGGTGATGTTGCCGGGCATTCAGTACCGCACCGGCCAGGCCTTCGATTTTGCCGCAATCACTCGCCTTGCCAGCCGCCACGGTTGCATGGTCGGTTTCGATCTCGCGCATGCAGTGGGCAACCTCCCCCTTCAACTGCACGACACAGGCGCCGATTTCGCCATCTGGTGCAGCTACAAGTATCTCAACAGCGGCCCCGGTGCCGTGGGCGGCGCCTTCGTGCACGAGCGCCATGCACGCACCACGTTGCCGCGCTTTGCCGGCTGGTGGGGTCATGACAAGACCACGCGCTTCCAGATGGGGCCGGAATTCGTGCCTACCTACGGCGCCGATGGCTGGCAGCTCAGCAATCCGCCGATCCTCGCTCTCACGCCGCTACGCGTGTCGCTGGAAATCTTCCGTCGTGCAGGCATGCAGCGCTTGCGCGAAAAGTCGCTGCGCCTGACCGGTTATCTGGAATGGCTGGTGCAAAGCCAGCTGCACAACGTGCTGGAAGTGGTCACGCCGAGTGATCCCGCGCGACGCGGCAGCCAGCTTTCCATTCGCGTGCTAGGTGGCCGCGAGCGCGGACGCTCGCTGTTTGAGTACTTGATGGAGCAAGGCATCATCGGCGACTGGCGCGAGCCCGATGTCATCCGCATTTCGCCGACGCCTCTGTACAACCGCTACGCCGACTGCCTGGCGTTTGTCGAAACCACCCGTCACTGGGCGGCACAGGGCTGATCTGTGCGCGGCTTACGCCAAGCCGCGCGTAACGACAAACAGCACGCCTCGCTGTAGGAGCGCACTTGTGCGCGACCCGATACGCTCGGTCGCGCACAAGTGCGCTCCAACAAAAAGCTCGCGTCATCAGTCGATTTGGCTTTCCGGGTGGCGCACTTGCCCTTCACCGCGCACCACGAAACGTTCAATCGTCAGCGACTCCGCACCCATCGGTCCGTAGGCATGCAGACGCGTTGTTGAAATACCGATCTCCGCACCCAGCCCCAGCTGCCCACCATCGGAAAAGCGCGACGATGCGTTGACCATCACCACCGCAGAGCGCAGCGATTGCACGAACCGCTGCGCCGCGGCCTCATCGCTGGTGGCAATCACTTCAGTGTGATCCGATCCATAACGGCGGATATGTGCGATGGCTTCATCCAGGCTATCCACCACACGTACGGCGATGATGAGGTCCAGAAACTCCGCGGCGTAATCGTCTTCCGTAGCGGAGCTTGCCTCAGGTACCCATGCCCGCGTGGTAGCGTCACCCCGCAATGCCACGCCTCGCTCACCAAGAGCCACCGCCATGCGTGGCAGAAAGCGCTCGGCGGCATCGCGATGCACCAGCAACGTTTCCAGCGCATTGCACACACCGGGGCGAGACGTCTTGCCGTCGACCAGCAGGTTCAGCGCAAGCGAAAGGTCGGCAGAACGATCCACATACAGGTGGCAAACACCCTTGTAATGCTTGATGACAGGCACGCGCGCGTGCTCGGTCACAAACCGGATGAGGCCCTCGCCGCCGCGTGGAATGGCCAGGTCCACGATATCGCTCAGCTGCAATAGCTCGACCATCGCCTCCCGACTCAAATCCTCCACCAGCGTCACAGCCGCCTCAGGCAAGCCGTGAATGCGCAGCGCCTCATGCAGTGCCGCCGCGATCGCCCGGTTGGAATAAATGGCTTCGGAGCCGCCACGCAGGATCACCGCATTGCCAGCCATCAGGCACAGTGCGGCAGCATCAGCGGTCACGTTGGGACGTGCCTCATAAATCATCGCCACCACACCGAGCGGAATGCGCACGCGCTCCACCACCACGCCATTGGCGAGTGTGTCACGGCGTGTAACGACACCCACCGGGTCAGGCAACGCAGCCACGTCGCGCAATGCGTCCGCGATGCCGTTGAGTCGCGCCTCATCCAACCGAAGCCGGTCCAGCATCGCACCCTGCACGCCTTTCTCGGCGGCATGCTGCATGTCCCGCGCATTGGCGGCCAAGACGTCATCGACGTGGCGACGCAGCGCATCCGCCATTTCGATCAACAGAGCCCGCTTCGCTGGCGTATCCAGCGCGGCAAGCAAGGGAGCCGCATCGCGACAAGCAAGCGCCAGGGAACGAATGTCACTCATCATGCGTCGATGTCTCCCATCGTCTCGATATCAGACAGCGTGGCGAGGTCATCGCGATGCACAATCTCTGCGCCGTAGCTGTAGCCCAGCAGGGTTTCTATGTCGCGACTGTGTCGACCCGCCAGGCGCCTTGCCTCGCCAGCGCCGTACTGACTGAGTCCGCGCGCCACCTGGCGGCCTGCCTGGTCCACGATCTCGACAAGATCGCCGCGATGAAACTCCCCCGCGACTTCAAGCACGCCGCCAGGAAGCAGAGATGCCTTGCCACCGGCGAGCGCCCTGACCGCGCCCGCATCCACCTGAATGCGTCCAGGCGCCGTGGGTGCATGACGCAGCCAGTACTTGCGCGCCTGCATGCGGCTTCGGCCCGCCACAAAGAACGTGCCATGCAGCTGGTCCTGCGCAAGCGCCTGTACGGTCGCGTCATGCCTGCCACTGAAGATGGCCGTGGGGATGCCCGCCGCGCCAGCTTTTGATGCGGCTTCCAACTTGGTGCGCATGCCGCCGGTGCCGACGGCACTGCCGCTGCCGCCCGCCATCGCCAGCACTTCAGGCGTCAGCGACTCTACCCGGCCCAAAGGCACGGCCGACGCATCGTGGCGGGGATCGGCGGTGTAAAGCGCGTCAATGTCGGATGCGATCAGCAGCAGATCCGCATCCACCAGCGCGGCCACGATGGCAGCAAGGTTATCGTTATCGCCCAGCTTCAGTTCGTCGACGGCGACAGTGTCGTTCTCGTTCACCACCGGCAGCACGTCGAACGCGAGCAGCTCGCGCAAGGTGGCGCGTGCATTGAGATAACGACGCCGGTTGCGAAGATCGTCGTGAGTCAGCAACACCTGTGCCACCGGGCGCGTACTGAGCGACTGCCACAGGGCGATCATGGGCGCCTGGCCGAGTGCAGCCAACGCCTGCCGCGCAGCAAGATCGCCGCCGCTAGGGGCGTGGGCACGCAACTGCGCCCTTCCGGCAGCCACCGCGCCGGATGACACCAGCACCACTTGCCGGCCAGCCACGTGACTGGCCTGGATGAAACTCGCCAACGCCGAAGCGTAACGCGGCGTAAGACCGCCGCCGTCAGCCGCGAGCAAGTTGCTCCCAACCTTCAGAACAGCGCGACGCCAGATAGGCAGCGCTTGCGTAGGAATGACCTCGGTGCGCCGCCTCTCGTTCATAGGTCGGCGTCCACGGGGGCGTCGATGCGATCACCATGACTGCGGGGCGAGGACACGACAAGCATGCGCGCATCCGCCTCGCCTTCGTTGCGGACCTGATGCGCGGAGCCAGGGGGCACGTGCAGGCCTTGTGCCGCAGCAAGGTGGTGTGCCTTGCCCTCCAGCTCGATGGTCAGCTCACCTTCGAGCACGTAGAAGAACTGCCGGGAGCGCGCATGCCGATGCCGCCTTTCCCACGTCCCCGGCAGCATGCGCTCTTCGATCACACTCAGGTCGTCGCCGGCCAGCAGATGCCAGCCGTCGCAACCTTGCCCCCATGTGTAGTGTTCGGCATTGCTTGTGCTTACCGCCCCCATGCCGATCTCCGTTTAGCCGTCTAGACGACTGAGTCTATCGCGCAACGATTCCAGGCGCAGATCATTCCCGGAGCCGGGTGATACGCGCGCTTCCAGACTAGTCTCCGGCGTCCTGCCCGCGCCGGCCGACGCAGCCGCATCGGCCGCGGCACGATAGGCATCACGGAACGGCACGCCTGCCGCGGCCTGCTCGATAGCCACATCTGTGGCGTACATAGCCGGCTCAATGGCCGCCCGCATGGCTGGCTCGTTCCATTCCATGCGCGCGAGCAGATCAGGCACCAGCTCAAGCGCTGCGAGGCCGTGGCGGCAACCGTGGAACAGCGAACCCTTGGAGAACTGCAGGTCGCGCTGGTAGCCGGTCGGCAGCGACAGCAGCTGCTCGATCTCGGTACGTGCCGCAGCCACGCTGGCATAGCTGGCGCGCAACAACTCCACCACGTCCGGATTGCGCTTGTTCGGCATGATCGAACTGCCCGTGGTGTACTCCGACGGCAGCTTCACGAAGTTGAACTCCGCCGTGGTGAACAGCGATAGATCCCACGCCAGGCGGCGCACGTCCAGCAAGGCGCCGGCAATCGCTTCCAGCACAGCCATTTCGAACTTGCCGCGCGACAGCTGCGCATAGATCGGCGACACCTGCATGCGGGCAAAGCCCAGTGCCTGCGTGGTGTGCTCACGATCGAGTTTGAGGTTCACGCCATAGCCGGCAGCCGTACCCAGCGGATTGGCGTCGATCAACAAGGCCGTCTGCTTCGCACGCAATGCGTTGTCGATGAAGCCCTCGGCAAAACCGGCAAACCACATACCGGTGGAAGACACCACCGCACGCTGGAGATGCGTATAGCCCGGCATCGGGATCGCCAGCTGCGCCGCACGGTCAAGACACACGTTGGCGATGGCGCGGCAGTGATGCTCCAGCTCGGCGAGCTTTTCCTTCAGCCACAGTCGCGTGGCGACCAGGATCTGGTCGTTACGGCTGCGACCGGTGTGAACGCGGCGGCCTGCGTCGCCGAGGCGCTCCGTGAGACGCGCCTCGATGGCCGAATGGCCGTCTTCGTAGCGATCATCCAGCACGAAGGTGCCAGCGCGGAAGTCTTCTGCCAGCACATCCAGCTCGCGCTTCAGCGCTGCCGCCTCATCGGCGCTCACCACGCCGATATTGGCCAGACCTTCCACGTGGGCCTCACTGGCCGTGATGTCGTGCAGGAAAAACTCGCGATCCAGCACCACGTCGTCGCCGGCGAGAAACGTCATGATGCGGGCGTCGATCTTGATGTTGGATTTTTGCCAGAGGGGCTGGGTCATGTTCGTATCGCCTTAAACCGGAATTGCCGTGTATTCGTCCACGCCAATGGCGCGATTGATGTTCTGCATGGCCTGCGTCGCCGCGCCCTTCAAGAGATTATCGAGCGTGGCCACTACCACCACGCGCTTGCCATCGTTGGACACGGCGAAGCCGCCGATATCCACATGATGCTTATGCGCGATGTGGCTGACCCAAGGTGCCTCGTCCACTACGTGCACCAGCTTCTCGCCCTCGTAGGCGCCCTTGAAGCGGTTGACGATGTCCTCGCGCTTCACCTGACGAGCAAGGTAGAGGTTGGTGGTCACCGTAAGGCCGCGGAAGTGCGGCGCCACGTGCGGCATGAACTCCACCGGCACGTTGAGGTGACGGCTCGCCTCCTTCTCGTGCATATGACCGGTGAGCGAGTACGGCATCAGGTTGTCACGCAGCTTTTCCGGATCGTTCTTGTCCGACGGCGTGGTGCCCGCGCCCGAATAGCCGGAGACACCGAAGCTCACCGGCGGCGCCGCCAGCAGATCCTTCAGCGGTGCAATCGACAGCTGGATAGCGGTGGCATAGCAGCCCGGATTGCTGATGCGCTTCTCGCCACGCCAGCGCTCGCGGGTCAACTCCGGTAGGCCGTAGTACCACTTTTCATTGAAGCGATAGTCGGCAGAGAGGTCGACGATCAGGGTATCTGGCTTGGCCTTGTCGATAGCTTCGACAAACGGCGCCGCTTTGCCATTGGGCAGCGCCAGCACCACCACGTCGGCGCCCTGCGCTGCCACAGCCTCAGGATCGAGGCTGGCATAGCGCAGCTCACCATGGAAGCCATTGACGTGGTCAGCGACCCGCTGGCCGTCAAGTTCGCGCGATGACACGAACATCAGCTCAAGCGCCGGGTGCGCGGCCACCAGCCGGATGAGCTCCGCGCCCGTGTGGCCACGGGCGCCCACGATGCCGATGCGATGTTTAGTTGTGCTCATGATTCAGTCCACCAGAGTCGGCTGTCGTTCGGCGCAGTGCGCGACGCAGCTCGCGATCGTGCCGAAGTCTTCAATGCCGTACCAGAACACTTTCCAGCGCGGCTGCTTGAGGCAGCCATCCGATTCGGCGTAGTAGAAATGATTAACGGCGTTGCCATGGCGCGAGCGCCAGAACAACTGCGGATTTTCCTCACGCATCACCTGCCACACGGCACGGCCAAGGCCTTCACCTTGCGCGTCATCGAGCACGGCGAACTTGTCGAGGTACGGCAAGTCGTTTTCCTGAGTGAGGATCATCGCAGTGCGATAGTTTTCGCTCACATAGACGCGGAATGGCTTGGTGCGCTCGAAGTAGTCCGGCACCAGCGTCCGGCCAAAGCTCGACTCGATGAGAAGACGCATGCGCTCCAGATCGATACCTTCCCAGGATTCGAAGCGCTTCACCTTCTCACCGCGACGCACCAGCGTGCCGGAACCCTTATGCGTGAACAGCTCTTTCGCCAGTTCGGACGGCTTGGTGATCGAGACCGAAGACGTGAGCGGCAAATCGCTCAGCAGGTCGGCAATCTGCTCAATCTTCAGGCGCATGCCGCCGTTGATCCACGGCTGCGACATCAGATGATCGAACTCGGTGCTGAGATTGATCGAGTCGATGATCTTGCCCTGGTCATCCAGCAGGCCACCCGTGCCCGTGAGGAACACGATCTTGTACGGCTGCAACACGCGCACCAGCTCATTGGCTGCGAAATCGGCATTGACGTTGAGGATCTGCCCCTCTTCCGTCTCGCCCAGGCTGGCGATCACCGGAATGGAACCGGCACGCAGGCTGGCCTCAATCGGCGCGAGGTTGATATCGCTGACCTTGCCAACCAGGCCATAGATGTCGCGGTCGATATAGCTCGCCGTGAACACGCCCGAAAGCACCGAGGTGGCGCGGGTGTCCATGGTCTGCAGCGCCTCGACCAGGCGCAAGTTTTGCTCCTGGAATACCTTGCGCACGATGGCGAGCGCCCTGGGCGTGGTGACGCGCAAGCCGTTCACGGTGTGCTTTTCGATACCTGCTGCCGACAGCTCTTCATCCAGCTGCGGGCCAGCGCCATGCAGCACGATGGGGGTAAGACCCACCTGCTGCAAAAAAGTCAGCGATGAGGTGAGCGCCGGCAGATCATCGCGCAGCACGGCGCCACCGACCTTCACTACGGCGAAGCGCTTGGCGTCCAGCTGCGAAAAACGCTTAAGGTACTGCTGGATTTCCTTCGCGCTACCCATGCTCGAAAGCAAGCGGACGATGGTTTTCCTGGTGTGCTTGTGAGCTTCCACGTTTACTTGCTCTTATCGATGATGCGGTAAATGGTTTCGGCGTAGTGTTGAAGCTGGCCCAGAGCAACCCACTCATCGGCCGTGTGCGCCTGGGCAATGTCGCCAGGGCCGTAGACGAAGCAGATGTAGCCACCCGCGGAGAACAACGCGGCCTCGGTCCAGAAGTCCACGGCGTTGCCGATGGGGATGTTCAGCTCGTCTGCCAGGTCACGGGCCGCCAGCCGGCGCGCCTCTGCTGTAGCGGTGTCGCCCGCCGGCAACGAATCGCCACGGAAGAGTTCTTCGAACGCCACCGGCTGCGGTTCAACCAGGGTGCGGAAGGTGTGCAGCAACTGATCCGGCGCCATGGTGGGCAACGGACGGAAGCCGAAACGCACCTCAGCCGAGGGCGCAATCATGTTGGCCTTGATGCCACCCTCGACCTTGCCAATGTTGAAGCGCAAACCGGTGAGGCCGCCGAAACGCTCGTGCGACTGCTTTTCGACGAAATCGAGTGCCGCAGCGCCCCAACGCATCACCTGATGCAGCGCACTGTCACTTGGCTTTTGCTCGCCGGACGCATGCCCTGCACTGCCCTTGAAGCGCATCTGCACCGAATGGATGCCACGATGCGCCAGCACCGCCTCACCCTTGGTCGGCTCAGCCACGATCACGGCATCGTAAGCGGGCTTTTGCTTGAGGAAGCCGGCGATGCAACGCGGATCGTTGGCCTCTTCATCGGTGGACAGCAGCAACGCCATGTCACCGTCGGTCACATTGGCCACCGCCAGCAGCGCTGCGGCGGCGCCCTTGATATCGCAGGCGCCCAGGCCGATCGCGCGATCTTCCGTCACGCGCAGCTCATGCGGGTTGGCCGTCCAGTGCGGCGAATCGGGCACCGTGTCCATGTGCACGTTGAACAGTACTTTCGGTTGGCCACGCACGGCATAAAGCGTCACGGCGCCAGCGCCGTAGTCGGTCACGGTAACATCGAAGCCCGGCAGGTTCGCCCGCAGGTAGTCGAAGATCCCGCCCGTACCGATTTCACGGGGCGGATTACGCGTGTCGTAGCTGACCAGCGCGCGGAGATGCCTGAGGGTTGCGTCGAGTAGTTCGCTCATGAGTTTGTCGTTGTTGTGTGCCGCCCGGACCGTTACAACGGCGCCGGCTGATAGATGCCAGGTCGATAGATTTCCATCAGTGTGTCGGGGCTGGACGGCATGGTGAAACCGTGCCGCGCATAGAGATCATGCGCGTCAAACGTTGCAAGGGTGAAACGGCGTAACCCCTGCAGATCCGGATGTGCCATCACCGCGTCCACCACGCGCTTGCCGTAGCCCTTGCCGCGATGCTCGGGAAGCACGAACACATCAACCAGGTTGGCGAATGTCGCAAAGTCCGAAATGACCCGCGCAAACGCCACCTGGCCGCTGTCCGTGTAACCGCCGAAGCACAGTGAGTGTTCGATGGACCTGCGTACGGTCGATAGTGGAATGCCTTTCGCCCAGGTCGAGCCGGTCGAAAGAAACTCATGTATCAGCGCGACATCGAGCTGTTGCTTATCGGTCGAAACTTGCAGGTTGCCATCCATCTCATCGTGCTCCCGGATGGGTCTTAGCCGCGGTTCACTTCAGCCCACAACGTGCTGCTCATGCCGAACAGCTTGATGAAGCCTTCGGCCTCAGCCACACCCCAGTCGGCCGACTGCGCGTAGGTCGCGCCCTTGGCATTGAGGATGTGCGGCGAACGCACTTCCACCGCCGTGACCTGGGCGCCGGACGTTTCCAGCACCACTTCACCGTTGACCTTGCTCTGGCTGGAGGCCAGATAGGCTTCCAGGTCGGTCTTGATCGGGTCGTGATAGAAGCCTTCGTACACCACTTCCACCCACTTGCGCGCCACGTCCGGCTTGAAGCGGTTCTGCTGCTTGGTGAGCACGGCCTCTTCCAGGGCGCGGTGTGCGGCAAGCAGGGAGATCAGGCCCGGCGCTTCATACACGATGCGGCCCTTCAGGCCGATGGTGGTGTCGCCGGTGTACATGCCACGGCCCACGCCATACGGCGCAAACAGTTCGTTGAGCTTGGCCAGCAGCTTGTCACCCGGCATCTTCTGACCGTTGAGCGACACTGCCTCACCCTGCTCGAAACCGAGGGTGACCGACAGCTTTTCGGACGGCCATTCGGCGCGCGGCTTGCACCAGCCACGGGCGCCCTCGCCCGGCGTCTTCCAATGGTCGATCTCGCCGCCGGAAAGCGTCACGCCCAGCAGGTTCTCGTTGATGGTGTAGCTCTTCTGCTTGGCGCGCACTTCGAAGCCGCGCTCTTCCAGGTATGCCTGCTCATAGGCGCGGGTCTGGGTGTGCTCCTTCTGGATTTCGCGGATCGGCGCCACGATCTCGTAGTCACCCAGCGCCTTCACGGCGAGGTCGAAACGCACCTGGTCATTGCCCATACCGGTACAACCGTGGGCGATGGCCTTGGTGCCCAGCTCCTTCGCACGAGCGATGGCAGCATCCACGATCAGGTAGCGGTCGGACACCAGCAGCGGGTACTGGCCCTGATAAGCCTCACCGGCATGCACGAACGGCTTGACGAAGCCGTTCCAGATCGCAGGGCCACCGTCGACGGTGACATGGCTGGCCACGCCCAGCTCCTTGGCGCGCTGCTCGATATAGGCACGCTCCTCGGCATCCACGCCGCCGGTATCGGCAAAGACGGTGTGCACGGCCCAACCGCGCTCCTTGAGATAAGGCACACAGAAGCTGGTGTCGAGGCCACCGGAGAAGGCGAGAACGATATCTTTGCTCATGGCTTGCTGATCCTGAAATAGAAGGCTAAACGGATAATTGACTAGTTCGATTGAACCACGATGCGCGGCTCACAGCGCACCGGAAAATTCACGGAATTGGCGATGAAACAACCGTGATGCGCCGCCTCATGCGCGGCCTCGGCCTTGGCAGGATCGCTGTCCGCGGTGATGGTGACCACCGGGCGCAACACCACTTCGGTGAAGTGGCCACCGTGCGCGGTGGTTTCCATGTTGCCCTCGGCGCTGTCGACGTAAGCGGTAACGACCACGCCAGCCAACACTGCCTGATGCAGATAGGACAGCATGTGGCAGGTGGACAACGCCGTCACCAGCATGTCCTCCGGGTTGAGCTTGCTGGCATCGCCACGAAACATCGGGTCGGATGAGCCTTCGATCACCGGTTTACCGGCGATGCGGATCTCATGGCTACGACCATAACCCTGGTAGGTCTTGGTGCCGGTGCCCTGATTACCCGTCCAGGTCACGTCGACCTTGTAGTGGTGCGGATGCGTATGGCTCATGACCTGTCCCCTTCTTGCCGAGATGCGTCCTGCTGCAACATCAGATCCGCCAGATCCGCATCACCGCGACCACCACGCTCATGCAACCCGGCCATGACACCGGCCTGATTGGCAGCGGGATGGTTCTGGCTCAACTTGAACTTGCCTTCGATGCGATCGATGGTGATCTCCAGACCCACGATGGCGCGCAAGTTCTTTTCAATGTGATCTTCCGGCGCATCGGAGACATGCCATGGCTGCGGCTGGCCCGCCTCATGGCGATCGGTCAGACGCTCCAGCAACTGACGCAACCACGTGGCGTCCGTAGTCGTGCGCAGACGGCCATGCACATGCACCACGGCGTAGTTCCACGTCGGCACTTCACGATGCGTTTCCTGCTTGCTCGGATACCAGTTCGGGCTCACGTAGGCATCGGGGCCACGGAAGATCACCAACACCTCGGCGCCATCGAGCTTTGCCAGCTCGTTGCCGCGGGCGACGTGTCCGTGAAGTACTCCGTCGACCAGTTCCAGCGGAAGATGATTCGCCGCCAGCCCGCCCTCGCCGTTCGCCACCAGCGTGGCGAACGGGTACTCGCGCATCAGCGCGTGCAGCTTGTCGCGGTCTGTTTCCTTGAAGTGCGCGGGAAGGTACATGATCAGCCCTGGCCGATCAGCGAGGCCATCACCGCCTTCTGCACGTGCAAGCGGTTCTCAGCCTCATCGATGGCGATACATGCCGGCGAATCCATCACGGCATCGGTCGCCTTCACGTTGCGGCGCAGCGGCAGGCAGTGACTGAACAGGCCGTTGTCGGTCAGCGCCATCTTCGCCTCGTCCACGATGAAGTGCTTGTTCGCCTCGCGGATGGGCTTCTCCTGATCCCAGCGGCCGAAGAACGGCAGCGCACCCCAGCTCTTGGCGTACACCACGTGGGCACCGCTGTAGGCATCCTCGATGTTGTGGCTGACCTTGAGCGAACCGCCGTTCTCCTTCGCGTTCTGGTAGCCGAACTCCATGTAGCGCTCGTCGAGCACGTAATCGGGCGTGGGGCATAGCAGGGTCACGTCCATGCCCATCTTGGTGGCGATCAGCAAGGCCGAATTGGCCACCGCCGTGTTGAGCGGCTTGGGGTGGTAGGTCCAGGTCAGCACGTATTTCTTGTTCTGCAGGTCGCCCAGGTGTTCCTTGAGTGCCAGAGCGTGCGCCAGCTCCTGGCACGGGTGAGTGATGGTTTCCATGTTGATCACGGGCACCGTGGCGTACTTGGCGAACGCCTTGATGACGTTGTCCTCGCGATCCACCGACCAGTTCTGGAACTTCGGGAAGGCGCGCACGGCAATCAGGTCCACATAGCGCGAGAGCACGCGCGCCACCTCGGCAATGTGCTCTTCCGTATCGCCATCCATCACGGTGCCCACGTCGAACTCGATGGGCCACGCGTCCTTGCCAGGCGCCAGCACGATGGCGTGGCCGCCCAGATGGAACGCGCCCAGTTCGAAGCTGGTACGCGTACGCATGGATGGGTTGAAGAACATCAGCGCCACCGACTTGCCGGCCAACTGCTGGCCGCGCGGCGAGCGCTTGAAGGCCGCAGCCTGCTCGAGCAGCGCGTCGATCTCGGCGCGACTGTAGTCCTGGGTGGTCAGAAAGTGGCGAAGCGTCATGTTGGTGGATGCCCTTGTGGAATCTTCAAAACCCGGAAACAAAAAAACCCGGCTATAGGCCGGGTTTTGTCGTCGATACACATTAAACGCGTGCGACAGCCTACCCGGCCGAATGTCGGACCAACGGTCGGCGAGCACGCGACGTCATGCCAGCGGCCATGCGGGCGCTGGTGAGGACAGTAGCGGTATAGACGGCTGCGGACATGGAGGTTCCGGGAGGTTGAACTTGCATGATGACGGGATTTTCGCTGCCATGCAACAACGGGAGTCGCGGATGGCAGCGCCGGACGGCAAATCGCCACCCGTAGGCGGCGATCGCAGCGTGTCTCAGTCAGCGGGAGAAACGCTGACCCGCACCCGCAGGCGCTCACCCGGGTCGTAGTTGAGACGAGACAGGTAGACCTCGCCACGATAACGGTATTCCACGTCGTAACCCATGATGCGGCGCTGCTCGCTCACCGCGCTGACCTGGCGGCAATGGGGTTCGGTGGTTTGGTACTCGCCGCCACCCGATTGAGTGACGCCATTGCCCACGGCGCCGCCGACCACCGCACCGCCCACTGTGGCCGCGGTACGGCCATTGCCCTTGCCGACGGTGCTACCCAGCACACCGCCCACGACGGCGCCCAGAATGGTGCCGGCTGTCGAACCTTGGCTGGGGGCCTGACGCACCACTTGCTGGTCATAGCATTCTTGACGGGGCACCTCGGTGCGCGCCACCCCATACACCGGATCGACGCGCAGCACGTCGGCCCACCCGTAGTGAGTGTTGTCGTCATTCTGATTTGGGTACCGCGCATCCTGCGCGAAAACGCCGGTGGTCCCGAGGGACAACACCAGCGCGGGGAACAACCACTTGGTCATTACGACCTCCGCTTGGAGCCAAACAGACGCTTCTGTGCGCCTCATAGCATTCATTGCATCAAATTCACACTGAATCGAGGCTTAGAAGGTTTTCGGAGACCCTGTAAGCCAAAGTCTGCATTCATGCGTTTGGCCCGCCGGTTGCCGGGACAAGCCCCATGGAACCCCCTTCCGCCCCTGCGGAGCGGTCTGCAGCTTGTTAAGATGCGCGACCGGCTTGCGCCCGCTTGGCGCCCGCTCCCACCGTCCGGACCTCCAGACCGATGCCGATTTCGCTCCACAACAGCCTGACGCGCCGCGTTGAACCGTTCACCCCCCTCAACCCGGACCGGGTGACCATGTACCTGTGCGGGCCGACGGTCTACAACTACGTGCACATCGGCAACGCGCGTGGCCCGGTGCTGTTTGACGTGCTGGCGCGCCTGCTGCGTCGCCATTACGCGCACGTGGTCTACGCCCGCAACATCACCGACGTGGACGACAAGATCAACGCGGCCGCCCTGGAACGAGGCGTCGGCATCGAAAGAATCACCAGTCGCTACACCCAGGCCTACCGCGAGGACATGGCCAAGCTGGGCATTGCCCCGCCGGATATCGAGCCGCACGCTACCGCGCACATCCCTCAGATTATCGCAATGATCGAGCAGCTGATCGCGAACGGCCACGCCTATGCAGCCGAAGGCCATGTGCTGTTCGAAGTCGGGTCCTACCCGGCCTACGGCGCCCTATCCGGACGCGACCCGGAAGAACTACTTGCCGGCGCCCGCGTGGAAGTGGCCCCGTACAAGAAAAGCCCCGGCGATTTCGTGCTGTGGAAACCCTCCACACCCGAACTGCCGGGCTGGGACAGCCCCTGGGGCCGCGGCCGCCCGGGCTGGCATATCGAATGCTCGGCCATGAGCGAGGCCCACCTGGGCGAGACCATCGACATCCACGCCGGTGGCGTGGACCTGCAGTTTCCGCACCACGAAAACGAAATCGCCCAGTCCACCTGCGCGCATGGCGGCAAGGTGTTTGCCCGCTACTGGCTGCACAACGGCATGCTGACCTTCAGCGGCCGCAAGATGTCCAAGTCACTGGGCAATGTGATGCTGGTGCATGAGCTGCTGAAGGAACACCCGCCCGAAGCACTGCGCCTGCTGCTGCTGCGCGGCCACTACCGCCAGCCGCTGGACTGGTCGGAAGCAGCTGTCCAGCAATCGATCAGCACCCTGGACGGCTGGTATCGCGTGCTGCGCGATCTGGTGGATATCGACGTCGACACCGCCCATCTTCCGGTGCCGCCAACCGTCGAAGCTGCACTGTGCGACGACCTCAACACGCCGCAGGCATTGGCTGAGCTCTCGCAGCTGGCGGATGACGCGCGCCAGGCTGGCGACCTTGAATCCAAGCGCACTGCCAAGGCTGCACTGCTTGGCGCAGGTGCCTTGCTTGGCCTGCTGCAGCAGGATGCGGAAGCGTGGTTCAAGCACGCCACCGGAGCGACTGAAGTCGACGAGGCACGCATCGAAGCGCTGCTGGAAGAGCGTCGTGCTGCTCGTGCGGCGAAGAATTTCAAGCGTGCTGATGAGATTCGTGAAGAACTCACGGCAATGGGTATTGCCATTGAGGATGGCGCACAGGGCACGCGGTGGAGTGTGATTAAGGGGTGATGTTTTGGCCCTTTGGGGGCGGTCATATGTGCCGCTCTCAACCATGGCTCTGCGCGCCTAAAGGCTGCACACCGCATCGATAAACACAGGCGTTTGCGCAAGCACCCGGCCCACACCCCGGCCCTCTCCCCGAAGGGGAGAGGGCCGGGGTGTGGTGCATCGCGCGCTCCTAACTACCAACGAAGCGAGTGACTGCCTTAAGTCCTCTTCGCGATGGCGCGTTGCGGTGTAGCCGTACCACTTGTCGGGCGATCGTGACGATCGGGGCTTCGCGGACGGCAAGGCTCGTATTAATCACGACGCTACGGCAACCCCGCTCTGAAGGCCGTTTTCTTTGGGTTACTTTTCTTTTGGGCCAGCAAAAGAAAAGTGACTCGGCCTTCGGCAGAAGGTCGAAACGCCCGCCGCGTAGGCGGCACGCTGACGGTAGCGCCTCTTTCAAGGCCGAGAGCAAAGTCACTGGATGACTCGCTTCGCTCGCCCCTTCGGGGCCGCCCTACGGGCGTTCTGCGCGCTTCGCGCTTGTCCCGCTTTCGCGGGGATGACGGTGAGGGGGAACACGCATGCACGCGAGCACCCACCTCTCACCCCAACCCTCTCCTCATCAGGGAGAGAGAGCACAAAAAGCAGCGGGTCGACAAACGCGCGATAATAGGCAACATGAATGCCATCGCCACACCCACCGCCGCTCAAGCCCAGCAAGACATCGTCGATGAATTCGCCTTCTTCGGCGACTGGACCGAGCGCTACCAGTACCTCATCGACCTCGGTAAACAACTCCCCGAATTCCCGGAAGAACTGAAAACCGAGGACTATCGCGTCCATGGCTGCCAGTCGATGGTATGGCTGGCCCCCAGCGGCAGTGCCAACCAGCTGCACTTCCGGGCCACCAGCGACTCCGCCATCGTCTCCGGCCTGATTGCCCTGGTGCTGCGCGTGTATTCCGACCGCTCCGCACACGACATCATCGCCACCGAACCTGGCTTCATCGAGGCGATCGGCCTGGCGAAACATCTGTCGCCCACTCGCTCCAACGGCCTTGCCGCCATGCTGGCGAAGATTAAGGCGTACGCTGCGGCGACCTTGGCGCAGAAGTGAGAAGTGAGAAGTGAGAAGTGAGAAGTGAGAAGTGAGAAGTGAGAGAAAAACACTCAGGCTCTTCTCTCACTACTCACTTCTCTCCGCTCACTACTTAAACAAAGCCCCGCTCGAAGCGGGGCTTTGTTTATTTCATCGGCACCAAACGCGCGACCTCAGTCGCCCATCTGCTTCTGCAGATGCTCGCGGCGCTCCTGCGCATCGAGCGACAAGGTGGCGATCGGACGGGCGTCGAGACGCTCCAGGCCGATTTCCTCGTCAGTTTCCTCGCAGAAGCCGTAGCGGCCTTCTTCGATGCGACGCAGCGCCTTGTCGATCTTGGAGATCAGCTTGCGGTAACGATCGCGCGTGCGCAGTTCCAGCGAGTTTTCGGTTTCGCGGGTGGCGCGCTCGGCCTCATCACCGACGTCACGCACCTCGTCACGCAGGTTCTCCATCGTCTGGCGCGACTCTTCCACGAGCTGTTCACGCCATTCGCGCAGCTTGTTGCGGAAGTAAGCGAGGTGCTTGGGGTTCATGTACTCCTCGTCATTCGAGGGACGGTAACCCTTGGGTAGGTCGATTGTCGTCGTCGAAGGCAGCGCGTAGCGGC
Organism: Dyella sp. PARNA 12/25; assembly: GCF_055702865.1. Taxonomy (NCBI): domain Bacteria; kingdom Pseudomonadati; phylum Pseudomonadota; class Gammaproteobacteria; order Lysobacterales; family Rhodanobacteraceae; genus Dyella; species Dyella sp. PARNA 12/25. Next base: position 302,644 of record NZ_JBVQCI010000001.1, on the reverse strand, counting down.
CGTCTTCACGGGTGATGCCATTGTCGAGAGTTGCAGGTTTATTCATCGAGGACTGCTGGGCTTTCTGTGTTTTGATGGGGGTATGACGTGCGGTCGCGCTGGCCACCTTGCCCGCGAGGGGCGATGTGACCGGCTTGGCCGGCGCCGTTGGGGGAACCGGGGTTGCCTTGACCGGCGCCGGCGTCACCTGCCGGGCAGCGACGGGCTGCTTGGCGGGTGCGACCTTGGCTACCGACTTGGCCGGTACCGCCTTAGGGGCCTTCTGCGGCTCGGCGACCGGCTTGGCCACAACCTTGGGCGGCTGCTTCTTGGCAGGCGCGGCTACCTTTTTGGCTACCGGTTTTGCCTCTTTCTTGACCACTGCCGGCTTCTTGACCGCAACAACCTTCTTGGCCGGCGGCTTGGGAGCTGCTTTCTTGGTTACCACATGTTTGGCGGGAGCAGGCTTCGCGGGGGCGGCAGCAGGCTTCTTGGCGACAGGCTTTTTCGTTACCGCCTTTTTGACGGCAACTTTCTTGGAGACCGTCTTTTTGGCCGGAACGGCCTTGGCGGTCACCGTTTTAACCCCCCGCCCGGCCGCAACAACCTTCTTGCTGGCCTTGACGTCCTTCACCTTGCCGGCAGGCTTTCCCTTCTGCGGCTTGGTGGCTGTCGCACTACGCGTAGTTTTCGCCATTTCCCTTCACCATTTTGGCCTTGGCGGCCCGGTGTTATAGCCCAACGACCTTACACCGGCAACCATGCTTCTGGAATACTTGCGCAACTATATGCCGCAAGCTGTTTCGGCAGCCTCGTCGTGACACGACTAATACTTCTACTGCTCGGCTTCTACAAGCGCTGGCTAAGCCCCCTGCTGGGACAACGCTGCCGCTTTCACCCCAGCTGTTCCGATTATGCACGGATTGCCGTCGTGCGCTTTGGTCCATGGAAGGGTGGCATGCTGGCAGGCTGGCGCCTGTTGCGGTGCCAACCGCTGTGCGAGGGTGGTGAAGACCCGGTACCCGAGCAGTTCACTTTTCGCCGCTGCTGCCCCCCTGGAGAACCCCATGTCCACTGACTGGCTGATCAAGAACGCCGAACTGGTCAACGAAGGCCGCCGTTTCCATGCCGATGTGCGCGTGAAGCAGGGGCGCATCGACGCCATTGCCGGCGACCTCGACGCCCGCCCGGGTGAGCAGGTGATCGATGCCGGCGGCCTGTGGTTGTTCCCGGGCATGATTGACGACCAAGTGCATTTCCGTGAGCCGGGCCTGACGCAAAAAGCCGACATTGCGCACGAGTCGCGCGCCTGCGCCGCCGGCGGCATCACCAGCTATATGGAGATGCCCAACACCAAGCCGCCCGCGCTGGATCGCGACACGCTGGAGGCCAAGTACGCCCGCGCGGCGGAAACCTCCGCCGTGAATTATGCGTTCTACATGGGCGCCAGCAACGACAACCTTGAGGCCATTCGCCGCCTGGATCCGCTGGCCGCACCGGGCATCAAGGTGTTCATGGGCGCCTCCACCGGCAACATGCTGGTGGATAACCCGGAAGTGCTCGACGGCATCTTCCGCGAGGCCCCTACGCCGATCATCACGCACTGTGAAGACACGCCGATGATCGACGCGAACCTGGCTAAGGCGCATGCGAAGTACGGCGACGATATTCCTGCGTGGGAGCATCCGCTGATCCGCTCGCGCGAGGCTTGCATCAAGTCCACGCGCCTGGCCATTGAGCTTGCGACGCGCCACAACAGCCGCCTGCACGTGCTGCATATCTCTACGGCGGACGAGCTGGCACTGTTCCAGCCGGGCCCGCTCAAGGGCAAGCGCATCACCGCTGAAACCTGCGTGCATTTCCTGCATTTCGACGACCGCGATTACGAGCGCCTCGGCTTCCTGATCAAGTGCAACCCGGCTGTGAAAACCGCGGCAGATCGCGAGGCCATCACCAAGGCGCTGGCAGAAGGCCGCATCGACGTACTGGCCACAGACCACGCGCCGCACTTGCTGGAAGAAAAGGGTCAGTTGTACGACAAGGCGCCGAGTGGCCTGCCGCTGGTGCAGTTTGCCCTGCAGGCGGCGCTGCAGCGTGTGTTCGAGGGCAAGCTGACGCTGGAACGCGTGGTGGAGGCGGTGACGCATGCGCCGGCCACGTTGTTTGACGTCAAGGAGCGCGGTTTCCTGCGCGAAGGCTACGCTGCCGACCTCGTGCTGGTGGATCCGAACAAGCCGCACACCGTGCGCCGCGAGGAAGTGTTGTCCAAGTGCGCTTGGTCGCCCTTCGAGGGATACACCTTCAACAGCTCGATTGCGGCGACGTTCGTCAATGGTCAGCGCGTGTGGGATGGCAGTGCGATCGATCAGAGCGTACGCGGTCAGCGCCTGGCTTTCGCTCGATGAATTGGACGACACGGGCGTGCACCTTGCTCGCCCTGTGTCTGGCCGCCCTGCCCGGCATGGCGGCCACGCTGCCATCCACCATCTCGCAAGGCGGGCTGGTGGTTGCCACGATGCCTGAGGTCGCCACAGCCACGGTCAACGGCAAGGCCGTGCGCGTGGGTGAGGACGGCACCCTGGTATTCGGCGCGGGTCGCGATGAAAAAGGGCCGCTGACGATTGCCCTTGGGTATCGCGACGGTCGCAGGGAAACCGCTCGCGTCACAGTGACGCCTCGCAGCTGGCCGCTCGAACGCGTGAACGGCGTGCCTCAGAAAACGGTGAACCCGCCGCCCGACATCGCAGCACGCATCCAACGCGAGCAGGCGGAAGTCGCGGCAGCACGTCGCCGCGATGATGACCGAGAGGATTTCCTTCATGGGTTCATCTGGCCCGTGCAGGGCCGTATCAGCGGCCGTTTTGGCAGCCAGCGCATTTTCAACGGCACACCCAAGTCACCACATCCGGGCATGGATATCGCGGTGCCGCAAGGCTCGCCGGTCAAGGCACCCGCGGCGGGTGTGGTGACGTTCGCCAAGCCCGACCTGTATCTCACTGGCGGCACCGTGCTGATCGATCATGGCTTTGGGCTCAGCTCCAACTTTCTGCACCTGTCACGGCTCGACGTGAAAGTCGGCCAGCATGTGCAGCAAGGTGACGTGATCGGTGCTGCCGGCATGACCGGGCGCGCGACGGGACCGCACGTGCACTGGGGCGTCAACTGGTTCGAGGTGCGCCTGGATCCGCTGTTGTTGCCCGGGATCGGCGACGTGAATTGATTTGGGTAGCGATCGCGAGATTGCCCCTCACCCCAGCCCTCTCCTCGCTCCTCAAAGCCGCGGCCATCCATGGCCGCTCTTCGCGTACCCCAAAGGGGAGAGGGAGCAAGAAGCTTAAGGCACCGCTTTGAGCGTGATGCTCACTGGGCCATTCTCTCCAGAACGCCCCAATACACTCGTACGCGTATCGTTGATGGCCAGCAGCTTGTCGCCCTGCTGCAGGCGCACGCCGATGGCGAAATCAACGCCGTCGCGCAGATCGGCCGGATCATAGGTCAGCAGGAAGTCGACCGGCGACGCACCGACGGGCTCGATGCGCGTTTGGGAAATGGTGCGTGCTGCCACGTCTTGTTTGCTTACATCGTCCAGCGTCACCAGCAGATAGGCATCTGCCGGCAACGGCTGCGGCAACTCGTAGCGAATGTCACCGACGAGGGACTTCATCAACGTCTGGTTCACGGGCGCCGCAGCTTGCGTCTTAGACGCCGATGAAGCATCACCTTTGGCGTGGTGCGAAAACATCGAACAGGCCGACAGTGCAATGGTGGCGGCAGCCAATAGCGTGAGACGGGACAGCATGCGTTACTCCTGGGGAGCCTGAGGTCAGGCATCCCGGAATGCTAGCAGGCTGCCCTTAAGGCAACACTGGTGAAGTATCGCCGCCGTCATGATGTCTGGAAGGCCCGCAGGGTGTGTCGCGTGGCGCCGGGAAGACTGGCCGTCTTGCCAAGCCGCGCGGCGCAGCCGGCGGGCCTTCCAGACATCACCCCGTCATTTCAAATTCAATACGTTGGGGCCAACCCTGTCTGTCCGCATGCCTTCGGTCCCTTGGCTCGACAGACGGCCAGTCTGCCTTCGCCAACGGCCCTGTGGCCTGCGAACAGACAGGGCTGGTGACGACGGCGATATTTCACCAGTGTTGCCTTAAACAGCGGCTCAGGCGCAGCCTTTTCCGGTGTAGCCACCTTCGATGCCTTTGCTCGCATAAGCCACGGCATCGTGCGGATGGAGGCTTTCCTGGTGTTCCACGCGGATATGGAAATCGGCCAGTTTCCCATCGGCATCGAGTGCCTTCTGAATGCGGCGCGCGGCGTCTTCGCAGAACATCAGGTTGCCGCCATTGGCGAGCGCGAATGCCTGTTCATCTTCGCGCTTCACGGCGGTCTGCACGGGCGTACCCAGCGATTGCTCAGTGCGATCGATCAGACTGATCAGATCGAAGTTCGCGCCTTCTGCCGGACGCACGCGCAGGCGAGCCACGCTGCGCTGAGCGTGCGGCGTCGCCACGATGCCCTTCTCACTGCCCAGCCAGGCCACCACGGCGGCGTGTTCAATCGGCTCGGAGGCGTCGAAGTCTTTGGCGAACTGATCCTGGATCAGCTGACGCGATAGCGCCGCCGACGCGGGACAAGTGGAGGAATAGACGATCTCGGTACCGAACTCGAGCAGAAACTGATCGCCGACCAGGCTGGCCTCGATGGTCACCGGGTAGGCACGCCAGCCGCTGTTGCCGCTACGCAGCGCGGGGCGACGCACCAAATGCTCGAAGCGGATGCTGAGGCATGCGCGGTCCGATAGATCCTTATGGGAATCGAGGAACCCACCCAGCAGTTCACTCAACGAAGCGGCGCTCAGCGTCTGCGTACTCAGCGCCTGCTCCACCTGCAGGTAGAGCCGCGACATATGGATGCCACGCTTGTCCGGACGACGCAGGTTGACGAACGCACCGACGCGCGCGCTGGCGCGCTGCGCATCACCGTCGCCGGCATCGAAACGCACCGGCACCTCGATGCCATCCATACCGACCCAATCCAGCTCACCGACAAGATGAGGCTGGGCATGAACTGCCACATCGGGCAGCAGGCGGGCGGTGTTTTCCTCGGTGTACATGGTGAATCCTATGATCCAGCGAGCGGATAGACCGCTCGAGAGACGTCAATCTTGGGGCAGCAACCGCGCCTAACAATAGTGGCGCCGGGGAAACGCTGCGTCCCCTCGTTGGGTTATTCGGCGTCGCGACGCCAGGCACGGGCGGCCCGCCAGGCTTGCCAGACCACGCCCGGCCCCTGCCGCCCTTGCCCCTTGCGCAGCACCGCCAGCGGGTCGGCCGCCTTGCGGGCGCGCGCCACCAGGGCGTGGCCGTAGCGAGACTCCAGCCCCCGGAAGGCGCTGAGCGGTCCGGGCAGGCGTTCCGCCTCGCGCCAGGCGGCATCAAGATCGTCCAACTGGGCCCTAATCGCCTCGTTTCGCGCAGGGCTGGTAGCGCGCAGCTCGCTGCGGTTCAGGCCATGGCGCGCGAGGCGCGACATCGGCAGCGCCAGGCGATCACGGTCCGCGTCTTCTTCCAGGCGCAGCAGCGAGAACAACAGATGTGACAGCGTGGCCACCCGCTCCGCCCGTGCGCTGGCAGCCTTTTCCCCAAACCACCATGCGGTTTCCAGCGAGGCGACAGCGCCGTGTAGCAAGGAGCTGGCCGCGAGCTGGGCAGGGAAATCGGCGGCCGTGCCCTGTTCGAGCTGGGCCATGGCAGCCAGTACAGGCGCCACCCATTGTTCGCTCGGCAAGTCGTGCGCCCGGTCGTCGTCAAACAGTACCTGGGTCAGTGGGTGGCGACCGCCGCTGGCCGCAGCGCCTGCAAGTTCTTCCGCCCACCAGTTCAACTTGCTCGCGGCCACCTGCGGCTCGCGGATGCCGTAAGCGGCGGCAAGCAGCTCCTGCTCCAGTGCCGCCAGCGCGATGTGGCCCGGATAAGTGTTCTGATCGACAAAGGCCAGCGCAATGCGTTGCTGCGGCTGTACCGCGAGCCATTTATCGATATAGCTCTGCAGCGCCGCCTCGCTCATGCGGTCACCTGCTGACGGCGCAGCAGCGCGGTCAGATCGGACGGTTGATCGAGCACGAGATCGGCATTCCACTGATGCGGATCGCCACCATCCAGGTAACCCCACTGCACGGCGATGGTGTACATGCCGGCCGCGCCGCCCGCGAGAATGTCGCGTTGATCGTCGCCCACAAACAGGCAGCGTGTGGGATCCAGCCCCGCCCGCTCGCAGGCCAGCAACACCGGCGCCGGGTCCGGCTTCTTCACCGGCAAGGTATCGCCGGAGACCACTGCCATGGCGCGATGCGACCAGCCGATGCGCTGCACCAGTTCGTCGGTGAGAAACGCCGGCTTGTTGGTGACGATGCCCCAGACGATGCCCTGCGCTTCGATGGTTGCCAGCAGCTCGTCGACGCCATCGAAGGGGCGCGTGTGTTCCGCCATCACCGCCTCGTACAGTTCGAGATAACGCGGCACCAACGTCAGCAACTGTGCTTCATTGATATCGGGAAACGCGCAACGCAGAATCGCTCGCGAACCGCGCGACACGACCTCACGCACCGGCTCGAACGACGGCACGGCCACACCCATTTCCACACACTGCAGCTTCAGCGCGCCGTAGAGATCGACGGCGCTATCGAGCAAGGTACCGTCGAGATCGAACAGCACGCCCTGGATATTTTGCGGAAGGGTTTTCATGCGGGCTTGCGTGCGCTGATCAGGTAATTCACCGCCGTGATGCGGCTGAGCCAGGCCTTACGGTTGATGGGGTTGTAGCCAAGGCCGGAAACATCGTCCACTTCGAGGCCGGCATGGCGCAAAAGACGCCCCAGCTCCGACGGCTTGAGGAACTGTGCGTAGTGGTGGGTGCCTCGCGGCAGCATCTGCATGATGTATTCGGCGCCGAGGATGGCAGCGCCAAATGCAGCTGGCGTGCGGTTGAGCGTGGACATCACCACAACACCACCCGGCTTCACCATGCGCGCCAGATCATTCACCAATGCCGCTGGATCGGGCACATGCTCGATCAGTTCCATGCAGCAGACAGCGTCGAAACTTTCCGGTTCCGCAGCGGCGAGATCGGCGGAAGACTGCACGCGGTAGTCCACGTCGAGCGACGGCATGTCCAGCCGCGTTTCGTGCATATGTAGGCGCGCGATCTCGATGACTTTCTCACCCAAATCGATGCCGGTGACATGCGCGCCGGCCTTTGCCAGCGCTTCGCTGAGCAAGCCACCGCCGCAGCCGACATCGGCCACGCGTGCGCCGCGCAGATTCAGACGATCGGCCACATACGCCGCTCGCACCGGGTTCAGATCATGCAGCGGACGGGATTCGCCATCCGGATCCCACCAGCGCGCGGCGAGCTTGCCGAAACGGGCGATTTCCTCGGGGCTTACATTGGTTGCGGCTTGCATCGAAAGCATCCTTCAAAGCGGCGCGCGCAGCTTAGCGCGCATGCCATTCGTAGACCGTGATGTCCCAGCCGCCACTGGTGTGGGCCGGGTCCGTATGGACGATGCCAAGCGCTTCATCCATGTTGTTGGCGAGCAACAGATAGGCACCACCGGATTTGTCGCTGAAACCACCCGACATCTCCAGTCGGCCACCGGCTCGCAGGCCTTCAAGGAAATCCTTGTGAGGCTGCACGATGGCCGGATCAAAATCAGGGCGGCGCATAGCCATGACGAGGTAACGGTTCATCAAAGTTTCCTCAGCCCGCGTCGATGGCAGCAATGCGCTCGCGCCAGGCATGGGTCTTGGCCAGCACAGCGTCGGTGTCGATATCGGTGAGCACTCGGCCGGCGAGCTTGCGAACACCGTTGATCCACACGTCGGTGACCTGATGGCGACCGGTCGCGTAAGCGAGCTGCGAGGCGATATGGAACAGCGGCTGGGTTTCCAGGTCCGACAGACGCACGGCGGCGAGGTCGGCCTGCTTGCCTGCCTCGATGGAGCCGATGCGATCTTCCAAGCCCATGGCCCGCGCGCCGTTAAGCGTCGCCGCACGCAGCGCATAGGCCGCGTCGAATGCCGCGGCATCCCCTGCCACAGCCTTCGCGAGCAGGGCCGCCGTGCGCATTTCGCCGAACATGTCGAGATCGTTGTTGGAAGCGCAACCGTCGGTGCCGAGGGCCACGTTTACGCCGGCCAGACGCAGCTTTTCCGCCGGGCAGAAGCCTGAGGCAAGCTTGAGATTCGATTCCGGGCAATGCACCACGGAGACGCCGGCTTCCGCGCACGCGGTGATTTCCGCGTCGGTGAGCTGCGTCATGTGCACCGCAATCAGTCGATCGTTGACGATGCCCAGCTTCTGCAGGCGCTGGAACGGACGCAGGCCGCTCTTGGCCTTCTCCTCTTCCACTTCATGCGCAGTTTCGTGCGTATGCAGGTGTACCTGAATGTCGAGCTGGTCGGACAGCACGCGGATGCGCTCGAAGCTTTCGTCCGACACGGTGTAGGGCGCGTGCGGCGCAAACGACGTGCCCACCAGCGCATCGCCCAGGAAACTGTCGTGCACTTCGATGGCGCGGTCGAAATACTCGTCCTGCGTCTTCGCCCACGCCGTGGGGAATTCGATCACTGGCAGACCCACCACGGCACGGAAACCCATGCGGCGATAGGTGGCACCAATCACATCCGGGAAGAAGTAGTTTTCGTTGGTGCAGGTGGTGCCACCACGAATCATCTCCGCCACGGCCAGTTCCACGCCATCGCGCACGAACTCGGGACCGATCACCTGCCCTTCCACCGGCCAGATGTGCTTCTGCAACCACACCATCAGCGGCAGGTCGTCGGCTAGGCCGCGCAGGAGCGTCATGGGGTTGTGGGTGTGGCTGTTGACCAGGCCGGGAATCAGCACATGTTCGCCCAGCTCGACGCGCTCGCGCGGTGCATAGGCGGTGCGCGCTTCGCCGATCGGCAGCAGGGCCACGATGGCGCCTTTGTCGATGGCCACGGCATGGTGTTCCAGTACGACGCCGTGCGGCTCGACCGGCACGATCCAGCGCGCTTCGATCAACAGGTCGACGGGTTGCGGGGCAGTCTGGCTCATCCTGGGCTCGCTTTTCGATGTTTGGATACGACATGGGGCGGATCACCTTGCGGTGGCCGCCCCATGGTTGCTCATCGGTGTGACGACTTTATTCGTCATTCCAGCGAAAGCTGGAATCCAGTGACTTTGCGTCCGGATGTGCGAAGGAGAAGTGTGCTTCGCACTACGTACTTCACTGGATCCCGGCCTGCGCCGGGATGACGAATCGGCAAGCCGCGCGCAAGCGCGCGGGCCGATTCGTCACTTGCCGACGCGGCTGACGTACTCGCCCGTGCGGGTGTCGACCTTGATCACTTCGTCGGTGGTGACGAACAACGGCACGCGCACCACGGCACCGGTTTCCAGGGTGGCCGGCTTGCCGCCGCCACCGGAGGTGTCGCCGCGCAGGCCCGGATCGGTTTCGGTAATCTTCAGCTCGACGAAGTTCGGTGCCTGCACGGTGATGATCTCGCCGTTGAACAGCGTGACCACGCACTCTTCCTCGCCCTTCAGCCACTTCACGGCGTCGCCCATGCCAGCCTTGCTGGCCTGGTGCTGCTCGAAGCTTTCCTGGTGCATGAAGTGCCAGAACTCGCCATCGGAGTACAGGTACTGCATGTCGGTATCGACGACGTCGGCGACCTCGAAGCTGTCGCTGGACTTCATGGTCGACTCGCTGGTGCGACCGTTCTTCAGGTTGCGGATGAAGATGCGGGTAAACGCCTGACCCTTGCCGGGCTTGATGAAATCGGCGTCCGTAATGACCCAGGGGTCATTGTTGTGAAGGATCTTCATACCCTTCTTGACGTCGTTGAGACCGGCGGTGGCCATGCGTAGCGCTCCAGATGTGATGCCGCTGGGAGGCGGCTAGAATAGGGGTTTGCCCGGGCCAGAGGCCCGTTTCAAGACCCACTATGATAACCGCAAGCCACGCCGCCCGCCTATCGCCGCCAGAAACCGACTGGCGCGCGCTGTGGCGCGATGCCATCACGGATCCCCGGGAATTGCTGGATGCCGTGGATCTTGGGCATCTGGCCGACCGCCTCCCCCTGGATGACGCCGGCTTCTCCACGCGCGTTCCGCGCGGTTTTGCGGCCCGCATGCGCAAGGGCGACGCGCAGGACCCTTTGCTGCTCCAGGCCCTGCCCCAGCTGGCCGAGCTGGACGTGGTGCCTGGGTTCGCCATCGACGCCGTAGGCGACATGGCATCCCGCTCGGCCCAGGGCGTGCTGCACAAATACGAGGGCCGCGCCCTGCTGATCGCCAGCGGCAGCTGCGCCATCAACTGCCGCTACTGTTTCCGCCGCCACTTTCCCTACGGCGACGAGATGGCCGCCGCCGGCCAGTGGCGCAAGGCGTTGGAGCATGTACGGCAGGACACCTCGATCACCGAGCTGATCCTGTCCGGCGGCGACCCCCTGTCACTCGCTACGGCGAAGCTGGAGGAGCTGACGCGCGGTCTGGCCGAGATCCCGCACGTGACCCGCCTGCGTATCCACACTCGCTTGCCGGTGGTGCTGCCCGAGCGTATCGATGAGCCATTCACGCAATGGCTGACCGCGCTGCCGCTGCAGAGAGTTGTGGTGCTACATGCCAACCACGCCAATGAGTTCGATACGCAGGTTGATGCGGCCTGCGCCCGACTGCGCGAGGCGGGCGCCACCCTGCTCAATCAGTCGGTGCTGCTGCGAGGCATCAACGACGATGCTGAAACGCTTGCCGCATTGTCCGAACGCCTGTTCGCAGCCGGCGTGCTGCCCTACTACCTGCATCAACTCGACCGGGTGCAGGGCGCAGCACACTTCGAGGTGGACGATGCCCGTGCCCTGGCGCTGGTGGAAGCCGTTCGCCACCGCCTGCCCGGCTACCTGGTGCCCAAGCTGGTGCGCGAGATCGGCGGCGAAGCATCCAAGCGGCCTCTGTAATGGAACTGCCGCACACTTGTGGGCCCCGTCACTTCCAGAATATTTCTGCTGGCAGTGACCCGCGGAATCCGCTAAAACCACGGATGGCCCGCGCCCTGCCTTGATGGCAGCTCAATCTCCTGCAGCGCGAACAACGGATAGCTCGACGTGCCCACAAAAACTGACCTGGTCATCAAGATCCTTTTCATTGAGAAGTCAGTCGAAGACGCGGAACAGATCATCAGCTTGCTGCGCAACAGCGGCATCGCCGTGCGCCCCGCGCGGGCGACCAGCGCTGACCAGATCACGGCCGCCCTCGATGAGCTGGGCCCCGATATCGTTCTGTTCGACCCGGCGATTGGCACCCTGGAGCTGCGCGAAGTGTCGCGCCTGCTCGATGCCCATGGCCGCGATCTTTCGCTGATCGCCCTGGTTGGCCAGGTGGACAACGCCACCATCACCGAGCTGTTTGTTGGTGGCGCGCGCAGCGTGGCGCTTCGGCCGCAGCCCAAGCAGCTGATGGCGGTGATCCAGCGCGAGTTCGAGGCGCTCAATGCCCGCCGGCAACTGCGCCGCCTGGAAGCGGCACTGCGCGAATCGGAGCGGCGCTGCGACGCCCTGCTGGATTCATCCACCGACGCCATCGCCTATGTGCACGAAGGCATGCACGTTCGCGCCAACCAGGCCTACCTCGACACCTTCGGTTACACCGAATTCGACGACCTGCTCGGCTTGCCGGTGCTGGACATGATCGGCCCCGGCGACGCCGACGACTTCAAGAGCACCCTCAAAGGCCTCTCGCGCGGCGAAAAGCCCAGTGCGCCACTCGAGCTGCAGGCGCGGCGCGCTGACGCCACCAGCTTCAAGGCCAGCGTGGAATTCGCCCACGCGATGTTCGAAGGCGAGCCCTGCCTGCAGGTGGTGTTCCGCCGCCAGAAGATCGACGCCAGCGTCATCGAGCAGCTGCAGCGCGACCAAGTGACCGGCCTGTTCAATCGCGCGCGAATGCTCGAGTGCATCGACCAGGCCGTTGCCGCCGCGACCCAGGGCACCAAGGGCCAGTCACTGCTGCTTATCGAACCGGACAACTGGCAGTCCATCGTGGCCGGCATTGGCCTGGCCAAAGCCGACGAACTGCTGGCCGCCTTCGCCAACCGCGTGGAAGGCGTGCTCGGCGCACACGACACAGCCGGCCTGCTGGCCGAGCACACCGTAGGCGTGCTGCTGCATACCCGCAACGACGAAAACATCAAGAGCTGGATCGCCAACCTGCAGCAGGCTATTGCCGGTGGCATTTTCGACCTGGGCACCCGCTCTATCACGGTCACCACCAGCATCGGCGGCAGCCTGCTGGGCGAAAAGAACGCCAACACCGAACTGCTGCTCAACCAGTCCAGCCAGGCGCTGCGCAACGCACAGAGCCAGGGCGGCAACCGCATCGATCTGCACGATCCGGCCGCCCGCGAGAAGGCCGACGAAGAGCGCGAGCGGTACTGGCTCGGTGTACTCAAGCAGGCGCTTATCCAGAACGATTTCGTGCTCTACCACCAGCAGTCCATCAGCCTTCAGGACGCCGAGGGCGAGTTCTCTGAAATCCTGCTACGCCTCAACGGCCCGCAGGGCGAGGTTCTGCCCGGCTTTTTCATGCCGATTGCCGAGAAACACAACCTCACCCCGTCTATCGACCGCTGGGTGCTGAACCAGGCCATCGAGCACCTGAAGACGCGCGAACGCTCAGGTGTTCCGACCACGTTCTTCGTCAAACTGACCTCCGGCTCGCTGGAGGACTCCGAACTGCTGCCATGGCTTGGCGAACGCCTGAGGCTTGCCGCCCTCACCCACGGCAAGCTGGTGCTGGAAACCACCGAGAGCAAGGTGGTGACGTCGCTGCGCCCGGCTCAGGAATTCATCAGGTCCTGGAAGAAGCTGGGCGGCCAGTTTGCACTGGAGCAATTCGGCTCTGGCCTCAACTCGTTCCAGCTGCTCAACCACATCGACGCCGACTACCTGAAAATCGACCGCAGCTACATGGCCGACCTGCCGCAGCAGCAGGAAAGCCAGAAGAAGGTGGCCGAGATCTGCCGCCAGGCACGCGAGCTGAAAAAGCAGACCATTGCCGAATGGGTGGAGGACGCCGCCAGCACCTCGCTGCTTTTCGCCTGTGGCGTGGACTTTGTGCAGGGCAACTTCCTGCAGGAGCCGCAGCGATTGATGTAAACCTTAAGATCCGCGTCGCTCCCTGTAGGAGCGCACTTGTGCGCGACAGGCAGTGCAGCAACGCTGCCAATGAAAAAGCCCGCCAATCCTGGTGGGCTTTTTTTCACTTCTAGCGTGGGGGAGCTACCGCTTCCAACCGGGCGCGTGGCCGGTCGCGCACAAGTGCGCTCCTACAAAAGGTCAGTGATGACATGGGGCGCACAAAAAACCCCGCGGATCACTCCGCGGGGTTTTCTTGTATCGGATTGACTTGCTCGAATTACTGAGCAGCCTTCTTCGCAGCCTTGGCAGCGGAGACAGCAGCAACGTCTTCCTTAATGCGAGCAGCCTTGCCTTCCAGATTGCGCAGGTAGTACAGCTTGGCGCCACGCACCTTACCCTTGCGCTTCACTTCCAGCGAGTCGATGGCCGGGCTGTGAGCCTGGAACACGCGCTCCACGCCGGTGCCGTGCGAAATCTTGCGCACGGTGAAGGCCGAATGCAGACCGCGGCTACGCTTGGCGATGACGACACCCTCGAACGCCTGAACGCGCTCGCGGTTACCTTCCTTCACCTTCACGTTGACCACCACGGTGTCACCAGGGCCGAACTCCGGCAGCTGGCGGGTGATCTGCTCGGCTTCGAACTGTTCGATGATCTTGTTCATGGCAACACCTGTCTATTCACTGTGCCCTTAATGGGCCGTATCGTCGTGCCGCGACTGCTGAGCATGCTCGCGGCGGAAGTCATCCAACAGCGCGCGGGATTCTGCATCCAACGCGCGCTGCGCCAAAAGGTCGGGACGTCGCAACCAGGTCCGTCCCAGCGATTGCTTCAGGCGCCAGCGGCGAATGGCCGCGTGGTCACCGGAAAGCAGTACATCCGGCACGTCGCCCAGTGCGTCATGCACCGGTTTTGCATAGTGCGGGCAATCCAGCAGTCCGTCCGAAAACGAATCCTGCTGCGCCGACTGCGCGTCGTTCAACGCACCGTCCTGCAAGCGGCCCACGGCATCGATGATCACTGCCGCACCCAACTCACCGCCAGACAGCACATAATCGCCGATGGAGAGCTCCTCGTCGACCTCGTGCGCCAGCAGGCGCTCGTCCACACCTTCGTAACGCCCGCAGAGCAAGGCGATGCGTGGCAGCTTCGCCAGCGCTTCCACCCGTCCCTGCGTCAACCTCGCACCCTGCGGGCTGAGGTAGATCACATGCACCGGTTCCGGTGCGGCCTCGCGCATGGCCTTGAGGGCATCACGCAAAGGCTGAATAAGCATCACCATTCCGGGTCCGCCGCCACAGGTGCGGCCGTCCACGGTGCGGTAATTGTCGTTGGCGAAGTCGCGCGGGTTCCAGGTTTCCACCTGCAGCAACTCACGCTGCTGGGCCCGCCCCACCACACCTACCGCAGCACACTGACGCATGAAGTCGGGAAACAACGTGACGACATCGATGCGCATGATCCTCAACCCATTTGGCAGCGCAGGGCGCGCTCAGAATTCAGGATCCCAGTCCACCACCATGCGCCCGCCGGACAAATCCACCGAACGCACATAAGAGCCCTGGATAAACGGAATCAGCCGCTCACGCGGACCGTCCTTCACCACCACGACATCGTTGGCGCCGGTCGCGAACAGGTGACTGACCCGCCCCAGTGCCACGCCTTCCGTGGTGACGACCTCAAGACCTTCGAGGTCGACCCAGTAGTACTCATCCTTGCCGGGAGGTGGCAGCAGCTCGCGGGCGACATAAATGTCCTGCCCAATCAGGGCTGCTGCTGTGTCCCGGTCATCCACGTCGGGCAACTGGGCAATGAGCCCTTTGCCTTGCGGACGACCTTTTACTCCCGTGATCTCCGTTTCCACACCCGGCGCCGAAGACAGCAGCCAGGGTTGGTAAGTGAAGATCTTCGCGCGGGGCTCGGTCCAGGATTCAAGCTTGACCCAGCCCTGCACGCCGTACAGCCCGACGATGCGCCCGACCAGGACGCGCCGACTGGCTGCCGTCATACTCAGGCAGCCTGCTTGCCGGCTTCCTTGACGAGGGCGGCGACCTTGTCGCTCAGCTGCGCACCCTTGCCAACCCACTCCTGCACGCGGGCAACGTTCAGCTCAAGGCGCTTGTCCTTGCCCGAAGCAACCGGATTGTAGAAACCCACGTTCTCGATGCTGCGACCGTCGCGCTTGTTGCGCTGATCGGTGACAACGATGTGGTAGAACGGACGGCCCTTGGCGCCGCCGCGCGAAAGACGAATCTTGACCATAAGTAAAAGCTCCAGAGTTGCCGGATGCCGGCAGCACGCACGAGACCGTGCGCGGTAAACGCGGCATTTTAATGAATTTTGAGGAAAAAGGAAGAGCTGACAGGCAAATCCGGCCAAAAACACCGGCCAGGCCGTTCAGACTCAGCGCATCGGCGGGAAACCACCACCCATACCGCCCATGCCCTTCATGGCGCCACGCATCTGCCGCAGCAGGCCCTTCGAGCCGCCCTTGGAGAGCTTGGACATCATTTTTTCCATCTGCATGTACTGCTTGAGCAGACGGTTCACGTCGGCCGGCTGGGTGCCCGAACCGCGTGCCACACGGGCACGGCGCGAGCCGTTGAGCAGGTCCGGATGACGACGTTCTTTCTTGGTCATCGACTGGATGATCGCGACCATGCGCTTGATCTCGCCGTCGTTGACCTTGGATTTCACGTTCTCGGGCAGACTGGAAACGCCCGGCAGCTTGTCCATCAGCCCAGCGAGACCACCCATGTTGGTCATCTGCTCGAGCTGGTCGCGCATGTCGTTGAGATCGAAGCGCTTGCCCTTGATGACCTTCTCGGCGAGCTTCTGCGCCTTTTCCTGATCGACCTTGCGCTCCACCTCCTCGACCAGCGACAACACGTCGCCCATGCCGAGAATGCGCTGCGCGACGCGATCCGGATGGAACGGCTCGAGCGCATCGGTCTTTTCGCCGGCACCGAGGAACTTGATCGGGCGACCGGTGACATAACGCACCGACAACGCCGCACCACCGCGCGCATCACCGTCCGTCTTGGTCAGCACCACGCCGGTGAGCGGCAGCGCTTCTGCGAATGCCTTGGCGGTATTGGCCGCGTCCTGGCCGGTCATGGAGTCGACCACGAACAGCGTTTCGATCGGGGTGATCGCGGCGTGCAGCGCCTTGATCTCCGCCATCATCGCCTCGTCCACGTGCAAGCGACCAGCGGTGTCGACCAGCAACACGTCGACGACTTCGCGGCGCGCAGCGGCAATGGCGTTCTTCGCAATATCGACCGGGTTCTGGCCCGCTTCCGACGGGAAGAACTTCACGCCCACCTGCTCGGCCAGCGTGCGCAGCTGTTCGATAGCGGCCGGACGGTACACGTCGCAGCTCACCACCATCACCTTTTTCTTTTTGCGCTCGGCAAGGAAGCGGGCGAGCTTGGCGACCGTGGTGGTCTTACCGGCACCCTGCAGGCCAGCCATCAGCACCACGGCCGGCGGCTGCTGGGCAAGGTTGAGTTCGGTATTGGCGGTACCCATCAGCGCGGTCAGCTCGTCGCTGACCACCTTCACCAGTGCCTGGCCCGGCGACAGGCTCTTGAGCACTTCCTGACCCACCGCGCGCACCTTGACGCGCTCGATCAACGTCTGCACCACCGGCAGGGCGACGTCGGCTTCCAGCAAGGCGATGCGCACTTCGCGCAGCGATTCGCGGATGTTCTCCTCGGTCAGGCGACCGCGGCCACGCAAGCGGTTGACGGTGGCGGAGAGGCGTTGGCTGAGGGACTCGAACATGGATCAGGCCGGTGGGCGGAAACAATCGATTATAGCGGGATGGGGGTCCTGTGGTGGGGACGCAAGTCCGCCCCGGTCACATGCCTGCAAAAGGGCTCACCACACGGCACAACGACGCGCCCCCACTACCCACCCCAAAAGCCCCATGCCACACTCGCCCGCTATGGCCGTCACCATCGTCTTTGCCCTGCTCGCCATCGTGCTCTATCTCGCCGCTGCCGCTGGGCTGGCGCGACCGTTGTTGAGTGGCGGACAACCCCTGAGCCGCATGGCCCTGGCCTTGGCGGGCACCGCTGTGTTGATCCACGCCAGCATCCTGCTGAGTACCCATCGTGGTGCACTCGACCTGCATTTCTTTGCAGCGCTGTCGTTGGTCGCCTGCGTGGTTTCGGCGCTGACGCTGGTCGTGAACCTGTCGCGCCCGGTGGCTGCGCTGGGCGTGATCGTGTTCCCGCTCACCGCCCTGCTGCTTGGAGTGGACACCTTCGCCGCGCCCACGACCTCACCCGAGGCGCTGGAGTGGCAGATCAAGCTGCACGTCACCGTGGCCCTGCTCGCCTTCAGCGTACTGTCGATCGCCGCGGCGCTGGCCATTCTGCTCGCCGTGCAGGAGCGCGCACTCCGTCACCGCCAGTTCGGACCCTGGCTGCGGGCGCTGCCGCCGCTGACGCTGACGGAAATGCTGCTGTTCCGCCTGATTGGCGCCGGCTTCCTGCTGCTGACGCTGACCCTGCTCACCGGCATCCTGTTTGTCGATAACCTGTTCGGCCAACACCTGATCCACAAGACGGTGCTATCGATCATTGCGTGGCTGGTGTTCGGCACGCTGCTCTATGGACGCTGGCGACATGGTTGGCGCGGCCGCAGCGCCGTCAATCTCACATTGTTCGGCATGGGCGTATTGCTGCTTGCCTTCTTCGGCACCAAGGCCGTGCTTGAGTTGATCCTCCACCGCAGCCCATGACCGTCGGCCGCCAGTTTGTTCTCACCCTGTCCTGTCCGGATCGCGCCGGCATCGTGGCGGCGGTGTCGAACCACCTGGCCTCGCATCGCTGCAACATTCTCGAAGCGCAACAGTTCGGCGACGCCGAAACGGGCCGCTTCTTCATGCGGCTGGTGTTTGAGAGTGCAGCGCTTTCATTTGGGGAACTGAGCAGCGGCCTCGAGACTTTCGCCCCCTCACTCGCCATGCAATGGACGCTGCGCGATCGCGCGCAGCGTCGACGAGTGATGTTGCTGGTATCGAAGTTTGACCACTGCCTGGCAGACATCCTCTATCGCTGGCGCATTGGCGAGTTGCCGATGGAGATCGCGGGCATCGTCGCCAACCACCCGATCGAGACGTATCGTCATCTGGATTTTGATGCGATTCCCTTCCACTACCTGCCCGTGCGCAGAGATCGGAAAGCAGCACAGGAAACCGCACTCTGGTCGCTGATCGAACAGAGCAAGGTCGATCTAGTGGTACTAGCACGCTACATGCAGGTCCTATCGCCCGATGTCGCCACGCGACTGGCAGGCCGCTGCATCAACATCCACCACTCGTTCCTGCCAGGGTTCAAAGGTGCCCGCCCGTACCACCAGGCGCACCGCCGCGGCGTCAAACTGATTGGCGCCACCGCCCACTTCGTCACCGCCGACCTCGATGAAGGCCCGATCATCGAACAGGACATCGAGCGCGTCACGCATGCCGATACACCGGACGACCTCATCCGTATCGGCCGCGATATCGAACGCCGCGTGCTCGCCCGCACGCTGAGGCTTTATCTCGACGACCGCGTGCTGCTCAACGGCGGCAAGACCGTGGTTTTCCATTCGTAACCTGGAGGCATTCGTGGAACTGATCGGCATGCTCGACTCACCCTATGTCCGCCGTGCAGCGATTTCGCTGCGGTTGCTGGGTGTCCCGTTTACCCACCGCGCGTGGTCGGTGTTCCGCAACTACGACGAATTCCGCCAGCTCAATCCACTGGTCAAAGCACCGACGCTGGTGCTGGGCGATGGCACGCTACTGACCGAGTCCGGGCTGATTATTGACTGGGCCGAGTCCATCAGCGACCGCCCGAGCCTCACGCCAAACGAACCGCAAGCGCGTCTACGTGCATTGCGCCTCACCGGCGTTGCGTTGGCAGCCAGCGAAAAGAGCGTGCAGATCGTTTACGAGCACAAGCGCGATGAAGACAAGCGCGACGCCGGCTGGATGGCGCGCGTGCAAGGGCAGCTGCGAGCGGCCTACGACATTCTCGAGCGTGAGCTGGAAGGTGTTGAAGGCTGGTTGTTCGGTAACGAGCCGAGCCAGGCGGATATCTCCATCGCTGTCGCGTGGGGCTTTACGCAATTGGTAACGGCGGACGTGATTGATGCGAAGGCGTATCCGCGCTTGGTGGCGTTCTCGCAGTATGCGGAGAAGCATCCGGATTTTGTGGCGTTGCCGGCGACGTAATTGCTCTGGAGATTCGCGTCGCGAGTGACGCGTTCGCAATATCGCTAAAACCGGAAACTGGAGCTACTGGACCCCGGCCTACGCCGGGGTGACGGCAAGGATGAAACGGTGGGGCTAGATGGCCCCCTCTCCCCAACCCTCTCCCAATAGGGGAGAGGGTGCACGGAGCACGGAGCACGGAGCATTGCACCGCTTTAAGTCCTCTGCGTTGTAGCGCGTTGCGGCGTAGCCGTACCGCGTGCCGGGCGATCGTGACGATCCGGGCTTCGCGGACTGCAAGGCTCTTATTAATCACGACGCTAAGGCAGCCCCGCTTTTAAGGCCGTTTTCTTTGGGTTACTTTTCTTTTGGGCCAGCAAAAGAAAAGTGACTCGAGCGCCGGCAGGCGATCGAAACGCCCGCCGCGTAGGCGGCACGCTGGCGGGAACACTTAACCAAAGCCAAAAGCAAAGTCACTGGATCCCAGCCTCCGCTGGGATGACGGTGAGGGGAATATGCGTTTTCGCAAGGACTCGACCTTTATCCCCTTTCCGGGGCTCACCCCAACCCTCTCCCCCGAGGGGAGAGGGAATAGAGCTAACTAGCGGCACGCATCGATCGCCTGCGACAACCTCTCCACCGCTACCACCTCCATCTCCCCGACCTTCCCCTTCTTCGGCGCATTCGCCTTGGGCACGATGGCCTTCTGGAACCCATGGTGCGCCGCTTCCTTCAAGCGCTCCTCACCATTCGGCACCGGCCGAATCTCCCCCGACAAACCCACCTCACCAAACGCGATGGTTTTCTCCGGCAATGGCCGGTCACGCAGACTGGACAGCACCGACAACAACACCGGCAGATCTGCCGCAGTCTCCTGCACACGAATGCCACCCACGACGTTGACGAACACATCCTGGTCATACGCGGCGACACCACCGTGCCGGTGCAGCACTGCCAGCAGCATTGCCAGACGATTCTGCTCAAGACCCAACGCCACGCGACGCGGATTGCCCAGCGAGGACTGATCCACCAGCGCCTGCACCTCTACCAACAATGGGCGCGTGCCTTCACGCGTCACCATCACGGCACTGCCCGAGGTCGGACCGCTGTGTGCGGAAAGGAAGATCGCCGACGGATTGGGCACTTCGCGCAGCCCCTTCTCCGACATGGCGAACACGCCTAGCTCGTTGACCGCGCCGAAGCGGTTCTTGAAGGCGCGAAGCACACGGAAGCGACTACCGGACTCGCCTTCGAAATACAGCACGGCATCCACCATGTGCTCGAGCACGCGCGGACCGGCGATGCCTCCTTCCTTCGTCACGTGACCCACCAGGAATACCGAGGTACCGGTTTCCTTGGCAAAACGGGTGAGCTTGGCGGCCGATTCGCGCACCTGACTCACGGAGCCCGGCGCAGCGGTCAGCAATTCAGTCCAGATGGTCTGGATGGAGTCAATCACCAACACGCGCGGGCGAGTGCTCAGCGCCTGCTCGATGATGCGCTCGATGCAGGTCTCCGCCAGCGCATGCAGCGGCGCCAGCGGCAGATCCAGGCGTTGCGCACGCGCGGCGACTTGGGCCAGCGACTCTTCGCCGGTGACATAGACGCTGCTCATCTGGACGCCCAGCGTGCCGAGCATCTGCAACAACAGGGTGGATTTGCCGATGCCCGGATCGCCGCCGATCAGTACCACCGAACCATCCACCAGGCCGCCACCGAGCACGCGATCCAGCTCACCGATGCCGGTAAGCGTGCGTGTTTCCGCGTTCAACGCCACGGCAGTCAGCGGCGTGACCTTGGGTGAGCCGCCTGCAGCACCTGCATAGCCAGTCGTGCTGCGTGCTGCGCCCGCCGACTTCACGGCTGGCTGGAGCACGATTTCACTCAGGGTGTTCCACGCATTGCATTCCAGGCACTGGCCTTGCCACTTGGAATGCTCCGCGCCGCAGTCGGCGCAGACATAGGCGGTTTTGGCTTTGGCCATGCATGTTTCCTGATGATGTCGCGAGTAGCGCCAAGCTTAGCCGGGCGCCATCGCAATCGGCGAGACGCCAGCGGATGACCACAAAATGAGGCGCTTTTGCCCTAGATCACGAGCGGATCATCGCCAACTTGCTACTTTCCATGACCGGTGCCTCACCTTTCGGCCCGGACATGGCAAAGAAAATCGCACTGTTTCCCAAGCACCCCGAGCGTATCTGCTGGGGCTGCGACAAGTACTGCGCCGCTGACTCCCTGGCCTGCGGCAATGGCTCGGGCCGCACACCGCACCCTATCGAAATGCTCGGTGACGACTGGCTCGAGCAAGGTGACTGGGGGTTCGATCCGGACGAGGTCGCCAAGGCCAAAAGCAAGGCCGGAAAAACGGATGCCTGAAGGCGCTCAGTTTTCGTCCTCGACGAACAACACCCGCTTGGTCATGCCGCAAGTCAGATCATAGGAGATCGTGCCCGCCTGGGTGGCGATGATCTCAACCGGCAACCCCGGCCCCCACAGCGTCACGCGATCGCCGACCTTCGCATGCGGTGCGTCGCGGAGATCCAGCGTGATCAGGTCCATCGACACCCTGCCGATCAGCGGCACCTGCTGATCGCCCACCAGCACGGGCGTGCCCGCTACCGCGCTACGCGGATAACCATCGCCATAACCGACGGCGGCGACACCTACCGGCATATCTTCCGGGCAACTCCAGGTGCCGTTGTAACCAATGCGCTCGCCCTTGCCGATCCGATTGATGGCAATCAGGCGAGTGCTCAGCGTCATGGCCGGACGGAAACCAAAGTCCGCTCCGGTCTTACCGTCCACCACCGACAGGCCATAAAGCAGGCCGCCCGTACGCACCCAGTCGCCACGCGCATCCGCCCAGCCAAGCACAGCCGCCGAGTTGGACAGCGAGCGAGGTCCATGCAAGCCCTGCGTTGCCTCGGCAAAGCGCAGTATTTGCGCTGGCGTCTGCGTGCCGTCGAATACTTCGGATTCCGCGAAATGCGTCAGCAGGCCAATTTCCGGATCGATGCCCGACATCGCGGCCAACTGTGCATGCACAAACGACACCGCTTCGGGCGCAAAGCCCAGACGATGCATGCCGCTATCCACCTTCAGCCATACGCGCAACAGGCCGCGCGCAGGCGATGCCTCACGCAGCCATTGCAGCTGGTCTTCGTGATGAATCGCCGCATCGAGATTCAGGCGTTGCATCTCGGCGATATCGCTGGCGCGGTCGGGGCCTGACAACACCACGATACGCTGGCGATGTCCCGCCGCCCGCAGGCGCAACCCGTCGCCCAGCGCAGCCACTGCAAAGGCGTCCGCGTCACCATCCAGCGCACGCGCCACGCGCTCAAGGCCATGCCCATAAGCATCGGCCTTGACCACCGCCATCACCTTGGCGGGTGCAGCCATCGCCTTGATGCGGGCCAGATTGTGGCGCAGCGCGCCCAGATGAATGGTGGCGACAGTGGTGCGACTCATGCCTGCTTGGCGTCGTGGCAACGACGCGATAGAAGTGGATGGGAGTGCGGGCTGACCAGCCCAAAGCGTGACAGAGCTTAACAGTCCCTGCCGGCACTGGTCGCCTCGTTGCACATACCTTACCCCTCCAGCACGGCGCCCCTGGGCCACTCACATGGCATTCTCAGGGCAATCTGCGCCGCTCTGCTACGCCGATGGGCATCCCTCCATCAGCGCGTATCGCAGCGTTTCAGAGCGACTCGTCGGGCCTTGTCATATTCGTGTTGGGTCATCGCGCCGGAATCCAGCGCTTCCTGCAAGTCGGTCATCTGCTTGCCGCATGACTCGTTGTTGTTCTGCACCACGCGCGGGCCACCGCCGCAGCCCGCGAGGAGCATGCAGCAACCCAATGTCAAAGCAGGTAGTAGTCCGTTCATGGCAGCCACGCACAAGGCTTGCGAGTGAACACGTACCCGAAGCGTGCGCCGGTGAGCATGAACCTCACCGATGTCACGTGTATGCAGCCGCCAGCCATACAGCGACGGTTTCGCTAGATCACGATCACGTCATGCATCCGTGTCGCGCGGAATCACACTACTCGAACGCGCCGACAAACGAATCCGGCGCATAGTTCTCAAACTTGGTGTAGTGACCAAGGAAGGTGAGCTTCACTGTATCGGTCGGGCCGTTACGCTGCTTGCCGATAATGATTTCGGCCAGACCCTTATCGGGCGATTCCTTGTTGTAGTACTCGTCGCGGTAGATGAACATGATCACGTCCGCGTCCTGCTCGATAGCGCCGGATTCGCGAAGGTCGGACATCATCGGTCGCTTGTCGGCGCGCTGTTCCAACGAGCGATTCAACTGCGACAGCGCGATCACCGGGCAATTGAGTTCTTTCGCCAGGCCTTTCAGCGAGCGCGAAATCTCGGAGATTTCCGTTGCACGGTTTTCCTTCATGCCCGGCACCTGCATCAGCTGCAGGTAGTCGATCACGATCAAGCCGAGGCCGCCGTGCTCGCGATGCAGTCGACGGGAACGTGAGCGCATCTCCACGGGAGAGAGGCTGGGCGTATCGTCGATGAAGATCTTGGCTTCGGACAGCAACGCGATAGCGTTGGTGACGCGCGGCCAGTCTTCCTCGGCGAGGTCACCATTGCGCAGGTGCTGCGCATGGATGCGGCCCACTGAGGAAATCATACGGAAGGCCAGCTGCGAGGCCGACATTTCCATCGAGAAGATGGCCACGGCCTTCTTGCCTCGCATGGCCACTGCTTCAGCCATGTTCACCGAGAACGCGGTCTTACCCATCGACGGGCGCGCCGCGACGATGATCAAGTCGGAAGGCTGCAGACCCGAGGTGAGCTCGTCCAGATCCGAAAAGCCGGTGGAAACGCCCGTTAGCTGGCCCTTGTTTTCGAAGCGTTCGGACAGAATGCGGAAGGCGTCCTTGACGGCCTCGCGCATCGACACGGTATCTTTCTTGCCACGTGCACCCGACTCGGCAATCTTGAACACCGCCTGCTCAGCGCGTTCAAGCACTTCCTGCACGGTTTTGCCTTCGGGCTGATAACCGTCTTCGGTAATGCCGGTGCCCGCGTCGATGAGCATGCGCAGCACCGACTTCTCACGGACGATTTCGGCGTACGCCGCAATATTCGCCGCGCTGGGCGTCGTATTCGCCAGCTCGATCAGGTAGGCAGCACCACCCACCATTTCCGCCAGGCCGTTGGCCTCGAACCAGTCACCCAAGGTCACCGCGTCGCACGGCATGCCCTTGGCGGCAAGCTCGGTGATGGCGCGCCAGATCAGCCGATGGTCCTTGCGATAGAAGTCCTGCTCGCTCAGGCGATCGGCCACCTTGTCCAGCGAGTCGGGAGACAGCATGAGGCCGCCCAGCACCGCCTGCTCGGCATCGATTGAATTTGGCGGCACGCGCAGCGCATCGAACGAAGGCGCGGGCTTGCGCTCGGAACGCCCACCGCGTCCCCGACGCTCGGAGCGCTCGGAACGGTCGGAAGGATCGGAAACGAAGGACATCGCGATTCCTCGCAGCAGGCCGGTGCTTGCCGGCGGCGTGACGTTGGGTACAGAGCATACGCGGCGCCATCTCAGGCGACGAGACAATAACTCTGTGGATAAGCTGTGGTTCGTTGTGGATAAATCCGGTACGAACCTGCAAAAGCAAACGGGCGCCGGAAGGCGCCCGTCTGGGTATCGCGAGCGATCGGGCGGCTTACTTCTCGCCGACCACGATCACCTTGATCTGGGTCTGCACGTCGGCGTGCAGCGCGATCACGGCTTCGAACTCGCCGGTGTGGCGGATCGGGCCTTCGCCCTGGATCACTTCGTTCTTGTGCACTTCGAGACCAGCGGCTTCGAGGGCCTCGGCGATTTCGCGCGGGCCGACCGAGCCGTACAGCTTGCCTTCCGGGCTGGCGTTGACGGTGATGGTCACCGAAGCGCCTTCCAGCTTGGCCTTGCGGCCTTCAGCACCGGACAGCTGCGAAGCAGCCTTGGCTTCGTACTCAGCGCGGCGCTTCTCGAAAGCTTCGAGGTTGGCGGCGTTGACCGGCACGGCCTTGCCCTGCGGCAGGAGGTAGTTACGGCCGTAACCCGGCTTCACATTGACCTTGTCGCCAAGGTTGCCGAGGTTGCGGACTTTCTCAAGAAGAATCAGTTGCATGATGGTTCCTTTTCGTTAGCACCGGATGGGCCCGGCGCAGCCGTGGACGGTTGTCCGAAGAGTTCGACGGCGCGCCAGGTGTTGCCACCCGGCGCGCCCCACGATCAGACGTCGTGGTTGTCGGTGTACGGCAGCAGAGCCAGGAAGCGAGCGCGCTTGATGGCGGTCGCCAGCTGACGCTGGTAGCGAGCCTTGGTGCCGGTGATGCGCGACGGAACGATCTTGCCGTTCTCGGTGACGTACTGGCGCAGCGTGTTGAGATCCTTGTAGTCGATCTCCTTCACCTTTTCAGCGGTGAAGCGGCAGAACTTGCGGCGGCGGAAGAACTTGGACATGGCTTAGGCTCCTGATCAGTCGTCGCTGTCGCGATCGTTGTCGCGGTCGTCGCGGTCACGGCGGTTGCCGCGCTCTTCACCGTCGCTGTCGTCATCGCGGCGACGCGAGGACTTGGCGTCATCCTTTTCCTTGGACTTCAGGATGAAGGACTGCTCAATGTCAGCCTCGTCGCGACGAATCACCAGGTGACGCAGCACGGCGTCGTTGAAGCGGAAGCCCGACTCCAGCTCGTTCAGCGCGTTCTGGCTGACTTCGATGTTGAGCATGACGTAGTGAGCCTTGGCCAGGTTCACAATCGGGTAGGCCAGCTGGCGGCGGCCCCAGTCTTCCAGGCGGTGGATCTTGCCGCCGTCGGTTTCGATCAGCGCCTTGTAGCGCTCGATCATCGCCGGGACCTGCTCGCTCTGGTCAGGGTGGACCAGAAACACAACTTCGTAATGTCGCAGGGACATCTTGGGGTAACTCCTTGTGGATGCGGCCGTTATGGCCTCGCAGCCTCCCGCCCTATGCGGTGAGGCAAGGTTCCATCCAAGCCTGTTGGGCGTGGACAGAAGCGGAAGTGTAAGGGAATTCAGCGGTTTGGGGCAAGCAGATGACAGCCAGCCCTACCGTCAGGCGTCTCAGCCTACGGTGAAACTCTCGCCACAGCCGCACTCGCCGGTGGCGTTGGGGTTGTGGAACACGAAGCTGGCGTTGAGGCCCTGGCGCTGGAAATCGATCACGGTGCCATCGATCAGGGGCAGACTCTTGCCGTCGACGATCAGCGGCACGCCGTCCACATTCAGCATCTCGTCACCCTCGCCTACCGACTGTGCGAGATCGACCACATAGCCGAAACCCGAGCAACCGGTCTTCTTGACGCCAAAGCGCACCCCTGCGGCGCCGGGCGTACCGGCAAGGAAAGAGCGCATGCGTTCGCTGGCAGCGGGAGTGATGGTGATGGTCATGGACGGTACTGGACGACGTGGATGCTTCGATGGTCGGAAAAGGGGCGCGAAGGGTCGCTACCTGAATGAAACGTACATTATCATGCTAGGGATGCCCGAATCGCATTAGCAAAGGTGTCACCGTTTCTGTTTGCCCGCAGATGCGTGCTGCGCCAGCGCCGGCAGGCTGGTTGCCTGTCAAGCTGGCGCGGCGCGGAGCTGCGGGCAAACAGAAGCGGCCCTTCGGGTGTCGCCCAGAACGCACACAGGCCGTGACGCACGGCTTGACCAGGCGGCCAGCCTGCACGGCGCCGCGCCTCACACCCTGTGTGCGTTCTGGGCGACATGCCACCTTTGCTAAAGCGATTCGGGCATCCCTATTCTACTTACGCGTCCGATATGCGGCGCCCAGCAGGAGTTTCAATCCATGACGGTGGTAAGCGTCAAGCAGGCCCTTTCCGGTGATATCGAAGCCGGCAGTGTCGTCACGGTGCGCGGTTGGGTGCGCACGATCCGCGACTCGAAGGGCGGTCTGTCCTTCGTCAATGTCACCGATGGTTCCTGCTTCGACCCGATCCAGGCCGTGGTCACCGACAAAGTGGCCAATGTCGAGAACGAGGTGAAGCACCTCACCACCGGTGCCGGCCTGATCGTTACCGGTACGCTGGTGCCTTCGCAGGGCAAGGGTCAGCGCTTCGAGATCCAGGCTGAGAAGGTCGAGGTCACCGGCTTTGTCGATGATCCGCTGACGTACCCGATCCAGCCCAAGCCGCACACCATGGAGTTCCTGCGCGAAGTCGCCCATCTGCGCCCGCGCACCAATCTGTTCGGCGCGGTGACGCGCGTGCGCCACACCATGATGATGGCGATCCACCGCTGGCTCACCGAGCAGGGTTTCTTCTGGATCAACACGCCGATCATCACCACGTCGGATGCCGAAGGCGCGGGCGACATGTTCCGCCTGTCCACACTGGACCTGGCCAACCTGCCGCGCACGCCGGATGGCAAGATCGATTTCCGCAAGGATTTCTTCGGCCGCGAGGCCTTCCTGACGGTGTCCGGCCAGCTCAACGTCGAGGCCTACTGCCTGGCGATGAGCAAGGTGTACACCTTCGGCCCGACCTTCCGCGCCGAGAACTCCAACACCGCGCGCCACCTCGCCGAGTTCTGGATGGTGGAGCCGGAGATCGCGTTCGCCGACCTCAACGACAACGCCGACTGCGCCGAGGGCTTCCTCAAGGCCATCTTCAAGGCCGTGCTGGAAGAGCGCGCGGACGATATGGCGTTCTTCGCCGAGCGCGTGCAGCCGGATGCGATCAGCCGTCTGGAAGCCTTTATTGCCGAACCGTTCGCCCGCATCGACTACACCGACGCCATCGAGATCCTCAAGAAGTCGGGACAGAAGTTCGAGTACCCGGTGGCCTGGGGTATCGACTTGCAGACTGAGCACGAGCGCTACCTCGCCGAGAAGCACGTCGGCCGTCCGGTGGTGGTGATGAACTACCCCGAGCAGATCAAGGCCTTCTACATGCGCCTGAACGACGACGGCAAAACCGTCGCCGCCATGGACGTGCTGGCGCCGGGCATTGGCGAAATCATCGGTGGCGCGCAGCGCGAAGAGCGCCTGGATTATCTGGACCGTCGCATGGTCCAGTTCGGCCTCGATCCCGCCACCTATGGCTGGTACCGCGACCTGCGCCGTTACGGCACCGTGCCGCACGCTGGCTTTGGCCTGGGCTTCGAACGCCTGCTGGTCTATGTGTGCGGCCTCGCCAACATTCGCGATGCCATCCCCTATCCGCGTGCCGCCGGCACGGCTGAATTCTGATCGACGGTTCACTAAATGCGTTATCGCCTGATCGTTGCTACTGCACTTTTCATTTCCGCCGCCTTGACGGCTGGCTGCCACAGCGCAAAAGCGCTGGTGCCACCCAACCTGCGGGCACCGGAAGACAATCGCAGCAGCCTCGATCAGGCCAAGCAGGCGCTGCAGCAGGCCACGCCGTGCTGCAGCACCTTTGCTGACCTCTCGTTCCAGAACACCCTGCCGTGGAAACCCAAGAAGTTCGAACTGGGTCCCGGCAGCATGGTGGCCAGCATCAATGGCGATCGCAGCTACTTCCTGAGCTTCAGCCTGCCGCGCGAGGCGACGTTTCCCTATCGCATCGCTTTCAAGTCGGCGCTGAGCGGGCGATGGCTGCGCGCCAGTTATCTGTTTGCTCCCACGGTGGTGATCCTGGACGATGCGTTCCAGCCCATCACCTCACAAGACGTTAGCCTGTGCGAGCACATGGGCTGGACTGACGAAAGCACCGGCGCATTCGGCAGCGTCGAAATCACCGACAAGCGCGCGCGCTATCTCGTGCTGTACAGCTCGGCCAAGCAGCAGTCCGGCAGCACCTACTGGGAGCAGTCGCCCGCGGCATTCTCGGCCGAGGCCCCGGTGAAGATGGCTACCACCGGTACATTCAAGGTGCCTCACGGCCCGGACGGCACCGTGTGGCTCGGCATGATGGACAAGACCTATCAGTCCGCCGTCGACAACGCGATCTGCGCCAAGCCGGCGCAAGGCGATGGCGTGCTCAACACGCTGCGCGATGCGATCCCGCTGCCCACCATCGGCGAAAGCAGCAAGTCGGGCACGACCACTTCACCAGCTGGCAACGCCACCAACAATGGTGCTACACCGTCAGCCAACGGCGCCGCCAAGGAATGAACGCGCTTTCATCTGTGAGAAGCAAAGACAGGCACGCATGATTCAGCTCTATCTATCGCTATTGATGGCCGGCGTCGCCTGCTTCCTGCTGCATTTCGGCGCGCAGTACCGCATTGCCTCGCTACTGCAGCGCAAGCACCCGCAACAATGGCAGATCATTGCCGAAGCGGACGGTCGCCCGACCAACCTGGTACGCACCTGGATGCGCCTGCAGCTGGCGCTGCGTTCACCCGTGCTGCCTGCGCTGGAAGACAACGCCATCACCCGCTGGCGCCTGGCCTGGCGCTACAGTCTTTGGGCCGCGTGGCTTTGCTGGTTTGCCGCCTTGGGTATCCAGTTCAGCGCGCGCTGATTCCACTTCAAGGAGCTCGACATGCAGCTGGATTTGAGCGGACGTCACGCCCTGGTTTGTGGTGCCTCGCAAGGCATCGGACGCGCCAGCGCCACGGAGCTGGCCGCGCTGGGCGCCAGCGTTACCCTGCTATCCCGCTCGGCCGATGCACTCAAGGCCGTTGCCGACACCCTGCCCCGCAACCACGGTCAGCAACACCGGTGGTTCGCGGTCGACATGTCGCAGACCGAGCTGTTGCGGGAAGCCTTGGTCGACATCGTCGCCGATCATCCGCTCGAGATCCTGGTCAACAACACCGGCGGCCCGCCGGGCGGCCCTGCGCATACGGCAACTGCGGATGCCTTCGAGGCGGCGTTCCGCCAGCACCTGCTGGCAGGCCAGACGCTGGTGCAGGCGTTGCTGCCTGGCATGCGCGCCAGCGGCTACGGCCGCATCGTCAATGTCATATCCACCTCGGTAAAAGAACCCATCGCCGGCCTGGGCGTTTCAAACACGGTGCGCGCCGCGGTGGCCAGCTGGGCCAAGACGCTTGCCGGCGAGGTGGCCGCTGACGGCATCACGGTCAACAACGTGCTGCCTGGTTATACCCGCACCGCACGACTGGACGGTCTACTCACCGCACAAGCCCGTAGCAGTGGCCGCAGCGAGGAAGAGATTGCACAAGGCATGCTGGCCACCGTGCCGGCGCGGCGCTTCGGCGAGGCGGCTGAAGTGGCATCGGTCGTGGCGTTCCTGTGTACGCCGGCGGCCGCCTATGTGAATGGCGTCAGCATCGCGGTGGATGGCGGGCGCACGCGCTCGCTCAGCTAAGTCCGCGGCCTACTGTAGGAGCGCACTTGTGCGCGACCGCGGCGTATCGGGCCTACATTGAGCACGTTTATCGCGACCACCGACCGGCCTCGCGATCGCCAAGGTGCCGGTCGCGCACAAGTGCGCTCCTACATGAAGGGACCGGTGTCGTCACATGATGCATACGCTTGCGTCCGGTGCAATTGAGGCTCGCAGGGCTTAAGCTTGCACCGATGCCAAACCTGCGCCTCGCCAACCTGATCGACGGCCGCCTTCAGGCGCCACGCAACGATCGCTGGCTGGATGTGTTCGAACCGGCTACCGGCCAGGTCTTCGCACACTGCCCCGACTCCTCCGCTGATGACGTTGCCGATGCCGTGGCAGCCGCCCAGCGCGCGGCTTCCGCCTGGGCGTCCACACCCACTGAGCGTCGCGCCCAACTGCTGCACAAGCTGGGCGACTTGATCGAAGCGCGAATGGAAGAGTTCGTCGCGCTCGAATCGCGCGACAGTGGCAAGCCGTTGGCTCTGGCGCGCAACCTTGATATTCCTCGCGCCATCTCCAACCTGCGTTTCTTTGCGGCCGCCATCATGGGCTGGAGCAGCGAATCGCATGCGATGGAAACCGGCGCGATCAACTACACGCTGCGCCAGCCACTCGGCGTCGTCGGTTGTATCAGTCCGTGGAATCTGCCGCTGTACCTGTTCACCTGGAAGATCGCGCCCGCGCTGGCTGCCGGCAATACGGTGGTGGCCAAACCGTCGGAGATCACACCATGCAGCGCCGCCCTGCTCGGTGAGCTAAGCGTCGAGGCGGGATTTCCGCCTGGCGTGCTGAACATCGTGCAGGGTCGCGGCCCCACGGTGGGCCAGGCCATCGTCGAACACAAGGCGGTGAAAGCGGTGTCGTTCACCGGCAGCACCCGCACCGGCGCGCACATCGCTGCCGTGGCTGCGCTGCAGTTCAAAAAGGTGTCGCTGGAGTTGGGTGGCAAGAACCCCGCCGTGGTGTTCGAAGACGCTGATCTGAGCGATGCCCATCTCGACACCATCGTGCGCTCAGGCTTCGCCAACCAGGGTGAGATCTGCCTGTGCGGCTCACGCCTGCTGGTGCAGCGATCCATCTATGACGCTTTCCGTGCGCGCTATCTGGCACGCGTCAACGCCTTGCGCGTGGGTGACCCGAACGAGAACGGCAGCGACCTCGGTGCGCTGGTCTCACAAGAACACTTCGACAAAGTCATGGGTTGCATCGAGCAAGCGCGCGACGAAGGTGGGCGCGTGCTTTGTGGTGGTGAAGCGATCACCGTCGACGGGCGATGCGCCGAAGGCTGGTTCGTTGCGCCCACTGTGATCGAGGGATTGGGTAGCGACGCGCTCACCAACCAGCACGAAATTTTCGGGCCCGTAGTGACGCTGATTCCCTTCGAGGACGAAGCCGACGCACTGGCCATCGCCAACGGGACAGGCTACGGCCTGGCAGCTTCGGTATGGACGCGCGACCTGGGTCGCGCCCATCGCTTCGGCGCCCAATTGGATTTCGGCATTGTGTGGACCAACTGCTGGCTGCTGCGCGACCTGCGCACGCCCTTTGGCGGCACCAAGCAATCCGGGCTCGGCCGCGAAGGTGGCGCTGAGGCGCTGCGCTTCTTCACCGAGCCCAAGAACATCTGCATTCGTTATTGATGGGAAGGTCGTCGTGAAAAGCCCTCTTCAGAACCTGCTCGACAGCAATCGTGTGTGGTCCGACTCCGTTCGCGCTCAGGACCCGCGGTTCTTTGAACGCCTGGCGCAACAGCAAGCGCCCAAATACCTGTGGATCGGCTGCTCCGACTCACGGGTGCCCGCCACGCAGATCGTGGATCTGCCGCCCGGCGACATCTTCGTGCAGCGCAACGTCGCCAACGTGGTGTCGCACACCGACCTCAACTGCCTCAGCACCATCCAGTTCGCGGTCGATGTGCTCAAGGTCGAACACATCCTTGTGGTCGGACACTACGGTTGCGGCGGTGTGCAGGCAGTGCTCGATGACCGTCGCCTCGGTCTGGTGGACAACTGGCTGCGCCACGTCGGTGACGTCGCGCAGAAGCACTCGACCCTGCTCACCTCCATCGACCTGATGAACCTGCGCAACGCGCGCCTGTGCGAGCTCAACGCGATGGAACAGGTGGTCAATGTCTGCCACACCACCATGGTGATGGACGCCTGGGAACGCGGCCAGAAGCTGTCCGTGCATGCGTGGTGCTACAGCCTGTTCGATGGCCACGTGAATGACCTCGGCATGCATGTGAGTTCGCGCGAGGAGCTCAAGCCCGCCTACGAGTACGCTCTGCAGCGCCTGGGCACCATCCCCGAGTTCAATCGATGAGCGATGTCATCCGCACCGAGCAGGCACCGGCGCCGGTAGGTGCGTACCCGCATGCGCGGCGCGTGGGCAACCTGCTGTTTCTATCAGGAGTTGGCCCGCGTACTCCGGGGAGCAACACCATTCCCGGCAACGTGTACGACGGCAGCGGCGCGTTGACCGCCTATGACATCGAAGCGCAGTGCCGTCAGGTATTCGCCAATGTACGCGCCGTGCTCGAAGCCAGCGGCGCGCACTGGGAAGATCTTGTCGACGTCACCGTGTTCCTCACCGACATGGCGCGTGACTTCCCTGCCTACAACAAGCTCTACGCCGAGTACTTCAAGGGCGTGGACGCCTGCCGCACGACTCTGGGCATCACCGCCCTGCCCACGCCCATTGCGATCGAACTGAAGTGCGTCGCTCACTTCAAGGAGTGAGTGGGGAGGAGTGAGAAGTGGGAAGTGGGAAGTGGGAGAAAAGCGAAAGCGAGCTCCCTCTCACTTCTCACTCCTCTTCACTCACTTCTCCACAAAAAAGCCCCGGCGAGTGATCGCCGGGGCCTTTTGTTGTGAGCAACGCCTTAGTGGCTGGCTTCGGTCTGCGGCAGCGTGGACTTGGCCGTGCGCTTGGCGGACTTGCTGCCCTTCTGCTTCGGCTGGCCGGTGCTGCTCGACTTGTTCTTCTTGTGGTGATGCGAAGAAGAGCTGGCCGGCTGGGCGGCAGCCGCCGACGGAGTCGCGGGCGCCGCCTGCGGGGCAGCATTCTGGGCCAGCACGGAACCGGAGAGAGCCACACCCGCCACAAGCAGGGAAGCGATCGCGAACTTACGCATGGTGATAGACCTCGAAATCATAGGTCGCGGACCCTGCCGGGAACCCGGCGACACGAGCGGCGCGACGGCAACAACATGGCATGTTTCCATGCGCGCCGGAACTGGAATTTTCATGCTTGCATGCAAGATTCCGGCGACGCAGATCTTGACATTGCAACTCCCTAACAACGCTCGAAGCTTTTTGCGATCAGGCCACGCACAACTGCAGCAGGCGGTTGATCGTTCCCTGCAGCTGCGTCGCCTTCGCGTCGTCGTAGGCAAAGCTGTCTTCGTCCATGTAGTTCAGCTGCGCCAGCTCCAGCTGCACCGCTTGCACACCTGATTCCGGCTGCCCGTAGTGACGGGTGATATAGCCGCCCTTGAAGCGCCCATTGATCACAAAGCTGTATCGCGACTGGCCTTCCAGCTCCGCCTGCAGCGCCATCTGCAACGCCGGTGTGCAACTGTCGCCATCAGCCGTGCCGACATTGATATCGGGCAGCTGGCCTTCGAACAGCATCGGCACGTGACTGCGGATGGAGTGACCTTCCCACAGCACTACGTGACCATGCGCCGCTCGCACACGTTCAAGTTCTTGCGACAACGCCTCGTGATACGGCCGCCAGAACTCATTCACTCGGCGTTGAATTTCCTCCACCGAAGGCTCATGGCCATCCAGGTAAAGTGGCTCGCCATCGAAACCGATGGTGGAGACGAGGCCGGTTTCGCGACGTCCCGGATACAAAGCCTGACCATCCGCTGGGCGATTGAGGTCGACCACATAACGCGACGCCACCGGCCGGATCACGCTCGCACCCAGTGCCTTGGCCAAAGGCTCGTACAAGCGGGCCACATGCCAGTCGGTATCGACCGAACGCCGCGCATTCGGCTGCATGCGCGCAGCGATGTCATCAGGGATGTGGCTGCCGTCATGCGGCAGGCTGATCAGCAGCGGCGCAGTGCCGCGATGGAGTGTAAAGGGCGAAGTCATGCGCTGAGTTTAGAGCAGGAGTGAGTAAAGAGGAGTGAGAAGCGAGAGAGAGCTGGCGCCCCGCTTTTCTCTCACTTCTCACTCCTCTTCACTCACTTCTAGCTTTTGCCTCCTCGCATCAGCCGATCAGCACCAGCTCCTCGGCCGAGGTGGGATGAATGGCGACGGTGGCTTCGAGGTCGCGCTTGCGCAAGCCCATCGTCATCGCAACCGCAAAGCCCTGCAGCATCTCGTCCGCCCCGGGGCCCAGCACATGCATGCCGACCACGCGCTCGTCGTCGCCGACACAGAGCACTTTCATCAGGGTCTTCGATGTCTTGCCCGCCACCGCGTACTGCAGCGGCTTGAAGCGGCTGCGATAGATGCGCAGCTGATCACCGTGGATTTCGCGAGCCTGGGCTTCAGTAAGCCCCACCGTCGCCAGTGGTGGTTCGGCAAAGACTACGCTGGGGATGTTGCTGTAATCGAGTCGACTATCCGGTTGCCCACCAAACAACCGGTCCGCCAGTCGACGACCAGCAGCGACCGCCACGGGCGTCAGTTCGACGCGCCCGGTGACATCACCCACGGCACAGATGCCAGGTACGTTGCTGTTCTGCGAGCCGTCGGAGATCACGTGTCCTTCGC
Source organism: Dyella sp. PARNA 12/25 (assembly GCF_055702865.1). Lineage (NCBI taxonomy): Bacteria > Pseudomonadati > Pseudomonadota > Gammaproteobacteria > Lysobacterales > Rhodanobacteraceae > Dyella > Dyella sp. PARNA 12/25. The sequence goes on along the minus strand of NZ_JBVQCI010000001.1, from coordinate 267,249 downwards.
CGTCTACCGCGACACCGGCGGCATCCAGATCCAGACGATCGCTATTGGGTACGCGGCCAATGGCCCACAGCACCGCATCGTAAGGGCCATACGCCCCTTGTACGGCATCGTCGATCATGACGGCGTCGCCTTCGCGTCGCAGCCCGCTCACCTGTAGTCCATGACGCACTTCAATGCCCTGCTCCTGCATGTGCATTTCCAGCTCATTCACCAGCTCGGCATCGAAGCCGGTAAGCAGGTGACTGCGTACATGCAGGGTCACATCGCTACCCAGCGCGTTCAACAGCCCCGCGAACTCCACCGCAATGTAGCTGCCGCCGATCACCGCGATGCGGCGAGGCAAGCTTCGCAAAGCAAAGATGTCGTCGGACACCATCCCCAGCTCGAAGCCGGGTACGTCGATGCGGCGCGGACGTCCGCCTGTGGCGATGACGATCTGGGTAGCGCGCAGCTCGTCGCCACAGGAAGTGGCGATGGTATCTGCGGAGACAAACCGACCCGTTTCGGCAAACACCTGGATGCCTGCATCGGACAAGCGTGTGTCGTAGCGCTGGCGGATGCCGTCAATATAGTTTTGGCGTAGCTGGCGAAAGTGCTCCCAGTCCAGCGATCCGGGCGTGGAAGCAAACCCGTAATCGAGCGCCAGGCTCTGCTGCTGTGCCAGCTGCGCTGCAAACCACAGCGCTTTCTTGGGCACGCAACCTACGTTCACGCAGGTGCCACCCATGGCTCCAGGTTCAAGCAGCGCGACACGCGCACCGTGGCGCGCCGCGCGAAACGCCGTGGCCAATCCACCGGAACCACCGCCCAGCACGATCAGATCGAAGCTTTCAGCCATGCACATCTCCTATCTCTGCCCGCCACATTAAGTAAATGGCTGAGCAGGCCGCATAAAGATCACGCGCCAAAGCGCGCTGGTGCGTAAGGTGCTGGATCGATAGCCGGCGTGGTGTCACTCAACAGGGATGCCACCAGTTCGCCCGTCGCCGCCGACATGCTGACTCCCAGCATGCCGTGTGCTGTGGCCAAGGTCAGGTTGGACCAGCGCGTACTCGGACCGATGATCGGCACCTCATCCACGCTCATCGGCCGCCAGCCCCACCACTCCTCCAATAACTGCGGCCCTTCAGCTACATGTAAGCCTTCGGCCGCGCCACGACGCAGCGCGTCGAGACGGGTGCGATTGAGTCCTTCGGCATAACCGGAAAACTCCATGGTGCTGCCCAGGCGGAACCCGCTTTCCCAAGTCGTCACGCACACCGCCGCCTCGCGCAGTACCAGCGCATGTCGCGGCACCAGCGACGGGCGCGTATAGGTCAGCGAGTAACCCTTGCCTGGCTGCATGGGCAAACGAATATCCAACAACGACGCGGTCAGCGGTGACCAGGCGCCCAGCGCCATCACTACACGATCGGCATGGAACACACCACGCGTGGTGCGCACATGATCAATGCGTCCATGCTGTGTGCCGAACTGCTCGATGCGCGCACCCGTTTCGATGACACCACCCAGTTCGGTGACACGACGAGCCAACTCGGCGACGTAACGATCTGGCCGAAGGCGTGCATCGCCCGGGTGAAACAGCCCGCCCGCCACGCCCGGCTTCAATGCCGGCTCGCGCGCTTCCACCTCCTCGCCACGCAGTCGCTCCACCACCACGCCAAGGCTGTCGAGAACCTGCGCGTGATGGACTTCATCGGCTTTCAGGGCCTGCTCGGTGCGATAGACATACAGCTCGCCCTCCTGCCCAAACTCGCAGTCGAACTGTTCGTCATGCACCAGCGTCGCCAGTAGTGCCCGCGACCGTTGCAGGATGGCCGAACGAGCCTGTGCCGCGCGCTCAAAGTCTCGCCAATTGCAATGCCGCGCAAAGCCGAGCAGCCAGCGCAGACGCGGGCCATCGAAGCGGGGGTTGAGGTAAAGCGGGGCGTCGGCGCGAAGTATCGAGCGCAAGGCCACGCCCAGCGTGCCCGGCATGGTCAGGGGGGCGGCATGGCTGGGGGTGATCGTTCCACAATTCCCGTGCGAACTGCCGCAACCCGGGGTACCCTGCTCCAAAATTCGCACGGTAACCCCGGACTTCAGCAGATAGTACGCACAGGCCAGGCCGACAACGCCGCCGCCGAGAATCAACACATCGCTGCGTGAAGCATCCATCCGGTTATTGTAGCGTCGCAATTGCCCGACCCTAACCCCGTGGGATCTGAGCGATGGATACGTCAGAAGTGAAGTCCGGCAACAGGATGATGCTCGTATGGCGTTACGCGACCCTGGTCGCGGCAGCCATCGCTTTCGCGCCGCCGCTGCTCGCGGGGGATCAACAGCAAAAGCAGCAAGCTACACAACAACCGCCGCAGGAAGCACCGGCCACCGCATCGTCCGGCACCAAAGTATCGCGAGATCTGTTCTCCGAAACTGCGCACATCAAGAACGACCTGGCGCGCTACTGGTACCTGCGTGATGTTATGACGCAGCTGACCAAGGAAGATCGCCTGATCGACCAGCAGCTCATGTCGACCGTCGAAGACGAACTCGGCCTTTACGACGAGGCCATCAACGATTTTCCATTTGATAACCGCGTACAAACGCCTATTACGTTGCCCAATCCCGCCGACTGGCAGATGGCCAACGCCGCGGACGAAATCGCCAAGCTCGCGACCGATCGGCGGATTGTGATGATCAACGAGGCGCACCACGATGCTCACACGCGCGAATTGACACTGGCGCTACTGCCCAAGCTGCGCGCGGAGGGCTTCACCTACTTTGCCGCCGAAGCGCTGGGCAACACCGACAAGGAGTTAATGAAGCGCGGCTACGCCATCAACACCACCGGCAGCGAATACCTGCACGAACCGCTCTATGGTCAGATCATTCGCGAGGCCTTACGGCTCGGCTTCAAGGTCGTGGGTTATGAATCAGACGCCGACGCACTGGCGGACCGTGAAGCAGGCCAGGCCAACCTGCTTTATCGCCAGGTGTTTGCCAACGACCCGAAGGCACGTCTGTTCGTGCATGCCGGCTATGCCCATATCGACAAAGCGCCAGGCAACCTTGGCGGCACCATCAAGCCGATGGCCATGCAGCTCAAACTGCTGACGGGGTTCGATCCGTTGTCCATCGACCAGACCCGCTGGCGCGACATCGGCCCCATGCCCAAGACGGATCTCTACAACCAGCTCTCCGCCCTCTTTCCCGTGCAGGGCCCGTCAGTGCTGATCAGTCGCCAGACCGGCAGCGTGTGGGCCTCCGATCCGGTTCGACACGATGTCGATGTCATCCTGCCGCCCTCCGGCCACCAGCGGCGCCCCCATTGGCTGAGCCTGGGCGGCGCCCGAGAGACTCGCGTGATCTCCAGCGAAATGTGCCAGCGGCAGCTGCCCTGCGTAGTCGAGGCGCGCTTTGCCAACGAAAGCGACGACGCCATACCGGCCGACCGCTACGTGTTCCTCACCGACAACAGCATCAACACGCTGTATCTGTGGCCCGGCGACTACAAGATCACCGCCTGGGACCGAGATGGGCGCAAGGTCAGCCAGCGCACCCTCACGGTGGATAAGCCAGGCTCATGAAGGCTGAGCCCTGCTCCAGTAAGCACTTAAAACTATCTTCCAAGCCATTGATTTGCTAACCTCGAGCGCGTCTCATGCCCGAGGGGATGCGTGATGTGCCTGGACCCCGCCGAACCACGCTTGCGCTTGGCTACACCCTGGCGGGTGGCACGATGCGCGTTATTGGGGGCGGCGATCCTGCTATTGGCGGCTTGCGCGAGCAACGCACGCCGGCCGGAGGCCACTTACAAAGACTCCCGCTCCTCCCTTGCCAACCTGCCGGCCCGGGGGCCATCGGGCGCCACTGGCACGGCCAACGACGTGCTGTTCCGCGCCATCGCCCTGGTGGGCACGCCCTATCGCTGGGGTGGCAATACACCTGATAGCGGCTTCGATTGCAGCGGGCTGGTCGATTACATCTATCGCAACGCCGCCGGCCTGACCCTGCCCCACAGCTCCCGCGAAATGTCCCAGCTGAGCGGCGAGCAAGTGCGCCAGATGAGTGACCTGGTGAGCGGCGACCTGGTGTTCTTTGGCGGTGGCGGCGGCATCAGCCACGTCGGCGTCTATGTGGGCAAGGGCCGCTTCGTACACGCCCCCAACAGCGGCGGCACCGTGCGCCTCGACGATATCGACGGCCCCTACTGGCGCGATCACTTCGCCTACGGCAAGCGTCTGCTCGACTAAGAGCTCCACCGTACCCCCGCTACCTGCCTCCTTCTTCTGTAGGAGCGCGCTTGCGCGCGACCGGGGCAGTCAGGGTCTCCGCCACGCTGGAGGCCCGGTCGCACAAGTGCGCTCCTACATCGGCAAGGTGACGACCGGGGTTTCACCCATCCCGGCACATGCTCCGCATCCTTCCGGGCAACGAATGGCCCCTGCCCCGTCGCCTTTAGGCGCCGCCTATGGCTTCCATCGAAAAATTGAATTGTACACAATCTAATTTTGCACTTACGATTTACCCCATGAAACGGAAGCCCACCCCCGACCACCTGCTGCTGGACCAGCAACTCTGCTTTGCGCTGTATGCCGCCTCGCGCTCTGTCACCGGCCTGTACCGGCCACTGCTGGAGCCCCTGGGGCTGACCTACCCGCAATACCTGGTGATGCTGGTGCTTTGGGAGCAGGACGGCCTCACCGTCCGCGAACTGGGCCAGCGCCTGCAGCTGGATTCGGGGACGCTGACGCCGCTGCTCAAGCGCTTGCAGGCTGCAGGTTTGGTCAGCCGGCAACGCCGCAAGGAAGACGAACGCGAAGTGGACATCCGCCTCACCGAAGCCGGTCTGGCCCTGCGCGACCAGGCTGAGGATGTACCGAAATGCATGGCGCAGTGCCTGCAGCTGTCACTCGATCAGATGCAAACGCTGCGCGATGAACTGAAGCAACTCACTCGGCAACTCTCCCCCACTGAGGACTGACCCATGAACATCAGCAAGATTCTCTACACCGCCAATGCCACCGTGACCGGCGGCCGCGAAGGTCACGCCAAGAGCGACGATGGCGTGCTGGACCTGCAGTTGGTTGTGCCCAAGGGCCTGGGTGGCCCGGGCGGCGCCGGCAGCAATCCGGAGCAACTCTTTGCCGCGGGCTATGCGGCTTGCTTTGAGGGCGCGGTGCGTTTTGTGGCTCGCCAGCAGAATGTCGCGCTGAAGAGCGCTTCGGTGACGGCACATGTGGGTATTGGTCCGCGTGAGCCGACTGGTTTTGGCATCGCGGTGAAGTTGGATGTGAGCTTGCCTGGTATCGACCGTGCGGTGGCGCAGGAGTTGGTGGATGTGGCGCATCGCGATATTTGCCCGTACTCGCATGCGACGCGTGGGAATGTGGATGTGCAGATTACGTTGGTGTGATGGCTGACGTCAGTTAGAAACGGCAGCGGCGCTCTTTGGGCGCCGCTGTTGTTTCTGAAGTACGAGTTACTTTGGCTTTTCTGTAGGAGCGCACTCGTGCGCGACCGCAGCGTAGGGGGCTTGCCCGGTGATAGGTACACGCGAAAGACAACCCATGAGGTAACGACAACGCTCTGCGGTCGCGCACGAGTGCGCTCCTACAGGGCGGCTTTTGCCCTTTGCTTTTCGCTCTTGACGTCCGGGCCCCTATGGCACGGCGGGCGGGTGGAGGAATAGCCCGCAGGGTGGCCTCTCTTTTGGTTACTTCTCTCTGGCCACTCAGGAAAAGTGACCCGGACCGCGCAAGCGGTTCGGAAGCCCGCCGCAGGCGAGCACGGTCTCCTTATCGCGACAACCAAGTACCGAGACTCTGCCCCTCCGAAGGGGCGAGGGAGCAAAAGCACGTCACGCACTGCCCCCTGCCATCTCCAGAACAAGAACCGCCCCCAAAGAAAAAAGCCGCCCCAAACGGAGCGGCTTCTCAATCATCCCCCTCAACAAAGTGAGGGCAAACGATCAATGCGCCTCAGCACCCGGCGGATGCGCATGACCGTGCGCAATCTCTTCCTCGGTACCGTCACGCACTTCATTGACCGTCACATCAAACGTCAGCGTTTTGCCTGCCATCGGATGGTTCAGATCCACGTCGACCGTGGACATACCCACCTTGTGCACCACCACAACGCGGTGGCCGCCTTCCTTCAGCGCCAGCACGGTGGTCATGCCCGGCTTCAGCTTGGCAGCCTGCTGGAAGTACTTCTTCGGCACGCGCTGGGTCATGCCATCCTGACGCTCGCCGTAGCCTTCCGTCGGAATGATTTCGGCCTGCAGCTTTTCACCGGCCTCGTGACCTTCCAGCGCCTTCTCCAGGCCGGGGATCAGCTGGCCATGGCCCAGCAGCACCCACAGCGGTTCGTTGCGATCGAGGGAGCTCTCGACCTTTTCACCGTCCACCGTCAGCGTGTAGTGGAGCGAGATGACCTTGTCCTTGCCAGCCTTCATTGCATGTCTCGTGATGGATCAAACCTAGGATTCTAGCAGCCTGTCGGGTTGCCCGCCCGTGCTGGCCCGGAGTTTGCCAAAGCGCACCCCATGGGCTTCCGGCCCCAGCCAGGCCAGCAGGGCCAGCAACAGTGCAACGCCGGCGATCCAGGTCGACATGGCGAAAGCCAGGTCGCCCCCGTGCCACTTGGCGATCCACAGCTGAGCGTTGGCGGTTACCGCCGCCAAGAGGTTGCCAGTCTGGTAGGCAAAGCCCGGCAGGGTGCCGCGCACTTCGTCGGGCGACAGCTCGTTCAGGTGGGTGGGCACCACGCCCCAGGCGCCCTGCACCATCACCTGGACCAGGAAGGCACCCAGCGCCAGCGCCCACAGCGAGCCACCGTGGGTCCACAACGGAACCACCGGGATCGCCAGCAGTGCGGCGGTGATGATGGCGCGACGGCGCCCCATGCGCTCCGACGCCGCACCGAAGAACAAGCCGCCCACCAGCGCCCCAAGATTGAGCATGGCTACCAGCATGAACGCGGCGCCCGACCCGGTGGGCAGATGCAGGCTCTCCTCTTCGAAGGTGTGGTACAGGTCCTGCGAGCCATGGCTGAACATGTTGAACGCCATCATCAGCAGCATCAGATAAATGGCCAGCTTCCAGCGTCCGCGCATGGATTCGAGCAACCCCTTCTTCACCGCTGCCTTCTGCCCTTGTTGCCACACTTCGGACTCGGGCACGGTGCGGCGGATATAGAGCACGAGAAGCGCAGGCAGTGCGCCGACCACGAACAGGCCACGCCAGCCGATGTGGTCCACCAGCAACCAGTTCACCAGTGCGCCGAGAAAGAAGCCGCAGGGATACCCACTCTGCAGCAGTCCCGACACCAGGCCTCGCGCCTTCGGCGGAATCGACTCCATGGCCAACGAGGCACCGATGCCCCACTCGCCACCCATCGCAATGCCGAAAAAGAATCGCAACACCAGCAACATGGTGAGTGAGGTGGAAAACGCCGTCGCCAGCTCGAACAACGAGAAGAGAATGACGTCGAGCATCAGGATCGGGCGCCTGCCGTAGCGGTCAGCCAGCCGTCCAAACAGCAAGGCACCCAGTGGTCGCGCGGCCAGGGTGAGGAACAAACCGAAAGTGACTTCTTCCTTACCGACGTTGAATTCCTTCGCGATGGCAAGGATCACAAACGTGAGCAGAAAGTAGTCGAATGCATCCAGTGTCCAGCCGAGAAAGCTGGCAAGCACCGTGTGGCGCTGGGTAGTGGTGAGCTCTCGCAGCGGTGCGAACAACGACATGGCAACTCCCACAGGATGATCGCGCCGCCCCCTTGCGGCACGCAGGGCGCCAAGCGAACCATCATGTTTGAGCCAGCGCAAGAGCAGATATCGCAGGATATGGCGCCGGCACCCACACGAGTGCACACTGATCTTCACGATAAGCAGTCACGGATTCGCCTGACATGTCCCCCATGGATGACTCCGCGCTATACCGCATCGCCGATTCGTACGATCACTGGTTCCAGCGCCGCTATGCCAAAGGCAAGTTGTCCACCGACCCCGCCTACGCAGCGACCGCCGAACTGATCGAAAGCCGACCCATGCCCTTGCTCGATATCGGTTGTGGCATAGGCTTGCTCGGGCAATACCTGCATGCGCGCGGCGTTATCACCGGCTATCTCGGCATCGACAATGATCCGCGCAAGATTGAGGCGGGCCAGCGAGCCATTCGCCTCGCCGGGCTGGAACAAGCGCTGCCCTTGCGTCAGGTCGACGGTCTCATCCGGCAGCCCCTACAGGGCCATGTCGCCCTGCTCGATGTACTGCACTACCTGCCCGCCACGGGTCAGCGCGCCATGCTGGAAAACGCTATGGCCCACCTGCCTCCCGGCGGCCTGCTGATGGCGCGCACCGTTTTGCGTGAGCGCAGTTGGCGCTACGCCTTCACGCGGGTGTCTGAGTTCTTTCTCAGCCTGAGCGGCTGGATGCGTGTGGGGGCACAACACTATCCCAGCCTCGATGAGTTGCGCGCACCGCTGGAGGCCGCCGGCCTCAGAGTCAGTGTCCGTTCATTGCATGGCAATACACCCTTCGATTGCTACCTGATCGTGGCGGAAAAGCGAGAAAACAGGGGAAAAAGTGAGGAATGAGAGTACCTCCGAGGAGCTTTTCTCCCACGTCTCACTCCTCTGCATTCACTCCTCCCCAGCAAAGCGCCGCCCTTTCGGCTATACTGCTCGGCGCGGTTCACTACCGCCCTCCCCTTTTAGTTATCGCAACGCGGTTCGACGAACGCTCCGAGTTGCTCTGGAGCATTTTCATGTCTTTCGAATCGCTGGGCCTCGCGCCCGCGTTGTTGCGTGCGCTTTCCGAACAGGGCTACGCAGAACCCACCCCTATTCAGGCTGCTGCCATTCCGGCTGTGCTTGAAGGCGGCGACCTCCTGGCTGCCGCCCAAACCGGCACCGGCAAAACAGCGGCGTTTTCGCTGCCGCTGCTGCAGCACCTATCCACTGGCCCTGCCACCATGACACGTCGCCCGCGCGCGCTGGTGCTCACGCCAACGCGTGAGCTGGCCGCACAGGTGCACGACAACCTGCGTGCCTACGGCAAGCATCTGCGCATCAGCAGCACCACCATTTTCGGTGGCGTGAGCATGGGACCTCAGATGCAGGCGCTGCGTCGTGGCGTTGACATCGTGATTGCCACGCCAGGCCGCCTGATCGACCACATGCAGCAGCGTTCGCTCGACCTGTCGGGCGTGGAAGTGCTGGTGCTGGACGAAGCCGACCGCATGCTCGACATGGGCTTCCTGCCGGCGCTCAAGCGCATCCTCTCCGCCCTGCCGCGCCAGCGCCAGACACTGCTGTTCTCGGCCACGTTTGCGCCGCCGATCAAGGCGCTCGCGCTGCAGTTCATGCACCAGCCGCGCGAAGTCTCGGTGACGCCGCCCAATTCGGTCGCCACCACGGTGACGCACCATGTGCATCCGGTGGACGCCGCCAACAAGCGTGATCTGTTGCTGCATGTGCTGTCGCAGGACAGCCGCCGCCAGACGCTGGTGTTCAGCCGCACCAAGCATGGCGCCGACAAGCTGGTGCGTTACCTGGAAGGCGCCGGCCTGCGTGCCGCTGCCATCCACGGCAACAAGAGCCAGAACGCGCGCACGCGTGCACTCAGCGACTTCAAGACCGGTCGCATCACGGTCCTGGTCGCCACCGACATCGCTGCCCGCGGCATCGACATCGACCAGCTGCCCATCGTCATCAACTACGACCTGCCGATGGTCGCCGAGGATTACGTGCACCGCATCGGCCGCACGGGCCGTGCCGGCGCCGACGGTATGGCCGTATCGCTGGTGAGCCACGAGGAATCGGGCCTGCTGCGCGACATCCGCAGGCTGCTCAAGCAGGACATCGCCATCAGCGATGTACCGGGTTTCGAGCCTTCGCACCCGCTGCGCCTGGATGCCGGTGCGCCGCGCCCGGCGCAGGGCCAGCGCCAGCCGCGCCCGGGACGCCCGCAGGGTTCGCACCGTCCGCATAACGGCAACCATGGGCACGGTGGCAGCGAACGCCCCGCCGAAGGCAACCGCAAGCGCCAACGCCGCCGTCGCCCTGCCGCCAGCAAGGCCTGACGGGCAGTTTTCCGGAACACGCGCGGCCGCAAGGCCGCGTTAACCGGACGCTCATCTGCGCGGCGCAAGATTAAGGGCTATCACTACGCCCCTGCGGAGACCCGGCATGCAGCGCCCAAAGTCCGTACCGCTTATCAGCGCCCTTGCCTTGCTCGCCATCGTCGCGGTGATCGCCGCCATCGCGATCCCCGCGTGGCGCAATAGCCGCATATCCGAACGCCTGGACGAAGCACTCCAAGCTGGAGAAGCCGCCAAGTTGGTGGTGATGGAGGCCGTGACCACACGTGGCGGCCTCAATCAGCTCAAGCCCGGCGACCTCACCTTCAACGCCCAGTCGGCTTTGAACCCCTACGCATCCCGGGTCGATATTTCCGAGAGCGGCCGCATCACCATCACTACCAAGGACACCGGCGCGTTGCCGGATCCCGTGTTTCTTCTCACGCCGCTGGACAACAGCGCCGGCGCGAGTGGCTCGCCACTGATCTGGAGTTGCGACCTGATAGCCGGCAATCCCCAATGGATGCCGCCGCGTTGCGCGCGCCCCGCCGCGCTGTCACCTGCTGCGCCAGCGCCGGCAGCAACCACCAAGAGCTGAGCCACACGCTTTTGAGCTGTAGATCATCGGGTGAACCTCACGCCTCGCGGATGCGTGATGTCAGCACATGGTCTTCCCACACTCCGGCGATTTGCAGGTAGCCCTTGGCATAGCCCTCGCGCTCAAACCCAAGACGCTCCAGTAAACGGCCGCTGCGCTCGTTTCGTGGCATGTAACTGGCCATCACGCGATGCATGTCGAGTTGATGGAAAGCCCAAGGCAACGCCGCTTCGAGCACTTCATGCATCAAGCCCTGCCCTTGCCTGCGGGCAGCGATGCTGTAGCCGAGATGGCAGGCCTGAAACGCACCGCGCACCACATTGGAGAAGGTGAAGATGGCAAGGATCTCCCTGCCAGCCAAGTCCAGTGCGAGAAACGGATAGGCGCGATCAAGGCGCGCCGCTTCGCGCGACTCAGCCAGCGTCTGCGCGCAATGGTCCAGCGTGTAGTAGACGGTTTCGCGCAGCGGCTCCCACGGCGCCAAATGCTCGCGGTTCTGCACGCGATAATGCAGCAACCGCGACGCATCACCCGCCTCAGCCAGCCGAATGACCGCGCGAGGTGTAGTGATGGGATGCAGCAGGCTCACAACCGGCCCAGCGCCCTGGCGTGATGGCGCAGATGATCGTCAATGAAGCTGGTGATGAAGTAGTAGCTGTGGTCGTAGCCTGCGTGCCGACGCAGCAGCAACGACTGCCCACCCTCGGCACAGGCCTGGTCGAACAATTCAGGCTTCAGCTGCGTAGCAAGAAAGGCATCCGCTTCGCCCTGATCAATCAGGATCGAGCCGTTGAAAGTCTGATGGCGCACCAGTTCGCATGCGTCATAGCGGGTCCAGCCGGCAGGATCCTCGCCGAGATAACGCGAAAACGCCTTCTGCCCCCACGGCACGTGACTCGGCGCCACGATGGGGGCAAATGCGGATACCGAGCGATAGCGCTGCGGATGACGCAAGGCGATGGTCAACGCGCCATGGCCGCCCATCGAATGCCCGGTAATGCCGCTGTGCCCGGTATCGACTGGGAAATGGCGGGCGAGCAAGGACGGCAATTCATCGACGACGTAGCTGTGCATGCGAAAACGCGACGACCACGGCGACTGCGTGGCATCGACGTAGAAACCCGCGCCTTCGCCAAACTCCCAGTCACCAGTGGCGCCATCAAACCCGGTCTGGCGCGGGCTGGTATCAGGCATCACCAGAATCAGACCCAGCTCCGCAGCCATGCGCTGCGCGCCCGCCTTGATCGTGGCCGTTTCTTCGGTGCAAGTAAGCCCCGCGAGAAAATAAAGCACCGGACAGATTTCATTCGCAGCCTGCGGCGGCTGATAAAGCGCAAACCGCATCGGCCCACCGCAACTTTCCGAGTGGTGACGATAAAAACCCTGCACGCCACCGTGGCAGCGTTGCTCGGAGATGGTTTCAATCCCTGTCATCGTCGTTCTCCCTGTCAGGACGCAAGCCGCCATGATAGCGGACTGCCCTTAGCGCTCCTGATCGGTGGGACGCATCAGCACTTCGTTGATGTTGACGTGCGAAGGACGCGACACGCAGAACACGATGGCGTCAGCCACATCCACCGATTGCAGCTGGCGCATGCTGCCGGCCCATGCATTGAGGGCGTCCTTGGTGTTGGCGTGCCCGATGTGATCACGCAGCTCGGTCTCCACCACGCCAGGCTCGATCACAGTGACGCGAATATTGTGCTGGTACACCTCGCGGCGCAGCGCTTCGGAAAACGCCACCACGCCGAACTTGGTGGCTGAATAGGCCGCTGCATTAGGGTTCGCAACGCGCCCGGCGGTCGAGGAAATATTGACGATATGGCCATCACGCCGCTGGCGCATGCCGGGCAGCGCGGCCTGCGTGGAGGCGATAAGGCCGAGCACATTGAGCTCCAGCATGCGCCGCCAGCGCCCAAGATCCGCCTCTTCGACCGGCTCGAGGTACATCACGCCAGCGTTATTCACGAGAATGTCCAGGCGGCCGTAACGTGCCTCTGTCTCGACAACGATGCGTTTGGCCTCGTCTTCCAAGCTCAGATCGGCCTCCAATACGGTCGGCTCAGCGCCTAGCGCCGCCAGTTTCGCGGCCAACGCTTCGAGCCGGTCGCGTCGGCGCGCCGCAATGGCGACCTTGGCGCCGGCCTCGGCCAGCGCCAGCGCGGTGGCCTCGCCAATACCCGATGAAGCGCCCGTCACCAGCGCCACACGACCATCAAGACGTCCAGACATGACATTTCCTCAGTAAATTCGCGATGAGGCGGCACAAAAGCCCCGGTTCAAGCGGGTCAGCCTGCTACAATAGCGCCATTCTCCCGCATGCCGCCGTGCATGCCATGTCGAGGTTCCCCATGTCCTCCCCGTCTTCCGATTCCCAGCCGGCAGCCGTCGGCTTCTCTGCGCTTGGCCTTCAGCCAGAGGTGCTGCGCGCGCTTTCCGACGTCGGCTATGAATCGCCGTCACCTATTCAGGCGGCCACCATTCCGCCGCTGCTCGAAGGCCGCGATGTGCTCGGCCAGGCGCAGACCGGTACCGGCAAAACCGCCGCGTTCGCGCTGCCGATTCTTTCGCGCCTCGACCTGAAGCCCGGCAAGCCGCAGGCGCTGGTGCTGGCGCCCACGCGCGAACTGGCCATCCAGGTGGCTGAAGCGTTCCAGCGTTACGCCGCCCATCTGCCGGGCCTGCAGGTGCTGCCGATCTACGGCGGCCAGAGCTACGGCCCGCAGCTGCACTCGCTCAAGCGTGGCGTGCATATCGTGGTGGGTACGCCCGGTCGCGTCATCGACCATCTGGATCGCGGCACGCTCGACCTGTCCGAGCTGAAATTCCTGGTGCTCGACGAAGCCGACGAAATGCTGCGCATGGGCTTCATCGACGATGTGGAAAAGGTGCTGGAGGCCACGCCGCCGACACGCCAGGTGGCCCTGTTCTCCGCCACTATGCCGCCGCCGATCCGCAAGATCGCGCAGCAGCATCTGAAGAGTCCGGTGGAGGTCACCATCAAGGCCGCCACGACGACGGCTGCCAACATCCGCCAGCGTTACTGGTTTGTCAGCGGCCTGCACAAGCTCGACGCGATGACGCGCATTCTCGAAGCCGAGCCGTTCGACGCGATGATCATCTTCGCCCGCACCAAGCAGGCGACCGAGGAACTCGCCGAAAAGCTGCAGGCGCGCGGCCTCGCTGCCGCTGCGATCAATGGCGACATTGCACAGCCGCAACGTGAGCGCGTGATCCAGCAATTGAAGGACGGCAAGCTCGATATTCTCGTGGCCACCGACGTGGCCGCCCGCGGCCTCGACGTGGAGCGCATCAGCCACGTCATGAACTACGACATTCCGTACGACACGGAAAGCTACGTGCACCGCATCGGCCGCACCGGCCGTGCGGGTCGCAGCGGCGAAGCCATCCTGTTCGTCACGCCACGTGAAAAGGGCATGCTGCGCGCCATCGAGCGCGCCACCCGCCAGCCCATCGAAGAAATGAAGCTGCCGACGGTGGAAGCCGTCAACGACCAGCGCATTGCCAAGTTCAAGCAACGCATCAGCGACACGCTGGCGCTGGGTGGGCTCGATCTGTTCCAACAGCTGATTGAGCAGTACGAGCAGGAACACAACATTCCCGCTATCGAAGTGGCCGCCGCGCTCGCTCACATTGCGCAAGGCAGCCAGCCGTTGCTGCTGACGCCGCCGCCGAAGCGTGAATTCACGCCCCGCGAACAAGGCCGTGAGCGCGGTCGCGAGCATGGTGAGCACGAAGGTCGCACCTACGAGCGCAAGCATCGTGACCACGACCGCGATGGCGCACCGCGTGACTTCACACCGCGCCCCGTGCGTCCCCATCACACCGAGGAAGGCAAGCGCACCTACCGCGTCGAAGTGGGCCACGAGCACGGCGTAAAGCCAGGCAACATCATCGGCGCCATCGCCAATGAAGCGGGGCTGGAAAGCGGGCACATCGGCCGACTGAGCATTCGCGGCGAGTACAGCCTGATCGACCTGCCCGATGGCATGCCGTCGGAGGTGTTCCAGCACCTGCAGAAGGTGTGGGTGAGCCAGCACCAACTGCGCATCAAGGAATGGGACGGCAATGACAGCGGCGCCAGCGAGGCACCGCCGCGTCGTCAAGGCGGCGGCGGTTACCGCCCGGGTGGTGGTGGCTTCAAGAAGCACGGTGGCGGCAAGCCGCGCCCGCATGGCGGCCACGGCGGCAGCAAGCCGCCGCGTCGCGGGAAGTAACTGCATTGCACTCGTCATCCCGGCTCATGCCGGGATGACTGCTTTGATGCGGCGTTGAGGCGAGCACCCGCCCCTCTCCCCAGCCCTCTCCCCCGCAGGGACTACCTTCGGGTCACCGCACGGGGACGGGGAGTAAAAGGCCAAGAACCAACGTCACCTTGTAGGAGCGCGCTTGCGCGCGACCGCAGGGCGTTGTCGACGCCTCCTTGGTCGGTTCTGGCATGCCCCTACCGCTAGGCAAGAATGCAACGTTGCGGTCGCGCACAAGTGCGCTCCTACAGAAAAGCCGTGCGCGGTGTCGCTGAGTCAGTCGCGGCTTTAAGTCCTATTCGCCTCGGCGCGTTGCGGAGTAGCCATACCGCGTGTCGGGCGATCGTGACGATCCGGGCTTCGTCTGCGCCAAGGTCTGGATTAATCACGACGCTACGGCAACCCCGCTCTTGAGGCCGTTTTCTTTGGGTTACTTTTGACGCGAAGCTAATCCCCGTGGGACTTTGACTCCGGGCATCCTGCCCTCCGCCCTTCGGGCCGGCTTCGCCGTTCGCACGCGCTCCTGCGCGTGCGTGGGCCAGCAAAAGAAAAGTGACTCGAGCGTCCCACGGGGACTAGCTTTGCGTCGTCGGCAGACGATCGAAACGCCCGCCGCGCAGGCGGCACGCTGGCGGTAGCGCCACATTTAAGGCCAAGAGCAAGTCGCTGGATGACCAGCCATTCGGCTGTTGAAGAGCGCCTCCTGCTTTCGCAGGGATGACGGCAAAGATAAGGCGTTAACGTGAGCGTGGCCCGGCATACAGCGCCCCGTCATCGTTCCACTCCAGCGACTCATCGTTCACCCCACGAACGCTGCAATCCCGCGCGAAACGCCTAACCTATGGCAGTACCCCAAGGTAACTGCCATGACCACCCTGCCCAGCCTCTACATCTCCCACGGATCGCCCATGACGGCCATCCAGCCCGGGCGCGTAGGCGAACGTCTGGCCGAGCTGGCGCAACAACTGCCGCGCCCCAAGGCCATCGTGATCGCCACAGCACACTGGCTTGCACGCCAGCCGCACGTCGGTGGTGCACAACGACCCGAAACCATCCACGACTTCTACGGCTTCCCGCAGGCGCTGTTCGACATCCAATACCCCGCCAAGGGCGACCCCGCACTGGCGGCACGTGTCACCGAACTGCTGGACAAGGCGGGCCTGCCCACCACGCTCGATCCCACCCAAGGACTCGACCACGGTGCCTGGGTGCCGCTGCGCCTGCTCTACCCCAACGCCGATATTCCAGTCGTACCGCTGTCGATCCAGCCGCAACTCGGACCCACGCATCAGTACACCGTAGGTCGTGCGCTCGCGCCGCTGCGGGATGAAGGCGTGTTGGTGATCGGCTCCGGCAGCATCACGCACAACCTGCACGATTTCCGCGCCGGCTACAGTGAGGAGCGTGAAGCACCGTACGTGCGCCCCTTTATCGAATGGATCGAACGCAAACTCGCCGAGGGCGACGTGGCTGCCCTGCTCGACTACCGACGCCAGGCACCTTTCGCCGAACGCGCACACCCTTCCGACGAACACCTGTTACCGCTGTTCGTAGCACTGGGCGCGGCAGGCGATGATTGGCGCGCCCAGCGCATCGATGCTGGCATCGACCATGGCCTTCTGGCCATGGACATCTACCGCTTCGACCACACCGTCACTGCACAATGATGGTGCCCACCATCATGGGATGGATGGAGCAGAAGTATGCGTACGTACCTGCGTGGGCAAAGGTGACGGCATAACTGTCACTGGTATCGAGCGCTTTCGAAGTCGCGAACTGGCCACCGGCGCTCGTGACGACGTGGGGTTCGTCATCGCGATTGGTCCACACCACGCGCGCCCCGGCAGGCACGGTGAGCGTGCGTGGCGAGAAGGCAAAGTTGCGAATATCCACCGCGTACGGCTTGGGCGGCGCATTCGCCGCGAAGGCAATGGGTGCCATGACGCTCAAGGCCACCGCCAGCAACAACCATGACATCACTCGTCGCGTGCTCATGACATGGCCTCATCGGTGACGGCCAATACGTGATTACCCCGCACGTGGCGCACATCGCGAATGCCCAGATAGCGATGTAGATCCGAAGGCGCCACGTCTTTCATCGGGCCCGGCGCCGGCCCAACGCCAGGGGCTGGCTGCGGGTAAGCGGTGGAGCGCGCCGTATAGAACGTGACCGTGCCGTCCACCTTCTGCTGGATCTGGTGGATATGTCCGTTCAACACACTTACCGAACCGAAGCGGCGCAAGTAGCTCACCGCTTCATCGCCGTCATCCGTGCCCCAGCCCCATTGCGGATACAGCGACCATAGCGGCATATGCGCGAACACCACCAATGGCGCGTCGGCGGATAGGCCCGCGAGATCCTTCTTCAACCATGCCAATTGATCACTGCCCAACGACCCCAGGCCGCCAGCCTTGAGGTTGAGCACATTGATCAAGCCCACGAAATGCACGCCGCGATGATCGAAGCTGTACCAGCCTCCGCTTTGTTGACGCTCGCCGAAGCGGCGAAAGTACTCGGCACCGTTGTCGCCAATCACATCGTGCTCGCCAGGCACGTAGAACACCTTGCCCGAATGCGCGTCCTGCATGATGCCGGTCAGCGTGTCGAATTCCTCGGGCTTTGAAAGATGAGTCAGGTCGCCGGTATGCAGCAGGAAATCCGGCTGCTTCGGTTGCGCCTTTACCATCGCCAGCGAGGCTCGCAGGGTGGAAGCCACATCCATGTTCGGCGCCTTGTGAAAGCCGATATGCGAATCGCTGATCTGCACGAAGCTGAAGGTGGCGTCGGACGCGGCGGCACTGCCTTCCGATGACAATGGCTGGGCGCGCAAGACGCCTCCATTCATCACCCATAGCGTGCCGGCCCCGGCCCATGCCATGCACTTGAGAAACTGGCGGCGGCCGTCGATCGGTTGTTCATCGTTGTCGCGCATAATCGGAAGCTCCGGATATCGGCAGCGGGTACCGCACCCGTTGCCCCTACCCTCATTACCGCCCCGGCCGCCGCTCTATTCCCGACCTCGCGCTAAGAACCTGTTGTCGCGCTTCGAGCATCCCCGCGTAGGCGGGAGGCGCTTTACAACAGCGAAGCTGGTCATCCGGCGACTTTCGGTTCACCTCAGCACCCAACGGCACTGGATGACCAGCCATTCGGGTGTTGAAAAGCGCCTCCCGCCTTCGCGGGGACGACCATGAGGCAACGACCAGGCCTTACGGGAGTGCGAAGCGGTTCTGCCACACATCGCTCACCGACGCTGGAATAAAGTGGCGTGAAACGAGGTATCCCCTCTTATGCCGACCGATCCCAACGCCAGCCCGAGAGACGACACACCACGACGCGCGCGTTTCGAAGCGCAGGTGCTGCCGTACCTTGATGCGGCCTACAACCTGGCGTTCTGGCTCGCGCGCAACCCCGCCGATGCACAGGACCTCGTGCAGGAAGCCATGCTGCGCGCGCTACGTTATTTCGAAAGTTTTCACGGCGGTGACGCGCGTGTGTGGCTGCTGGCTATCGTGCGTAACACCTACTACACCATGCGCAGTCGCACACCACACGAAACACCGTACGACGAGTTGGATGACGAGGCACATCCCCTGGTGGATGAAGGCCCCTCCCCTGAAGCGCTGACCCTGATTGCGGTGGATGTCAGCGCCTTGCAGACCGCGTTGGAGCACCTGCCGCCGCCGCTGCGCGAAATCATCGTGCTGCGCGAGCTTGAGGAATGCTCGTACAAGGAGATCGCCACCATCATCGGACAGAAAGTCGGCACCGTGATGTCTCGCCTTGCGCGTGCACGCGAGCGCCTCAGAACCGAACTCACCTGCCGGCCCAAGGAGGTACGTCGCCATGATGTGCGATGACGCCGGGCTGCTTTTGCACGCCTATCTCGACGACGAACTCGATGCCGCCAACAGCGCGGCGATGGCTCGTCACCTCGACACTTGCGCCGGATGCAAGGCGCGCTATGACACCTATGCCACGTTGCACAAGGCATTGGCTCAGCCGTCGCTGTATCACCGCGCGCCCGCCGCGCTACGTCAGCATTGGAGCACTTCACCAACGCCCCATGCCTCGCCGCTCGTTTTGACTCGCCCCAGAAAACCTATCGTGTTGGCTGTGGCAGCGGGTTTCGTGGGCGCCATGCTGCTTTCTGGCCCCACATGGATGCTATTGCACTCGCGCGCCATGCCCGACCCCATCGTGGCTCAGGTGATTTCCGGCCACGTGCGTTCGTTGCAGGAACAGCATTTGATGGATGTGGTGTCGACCGATCAGCACACGGTCAAACCCTGGTTCGAAGGCAAGCTCGATTTTTCACCGCGCGTGAAGGATCTGGCGAGCGAGGGTTTTCCGCTGATCGGTGGGCGGCTGGACGCCATCGACGGTCACAGCGTTGCCGCGCTGGTCTACAAACGCCGTCTGCACGTGATCAACCTTTACCAGTGGCCCACAGAGGCGGCGGCATCAGCACAGACGGTAACGCAGGAGCACGGCTACACCGTTATCCGTTGGGGCAGCGATGGCATGCGCTACGTCGCCATCTCCGACGTCAACGAGGGCGATCTGAAGCAGTTCGTGCTCGCGTTTCAGAATGAGGCCGCGGCGCCAACGGTGCACTGAGGCAAAGCTTCAGGCCGCGGAAGCGTCTTGCCAGTCTGCCGGCGTCAATGGCGGCAGACCGTGCCCAAGGCGGGCCTTGTCACATTGAGCGCTGGGCCGGCCGAATTCCCAGGAGGGTTCCACTTCGCGGCACACCGAAGGGCGTTGCTCGTAGATGCCGCAATGAGCCGCTTGACCCACCGTGCCCTGCAGGGCCACGCAACGGGGCCTGGAAGCCTGCGTCCCACGCATGACAAGACGATGCGGGTCGAGCGTTTCGGTGAGTTCGGGCGGCACCACACCGCCTAGAGACGCGTCCGCCTCCGACCAATGGAAGGCCACGCGAAAATAAGCACAACAGGCACCGCAACTTAGGCAGGGATGCAGCATGCAGACCGTCGATGAGCGCACCCGTGTGCGCAGAACCGACATTCTAAAGCGGCAGAATCCTGCGTGCAGCTGGCCTGCGGCTGATATTGCCAGTACCCGTCTTATGGGGTCCCTGCAAACGTATTGCAGCTCGCGATATCGCCACTCTCGAAGCCGGCACGGAACCACTTCACGCGCTGTGCCGACGTACCGTGTGTGAACGAGTCGGGCACCACTCGTCCCTGCGCCTGTTGCTGCAAGGCGTCGTCGCCGATCTTGCTGGCCGCGTTGAGCGCTGACTCGATATCACCCGGCTGCAGCCATTGCAGCCGTTGCTGGCTGTGATTGGCCCACACACCGGCAAAACAATCAGCCTGAAGCTCCTGTCGCACCGAAAGACCGTCGGCGCCTTCCATACGAGCGCCACGACGGCGGGCCTGTTCCACCTGGTCGAAGACGCCCAGCAGGTTCTGCACGTGATGACCCACCTCATGCGCAATCACATACGCACGGGCGAAGTCGCCCGACTCGTGAAAGCGGTTGGCTAGCTCCTGGAAAAACGCCACATCCAGGTACACCTTCTGATCGCCCGGGCAGTAGAACGGCCCCACCGCCGTTGAGGCGGCGCCACAGGCGGTGTTTACCCCACCGGTGAATAGATCCAGCTTAGGGTCGACATACTGCCGGCCATGCGCGGCGAAAATATCGCCCCAGGTTTTTTCGGTGGAACCAAGGATCGCGCTGACGAAATCCTTGGTCTGCGGATCGACCTCTGCCTGGTGGGCACTCGGTGCGGCCACCTGCGACTGCCCGCCGTTATCAACCTGGCTGAACAGGGCCGTCGGGTCTTTGAAGAACACCAGACCCAGGATGGCAAGAATGACGATGCCGCCCAGCCCAAGGCCGCGCCCACCGCCGAAGCGTGGACCACCACCATCGCCGCTGTCGACTTCGACGTTTTGACTGCGCTCGCCCTTCTGCCAATCCATAGGTCAATCCTCACTCACGACGCACCGGGGACCCTGAAACGATAAACCCTATAGCCCCCTCCCGCCACGCCTCGCTGATGGCTACAGTGAGCCACCTTTTTCGCGAGAGTCCGTCATGACACAGCACCTGCCCGCCATTGTCGTCCTGCTCACCATCCTGCTGCAGTTCGGCACAGTCTGGGCCACGGGTCATGCGCGCGAGAAATACGGCATCAAGGCGCCGGCCATCAGCGGCCATCCCGGATTTGAGCGGGCCTGGCGCGTGCAGATGAACACGCTGGAATCCACCGTCATGTTTCTGCCTTCGCTATGGCTGGCAGCGCAGTACGGGTTCGCGTTCTGGGGCGGCGTGGCCGGCCTGGTGTGGGTGGTGGGTCGCGTGTGGTACGCGGTGGCCTACCTGAAGGATCCGGCCAAGCGTGGCCCGGGTTTCATGGTGTCCTCGGCCGGTTGGTTCGCAACCTTGGCGCTTGGTGTGGTGGGGCTGGTTCGTGCCTTGGTGATGGGCTGAGGGAGTCCGGGGCGCGCACAAGTGCGCCCCTACCATATCGACATTTGCTTCCTGTAGGAGCGCACTTGTGCGCGACCCACCCTTCACTCGATCGGCTTAACCTTCAGCCGCTCGATGCGCGCACCGTCCATCGCCACGACCTCAAAACGCAAGCCTTCGCTGACAAACGCATCGCCCACGCCCGGCAAGCGACCCAGTTGCTGCAGCACGTAGCCAGCCAACGTCGAGAAACTGTCGTCACCGCTCAGGTGGAAGCCCAGCAGATGTTCGACGCGACGCAAGTCGAGACTGGCGTCGAGCAGCCAGCTGCCATCGCTCTCCTGCAACGCGGAAGGATCGCTACTGTCCTCGTCGGGGAATTCACCGGCGATCACCTCGAGCACATCGGTCGGCGTCACCAGCCCGAGCACGCTGCCGTACTCATCAACCACCAGCGCCACCTGCAACGGCGAACGACGGAACTCTTCGATCAGCCGCAGCACGCTCAACGACTCCAACACGGTGAGCGGCTTTCGCACCACGCGCTCAACGTCAATGCGACCGTGCTCCAGCAGGCTCTCCAGCAGATCGCGCGAGGACGCCACGCCCACCAGCTGGTCCAGGTCGTCGCCCGCCACCGGCAGCCATGCATGGCTCGACGCACTGACTTCCGCGCGCAACTGCTCGGCGCTTTCGCGCGGATCGATCCAGTTGATTTCGGGGCGCGGCGTCATGATCGAGCGCACCGGGCGGTGCGCCAGATCCAACACGCCACGCACCATCGCCAGCTCGTCCTTACCGAACACGGCCATGCCCCCATCGGTGCTGGCTGCCGCCGTTTTGGCCGTGTCAGCTTCTTCCTCGCTGCCCGCGCCACCCAACAAGTTCAGCACCGCCATGGCAGTGCGGTCGCGCATCGTACGCGCACTGCTGAACAGGCTGCGCCGCCGGTTGTGGCGCATGGTCTGGTTGAAGGCCTCGATCATGATCGAGAAACCGATGGCCGCGTACAGATAGCCCTTCGGAATATGAAAGCCGAAGCCTTCCGCCATCAGGCTAAAGCCGATCATCAACAGGAACGACAAGCACAGGATCACCACCGTCGGCCGTGCATTGACGAAATTCGTCAGCGGCTTGCTAGCGCTGATCATCAGGATCATCGCGATCACCACGGCGACCATCATCACCGACAAGTGATCGACCATGCCTACCGCGGTGACCACCGAGTCGAGCGAGAACACCGCGTCCAGCGCCACGATTTGCGCCACGACCAACCAGAAGCGTGCAGGTGCCCGTTTGGCAGCGTCGGGGTCGTCGTCGGCTTCCAGCCGCTCATGCAGCTCCACCGTAGCCTTGAACAACAGGAACGCGCCGCCGAGCAGCAGAATGATGTCGCGCCAGGAGAACGACACCGTGCCTAGGATGAGGATGGGCGCGGTGAGCTTTACCATCCACGACATGGCCGCCAGCAGGACCAGTCGCATGATGAGTGCGAGCGACAGGCCGAGCACGCGGGCCTGGTCGCGCTCCCTTGCCGGAAGCTTGTCGGCAAGAATCGCGATGAAGACGAGATTGTCGATACCGAGCACGATCTCCAGCACCACGAGGGTGAGGAGACCGGCCCACGCCGTCGGGTCGGCCAGCCAGTCGAATGCGAACATGAGTCGGCACCGTAGCGCCGTCTTCCTCCTTGGATCGTCTGGTCACTATACAGGCAGCGTGCGTGAAAGCCTCGAAAGCTCAACGCGCCCGTGCCAAAGGACAGGATTGCGCCAGCGCGACGGCAGGGACTAGCGTGCTTACGTCAGCCGGCGAGCGCGATGCGTGCTGACAGACCTCCCCTTGCGCGCGCGCCTGCTGGACCGTTTTGATGGATGCGAACCGCCAGAAAATTCCTCACGTTTCGCCCTCCTTCCTAACATCGCAGGCGCCGACGCTGTGGCAGGCTTTCGGCTTGATTGCGCTGTACTTTGCGCTGCAGCTGGCGGTCGGCGGTCTGATCAGCCTGACGGCGGGCCTGATTGAGGTGCTGCAGCACGGCGGTGGCGCCAAAGCCATCGTCACGCAAGGACGTCATTGGCTCGGCCATTCCGACACGAGCGCCATCGCCGTCATGGTGACCCTGTTGGCGTCTGCGGTAGTGGTCTTCCGCCAGGCGCATCGCTGGTGGCCAGCGCTATGGTCGCAAAGTGAATTGCCCGGATTCGGCTTCACCTCTTCGAATCATGTCGCCATCTATCTCGTGGCCATCGTTGTCGGCGCAGCGATGCCCTTCGTGGGCGGCATGCTTACGCAATGGCTGGCGCAAGGCCATCAGGTCAGCCAGGACATCAAGCAGCTCGGGGCGAACACGCCACTACTGCTGCGCCTGCCGCTGGCACTGCTTGTGGTGAGTGTGGGGCCAGCGGTGGAAGAGCTGCTGTTTCGCGGGGTACTGCTTTCGGCGGTGGCGCGCCACGTAGGCAACGGCTGGGCCGTCGCTCTGACCGGCCTGCTGTTCGCCTGCGTGCATCTGCCGGACCTGTCCTTCCTCTGGTACGCGCTGCCCAATCTGGCGTTGCTCGGCCTGGTGCTCGGCTGGTTGCGCGTGCGGTCGGGTTCCATCTGGCCGGCGGTGATCGCGCACGGCATGAACAACCTGCTCGCCGTGGTGTCCTGGTTCATGGTGAGTGGCTAGCCACGTTCCATTTCACTGGCCACGTTTCATTTCACATGTAGGAGCGCACTTGTGCGCGACCGCAGCCTGTCACGTGGCTGTGAAATTGAGCGGCGCGGTCGCGCACAAGTGCGCTCCTACAGGGATACTACTTAGGCCGTAATCAGCGAATGGGCGCGCAGCAAGCGTGCGGTTTCAAACACCGGTAAACCCATCACGCCGGAGTGGCTGCCGTCGAGATGCTCGATCAGCTTGGCGCCATGCCCTTGAATGGCATAAGCGCCCGCCTTGCCGAAAGGCTCGCCAGTGGCGATATAGGTGGCCACCGCCGCGTCATTCAGCTCGGTGATGCGTACGCGAGACAGGCTGGTATCGCTCCACTCGCCGGCGTGGCTTACCAGCCACACGGTAGAGATGACTTCGTGCACTCGCCCTGACAGACGTCGCAACATGGCGGCCGCGTCAACGGCATCCGCCGGCTTGCCGAACACTTCGTCATCGAGCACCACTTCGGTATCCGCGCCCAGCACCGCGGCGCGCGGATCCTCGAGTGCGGCCAGACCCGCACGAGCCTTTTCGCGCGCCACGCGACTCACGTACTCACGTGGCGACTCCGCCAGTGCACGCTGCTCAGGCACATCGACATCGACGATGCGAAAGGTCGCGCCAATCTGCTCGAGCAGCTGACGGCGACGCGGCGACTGTGAAGCAAGATAGAGCATGGCAGGCGTATTCGATGTCGTCAGGGATGCTTACGGTCGCATATCCCCGGTTTCAAGGAAACGCTGGTGCCATGAAAGCGCTTCGTTCAACAAGTGCGGCGTGTGCTTGCCGCGGCTGTCGTGCAGCGCGCGATCGAAATAGTCCTGCAACATCGGGCGGTAGCTCGGGTGGGCACAGCGCTCAATGATGACCTTGGCGCGTTGGCGCGGCGAAAGGCCACGTAGGTCGGCGAGGCCCTGCTCCGTGACCACCACCGCCACATCATGCTCGGTGTGATCGACGTGGCTGACCATTGGCACGATGCACGAAATCGCGCCGTTCTTGGCGGTGCTGGGCGTAAGGAAGCACGACATGAATCCGTTGCGCGCAAAGTCGCCCGAGCCACCAATGCCGTTGATGATGCTGGTGCCGGCCACGTGCGTGGAGTTGATGTTGCCGTAGATGTCGGCTTCCACCATGCCGTTCATGGCGATGCAGCCGAGTCGGCGTACCAGTTCGGGATGATTGGAGATTTCCTGTGTGCGCAGAATGATGCGCTTGCGGAAGAAATCGATGTTTTCGAGGAAACGCTCAATGCCGGCCGGGCTCAACGAGAACGACGTTGCCGACGCCACCGACAACACATCGTTGGCGAGCAGATCCAGCATGCCGTCCTGAATCACTTCGGTGAACGCGGTCAGCCCCTTGAAGCCGCCGTCGCGCAGGCCCGCCAGCACTGCATTGGCAATATTCCCGACGCCCGACTGCAGCGGCAGCAGCTGCGGCCCGAGGCGGCCATGGGCGATCTCGTGACGGAAGAAGTCGATGAGATGGCCGGCGATCTGGCGCGAGGTTTCATCCGGCGGCGCAAACGCACTGTTGCGATCCGGCGCGTTGGTTTCCACCACTGCGATGACCTTGTCCGGGTCGAGCTTCAGGTAGGGCTGACCGATGCGATCGTCGGGTTTCAACAACGGAATCGGCTTGCGATTCGGTGGCAATGCCGTGCCGTAATAGACATCGTGCATGCCGTCCATTTCCATCGGCTGCCAGTGATTGACCTCGACGATGACCTTGTCGGCGAGATCGAGCCACGTTTTGTTGTTACCCACCGACGAGGAAGGCAGCAGGCTGCCGTCGGGCATGATGGCCGTGGCCTCGATAATGGCCAGATCGATCTTGCCAAAGAAGCCGAACCAGGCGTACTGCGCCACATGGCTGAGATGGATATCGAGATAGTTCATCTCGCCGCGATTGATGCGCGCACGCAGCTCCGGGTCAGACTGGTACGGCAGTCGCAGATCAATGCCATCGGCACGGGCCAATGCACCGTCCAGCTCTGGCGCGGTGGACGCCCCGGTAAGCACGCGCACGCGGAACGGGTTGCCGGTGCCATGCGTGGCGGTCATTCGATCAGCCAAGGCTTGCGGGACCGACTTGGGGTAACCCGCGCCCGTGAAGCCACTCATGCCGATGGTCATGCCGTGATCGATCAATTCCGCGGCCTGGGCCGACGTCATGACCTTGCTGGCCAATCCCGCATGGCGAATGCGCTTGTCCACGTTGAAGACTCCTGAGCTGCAATTCGCCCATGGTAACGCGGCCTTACGTCAAACGATTGGCAAGCTAGACGATGGTCGGATGTAGGAATCCTCTCAGAAAGCGACGTTGTACTCGCGGAATTTCCCTTCCCGCGTCCAGCCCAGTGACTCATAAAGGCGTTGTGCGGGCTCATTGGTGTGTGCAGTGGTCAACGACATGCCCACCGCACCTATGGCCCGGGCGAAGGCGGTGGCCTCGTGCATCAGTGCCACAGCCACACCGCGGCGGCGCGCATCGGGTGCGACAAAGAGATCGTTGAGCAGGTAGATTCGCTCGGCACGCACGGAGGAAAACAGGGGGTAAAGCTGCACGAAGCCCACGCCTTCTCCCTTCTCGTCGAGCGCCAGCAGCACCACGGACTCGTGGTGCGCAAAACGCTCGCGCAGGAATTGCCGGGCACGTTCCAGATCGGCCGGCTGCTCATAGAACTGGCGGTAGGCGTCAAACAGCGGCGCAATAAGCTCGAGATCGTGGATGGTGGCCTGACGCACCGTGATGGACATAACCCCGTGCCTTGCATTTGAAGAAGGTGGATGGAGTATGCGTCGCGCTTGCACAACTCGCCTATGACCACTTTCCTTCGAAACCGCATCCACTTGACGCTGTTGTGAAGCGCACTCGGTGCACGACCTCCCGTTTCACTGGGCACGTGCGGCGCGGTACACCGAAGTTCTGCTGTCGCGCACAAGGTGCGCTCCTACAGGATCGGGCTGATCAAGCGCGGTGGTAAGGATGCCCCGAGAGCAAAGTGGTGGCGCGATACAGCTGTTCGGCAAGCACCAGTCGCACCAACATGTGCGGCAACGTGAGCGGCCCCAGTGACCAACTCTGGTCGGCGCGCGCCAGCACATCCGGCGCATGACCGTCGGGCCCACCGATGAGAAACGCCAGATCGCGACCCGACATGCGCCACTTCGCCAGTTGCGCTGCGAGCTCTTCACTGGACCAGGTCTTGCCGCGGCCATCGAGCGCAACGACATGGATATCGCGAGGCAAGGCCGCGAGTATCGCCGCCCCCTCGTCCTGAATCGCGCGCGCGTCGTCGCGCCCTTTGCCGCGCACGCCGGGCTTCAGTTCAATCAATTCCAGCGGCAGCTCGTGCGACAGCCGCTTGCGATATTCGGCAAAGCCTTCCGCCACCCAGGCGGGCATGCGTTCACCAACGGCAATCAGGCGGGCACGCATGGTTCACTGCCAGACATGAGGGAAACAAACGGGATCACCACGCGCATCGACATGCGCGCGGCGCATGCCGCCATGGCGTGGGCTTTAGCCCACGCTGGCGACTTCGGCGTCGATCTCGCGATCGCCCACGGTCCAGAGACGTTCCAGACCGTAGAACTCGCGGATACGCGGCAGCATGACGTGAACGATCACGTCACCCAGATCCACCAATACCCACTCGGCTTCCTGCTCGCCTTCCACGCCGAGCGGCATCACGCCCGCCTGTTTGGCGAACTTGACGACTTCATCGGCGATGGATTTCACATGGCGCGCGGAGGTGCCGGAAGCGATGACCAGCAGATCGGCGATGGAGGTTTTGCCGCGGACGTCGATCTCACGAATGTCCTTGGCCTTCAATTCATCCAGCGCGTTGAGAACTTGCTGGCGAACGACCGCCGTGGTGGCGGCTTTGGTGCTGCGATGGGAGGTCTGACTCAAGTGCGGTTGCCTCGATGCATGATCGATGCGCGGGATGGCGCGGCCACAGTATAACGGACCGCCCTGAAGCCCGCGTCAAGCAAGGCTTTTACGGGCTTCCACATACTCCGCCAGCAAGGTGGCCACCAGCGTCGCAGCGGGCATGGGCCGGGACAGGCTGGCCGCCTGGCTGCACCACTCCGAGACCAGATCTCCCCGCCCTGCCGCACCAGCCGCCTTACGCAACGGGGATGTCAGGGCGTTCATCACCGGATAGCTCGGGAACCGCGCAGCATGGGGCTCCATCGCTTTCACATAGGTATTGCGCAAGCCCCGGGCCGCGCGGCCTGAGAAGCTGCGGATGGTGGTGACGTTGGCGTCTTCCGCCTGCGCCAGATCCTGCTTCCAGGCGACGGCGGCGTTGGATTCCGGACAGCCAAGGAAGGCCGTGCCCAGCTGGCACACCGCCGCGCCAAGCAGCTCAGCCGCCAGCATGGCGCGGCCATCCATGATGCCGCCACCAGCGATCAGCGGCAGCTTCACGGCGTGTGCGACCAATGGCAGCAGCGCGAACAGGCCAATCATCGCGTCCTCGGGCGCGTGCAGGAAACTGCCGCGGTGACCGCCCGCTTCCATGGCCTGCAAGCTCACCGCATCCACGCCAAGCTCCGCCCAGGCGCGGGCCTCAGCCACGGTGGTGGCGTTCCCAATGATGGTGATATCGCGCCGCTTCAATTCCGCCAACTGCGAGGGAGTCAGCAGGTTGAAGGTGAAACTGGCGACGGCGGGACGCGCCTCGCACAGTGCAGCAAACTGTTCGGAAAATCGCGGTGCCCAGCGCTCGGGTCGAGTCGTTCGTATCGCGAGCCCCTCGCGTTCCATCAGCTCATCGAGCTTGGCGCGCGCGAAGTCGATGGCCGGCTCGTCCACCTCGAACTCATCGGGCAATACAAAGAGGTTGAGCGCGAACGGTCGATCCGTCAGTGCGCGAATCTTCGCAGCATCATCGAGGATCGTTTGTGGCGACAGATAACCCGCGCCATGCGAGCCGAGACCACCGGCCTGCGATACCGCTGCGACCAGCGCCGGTGTCGACGCACCGGACATGGGGGCGAGAACCAGCGGCTGGGTAACTCCCAGACGCTGCAGAAAAGAGGAAGGCATGGGAGGCTCGCTCTGCAACGCACCGCGGCGTATTACAGCACACCTCAAAATCAAAGCCCTCCCCACATGAGGAGGGCTTTGTCAGGAACAAAAGTATCAGTGACCAGCGGTGGAAGCGGCTGCGGGTTCGCTACTCTTCTTGGATTTGCTCTTCTTGTGATGCGAGCTGCTCTTAGTCGTTTCGCTCTTGGTGGTTTCGCTCTTCATCGCATCACTGCTGGACTTCATCGCGTCCGAACTGGCGGACTTCATGGCATCCGAGCTGGATTTCATCGCGTCCTTGCTGGCGTCCTGGGCGGCCTGCGTCGGGGTCGTGCTCTGCTGCGCCATGACAGGCGACATGGCAAGACCGAAGACGACGGCGGTCGCAAGGGCGAGTACGGCGTAACGGGAAACTTTCATGGGTGCGTATCTCCTGGAGCAGTGAGGTAACCGTGCGGCCAAGCCGCACTTCCTGTGGAACAACCGTTGCCGCCCATCCCGGACGACCTCGGCAACCCGGCACCGGCCGTGGGTCGGTTCCGGCCACGCCGCATCAGCGGTCCCGCCAGATGCGATCGGCCCATCCCTGGCCCGAGAAGCCACTTCGACGGACACCTGCCTCCTGTCCGCGCCCCTTCAGGGCCCAAGCGTATACCCATGGGCGATGACGGAATGTGGCCTGCGGAACTGGCTGTTCAGCATCAATATCGAGAGGTCACGGAACCATCACGGCCATTGCTGCGGTGCTCACCCTGCGCTGGAGCGTCCGATGATGCTTCTTGGCCCCACAGCTGTCTCACTCGCCACCGGACTTCGCGGTGGCACGGGCAAGGTTTCCGTGATCCGAGCGCGCCGAACCGAAATGCTGCAAGGCAGCATTCACTTTCATGGCATGCAAGCCCGCTTTGCCATCACGATTCCCCTCTCAGGGTATGGCCCGCAATCACGGCAAGGGCCCACGGGCTACTTCAACGATGGCTGCAAGAGCCGGCCACCCATGGCGGCGTTGGCCACTACCACAATGACAACGGCCAGCGCATGCATCAGCAAATCGGTGGCTGCCACCGCAAAGCCATGACAGATCTCAAGCAATGCCGCTGATGCGGCCGCACTCGCCAGGCCAATCAGCACCGCTGTCAGCACGGGGCGCAACGGACACGCGCGACGCAACAGCCATACCAGCAGCGCCGACAACGGCACCGCGAAGGTGACGATAAAGACCAAGCAGTCGCCCGCTTGATGCGCGTTTGCAACGTGCATGGTGGGCACCACCCAACCGCGCAGGCAGCCGAGTCCGCTGGCTCCTATCCATAACAGCAAGCCGGGCAACGGCAGCCACGCCCATCGCCCGGAGCGTCCCGGCACACCAAGCGTAAACGCGGCCCAAGCCGCTGATATCGCCGTTATCACCGCGCCCAGTCCGGCCACCGCGATGTCCGGCTCGGCTGCCCAACGCTGCAGCATGTGCTCCGCGCCGTAATGCATCAGCAGGCCGCCCGCCATCGCCATCACCACCACCATCCACAGCAACGTGCGCACCCAGGGCGGCGGCAGGCGCCGCACCGGGGCGAGATCGTCGCCCAGTGACTGGATCAGTGACTCAGTGAGGCGCGGTTCAACCATGGTGCTCAGGGTCCTCCGTGGAAACGGTCACGCAATGCCTTGATAGCGCGATGCAGATTTACTTTCAGCGCGCCCTCCTGACGCCCGGTATGGGCCGCCGCCTCGGCCAGCGAGCGCTCCTTGAGGCCAAGTTGCTCCACGGCCTGACGCTGCCCCGGCGGCAAGGTCGCGATGGCATCACGCAGACGCTTCGCCTCCTGCTCACGCTCAGTGGCGACGGTAGCGTCATCGGTATCCGCACGCGTATCCAGCAGATGCTCATCGTGCAGCTCGCGCCGGTCACGCCGGCCGTGACTGCGCAAGGCATCCACTGCGCGCCGACTGGCAATAGCACTCAGCCAGGCGTCATACGAACGGGCGGGGTCGTAGGTATGACGCACCCGATGGATAGTGATCAAGGTTTCCTGCACGACATCGTCAATCTGATCCACCGCAACGCCCTGCCGCCGTGCCGCGGCGCGGATCACCGGCACCGAGGCTGCCAGCACACGCTCGTAGGCTCGCCGATCACCATCTTGCGCCGCAGCCATCCACGCGGCGCGCTGTCGCTCCGGCGTGTCGCTGGCTGTTTTGGCGTCGGCACTCACGGCAGGATCGATCCTGGCCCAGGCGGGAAGGCCGCTATCTAGAACCATGGCACCTGTGGTGGTCAAGCCGGCTGTCATCGGCAAGCGGTCGCTGTGAGGCATACCTCATATTTCGGCGGGCGACAGTCCGGTGTTACGTCAGCGAAAGGCAGATATCCCTGGCCGCCTTCGCCGGTACCAATCACGGCTTGTAAAAATTCCGTGTTTTTCAGAAAAGTCTCATGGGAAGGCCTTTCCTCGGCAGGTGAATGCCGCCCAGCCCAACCGGGTTTGGTTTCACATTTCGAGGGAACACCGCATGATGAAGAAGCTGCTGGCACTGGCGCTGGTCGCCTGCGCCCCTGTCGCCACGCACGCCAGCGGCATCGATTACACCTACCTGCAACTGGATTACGTCAACATCACCCAGTCAGGCCATGCCGGTGTTGCACAAGGCGTCATGCTGAGCGGCTCCTATGGCTTCGCCGACAATTTCCAGATGTTTGGCAGTTACGGTGTTCTGAACTTCAACAAGGTGTCCGAAAACGATCGGATCCTTGGTCATATCTACCGGAATCCCAAGGTCAAGCCCTGGTCTCTGGGCTTCAGCTACGCCGCCAGCATCGGGAGCCGCGCCGACTGGGTAACCCAGGTGTCTTACCAGCACAAAAAGACCAGCAACCATGTTTGTCTGAACGACTACTGCGTTCGTTTCAATAACAGCGACAACGTCTGGGCCATCAACACCGGCGTCATGGGCCGTGTGACCGATAAGCTGACTGCCAATGCCTATGTCGGATACGACCATGGCGTTAGCGCAGCACCAGATGGAAACATCTTCGGCCAGTTTGGCCTGGTCTACAGCTTCACCCCGATGTGGGCAGTAGAAGATGGCCTTCGCATCAACAACAGCACAGACACAGTCAACGTCGGTCTGCGCGCAAGCTTCTGATCTGAGGCCAGCCTCCCCTTCAGGCTCAGGCAAGTGCCGACTCCAGCGAGCGCGTATGCCTTCAACGGTACTTGCCTCGGGTTTTGTCCTCTCCCATGGGCAATGAAACCTGCCTCGAGTCCGCAGGCCAATGATGAACGGGCCAGGGGGCACGATCAGGAAATAGCGACCCATCTCGAGTTCATGATCGCTGCCTCGCAATTGCGACTCCGAAGTCGTCCAAACCCTTCGGGTAGGCAGAGACCGCTTACCACGATCCTCTGGTTCCCCCGATAGATTCGCCGTTCTCACCTCTGGCTCAATGAGTCATGGCGCGTATTCAACGAATTGCATTCCAAGCCAACGGAAGCACGGCGGCTCCACATTAAACGCCTGCGACACCCACTTGGCCACGGTAGTGCTTGATCGCGTCTGCCCTCCCCTAAGGAAAAACAACATGAAGAAATTGATTTCGACCATCGGTTTGGCGGCAGCCCTCGCGTCTCCTCTTACGGTTGCGCTCGCTGATCAGAACGATGGCGGCTGGTTCGTTCGCGGCGCCATCGGCCAGTCCGACTATCGTGTCTCCAGCGACTATTTTTCCAGCAACACCGACACCGGCTGGAGCATGGGCCTGGGCTATCGCTGGGCAACACCGTCCGGCAACTGGGGTATCGACGGAGGTTATGTCGACCTCGGCCAGGCCAACCCCAACAAGAATCTGATACGCGACCAGTTCGGTGTGAATGCCGATGTCGGCGGCAAGGCCGCCAGCCACGGCTGGTCCCTGGGCGGCAACTACCTTTTCCAGTTCAACGACAACTGGAATGTGCAAGCACGTACCGGCGTGTTGTTCAGCAGCACCCGCCTCAACATCGACGTGACCGCCAATAACCGCACGTACAGCAATCACCAGAGCTCCTCCAACACCAGCTGGTATTGGGGCGCTGGCGTGGGCTACGACTTCACGCGTAACTTCGGCCTAAACCTGAGCTACGACTACTATCGTATTGGCTTTAATGGCGGCCACGACCATGCCAGCCTGTTGTCCCTGGGTGCGGAATATCGCTTCTGAGCCCACGCCTGCAGGAGGCTGGAGTAATCCGAGTGTTGAGGGTATGCCAGGTAACCTCTAAGCAGCACCAACCTCACCTGCAAGTAAGAAGAAGCCCGGCTATGCCGGGCTTTTTTGACTTGCCCCGTAGGCGAAGGTGCCTGACAACGGGTAGATGGCTCACCAGAGCCGCGTCCCTGCCATCCCGGTACGGGGACCGCCCCCCCTTTGGCAGGCGCCGGCTCGCCCGCGCAAGCTCGAAGAAAATGCGCGATAGAACCATCACTTAGGCGCGGCACACCGCCGGAGGTAACCTATATGAGTATTGCGCCGAATAGGTTGCTGAATCCCCAAAGGAGCACGTGACCATGCTTGTGCTGATCCTCGCCTACCTCGGCGGCGTGCTGACCATCCTCAGCCCATGCATTCTTCCAGTGTTGCCGTTCGTCTTTGCCCGCGCAGATCGGCCTTTCGTGCGCAACGGTCTACCCATGCTGCTCGGCATGGCGCTGACCTTCGCACTGGTGGCAACGCTGGCCGCCGTGGGAGGGAGTTGGGCCATTCGCGCCAACCAGTACGGCCGCATCATCGCCATGGCGGTGCTGGCTATCCTTGGCATCACCCTGCTCTCCAGCCATCTCGCCGAATGGATCAGTCGACCATTCGTAGCCCTGGGTAACAAGCTGTCACAGAAGTCGGACGCGGAGGGTGATTCCGTCTGGTCGGCGGCGGGGCTGGGCGTGGCCACGGGCTTGCTGTGGGCGCCCTGCGCGGGCCCGATACTCGGCTTGCTGCTTACCGGCGCGGCCCTCAATGGCGCCAGCGTACAGACCACGCTTTTGTTGCTCACTTACGCGGCGGGTGCGGCTACATCGTTGGCCTTGGCGTTAGCCATTGGTGGGCGCGTATTCGCACTGATGAAGCGCTCCCTGGGCGCTGGCGAGTGGGTGCGTCGCGCGCTCGGCGCGCTGGTTTTGGTGGGTGTTGCCATGATTGCGCTCGGCCTGGACACGGGTGTGCTTACGCGGGTGTCGCTTGCCAGCACGGGCGGCATTGAGCAGCGGTTGATCGATGCCGTACGCCCTGCCCCACCCCCGCAAGCCAAGGTGAAAGCGGGCGAGGCGCTGCCCGTGGAAGGTCAGTTGCCGTCCCTCACCGGTGCCACGCAATGGCTCAACACGCCGCCACTCTCGGCACCGTCGCTGCGCGGCAAGGTGGTGCTGGTGGATTTCTGGACCTACTCCTGCATCAACTGCATTCGTAGCCTGCCCTACGTGAGCGCCTGGGCTGACAAGTACAAGGATCACGGCCTAGTGGTGATTGGCGTCCACGCGCCGGAGTTCGCTTTCGAGAAAGAGCCGCAGAACGTCATCAAGGCGGTGAATGCGTTTGGCATCCACTATCCCGTCGCGCTCGACAATGAGTACGCGATATGGAAAGGCTTCAACAACGAATACTGGCCGGCGCATTACTTCATCGATACCCAGGGTCGCATCCGTCACCATCACTTCGGCGAGGGTGAGTACGAGCAGAGCGAGGATGTGATCCGCCAGCTACTGACCGAGGCCGGCCAGAAGGATCTGCCGGGTGGCTATGTACAGCCGAACGCGCAGGGTGCCGAAGCGGCCATGACAGGCGATGGCACGCGCTCGCCAGAGACGTATGTGGGTTACGCACGCGCCGAGAACTTTGCCGGCGGCCAGGTTGCCCACGACGATGCCTGGACCTATCGCGCGCCCAACATCCTGACGACCAATCAATGGGCCCTCAACGGTCGCTGGACAGTGGGCGACGAGAACGCCCGACTGAATAGCGCCCATGGCAGCATCGTCTACCGTTTTCGGGGCCGCGACCTGCATCTTGTGCTGGGCCCGGGCCATGACGGTAAGCCGGTGCGCTTCCGCGTCACCGTAGACGGCAAAGCGCCTGGCGACGATCACGGCATGGATACCGACGTCGGCGGTAACGGCACGGTGACATCGCAGCGCCTCTATCAACTGGTTCGCCAAGCGCATGGCTCGGGCGAACGTACTTTCGAGATCACTTTCCTCGATCCGGGCGTGCAGGCCTACGCTTTCACCTTCGGTTGATTCGCGACTTCGGACGTGATGGAGGTTGCCATGTCCCGTACGCAGGACATTGTGATTCAAGACCGTCGACGCTTCCTGCGCGCGCTACTTACGGGTAGCGCCGTGGTGGTGACGGGTGGTTGGTTGTGGCCGAGGCTGTTTGGCCATGGTCCGGCAATCAGCACCGCGATGGCCGCCACACCCGCCACGCAAGGTGCCGACGTGTTGCTGGAATGCTTTGCCGACGATGTTCGCCGACTTGGCCCATGCCATGTGCGCAAGCTCGTGCTCAACGATGCGCAATGGCATCAGCGGCTGAGTGACGATGCGTATTACGTCATGCGCCGCGCCGGCACCGAACGGGCTTTCAGTGGTGCGCACGAGAAGCCGGCGGTACCGGGCCTTTATCGTTGTCCTGCCTGCGATACCGCGCTGTTCGATGCGGCCACGCAGTTTGATTCGGGAACTGGCTGGCCCAGCTTCTGGCAACCCATCGCCAAGCCGAATGTGATCGAGACGCGTGACTCGAGTTTTGGTTGGGAACGAACGGCTGTCAGTTGTGCCGGCTGCGATGGACATCTTGGCCATGTATTCGACGATGGCCCGCCACCGACGGGATTGCGCTATTGCATGAATTCAGTGGCATTGCGGTTTGTGCCAAGAACATAAGCCGCTTGGACGAACGAGTCCCTTCGTGGGAGCGCACCCTGTGCGCGACTGGCAAACGAGGCCATGGAGCGATCATGGGGCTGTCGCCCACAGGGTGGGCTCCCACAAAGAAGCCGGCCGTGAGGTCATATCATGAAGTCGCGCAGATCGTGAACAAGACAGACCTGTAGGAGCGCACTTATGCGCGACAACCCTGCATTACGTCAGACTGCCAGCCTGCGGTCGCGCACAAGTGCGCCCCTACAGTGACGGTTTGCTGCGGTAGGGAGCGAGCACGGAAGGGTCGTCAAACAAGCCGCAGGGCAACAGATAGCGCGGGTCACGACCTTCCGCCAGCAACTCGCGAATACGCGTAGCGGAAATTTCCAGCGGCGTCACCGACAGCTCGATCACCTTGCCTGCCGGCAATTGGTGTAAAAGCTTGGGATCGTCGACGCGACGCGGAAGAATTTCCAGCGTCAGCTCCATCGACCATTCCACCTCGATGCCCGGGCGATTGAGCACGCCGATATGCGCGTGGTCGAACAATTCGCGCCAGTTCTGCCAGCTCGGTAAACCGGCGAAAGCATCCGCGCCAAGCAGCAGGATCAGTGGCTGCTCACCCAGCTCGCTGCGCAATTCACGCAAGGTGTCGATGGTGTAGGACGGCCCTTCCCGTCGCAGCTCGCGCGTATCCAGGGTAAGGCGGCTCTGTCCTTGCAGCGCTGCTTTCAACATAGCCACGCGCTGCACTGGCGTGGCGGTGGGCGCACTGCGATGCGGCGGCACGTTGGCGGGCATCAGCCGCACTTCGGCGTCAAGCAACTCAGACGCTTCCCAGGCCACGCTGAGGTGTCCCAGGTGCACCGGATCGAAGGTGCCGCCGAAGAGGGCCAGCGGTTTCATGTCAGCGCGCCGGCCGCCCTTGGCTCAGCAATGGCGGCGATAAGGCGTTCGGCTTCAAGCCAGGGGTCACCTTGTTCGCGTCCCTTGGCCATGCGGTCGATACGCGCCGCACGTGCGAGGCATTGCAGCCAATGTTCGCGTGGCGCGCGGCGCAGGGCTTTCCGGAACAGCTGCTCGCGCGCGGGCCACAGTCGTTCGGCGCGTGCCTGCGCAGCAAAATCGCGCGCATTGGCGAGTCGCAGCGCAAGCTGCAGTTGATTGACCAGCCAACCCATCAGGGCGATCAGCTCATCGCCTTCGGCGTGCAGGCCATGCAGGATGCGCAGTGCGCGGCCACCTTCACCGCCGAATGCGGCATCGGTCAGCTTGAAGGCGTCATAGCGGGCACTGTCGGCGACAAGGTTTTCCATTTCCTGCGCATCGATCTTGCCCTGCCCGTGCAGCACGACGAGCTTGTCGATCTCCTGCGCGGCAGCAAGCAAATTGCCCTCGACGCGCTCAGCGAGCAGCGCGGCAGCATCCGGTGTCGCGGAAAGGCCACGCGAAGCGAGGCGTGCGCCGATCCACGATGCCCATTCATTGGGGCGTGGCGCATTGAACACGACCAGCGCACCGGCGGCATCGAGGTTCTTGGTCCACGCACCTTCGTGCTTGCTGCTCCACTCGGTGGCGGTGATCAGCAACGTCACGTCCGGCGGCGGGTTGGCGCAAAATTCGTTGATGGCCTTGGCGCCTTCCGTGCCGGGGCGGCCGGTCGGCAGGCGTAGGTCGAGCAGGCGTCGCGTGGCAAACAACGACATGCCTGCGGCCGCGCGGGCCAGATCGTCCCAGTCGAAATGGTTGCCGACGTCCAAGACCTCGCGCTCGGCGTAACCGAGCTTGCGCGCCTGCGCGCGCAGGGCGTCGGCCGCCTCCAGCACCAGCAATTCCTCGCCCGCCAGCAGATAGACCGGCTTGAGGTGATCTGCCGTCAGCGACTTCTGCCATTGGGCAGCATTGAGCGGCATGGCGGGGCTCTTAGTGTGTGCTGGTAGCCGGGGCCGGCCCGGCGTCCTGAGCAGCCGCCTCTTCAGCGGTCTTGGTCGGGTGTTTGCCGGCTGCCTGCAGGCGGAACAGGATCGCCTGCACCATGTCGTC
Organism: Dyella sp. PARNA 12/25; assembly: GCF_055702865.1. NCBI lineage: Bacteria > Pseudomonadati > Pseudomonadota > Gammaproteobacteria > Lysobacterales > Rhodanobacteraceae > Dyella > Dyella sp. PARNA 12/25. The sequence continues at coordinate 229,187 of NZ_JBVQCI010000001.1, read as the reverse complement.
ATTGAGGCTGCTGTGAATCGCGTCCACCTGCGCCGTGGTACCGACGGTGTTGGTGGCGTCGTAACTGAATTCACGCTGCATATCGATGCGCTGACGCGGCATCATCGGCTGGCCGGCACCGTCATGCACGTCGAATTGCACCTGATAGCGCACCGTGTATTCGGTCACGCGTGCTTGGCCGCTCACCGTCAGCGTATCGGTGCTGAACAGCGCCACCGGCACATTCAGCACGGCGACGTCCGCACCGGCGTGGTCTTCCACCTTAATACCTGAGGCCACCAGCGCGCGCTCTAGATCACGCTGCAGTTGGAAATTATTGTTCACCGTCACGTGCACACGCTGCATGGCGGGCGGCAATGTCGCGTTCTGGCGCAGATGAAATCCGCACGCAGCGAGCAGAAGCGTAGACATCAACAGCAGCGAAGCTTTGAACACACGGCTCATGAATTTCATCCTGCGACGATGTTGACGATCTTACCCGGCACCACGATTACCTTGCGCACGGCCTGCCCTTCCAGGAAGGCAGCCACCTGCGGATGGGCGCGGGCCAGCGCTTCGGCCTCTTCCTTCGAGGCATGGGCAGCGACCTCGATAGTACCGCGCAACTTACCGTTGACCTGAACTGCAAGGGTGAGGGAGTCGCGCACCAGCGCGGCACTGTCGATCTGCGGCCAGGGCTGGTCTTCCAGCACAGACTGCGCATGACCCAGTACCTGCCACAGCGTGTGGCTGACGTGCGGTACCACCGGGTTAAGCAGCAACACCATCACCTCCAGCGCCTCGTGGCGCACGGCACGGCCCTGGTCGCTCATGTCGTTGAATTTGTTCAACGCGTTGAGCAGCTCCATCAGCGCGGCAATGGCCGTGTTGAAGGAGTGGCGACGGCCCAGGTCATCGCTGACCTTCTGGATGGTTTCGTGTACATGGCGGCGCAGTGCCTTCTGGCCCGCGTCAAGCTGGGCCGGGTCCACCACCGGATGATCCGGCTGCGAAGCATGCGTGGTCACTTCGCGCCAGAAGCGACGCAGGAAGCGGGCCATGCCTTCCACACCGGCTTCGCTCCACTCCAACGACTGTTCCGGCGGCGCGGCGAACATGGAGAACAGGCGCACGGTATCAGCGCCGTACTTGTCCACCATCGCCTGCGGGTCGATGCCGTTGTTCTTGGACTTGGACATCTTCTCGGTGCCGCCGATCTTCACCGGCTTGCCGTCCTGCTTCGAACGTGCACCGATCACGCGCGCCTTCTCGTCGCGCTCGATCTCCACGTCGGCTGGATTAATCCAGTCCTTCGAACCATCGGCGTTGTCGCGATAGAACGTTTCGGCAATCACCATGCCCTGGCACAGCAGGTTGGTGGCCGGCTCGTCCGCCTGCACCAGGCCAGCGTCGCGCATCAGCTTGTGATAGAAGCGGAAGTACAGCAGGTGCAGGATGGCGTGCTCGATGCCACCGATGTACTGGTCCACCGGCAACCAGTAATTGGCGCGCTCGTCGACCTGATCCTTGGCACCCGGACTGGTGTAGCGCGCGTAATACCAGCTCGACTCCATGAAGGTATCGAAGGTGTCAGTTTCGCGCTCGGCCGGGCCACCGCACTGCGGGCAGGTGGTCTTGCGCCACTCGGGGTCGGCCTTGATCGGCGACTGCACGCCCGAAAATGCGACGTCCTCCGGCAGCACCACGGGCAGCTGGTCTTCCGGCACCGGCACCGCTTCGCAGGTCGGACAGTAGATGACTGGAATCGGGCAGCCCCAGTAACGCTGGCGGCTCACGCCCCAGTCGCGCAGGCGCCAGTTCACGCGGCGCACGCCCTTGCCTTCGCGCGCGAAGCGCAGGGCCATGGCGTCGAAGGCCTGGTCGTAATCGAGCCCGTCGAACTCGCCGGAGTTCACCAGATAGCCGCGCTCAGTAAAGGCGCTGTCTTCCTGGATGCTGTTCTCGAACGCTTCGATCAGCTCAACAGCGGCGGCGGTGCCATAGGCATCGACGCTGCTACCGTGCAAGGCGGCACGAATCGGGTCCGCACCCACACCCTTGGACAGGTCGTGCTTGATCTCCGCCACGGCGTCGAGCACGGCGCGATCCACCACCACCATCTTGATCGGCAGGCTGTAGCGCTTGGCGAATTCCCAGTCGCGCTGGTCATGGCCCGGCACGGCCATCACCGCGCCGGTGCCGTAACCCATCAGCACGAAGTTGGCCACGAACACCGGAATCTTTTCGCCGGTCAGCGGATGGATGGCTTCGATGCCGGTATCCATGCCGCGCTTTTCCTGCGTCTCTAGCTCGGCTTCGGATACGCCGCCGTGCTTGAGTTCTTTCAGGAAAGCCGCGAGCTTCGCGTTGTCCTTGGCAGCCTTCAGCGCCAGCGGATGCTCGCCGGCAATGGAAACAAAGGTGACGCCCATCAGCGTATCGGGGCGCGTGGTGAACACGGTCAGCGGTTCGGCCTCGCCTTCCACGTCGAAGTGGATTTCCAGGCCCTCGCTGCGCCCGATCCAGTTGCGCTGCATGGTCTTCACGGCGTCCGGCCAGCCGGGTAGCGTGTCGAGTCCGTCCAGCAACTGCTGCGCGTAATCGGTGATTTTGAGGAACCACTGCGGGATCTCGCGCTTTTCCACCAGCGCGCCGGAGCGCCAGCCGCGACCGTCGACCACCTGCTCATTGGCCAGCACGGTCTGGTCCACCGGATCCCAGTTCACCACCGCGTTCTTGCGGTAGGCCATGCCCTTCTTCATCAACCGCGTGAACATCAACTGTTCCCAGCGGTAGTACTCGGGACGGCAGGTGGCGAACTCGCGGGTCCAGTCATAAGCGAAGCCCATGCGCTGCAGCTGGCCGCGCATGTGTTCGATGTTCTGGTAGGTCCACTTGGCCGGCGCGGTCTTGTTCTTGATCGCGGCGTTTTCGGCAGGCAGACCGAAAGCGTCCCAGCCCATCGGCTGTAGCACGTTCTTGCCCTGCATGCGCTGGTAGCGACTGATCACGTCGCCAATGGTGTAGTTGCGCACGTGGCCCATATGCAGCGCGCCGGACGGGTACGGCAGCATCGAGAGGCAGTAGAACTTGGGACGCGACGCGTCCTCTTTTACCTCGTACGCGCGCTGGTCGCGCCAGTACGCCTGCGCGGCGGTTTCCACCGCTTGCGGCTGGTAACCCTGCTCGTTGCCCTGATCCTGGGAACCCTGATCCTGAATGTCCTGCATGTGTCCGGCGCCGTTTGTTTGCTCAGTCAGCACTGACTGATGTGAACGGGGCAGACTAGCAGAATTGAGGGCTGTTCAGCGCCAAATGGCCCTCAAACGGCGCCGTTGTAGGCGCTTTCTTGTAGGAGCGCACTTGTGCGCGACCGGCCAGCCCCGAGGTACCCGGTGACGTGGCGGTCGCGCACAAGTGCGCTCCTACAGGAAGTGCTTCAGCTCTGGGGGCAGGAGGGGGTACGACCGGTCGCCATGGCGGCCGCAGCCGCACCGATCTGGCCTGCCAGGCGAGTAACGGCTTGCTGGTGCCCCTGCACGAGCGCGTCGTAGCCGGTTCCCACCGTTTCGCTGATGCGACTGGTGCAGGCCAGCGGCTCCCCACCCTTCAACGAACGCACGCTCCAGGCGGCATCGATATAAGCGTAGCTGCCCGGCACCGAATCGAAGCGACGCACATCCAGCTTGATTCTCACCGTGGTATTGCCCTGGCCGGGCAGTCCGCTGACATCCTGCGCCCGGAAATCGCGGGTCAGGTCGGCCGACAAGGCACTGCGTAACTCATCACCCAGCGGCGCCACCCAGCGTTCGCCCTGCAAGACGGCTATGCCCTGCCCACCTTGGCGAACCACCAGCTGCGGCTGATCCACCTGGGCCGGTACGGTCACCGGCAACAGCTCGAACTGGAAAGGCTGCGCCGCCGGCGCCACGGCGGCCTCGCCGCCCGCGGGCGGTACCAGCGTGTAGTAGCGCATCGTCGGCACCGAGCTGCAGGCGCCCAGCACGAACGCCAGCACGGCGACGGTCAGTTTCTGATTTCCCAGGCGACTCATGGCTTGCTCCCTTGTGACGGTGCGCCCGGCGGCGGCAGCGGCGGTGTCTGCGCCGGCTTATCATCGGCGCGGCGACCCCGCAGCAGTGCGTCCGGATGGTCGCCCAGGTAATCAGTGAGCACCCGCAGCGAGCGCGCGGCTCGCTGCAGCTCCTGCAGGGTACCGCCCAGGTTCTGCTGCAGTGGCGAGTCCGGCGCCAGCGCGTTGTTGGCGTTGCCCAGCGTCTGCTGCGCCCCCTTCAAGGTGGTTTTCACCTCAGGCAGCACGCCCGTGTTGACCTGCTTGAGCGTCTGGTTGAGCTCGGCCAGCGACTGGTCGAGGTTCTTGCCGATGCTGTCGAACGGAATCTTCTGAATTTTGCCGACGATATCCACCAGCTGCTCCTGCAACTTCTGGAAGTCGCCCGGGGAGGTGGGAATCTCCAGCGGTTTAGCGGTGCCATCGAAAGCCACCTTGGGTGCATTGGGCAGAAAGTCCATCGCAATGTAGAGCTGCCCGGTCAGCAGGTTGCCGGTGCGCGCCTGCGCGCGCAGGCCATGTTCGACCAGGCGGCTCATCATCTGCGACATCTGCTCGTCATCACCGCGCGCCTTGGCCAGTGCTACCAGCTTGTCGTGTGCCTTGCCGAGGCGCGCCGGATAGATCACGGCCCCCACCACGGTCGGGAACGTCTGTGTCTTCTCATCGAAGTCGAGGTTCACCGACACCACGCGGCCGAACGGCACGCCGAGGAATTCCACCGGCGCATCCACCGTCAAACCGCGCAGCGATTGTGCAAAGCGCATGCGGATGTATTTGGGCTCGCCATCGGGCGGCGCCATGGCGGTAGCGCGATCGCTGAACAGGCGGAACCCAGCATCCGGGGCGGCCGGCGTAATGTCATGCGGGCCAGGTGGGTCCTGAAAGGCCACGCCACCCGCCAGCACGGTGGCCAGCGATTGCGTGCTTACCTTCAAGCCGTCGGCGCCCAGCGATACATCGATGCCGCTGGCGTTCCAGAAGCGCGACGAGGTGGTGACGAACTGGTCGTTCGGCGCATCGATGAAGATTTCGAGCGTAACCCCCTTGCCGTCCGGGTCCAGATGGTAGGACGACACCCGACCCACCTGGATACGGCGGTAATAGATGGGCGAGCCGATATCGAGTGAACCCAGGTCGTCCGCGTGCAGGTCGAAGGTTTTGCCCGGAGCGCCATGGGTCACTGACGGCGGATTTTCCAGGCCCTCGAAATCATCCTGCGGTTCCTGCGACTGGCCTACGTCCGCGCCGATGAAAGCACCAGACAACAACGTATCGATACCCGACACACCACCCAGGCCGATGCGCGGCCGCACTACCCAGAAGCGCGTATCGGCGGTGGCAAAGCCCTGCGCACTCTTTTCCAGTGCGACCTTGGCCACGACGCGAGCGCGGTCCTGGCTAAGGCGCACGGCGGTGACGCGACCAATGATCACGTTCTTGTACTTCACCGGGGTCTTGCCCGGCTCCAGCCCCTCGGCCGTCTGGAAGCTGATGGAAATGGTGGGCCCCGCCGCAACCCACGCATGGATCACCAGCGACAGGCCTACCAGCGCCGCGATGATCGGCACCAGCCAGACCAAAGAGACATTGAGACGTGGCCGCTGGACCACCGGCTCCGGCAGGTCGTTCGGGGTCGGCTTGTTGTCCTCAGTCATCGTAATCCCTGCCATCCCAGATCAATCGCGGATCGAATGATATCGAGGCCATCATGGTGATGATCACCGTCAGACCAAAGAACATCACGCCAGGCAGCGGTTCCACCTGGCTGAAAAACCCAAATTGCACCAGCGCGGTCAATAGCGCCACCACAAACACGTCCAGCATCGACCAGTAGCCGATGAACTCGACCAGCCGATACAGCTTGGCGCGCTGACGCTGCGCCCACTCGCTGCGCCGCTGCGAGCTGATCAGCAACAGTCCCAGCGCGAAAAACTTCAGCACTGGCACGACAATGCTGGCCGTGAACACGATGACGGCGAGATCGGGCGAGCCCTTCACCCAAAGCTCGATGACGCCGCTGAGTATGGTGTTGTCATCCACATCGCCCACACTCACGGTGCGCATGATCGGCAGCACGTTGGCTGGTATGTAGAAGAAAAAGGCCGCGATCAGCAGTGCCCAGCATCGGACGTAGCTCGACGTTTTGCGATGGTGCAATGCCGAGCCACAACGCGGACAGGCGACATCCGCCGCGCGCGCATCACGGCAGACCATGCCGCAGACATGGCAACCAATCAGGCCAAGGTCCCTGGCACGCGGCATGGCGCTCATGCGGGTCGATCCACGGTGATGTCCCACAGCTCGCGCACGTCGATGCTGGCAAAGGCGGTGATGCACAACATCAGCACGCCGTAGGCAAACACGCCTGCGTTCGGTATCACGTCGAAGTACATATGCGCCTTGACGATGGCCACCAGGGTGCCGAGCACAAACACCTCACTCATCGTCCACGGACCGATCTGGTGCAGCGTCACCATGGCCCAACGGAAGCCTGGCGCGCGCAGGCCCTTGCGGGCGTACAGCAGCACCCAGCCCAGCAGAAGCATCTTGCCGATGGGGAAGAAGAACAGCGTGCAGGCCGCGATCACCGCGACCAGTTGCGAGTTCTCGTGCCACATCATGACAATGCAGCCCCACAACGTGCTGCTGATCATCTGGCCATTGAGCCCCAGGGTCACGATGGGCCAGATATTGGCCTGCACGAAGGCGATCATCGCCGTCAGCACCAGCGCCAGCATGCCCCTCACGCCCATATAGTGGTGGCGCGCCAACAGCGCACCGCAGCGCGTGCAGCGCGCAACCTCGCCGCAAGCAAGCACGCGCCGACGATATACCGTGTCGCAATGCTCACAGATCCACAGAGTGGGCGGGGCAATGCCGGGTTTGATGCCTTGGGCTGGCAGGGTCATTGGGGGATTTTCGCAAATATCGAAGGCAAACGCCGATAGGTCCTTGGACACATCCTGGATTCGGTCCGGCTGTACGCCCATGAGACCTTGATATGCTGCCCGTTGCCCTGATGTGAGGGCCATTCGTCTAAGGGAGTTCCTAGTGAGTGCCACGACCGCCGATACGCATGTCTTTGACGTGCGCGAGGACAATTTCGAAGCCGAGGTGCTGCAGGCCTCGCTGACCACCCCGATCCTGGTGGACTTCTGGGCAACCTGGTGCGGCCCCTGCAAGACGCTGGGTCCGATGCTGGAAAAGCTGGCCGGCGAGTTCAATGGCGCGTTCCGGCTGGCCAAGGTGGACGTGGACAAGTCGCAGCAGCTGGCGGCGATGTTTGGCATTCGCAGCATCCCCACCGTGATGCTGGTGAAAGATGGGCAGATCGTGGACGGTTTCGCCGGCGCGCTGCCGGAAGGTCAGCTGCGCGAGTTCCTCACCCGCCACGTGCAGCCGCAGGACGGCGCCGAGCAGGATGCCGTGGAAGCCACGCCCGAGTCGCCGGAAGAGGCGATCAATCGCATCCAGCAAGCAATTGCGGCTGAACCCGAGCGGTCCGAACTGAAGTTGGATCTGGCGCTGGCGCTTATGCGTGCCGGCCAGGCCGATGCCGCCGAAGCAGAGCTGACCTCCCTCCCCGCCAACCTGGCCACCGATGCCCGGGCCGTGCGACTGCGCAGCCAGCTTGATCTGGCGCGCGCACTGAACGGCGCTCCGTCGATGCAGGAGCTGCAGCACCGCGTCCAGGCCGATGGCAGCGACTGGGCGGCGCGCGATCTGCTTGGCGTGAGGCTGTTGCTGGAGGGCGATGCCGCCGCTGGACTCGACCAGTTTCTCGCCACGCTGGAAAAAGCGCGCGACTGGAACGACGGGCAGGCCAAGAAGCGCCTGCTCGCCGCATTCGCCACGCTGGACGATGCCGAGCTGGTGGGCCGCTACCGCCGTCGCATGGCGTCGCTGCTGTTCTGATCTCCTGCGCGCTCACCCTCAGCTGAGCATCTCCACTCAGGCCCATTCCCTCACGGGAATGGGCCTGGTGTTTTTCAGGGCGTTCCGGCGACCGTTGCACTGACCCCAATGTTCTGATCGAGGAACCGGGTGACGCGCTCATACAGCTCTGCGTTGTTCTGCTCGTCGTAGAAGCCATGGCCCTCGCCAGGCTTGTACAACCACTCGTGCGCTATACCACGGTTCGACAACGCCGCGTGCAGCGATTGACCCTGTATCGGCGGCACACGCACGTCCTGCCCACCCACGATCAGCATGACGCTGGCTTTGAGCTTGTCCAGCTGATTAATCGGCGAATGCGCGGCCAGTTCCTGCGGATCCGCGCCAAGCGCGTAGCGCAGATAGGCCTTGCCTGAAGTGCGGTCGGAGATATCGCCGTCGGTGTACATCTTGGCCAGATCGTAGACGCCGACGTAGCCGATCGCGCAGCGATAGAGGTCAGGCTCTTTCACCGCACCTTCCAGCGCCGCATAACCACCATAGCTGCCGCCGAAGATGCAGACATGCCCGGCCGTGGTGATGCCCTGGTCGATGGCCCAATGCGTCGCATCGGTGACATCGTCCTGCATTTTTCCGCCCCACTGCTCATAACCCGCCCTCTCGAACTGCTCACCATAACCACCGGAACCACGGTAGTTCACCTGCAGCACGGCATAGCCACGCGTAGCCAGCATCTGCACCATCGGGTCGTATTCCCAGGAATCACGGATACCGATCGGGCCGCCGTGCACCAGCACCACCATCGGCAGATGCTTTGCCTGTTCGCGGTTGGGCGGCATGCTGAGGTAACCGTGGATGGTGAGCGCGTCCCTCGCTTTGAACTCGACGGGCTTCATCTGCGCCATCAAGCCGGGCTTGATCCAGTCCGCTCGCTGCAACAGCGCTGCAGCCTTACCACTGGCCTTGTCCCATAAGTAGTAAGTACCCGGATCCATATCCGACGAGGCTAGCGCTACGGCCTTCGAGCCATCATCCGTACTGGAGACAATACGAATGCTCTCACCCGGCAGTGCCTTGGTTAGCGTCGTGATCGCCTGCATGGTGTCCGAGCCGGGCACAAAAGCCGATGCCGACGGATGTGAGGGCATGGCATACACGCCGACGACATCACGCTGATCGAGGCTGAGCATCAGCTCTTCAACGGTCGTTGTGTCGTTTGTCCACACCGGCGCTTTCATGGTCCGCGTCGATACATCCCACGGACAAAGTGCTCCAACTGCGCCGTCCGCCTGGCACTCCATGTAAACCAGTGAGTCATCGCGGCTGAAGGTCAACGGCCAGGGAATGGCGCGCTGTCCGGAGCCCTGGAAAAGCAGCTCCCATGTTTGCCCCTCTCCGGTGCGGTAGTACACCACCGGATAAGCATGGCTGTCCCAACCCGCGGCAATACGCGCGACTCCGTGATTGTCCGCAACGATATGCGCGTCGCGTACCGGTGCCGTTCCGGCGGGTCGTTTGGTGCCATTGTTCACATCCATCACGTAAAGCTGTGAGAACGCGCCATCGTGGCCGCTGTCCCACGGTGTGACGGCAATCAGCACATGGTTACCGTCGCCATTGCGCATCAGGTCAACGATTTTTGCCGATGCGCGCTCCGGCTGGGGTTGCTCGATGTGCGTGGCCGTACGCGATGGTGCCCCCGCGCGGTAACCAAACAGCAGCTGCCCACCCGTGCCATCCGCATTCACGCCAAAAATTTCGCCGGTCGAGAAGGGCCGATCAAAACCGCTCACCTGCGTGCCTTCGGTATAAAGCACCCGGTGATTGTTGGCCCACCAGAAATGGATGACCTGGTTGCCTTCCCTGGGTTTGATCATCTTGCCGTTGTGATTGACCAGATCGATCAGCGCCAGCATGGGCTTACCCTTCACCACCGTGGTGGCAGCTAGGTAATGCCCGTCGCCGGAAATCTTCACCTGGTCGTATTGCACGTGACGCGCCAAGTCGGCAAACGGCACGGTGGCGGCCCATAGCGGCCACGACAAAAGACAAAGCACACCAAACACGGCGCGCTGATATCGCTTTTCCATGCACTCCCCTCCCCCTGTAGCGAGGCGCCCCATGCACCGTCGCTGCAAGCAGAGTATAGGCATGAACCTGCGCCCATCAGGGGGCCTAAATCTCACTGTTTCGGGTCCTTAAAGGGGCGGGAATCGCCCAGACCACGAAACCATACGCATACGTATGTATGCGCTATACTTCGGTCGTTTCCAAAACGCCAAACCGATTGCCGATGCGCGCATCCACCTTCCGCCGCCTGATGAACCTGTGGCCTCCATTTCTGTTCAACAGCATCCACGTCTCCTATGTGTCCGAAGACTGGACCGAGCTGCGCGTGGTGCTGCGCTTGCGTCCGTGGAACCGCAACTACGTGCGCTCGCAGTTCGGCGGCAATCTGTTTGCCATGACCGACCCGTTCTGGATGCTGCTGGCCATGCATCAGCTTGGTGACGACTACTTTGTGTGGGACAAGGCGGGCGCGATCGAATTCGTCTCGCCGGGGCGCGAGGACGTCTACGCCCACTTCAAGCTGGAGCCGGCGGTGACCGACGAACTACGATCCGCGGCGGCTGGCGGCGAGAAGGTGCTGCGCTGGTTTGAAGTAGACATCACCACACGCCGCGGCGACGTCGTGGCCCGCGTGCGCAAGCAGTTGTATGTGCGGCTCAAGCCCAAGGCACGCTTGGAGCAGGCGGACAGGGTCGAAGCACAGGCCGCGTAACCCGCCTCACCCACACAGACATCGAGTGACCACATCCAGAGAGGTGGCACAGGACACATCTCCTGCGACGCAACGTTAGTCCCCGTGGGACAATGCCCCGTCCTCTCCATAGCCCCCTCTCGATGAAACGTCTGCGCATCAAGCGTTATCTGTTCACCGGCCTGCTCACCTTTATCCCGCTCTGGGTAACGTGGGTGGTGTTCAAATTTGTGCTCAGCATGCTCGCCGAGATCGGCACACCGCTGGCATCGGCATTGCTGACAGCGTTGTCGTCAACCTCCCCGGAGGCGACCACGGCACTCAGCAAAGCCTGGGTCATCTTCGTACTTGCCTTGCTGCTGACGCTGGGCGTTCTGTATGTGCTTGGATGGCTGGCCAACCGAGTGATTGGCCAGCGCCTGATCGATGGTTTCGATGCCCTGCTTGCGCGCATCCCGCTGGTGCAAACCATCTATGGCGGCACCAAGAAGCTGATGGCTGTGCTGCAACAGAAGCCGTCGGGCGTGCAGCGCGTGGTGCTTATCGACTTTCCGCGCCGGGGCATGAAGGTGGTTGGTTTTGTCACCCGCGTGATGACGGAAGAAGGCACCGGCCGCGAGATGGCCGCTGTCTACATCCCCACCACACCCAACCCGACGGGCGGTTACCTGGAAGTCGTGGCGGTGGAGGAACTCACCCCCACCGACTGGACGATGGACCAAGCCATGGCTTTCATCATCTCCGGTGGTGCTGTCGCGCCCGATACCTTGCCGCGCTCGCCGGTACTGAGTGAGAAGTGAGTAAAAAGGAGTGTGGAGTGAGAGCGAGCGAACATTCTTGTGCTTGATCTCCCACTTCTCACTCCTCACTTCTCACTCCTGCTCTCAAACCACCTCGAACGGCCGCATCATTTCATTCGAGGCATGCTCGAGCAGGTGGCAGTGCCACACATAACGCCCGGTGTAGCCCTCAAAGGTGATGATGTAGCGCGTCACCATACCGGGATACACCTGCGCCGTGTCTTTCCACCCTGCTTCGTGTGGTGCGGGCGGCTGCGCCGGACCGGTGTATCGCAAGGTCTTTGACGCCAGGTACGCGTCTACATCGAACGGACGCCTGTCGAGAATCTGGAAGCGCACCAAATGCAGATGAATGGGGTGCGTGTCACCGGTGAGATTCACCAGGCTCCATATTTCAGTGCTGCCCAGTCGCGGCTTTTCGCTCACCGGGTCATGCCAATGCTTGCCGTCCAGCAGCATGAGCATGGGCTGTTGAACACAGTCGGCGTATTCGTCGATGGAAAGCACACGCGTAAGGGTGGCCTTCGACTCCGACACGCGCGGCACATCACGCAACACCATCGGCACGCGACTGGTGTCGTTGACTTTGCCCGCCGCGACGTTGAAGCGCATCAGCGGTAACACATCGTTGAACAGCTCGATCTCGCTCCCAGCCAGCTCCGCAAAATCGATCACCAGGTCCGCCCGTTCGCCAGGGGCGAGAAACAAGCTCGTCTGTGTCACCGGCGCCGCCAGCAGGCCCTGATCACTGCCGATCTGCAGGAACGGTCGCTGGCCACGCAGACTCAAGCGGAAAAACCGCCCGTTCGCTGCATTGAGCACACGAAAGCGATAACGGCGAGCCTGCACCTCGAGTCGAGGCAACAGCGCACCGTTGACCAGCATCGCATTACCAAAAACTTCCGGCACCCATGGCGCGTCACTGACGCCAGATACCGGGTAATAGAGCTGACCGTCTTCGGTCAGCAGGCGATCGCACAACACCAGCGGCAGCTCGTGCTCGCCATCGGGCAGGCCAAGCGATAGCTCGTGCTCGTCGCGCAGTAGGTACATGCCGAACAGTCCGGCGTACAGGTTCAGGCGCTCGATGCCCATGGTGTGGTCGTGGTACCACAGCGTCGCCGCATCCTGCTTGTTGGGGTAAGTCTGTCGACGCGACTGGCCGGGCACACACCAGTCGGTGGGATAACCGTCGTCCGCCGCCGGCACGCGCGCACCATGCACATGCACCACGGCACGAACTTCCGGCTGGTCTGCCTCGGCGCCACAGATGTGGTGATCGACGGGCAGAAAGTGGTGTTGCGGCAGTTGATTGATCCATTCGACGCGTGCCACCTGGCCGCTACGCGCTTCAATCAGGGGACCCGGCATCGCCTGGCCATACGTCCACAGGCGGGTCAGCGGCAAATCACGGTGCAAACGCTGCGTGCTTTCGCGCATGGCGATGCGCAACGTTTCACCCACCTTGGGGCGCAGCACTTCGGGTAGCGGCAAAGGGTCGACGAAGGGGGCGAGACGCGACGGGTCCAGCAAGCGCGGCATGCTGGCCTGATCCTCGATGGCGTGCTGGCAAAGACCCTTGCTCTTGGCCGCTGCCATGGGCATGGACATGGGTGCGCCCAGCGCGCGCAATGTACCTGCGCCCGCGAACAGACTTATGCCCTGAAGAAAACGACGACGCGAAGGATGCAAAGCCAGTCACCTCCCTATACCGACGAAACAGGCAAAACGAAACGCCCCGGACGGCGGTCCGGGGCGCTCGATGTCGCTAAGGATGACTCAGTCGTCCGAGTCGTGATCACCCTCGTGTGACCCATGCTTCTTCACCGGCTCGCCCGTCTGTTCGTCCAGGAACAGCCGGCGATGGCCCGGGTGCGGCTGATAGAAATCGAACATATTGTTCAAGGTGCCAGCCACCGCGTCGAACGAGCCGCCGCCGAGACGTTCACCATGCAGCCAGTTGTCTTCGATAAAACGCGTCACTGACGACTGATCGGTCAGCGTGTGATCCACGTGATTGCTGCGGGCCCACGGCGAAATCACCAGGAACGGCAGACGCGGGCCGAAACCGCAGCGTCCCTGCACCGGCTGGCCCTTGCTGTTGACGCCCGGCAAGGTGCCGTGCCCCTCGCAAACGCCCGCACCGTCCAGCGCGTCGGCCGCAGTCTTCGACGCATTCACGCGCGGCGCAGCCTGATGGTCGTACCAGCCATCGGAGTCGTCATACGCGATCACCACGGCGGTATCGCGCCACTCCGGACGCTGCTGCAGGAAATTGAGCACGTGCACGACAAACTGCTGCTCGTCCAGCGGATCGGAATAGCCAGCGTGGCCATCCTGATAGCCAGCAGCCTTGAGGAAGCTCACCGACGGGAAGTTGCCTGCTTCGACGGCCGCGTAGAAATCGTTGAGGTCGTACTGGTGATTGGCCACATCGCCCTGATGGCCAATGTTCGCCACCGAGGTCGGACGCACGTGGGTCGGGTTGGCGGTGGACGCGTAGTACTGGAACGGTTGGTGATGCGGAATGTAGTCCGCCTTTTTCACCTGGGTCACCGCCGACTGCGTGCTGCGCTTGCAGCCTGTGCTGCCGTTGGCGTTCACCTGGCTCAAGTCAAAACCGCCTTCGAAGAACCCCCAGGTGATGTTGGCCTTGTTCAACAGGTCGCCCACGTTCGGGCCGCCGAGCTGCACCTGGTTGCCAGTGGGTGAAGAGCACACGTCACCAATCGGATCCGCATCGCTAATCAGCGTAAGGCCACCCTGGCCATCGTCGATCTCGTTGGCCGTTCCGTTGAGCGTCTGCGTCACGCCGTTGGTCTGGCCAGAGATCAAATTGATAGCGCCAGGCGTGGAGGGGCCAAACGTGGTGTTGTAACTGTTGTCGCTCATCGCGAAGCGCTGCGCATAGTTCCACAGCGCAGTGACAGTGTTGCCGTCGTAGTAGCCCATCACCTGCCCGGTGCCGTTCTCATCGGCAGGCGCACCCGGCAGCGTTTCGCCCGTGCCGGTGTTCAGCGGGAACAGATCCATCGCACCGCCGTTGAACGCCTGCTGTTCCGGGCCGTAGTCATGGTCCTGATCCGCGGTGGCGGCTTGCACACGCGACAGACGGAACGGGTTGATCGCACCGGCGCCGTTGGCACTATTGTTCTTGTTCGGGTTGTTGGTGAGCAGCGCCGTGGTCAGGCCATTGACCTTGGGCGTGAACGGACGCGCATAGAAAGTCGGTTCACCCGGAGCGTTCGCCGCATTCGGGTAAGTACCGAAGTAGTGATCGAAGGAGACGTTCTCCTGAAAGATCACCACCAGGTGCTTGATCGGCGTCGCCGTATGGGCGCCGTGGTGCCACCGGCCATCAGCGGCGTCTTCGGCATGAACCGGAATCTGGGCAAGCGATATGGCAGAAGCACTGAGAATGCACGCGGCAAGACAGACTGCGAGTTTGTTTCGCATGGAAGACTCCCTTCGGTCGCGGTGAAGCGCTTCCCCTCAAGCGCTGAATGCGCGGACGATAGGCAGTCAAGGTGACAGGCGAATAACAATAAAGCAGCGCATTTTCCTGCGAAAAAGTCGCTTGCGTTACATGGACAGCGCACGCGCCAGCAACGGCGCCAACAACACGTTGAGCAGACCGGCGAGCACCATGACGAGACTCGCCACGCTGCCTTCCTCCATGCCGATATCGTAGGCTTTCGCGGTGCCGGCGCCGTGCGCACCCACGCCGAACAGCGCGCCGCGCGCGAGTGCCGACCGCCATGGCAAGCAATGCAACAGCCACTCGCCCAGTGCAATGCCAGTGACGCCGGTGATCACCACGAACAATGCGGTGAGTTCAGGCACGCCACCGACCTCAGCCGACACCTGCATCGCCAGCGGCGTGGTGATGGAGCGCGCCAGCAAACTGCGCCGAACCGTATCGTCCAAGCCGCACACACTAGCGAGCCCCCACGCGCTGGCCATCGCCATGGTGCTGCCACCGATCACGCCCACCAACAACGCCTGCCAATGCATGCGAATCAAGCGGCGATAGCGGTAGATGGGCAACGCAAACGCCGCAGTTGCCGGCCCCAGCATCACCACCAGCCAATGCGTGTCGCGGATATACACGGGGTAATTCATGCCGAGCAGCAAGCCCATAGCCGCCAGCAACAGCGGCACGGTGAACAGCGGCGACGTCCACCAACGTGGGTGACGGCGATAGAGCGGCTTGAGCGCCACATAGCCACCTACAGTAATCACAAACCACAGCAACGAGAGCAGTTCAGCGCGCACGGCGTTGCTTCCAGCGAAACACCAGATCCACAAGACAGGCCGTGGTGCCCATCACCAGCACCGTACCCACCAGAATCACCAGCAGAATGCGTCCACCTTCCTCGCGCAGCAACGGCAGGTGCTGCCACACCGCCATCACCGCTGGGATGAAGAACAACAACATTTCCGCGAGCAGCCAGTCCGCACCGCGACGCAGGCCTGCCGCGGGCACCGCGCCACTCAGCAGCAGGGCCAGCAACAACGCCATGGCCAGCACACTCCCTGGTAGGGGCAGATGCCAGCGGCGACTCACCTGATCGCACACAAACCATAGCGCCACGATGGATAGCACCTGCACCCCGCGCGCCCATTGCGGGCGATGCCAGGCGAACCAACGCAGTCGGCTATGCAGGTTTTTCATGGCGCGCAGGCTAGTCCTCGCCAGCCTATGATGGAAATGAATTGTCTCCATAGACTCCATTCCATTTGGGAATACGTATGGATCTACGCAGCCTGCGTTATCTGGTGGAAGTGGTGCGCCACGGCGGTTTTGCCCGCGCCGCGGAACATGCCCACGCCAGCCAGCCCACGCTGAGCAAGGCCATTGCTCAACTCGAAGACGAACTGGGTACGCGGTTACTGGAGCGAGGACGCGGCGGCGTGCGTCTCACAGCGGCCGGCGACGTAGTGCATCGACACGCGCTGGCGATGCTGACCGAATCGTCCCGGCTGCGCGAAGAGCTCGATGCGCTGCGCGGCCTGCAACGCGGCGAGTTGCGCCTTGGCCTGCCGCCGCTCGGTAGCAGCGTGCTGTTTGCGCCGTTGCTCGCACGCTACCGACAGCAATACCCGAGGATCGACATCCGCCTGCTCGAACACGGCAGCCGGCGTCTGGAACAGGCCGTGCTGTCTGGCGAGCTGGACATTGCCGCCACCCTGCAGCCAGTGGGCGAAGGCCTCGACTACCAGCCTGTGCGCGACGAACCCATGATCGCCCTGCTGCCCCAGTCCCACCCGCGGGCCGGTGCGCGGCGGTTTCGTCTCAATTGGCTCAGCGACACGCCGCTGATCCTGTTCGAGGAGGGCTTCGCGTTGAATCGACTGATTCGCGAAGCCTGCGCGCGCCGTGGCGTGGCGCCGACCGAAACCGTTCGCAGCGCGCAAATCGACTTCATCCTGGCCCTGGTGGCCGCTGGCGGTGGCATTGCCCTGCTGCCACAACTGACCATCGAAGATCGCTCGCTCACCGGTTTGGCAGCCCTGCCCTTGGCCGCCCATGACCTGCGTTGGAAAATGGTGCTGGCCTGGCGGCACGGTTCAGCGCTGTCGCCCGCCGCCCGCGCCTGGCTGGACCTGGTGGCGGCAAAGCCTCGTGATCGCTGAAGCCAATTCCCGATGGACGTTGCGCCCCTGACCTTTGACACTATCTTCACCATAATCTCGGGCCTAGCCTGAAGAGTCGCCCATGCGATACGGGGTGGCTCAAACGCCCGTCGTTCGCCACCACCATCGCCCGCCCAACCGGGTATTGACCCAACCGAGGGAGTTCCATGACCAAGCCTTATCTGAAGCCCATTGCGCTCGCCGTGAGCCTCGCCCTGTCGCTCAGCGCCTGCGGCAAGCACGAAGAGGCCGAAAAGGCCCCGGCGGCCAGCAGCACCGCACCCGCGGCTGCCAGCACCACCGCCGCTGCACCGGCCGCGCCCAAGAGCGTGTTCGATGTGAGCGAACTGGGCGACGCCAACGAGGCTTGTAAGGACTTCAATACCTTCGTCAACGCCAAGTGGGTGGCTGCCAACCCGATCCCGAGCGACCGCACCCGTTGGGGCGCTTTCGACAAGCTGGCTGACGACAGCCTCAACACCCAGCACGAGATCGTCGACGCGGCGGCCAAGAATGCCGCCAACGCCAACGCCGGCTCGATCGAACAGAAGATCGGCTACCTGTACGCCTCGGGCATGGACGATGCCGCCATGGAGAAGGCCGGCTTCGAGCCGATCAAGCCGAAGCTCGACGCCATCGCGGCGCTGAAGACCGGCAAGGACGTGGCCAACTACATCACCCAGAGCTTCGCCACCGGTGATATGCAGGTGTTCCAGTTCGGCTCCGGCGCCGACTTCAAGGACGCCAAGATGCAGATCGGCTTCACGATGCAGGCGGGCCTGGGTCTGCCGACCAAGGACTACTACAGCGACGCGAAGTACAAGGACATCCGCGACGCCTATGTCGACCACATCACCAAGGCTCTCGTGCTGACCGGCGTGTCCGACGCCGACGCCAAGAAGCAGGCCGCGCAGGTGCTGGCGTTCGAAACCGAACTGGCCAAGGCCTCGCTGGCTCCGGTGGAAATGCGCACGCCGGAAAACCAGTACCACTTCGTCACCGTGAAGGAAGCCGACAAGATCACCCCGCACTTCAGCTGGGACGATTTCTTCAAGGCGCAGGGCGTGACCATCGACAAGGGCTTCTCGCTGTCGCAGCCGAAGTTCATGGCCGAGTTCGACAAGCTGCTGGCCAGCGCACCGATCGACCAGTGGCAGGCCTACCTGCGTTACCACACCATCGACGATGCCTCGCCGTTCCTCAGCAAGGCGTTCCAGGACAACAAGTTCGACTTCTACGGCAAGACCCTCGCCGGCCAGCCGGAACAGAAGCCGCGCTGGAAGCGCGTGCTCGGCGGCGTCAACGAGTCGATGGGCGAAGCACTCGGCCAGCTGTATGTGGCCAAGGTGTTCACGCCGGAAGCCAAGGAGCGCGCCAAGGAACTGGTGGACAACGTGCGCGACGCGCTGAAAGTGCGTATCACGAACCTCGACTGGATGAGCGACGCCACCAAGGAAAAGGCCATCGCCAAGTGGAACACCTTCCTGCCGAAGATCGGTTACCCGGACAAGTGGCGTGACTGGTCGGGCCTGGAGATCAAGCAGGGCGACTACTACGACAACGTGATGGCCGCCGCCAAGTTCAACTACCAGTACGACCTCAACAAGATCGGCAAGGCAACCGATCGCCTGGAGTGGGGCATGACCCCGCAGACGGTCAACGCCTATTACAACCCGACCGACAACACCATCAACTTCCCGGCCGCGATCCTGCAGCCGCCGTTCTTCTATGCCACCGGTGACGACGCGATCAACTACGGCGGCATCGGCGCGGTGATCGGCCACGAAGCCAGCCACGGCTTCGACGACGAAGGCAGCCAGTTCGACGGTGACGGCAACAACGCCAACTGGTGGACCAAGGACGATCGCGCCAAGTTCGACGCACGCACCGACAAGCTGGTGCAGCAGTTCAACGACTACGCGCCGATCAAGGACAAGCCGGATGCGCACGTCAACGGCAAGCTGACCCTGGGCGAGAACATCGCCGACCTGGGCGGCATCAACGTGGCGTTCGACGCGCTGCAGGTGGCCCTGAAGAAGAACCCGCAGGAAGCCGCTGAGAAGATCGATGGCTACACGCAGGACCAGCGCTTCTTCATGAACTGGGCACGCGTGTGGCGTGGCAGCATCCGCGAGAAGGAGGCTCTGCTGCGCCTCAACACCGATCCGCACGCACCGGCATCGCTGCGCGCCATCGGCGCTCCGTCCAACATGGAAGCGTTCGCTGCCGCGTACCAGTGCAAGCCGGGCGACACCATGGTCCGCGAGGGCGAGAAGCAGGTGAAGATCTGGTAAGCCAGCGCTGAACCTGTAGAGAGTAAAAGGGCGTCGTGCGCAAGCACGGCGCCCTTTTTTCTTGCGTCAGCCTTGCTGGCGAAAGTGCACTCCCACACAGGCCATCGACATGGAATAAAGTTCCATTCGCGTCCACCTCTGAGGGATCAGCGATGCGGCAAGCAGCGCTACTGCTGTTGTTGATGGCTGCCCTCACCGGCTGCGGTATTGCGGAGCGCAAACCCGCGCCACCCCGCCTGATCTCCGGAGCCATGCCGGAGGGATACACCACTCAGGTACGCCTGCTCGCCACCGACGTGGAGCTGTTCGACAAGCGCTCACCAGCGTTCTTCAAAGGCATTCGCGACTCTGCCACCGACGGCACCATCGATATTCTTGCGCTATCCGGCGGCGGCGCGGGTGGCGCCTTTGGTGTCGGTGCACTGACCGGCCTCAGTCGCGCGCACAACCGTCCGCAATACGAACTGGTGACCGGCGTGAGCGTCGGTGCACTGCTGGCACCTTTCGCTTACCTCGGCCCGGATTGGGACGATGCCATGCTCCAGGCATTGGGCGAAGACCACACGGCAAATCTACTGGGGCCACCGCCGATCACCCTGTTCTCCCGCGTGCTGTTTCCGCTGGGTTATCGCCACAGCAAGCTGTTCAAGCTGGTGGATAGTTTCGTGACGCCCGCGATGATCGAAGCGGCGGCTCGTGAAGACGCCAAAGGGCGACGACTGGTCGTCGCCACTACCGACCTCGACAAGCAGGAAACGGTGATCTGGAATCTCGGCGGCATCGCGGCCCGCGGCGGCGAAACGGCGCGCGAGACCTTCCGTGACGTGCTGATTGCCTCGGCCAGCGTACCGGGCATGTTTCCGCCGATGCTGATCCACGTGCAGGACGGTGAACATCACTACGACGAACTGCACGTCGACGGCAGCGTCACCGCGCCCGTCTTCGTTCTGCCCTTGGTCGCCATGCTGCACCCTGAGCCGTTATCCAACCTACGGGGCGCCAACCTCTACATGATCGTGAACGGGCAGCTGCACCGCTTCCCCAAAACGACACCGGTGAGAACGCTCACTATACTGACCACCAGTTTCGGTGCCGGGCTGGTCTACAAAAGCCGTGAAGCCATTGCCGACACAGCCGGTCTTTCCGCGCGACTGGGTATCCATTTCCAGCTGACGTCGATTCCAGCGGATTTTCCCATGACCAGCTTCATCGACTTTGATGCGAAAAGTCTTCGATCACTGTTCAACTACGCCGCCGACTGTGCGGAACGCGGTCATCTCTGGGTCACACCCGAACAAGGCCTGCGACGCAACTTGATGGCGAATCGCTTGCCGCCATCGGGACCACCCGCCTGCCCGCGGGATGATCCCGCCATGACACCGGCGAAGCCCTGATCAGCTCTTGCGTGCGCGCCTGGCCTCATAAGCCTTGAGGTGCGCATACGCCGTGCGCAGCATGCTCAGCTCCGGCGCCAACGTACCCGCACGTGCCAGCAGATCGCCCACCACATGATCCGCCTCGATCGGACTGCCCTGCTCCAGGTCGCGCATCATCGACGCACTTAGCGAAGACCCTGCTTCGGTCAGCACGCTACGCGCTTTAACAAGCACGGCTTCACTCGGCATATGCCCATTGCGCTCTGAAGCCCGGCGGCAATCGTCGAGCAGATGCACGATGGATTGTTCGCCACCCGTCGCCGCCATGATGTCGCCCACCGGGGCGCGCATCAGGCAAGTGATGCCTGCCAGAGAAGCAAGAAACACCCACTTGTCCCACATGTCCTGCAGGATCGTCGTGCTCAGGCGTGGTTCGAAACGCGCATTCGCCATCGCCTCGAGCACACCTTCGACACGAGCCGAGCGCGATCCATCCCGTTCACCAAAGGTGAGGATGTGCGACTGGTTGAGATGACGCACCGCACCCTGTGCATCGAGCGTCGCCGCAATCACGCACTGACCACCCAGCACGCGCGGCGCACCGAATCGCGCGTCCAGCAAATCCAGATGCTGCATGCCATTGAGAATCGGCAGGATGATGGTCTGCGGCCCAATCGCCCGCGCCATATCGTCCATCACCTGCGGCAGGTGATAAGCCTTACAGCTGAGCAGCACCAAGTCGAATGGCTCGCGCAGCTCACTGGCCTGAATGGTCGGTGGCGATGGCAAAGAGGCATCACCCAGGCTGCTGCGTATCACCAGGCCGTGCTCAGCCAGCTGAGCAGCGCGCGCTGCACGCACCAGGAAAGTCACGTCCTGCCCGCTTTCCAGCAGGCGACCGCCAAAATAGCCGCCCGTGGCGCCGGCACCAATCACCAGAATTCGCATGACTCAGGTCTCTCTGTAGCTCATCGGGGCCATGCCCCACACGCCTGAGTATGCCTAAGCGTGGCGACACCCGCCCGTGCGACGGGCAGGCGATTCTGCAGCCATGTCGGTCAACGTGCTTACCAGCAGTCGCTCACCGCGCCCGTACCGCCGACGATGTTGCGGGCACCTGACTGATCCAGGGTCAGGGCGGCGCACTTCGTGTCGTTCGCCTGCACACTGCCCGCTACGGGAGTCGCCTGAATCGAATAAGTGCTGGCAGTCGCCGTAAGCGCGTAAGTGTAAAACTTTCCCGTCTGCCCGGCCGACGCGCAGTCAAACGTGCTGGCGGCCACCGGCGCCGTGCCGCCCGGGGTCGAGCTGTAACTCATATTGGTGGTGTAGAACCGTTCCAGATAATTCGCGTATGCCGACATACAACCCTCCGCCGCGACGCGATGGGTTTTGATGATGTAGTTGGAATACGTGGGAACGGCGATGGCCGCCAGGATTGCGACAATGGCCGTCACAATCATCAACTCGACCAGGGTGAAGCCACGCTCGAAGCGGCGATAGGTCGTCTGGATTTGCAGAAGTGCGTTCATGATGTTCCCTTCATCGCATCGCACCGGAGCTCGCGAGCTGGTTGGTGACGATGATGTATTTACGTGCGCCAGCGGCCTCGTGCAAGGCCACTGGCATCCCCCTGATGAGCTTGTGCTCAAAGCTTCACTTCTCGCCACGACACACGCGCCGGGCTGGCGCCGTTCGCCGGGTTCACCTTGCTCAACGACGGTGTGCCCTTGATGGTCTGCGTAACGATGTAGGTCTGCCCACCGTAAGTCACGACCGTCGGCGTACCCACGGCGTCGAGGCGAATGCCGCCCACCGTCGCCGGATCGGAGCCCGAGCCGTAGCTACCATTGGCGTAGGGGAAGAAGCCCGTCTGCAGACCGCCACCCGAAGCGGGATCGAAAGCCATCGTCCAGCCAGACTGCAAGCCCGGGTTGCACTTCAGCGCCGAAATCACCGGTGGCTCAGCGGTACTCACCACGACCGCACCACCGATAATCGCCGGGCTGTAGATCACCTGCTCCTGGCTATCGGGGAAATCGTAGTACCAACCGTACTGATTGTTGGTCGCAGGGGCGGTGCAGACAGTGCTGCCCTGCCAACACACCTGAGTGCCCGTGCTGAGGGTGCGATAGCCGAGCACTTGTTTGCCATCGCCGACACTCGACTGCGACACATTCGCCTGTTTAAGCAGACTGGTGCGGGTGAAGGCCTGAGGGGCAACCAAGGGGGCGTAGGCGACCGACGAAGACTTGTTCCATGCCGTCATGTCCCAGTCCCAGATGCCGTAGAACGTCTGCGTACCCTTTGCGTAGACATCGCCGCCGCTACCGGTGAATGGCGTCTTCTGTCCCGTACCGAACAACACCATGACGCGGTTGACCGTGCCGGCCTGCACCGATGCGATCACCGGAGCCGTCGTGATCGGCTGGCGAGTCCCGCTGCTGTCTTTGGCGACATAAAGCGGCGTTGCCGTCGTATTGCCAAACGTGGAGACGGCCCACTTGGTCGGATCGCTGCTGGTCAAGTCGAAGCGCCACATATTGCCCTGCGTGTCGCCGCCATACACATAGTCCGTGATGTGGTCGCCATCGAGATCCGCAGAGGCCACATAAGCGATGCCGTTAGGACTGGTGCTCGAGCCAGCCCCCGTATTGATGTACTGGAAAGTCACCGCGCCGGAGGTCGAATTGACCAGGCCGACATAGATGCCCGCCGTCTGAGTGCCGCCGGCAGGATTGATACCGTTGCCGAAGATGATCGCCCACTGCCCGTTGTGCAGCCTGACGATCAGCGGCGTGCCAACCGTCTGCCCAAGGTTCGGCAGCACGGTGCTTGAGCTGATCCAGTCGCCCTTCACGGTGACGGCAGGCGTGGTTTCACTGAACGTCGTCGGATCAGTGATGTCGAGCGCGAAGATCTCGGCGCCGCCCGAGCCGACGCCGCTCACCAGCCAGGTATGCCACTTGCCGCCGTAGAACAGGTCACCCACTGCTGGCGTGGCATCCACCACAAAGTCGTGGATATATTTGGGGTTGGACAAATCGGTCGCGTACTGGTCCAGCTGGCCCGAGGGCATGAACCCAATCACTTCCCGGCCGTCATTGGTGGAACTGTCATAGGTGCCGTCGGACTTGTAGGACCCGGAACGGAAACCATGCATGAAGCCATCGTTGGAGCCCACGTAAACCACGTGCTGGCGAGTCGCGTAGGCGCTCACAAACGCACTGTACGACTGCGCGCCCGTGGCATTCTCCGCCTGCGTTGACGGGTTACCGTAAAGGAAGTCGCTGAACGCGTTGGGGTAATTGCCGGATGTCGGCGGTCCGACCCACGTGGGGCTCGAATTGATGATGTCGCCCAGCACTCCCGTGCGTGCACGCAGGGTACCCGTCGACGACTGCAGCTGTTCATTCGTGCGATCGCCACGCAACCACGTCAGGCGCGATTGGCCGGCGCTATCCGTGCCGTTCAAGATGGTGGTCTGGTTGGTATTGAGCGAAGTCCACTGCAGTGCCAGACCCGCCCCGGTACTGTCATCCGCGGTCAGCAGCGTGCGCGCAGTCGGCCCCTGCACGGTGATCGTGTTCGTCGGGTTGCCGCTCGTATCGGTTCCCATGTTGACGCAACCGCCACCGGTGAGTACGCAATTCGAGTCCCAGTTGGCCGTGGTAGCCACACTGACGGTGCCACCGGTCGTCACCACCTGCTCCGATACCAGCGAACCCCACCAGTTGTCCCCGGAATAGGATGCAAGATAGACCTGCGTATTCGTTCGCACCTGGCCCGACTGCACCGTGTTGGCCGCCGCACTGCTGTTCGATTGCAGTGGCGTCGCCTGGAAGCAGGTGATTTCGTGAACGTTGTTGCTGCCACCGGTACCCGCAGAGAAACCAAAGCGGAACAACTTGGGTACCGCGCCGCTGCTTTTCGTAATGTCAGCGTTGGTCAGCACTGGCGTATACGCGCCGTTGTTGTAGCTGTAGGAAAAGTTGAGCAACCCGGTGGATGAAATGGTCAGCTTGTAGGTGATGGGCCACGCATTCTGCGTGCCATCCGCGTTGAAGCGGGTTTTTGCCGCATTGTTGGCAATCAGCTGCGTGCCGGCGGTGTAGGTGGAACCCCCACTTTTAAAACCACCAGGCAACACGGCGTACCCACCGGCGACAGCCCCGTAGTTGTACGGGATAGCGGTGTATGCGGTAGGGTTGCCGTTGCCGTCAATTGCGGACACGTATTTGCCGGTACTACAGGCTGTCGTGACCTTGGTCTTATCCACACTACCCTTGTAGTAGGTTGGAGTTTTGCTTTGCAGCCAGGCCCAGGTGGTATTACCTGCCCCACGCAAGCCAATGCGCTCTGGCTGATACTGCCCGCCCGAGCCGGCAGCGATGGATGCGTTGGGGTTGTTTGCGAAACTGTTCGAGCCATTGGCCGTGGAGCCGTACGTGGTGTTGGCTGTGTTGTAGATGCCGGTATTGGTGTTGTCGCCGGAATTCAGAAAGTTGCCAAACTCATCGATACCCAAGCCGAGATAGGCATTCGCCAACCCCTCATAAGTGCCGTTGCTGTTCGAACAGCTGTAACCCATGCTGCCGCCCAGGCCACCGGCAACCGTGGGTTGGGTGGCAGTGCCATCCGTGAGCAGGAATGAAATGCCGTCGGCGCCATTCTTGGCGCTACCGCCGCTGTCGCCGCCGTAGGTATAGGTGGTGAAAGTGACCTGCAGGCCATTGCTTGGATTGAACGTAAAGTTCGACAGAATGGCGCCGGTCTGGTTGTTCAGACCCGGCGTAAGGCGCAGCGCGCCCTGCTGATCAGCATCCGCCGTGGTAATGACCTTCGTGGTTGTGCTGCCCATCGCCAGCGTGGAGGAGCAGGCGGGGATGTAACCCGATGCGGTGCTCGAAGTCGCCGGGTCGCCGGCGGTGAGGCAGGCGTCATTGAGCGACGTCCACTTCAAGCTGGACGTCTTGCCGGAGAAGTTGTCTGTGTACGAGGCTGCCGTCGCTCCACCGATAGTGAGCAGACCAACAAGAGCGAACATCAGCTTTGTGTATTTGGAGGGCATGATCCTTCCCATTCTCTTTGGCGGGCGCCGATCAATGTTCGGCAACACGACTAACCTTGATTAGCGTCGAAACACCGACTGCAGCACGACCGTTGCACGGTCACTCGTCGTCGCAGAACTGCGCGCCGTAATGCGATAGAAATCCGCCGTGTTGGTTGCCCCGCACGGCGAATAGCCGGAGCAATTGGAAAGCTGGTGAACATTCGGCGGCGGAATCGTGAAGTTGCCCAGGTATTCGACAACGTACTGCGGCTGATCCGGCGACAGGCTGCTCGTGGTAAATGCCGTGGCAGGCACCTTCACGATCGAACTGGCCGGCAAGGTGGTGTCGGCGAACGGATTAGGCAGGCACTTGTTGGTACTGGTGGGCGTGCAATCGCGAAACACCGACGGCGAGGCTGCCGCCTGCACAGCCACCTGCCCCTGGCGCAGCGCCGCTTCCGCGGCCTGGAAGGCGATTTCCCGGTCGTAGAAGTTGGAGGTCATTTTCTGCTGCATGATCGTGCCACGCACCGCGGCAAGTCCGACCAGGGTGACCACGACCAACAACACCAGCGCCACGACGAGGGCTACGCCACGCTGGCTCTTTCGGCCCAGAGTGCGGCCATGCAAGCCGCGCGGATGGTTGACAGAAAAGGCACTCATCTCAATTCACCCGATTGCGCAGCGTGACCGTGGTAGTGAACTTGCGCGACAGCGGATTGCCGTCGGTGCCAGCAGGGGCGGTTCCGCCCTGAAGCTTCAGCGTTATCTGCACGGCCGTTACCGTCGTCCAGTTGGTGATGGACGCTGGCGCGGCGTAACTCGTACTACCCGACTGCAGATAGTTAATGGTCATGCCGGTGACACCGCGCACCATTTCCTGCGCACTGGTCGTCGGCGTACCTGTGGTATTGACCAACGTCTGTCGATACAGCGACGTACCCTTGGTGCCGTCCGAAGCGGTGTAGTTACCAACGTACCAGTCGACTGCCGCCAATTTGGCGATCTGTCCATTGGGCCCGAAGGTGTAGGGATTTCCGTTGGTGACGCAAACGGCGGGATAGCCAAGATCCTTGGAGCAGTTGTTCGTAGCGTCGTAAACGATGGTGTTGGTCGATGGCGTATAGGTGGTGATCTTCATCAAGGTCGCGTGGTCGGGATCACACACGATGACGACGTCGCCGTTCTGCAGATCCGGCGCCGTGCCGTTCACCACAAAGCTCAAGGTCGACGGCGTGTGGGATTGCACGCTCATGCTCGTATCGGTCACACCCAGCAGCTCGATGGAATCGGTACCGGTCACCCGGTTCGCGATGGCCGTCCCCGTGGTCACTGCCGGGTCGCTCTGCGTGCCGCCATAGCCGGCAATGGCATTGCCCCAGTTGGCCCACCAGTCGGTGCCACCGTTCGCCGGGCTGTTCTTGAGCACATTGGAGAAGCGGACATTGTTGTTGCAGCCGGTGAGCTGCGCGTTGCGGATATCGTGCGCGAGCAGCTCAACGGCCACACGCGAACCATCCTGCACATCGCTCAGCGCCTGGCCCGTGCGGTACGTTTGCTGGTTGGCGAGAAACACGCTGATGACGCCGCCGATAACGATCAAGCCAAGCAGCATGGCGATCATCAGTTCGATCAGCGTAAAGCCACGCGACCACGCGAATGGCCTGGATCGTTTTCGGCCATCGCGATCATGGTTCATACGGCGATTGCTCATAGAATGCCTCGCGTCGTCACTTGCTGATTGGTGCTACCGCCAACGCCTGCGTGGCTGTCGTCGAAAGTGACCGTGATGGTGCAGTCGCCGGTGGTCGTGCAGTTGATGTTGCCGACGGCTGATGTACCGAGGTTGCTGGCCATCTGGGTGCACCACGCATTGAGCTGCACAGTGGCAAGCGAGGCGGCAGCGGCGGGGCATGCGCTGGCGTTCACGGAGCCGTTGTAGACACCACCGGTAGCGTTGGCCAGGTCCGCGCGCATGGCGTCCTGGATGGAATGAACCGCAATGGTCGCCATGCTGCGCGACATGGCGCTGTTGTTGGTCGACAGCGACGTCGCCTGGAGTGCTGCCATGCCAAGGAATGCAATAGACAGCACCAGCACGGCGATCAGCACTTCGATCATGCCGACACCTGACTGGTGGCGCTGGCGGCCCAGAGGACCGCAGCCTGCCGAAGCCAGACACTTGCTGGATATCCGCTTGTTGGTCATGGGCAGGCTCCCGTCGATTGCGTGACCTCGAGAATGGAGCCGGCCACCATCCTGATCACACGATGATTGTTGCTGGCCAGCTGACTCGTACAGATATCGGCGACCGTATTGCCATACGGCGCGGTGGTGCCAGCCTGCTGAGCAATGCCCTGCGACGTGAAGCGCAATGCCACCACGTTGCCGCTCAACTGCAAAGGCGACACCAGGCTGGTGGGACCGTTCAGAACGGAGGTGGCGGTGGCACCGGTCGTGACAACCACCGCACCCGCCATTTGGGCCGGCGTGCTGCATTGCGTGCCAAGCGTGTCGGTTTGATTGCTGGCGGTCAGATTGCTGCAGAACTGACTGCTGGCGTTGCGTTTGATCGCCTCCATACGGGCCGTATGGATGGCAGCGACGATATCGTTGGCTGCCGTAGTGAGCCGGTTAGAGATCATCAGACTTCGAAAGCTGGGCACCGCGATGGTAAGCAACACGCCTGCCACGGCGATCGCCACCATCAATTCGATGATGGTGAAGCCGCCACCCAACCGCCTGGCACCCGCAAGCCTTGCGCCGCCATGACATGACAACCGGGTGGCTGCGGACGTTGAATCCCGCACCACGCCCAACGAAACGCCTCGCTGGCGCGACAAGAGCTGCATGGCTTTCCCCCTATTCTGCTGACGGCACTCTACCTACCCGCCTCGGCGTCATGGGGCCCTACCCGACGGAGTGTGTTTTTTTCCTGACGAGCGGTTGCCGGCAACAAGGGAAGCATGACGCCGGTCACGCCCTCACCAGGTGCCCGGCAGGGCGGCCGGTATCGCTGCCGAGGTCCTCCATGCGGGTCCACGGCACCACACAAACCTAGGCACCGGCAGCTACTGAGCGGATAATTGGCGACCCTTGCAGCTTGCGGCCTCCCCTACTGATGTTCGTACCTGGTCAACGTTGGATCTCCACTGCCGAGCCCGAGCTCGGCCTCGGCACCGTACTGCGCGTCGAAGGACGCGGCGTACAGGTGCTGTTCGCCAAGGCGGGCGTGCTGCGCCCTTACGCCATTGACTCGGCGCCGCTGGTGCGTGCGGAGTTCCGCCCAGGCCAGCGCGTGGCCGGCAAGGGCATCGCGTTCCTGGTCGAACGGGTGGAAATCCGCGAGGACTTGCTGATCTATCGCGGCGAAGGCCGTGAGCTTGAAGAAGGCCAGCTGGACGACGAGCAGAGCGTCAGCCAGGCCGATGACCGGCTGATTGGCGGCCGCACCGACCCGGTCTC
Source organism: Dyella sp. PARNA 12/25 (assembly GCF_055702865.1). Lineage (NCBI taxonomy): Bacteria > Pseudomonadati > Pseudomonadota > Gammaproteobacteria > Lysobacterales > Rhodanobacteraceae > Dyella > Dyella sp. PARNA 12/25. The sequence goes on along the minus strand of NZ_JBVQCI010000001.1, from coordinate 199,853 downwards.
CCACTTCGAATTGCGTCTGGAGGGCCTCAAGCGCCGCGCCGACGCACGTCGCTCGCCCACCTGGGGCCTTGGCGCCTCGCGCATTGGCCTGGTGCCCCACCAATTGCGCGTGGCCGGCATTGCATCGGCTCGTCGCCCTCCCCGCGTGCTGTTGGCGGACGAGGTGGGTCTGGGCAAGACCATCGAAGCCGGCATGATTATTGCGCGGCAACTCGCCACCGGCCGCGCTGAACGCGTCTTGCTGCTGCTTCCCGACACCTTGGTGTACCAGTGGTTTGTGGAATTGCTGCGCCGCTTCAACCTCAGCTTCGCCATCTACGACGAGGAGCGCTGCGAAGCGCTGGAACAGTCAGGCGACGGGCGCAATCCGTTTGAAGATGAGCAGCTGGTCATCGCCGACTTCAGCTTCCTGGAACAAGCCCCTAAGCGTGCCCAGCAATTGCTGGATGCCCCATGGGATTTGCTGGTGGTGGACGAAGCCCATCACCTGGCCTGGACACCTGAAGCGGCCAGCCCGCGCTACACCCTGGTGGATCAGCTGGCTGCAGCTACGCCGGGCGTGATCCTGCTTACCGCCACGCCAGAGCAACTGGGCCGCAGCGGTCATTTCGCCCGCCTGCGCCTGCTCGATCCGCAGCGTTACCACGATCTGGACGTCTATCTGTCCGAATCCGACCGGTTCCACAACTTGTCGAGGATCGCCGACCGCCTGCTCGACAGTCAGGCGCTGGACGATGCGCAGCTCGCCACTCTGCGCGAAGCATTCGCGGGAGACGAAAGCCTGCAGGCACGGCTGGCCGACACCACCAAGCCAGACAACGCACGCGAAATCATTGCTGCGCTGATCGACCGCCACGGCACCGGCCGCGCGATGTTCCGCAATCGCCGCGTGAGCATCGGCGGCTTTCCCAAGCGCTTGCCGGTATGGCAAACGCTGGATGCCACGACGCTCAGTGAGGACGGTCGCCAGGCGCTGCTGGCCGAGTTCCACTCGGACATCCAGCAACCGCCGCCGGCCATCGAGGTCGACTACAGCGCGGACCCGCGCCTGGACGCGCTGGTGACGCTGCTGGAGGAACATCCGCAGGACAAGTTCCTGTTGATCTGTCGCAGCCAGGCCAAGGTGTTGGCACTCGAAGAGGCACTGCGCACCCGCAGCGGCGTCGGCGTGGCCCGTTTTCACGAGGGCCTCGGCATTGTGCAGCGCGACCGCAACGCGGCCTATTTCGCGCAGCCGGATGGCGCGCGCCTGCTGCTGTGTTCGGAAATCGGCTCGGAAGGTCGCAACTTCCAGTTCGCCCATCGGCTGGTGTTGTGGGATCTGCCGCTCGACCCGGACCTGCTTGAGCAGCGTATCGGCCGTCTGGACCGCATTGGCCAGAAGCACGACATCAGCATTCATATCCTGACCGTGGCCGACAGTGCGCAGCATGTGCTGGCGCGCTGGTACAACGAAGGCGTGGACGCCTTCTGCTCCAGCCCAGCGGATGGTCGCGAGCTGCTCCGCCGCTTCGGCGAATCGCTGGCCCGTCTGGCGGATGAGCATGCGCGCGACGACGACAATCGCGATCAGGAGCTCGAAGTGCTGCTGGCGGAAACCCGCGGCGCCCATGAAGAAATGGCCGCCTTGATTCGCGATGGCCGCGATCACTTGCTGGAATTGGCTGCCAGCCGCGACCTGCACGCCGATGCATTGCAGCAGGCGTTCACCCGCGAGGATCACGACCCAGGCCGCGATGCCTTCATCCAGGGGTTGCTGGAGCGCTTCGGCATCCACACCGAAGAGTTGGGCAGCAAGGTGTTGCTGCTCGACCCGCAATACCTCTCCACCGACGCCCTGCCCGGCTTTGCCGAGGGTCCGCAGGCCGTGACCTTCGCACGCGAGGTCGCGCTGGCTCGCGAAGAATTGCCGCTGCTGCGCCTCGATCATCCGATGGTGATGGGCGCGCTCGATCTCACGCTATCAAATGAACAAGGCAATGCCGCATTCCTGGTCGACGACGCCCTGCCGCCGCGCAGTGCGCTGTTGCAGGCTGTATTCCTGGTGGAGTGCGTGGCCGATCGCAAGCTCGATGCCGAGCGCTTCCTGCCGACGCAGCCGATCGTCGTCACTGTCGACACGCGCCTTGCGGAGCGTGCGGATTTCCGCCCCAGCGATATCGGACTGCGCAAAGCCGCCGACCGCACCATTGAAGTGGCGCGCTATCGGAAATTCCTCGGCAAGCTGGTGCCGCCGATGCTCGAGAAGGCAGAAACACTGGCCACTGAGCGTGCACAGACCCATATTGCCGATGCCGTGGCACAGGCCACCGAAACGCTCGATGCGGAACTGTCGCGTTTGCTCGCGCTGCGTGCGGTGAACCCTGCGATCAGCGAGGCAGAAATTGGCACGGTGGCAGGTGAGCGTACTGACTTGCTCAAGGCGCTGCCGGAGTCGCGGCTTCGTCTGGATGCCGTGCGCTTTGTGGTGAGCCCCGACTTCCTGGCGCTCCGATAGAGGTTGCCAGGGACATCCAGCCTCGCCCTTCCACGGATCGGGAAACATATATGCCGACAACGAATCAAGAAACGTTGCGCTGCGATTGCGGCGCCATCGTCATGGTCATATCGGGTGAACCGGAGGCGCGCGCCATCTGCCATTGCGACGCCTGCCGGGATCTTTACGGCTCGAACCTGCTGGCGGCGACGGCATGGATGCCCGAGCAGATAGCGCATCAGGGGGATAGCGCTGCGTTGCTTGACTATGCGCACCCAGCACGCGACATGCGCCGCTTCAGTTGCCGGCATTGCGGCGAACTGGTCCACGGCCGCAACCGTCTCGGCATGATCGTGATTCCCAATGCACGGTTCGCGCGGCACCACGGCGGCCGGCTACCCGAACGCCTTATGCCGACCATGCACTTGTTCTACGCGGCGCGCAACTTCGACATCGCCGATGACCTTCCGAAGTATTGGGAAGGCTGGGACGGCCCACTGCACGCCTGACGCTTTTTGTGTGGGAGCGCACCCTGTGCGCGACGGGCTTTCGAAGCACCACCGTCGCGCACAGGGTGCGCTCCCACAGAGCTTTCGCGCTTAAGCCGCTTCGGGCACCTGCTTTTCGCTCAGCGCCATGCGCTGCCTGATGCCGCACAACTTGTACGCCACCGTGAGCAGCGCAATCCAGGCTGCGCCGACATACAACGCCACGCGCGTATCCGGGCTTACGCCCAGCATCACCACCACGAAGCCAAGAAAGGCGAGACAGATAACGCCGGTGAATGGCCACCAGCGCAGGCGGAAACCCGCAGGTGTCTCGCCGCGCAACCGCATCTGGCGACGAAAGCTGTAGTGCGCCAGCAGCACCATCGTCCACGTCCACACCGTGTTGAAGGACAGGATTGACATCATCATGCCGAACACGCGTGCCGGCAGCAGGTAGTTCAGCAGCACGGCGAGCAGCAGCACGGCCAGCGTCGCCAGAATCGCGCGCATCGGCACGCCCTGCGAGTTCACCTTGCTTAGCACCGACGGCGCCTGCCCCTTGCACGCAAGGCTATAGAGCATGCGACTGCCGGCGAAGGTGGTGGCGTTGAAGCCCGATAGCGCGGCGGTGATCACCACGAAGTTGATCAGGCCCGCAGCCTGCGGAATACCGAGCTTGGCGAAGGTGGTAACGAACGGACTGCCCTGCGTGCCCAGACCGGTCCACGGGTAGATCGCCATGATCACCAGCAACGCACCCACGTAAAAGATCAGGATGCGCCACAGCACCGAATTCACTGCTCGTGGGATGGTGCGTTCCGGCTCGGCCGCCTCGCCGGCTGCAATACCCACCGTTTCAACGCCACCGAATGAAAACACCACCACCGGCAGCGCCATCACCATGCCGGTCAGGCCATACGGGAACCAACCACCCTGCGACCAGAGCAAGGAAAAACCGGTCGCATGCCCGCCATTGCCCCATCCCAGGAAGATAATCGCCAGGCCGCCGGCAATCATCGCCAGCACCGTCAACACCTTCACCAGGGTGAACCAGAACTCCATTTCGCCGTAGACCTTCACGGTGAGCAGGTTGAGTCCCCCGATCATCAACACGCTGCCCAGCACCCAGATCCAGCGCGGCCAGTCCGGAAACCATTCGTGCATGTAGGTACCGACGGCAGTCGCCTCGGCCATACCCACACCGACCATCAACAACCAGTAATTCCAGCCAGTGACATAGCCGGCGAACGAGCCCAGGTAACGCTGCGCGTAAACGCTGAAGGAACCGGCCACCGGGTCATGCACGGTCATCTCGCCCAGCGCACGCATGATGATGAAGATCATCACGCCGCCGAACATATAGGCGAACAACACCGAGGGGCCCGCCAGCTTGATGGCATCGGCCGAGCCGAGAAACAGGCCGGCGCCGATGGCCATGCCAAGCGCCATGAACGTGATATGGCGCGGCGTGAGCCGGCGCTGGAGATGCTGGGTCATTAAACCGCCAAAGGTGGAAAAGTCAGGCGCTCAGCGCCACAGGCGCCGCTGCGGCTTGATGGGGAGCTTGCCGCGCCAGTACTGGATCAGGATGAAGCCGCCCAGCATGCCGCCCAGGTGGGCGAAATGGGCAATACCGGCCTGCGTGCCGGTGACGCCCATATAGAGCTCGGCGAACGCGTAGAGCGTGACGAACAACCAGGCTGAAATGGGAATCGGCAGGAAGATCAGCATCATCTTCTCGTGCGGAAACAGCATGCCGAATGCCAGCAGGATGCCGAAGATCGCCCCCGAGGCACCCAGGGTGGGATAGAACCCGCCGGTGAACCACTTCACCACCACCAGCTGAGCCAGCGCCGCCACCAGCAGGCAGACGAAGTAATAGATGATGAAATTGCGCGGACCAAACACGCGCTCGATCTGTCCGCCAAACATGAACAAGGCCAGCATGTTCGAGAACAGGTGCAGCGTGCTGCCGTGCATGAAGGCGTAGGTCACCAGCTGCCACGGGCGGAAACCCACCGACACCACACCGTCGGCGCCTTGGGCCATCTGGTCAGCGCCCCAGGGCCACAGAGCGAAGTGCGTCAGCAGGGCCTCGCCCATCACTTGCTGCAGCAGAAACACCGCCACGTTGGCAATCAACAGGTTACGGGTCACCGTGGGGAGGTCGAACGGCATGTCGAGGGCATTTCCGTGAGGCAATTCGTCCAAGCGTAACCGGACCGGCCCGGCACCGCCACGGCTGCTCCAAGCGCTTGGCCAGCGCCTTTATCGACAAACTGCGACAATCTGCCACATCAAGCACTTTGTTGCGGCGCAAGGCAAATAACGCAAGGGATTTCGCCCGTGACGGCGCCGCACGGTGCCCGCGCCAGGCACGTTCATGTGAAAAATCGGTTGACATCGGAAGGCATCGATGGACAAATGGACGTCTATACCGCCATCCAGTGCGGTATCCATGCTGTTTCAAGGACACATCGTTTCGTGAATACCCAGCGTTTCTGCTCCGACGTCAACACCGCGCATTGCCTTATGGCGATGTGTTGCGGCTGTTGATCGTCGCCCTTACGCAGAAACCCTGACGCGGCCCAAGCCGCCCACGCAAGGCCTCGCCTTTCGGGATATTCACATGTTGCTCCCGCTCCACTCCGCATCGCACACGATCAAGCCGCCCACCTTCGGCGGCGCGTGTTGTTGCCCCTGTCGAATGTGTCGCTTCCGCTGACACGCCTGCTCTGAGCGCTCCCGCGCTCATGCAATAACGCCGTTCCCCGCGGCGATTTCCCGGCGAATCCCCCGCCGTTTCCCCATGCACCCCTCACCTGGCCAGACGCCGGGACGGACGTGCGTACAAGGACTCTAAGATCCATGTTCAAGCCAAGCCTGCTCTCCTTCGCCATCGCTGCCGCGCTGGCGACCTCTGCACTGCACGCTGAAGACACCACTGACGCCAAGCCGACCCAACTTGAAGCGGTCACCGTCACCGGCTCCAACATCAAAACCACCGATACGGAAGGCCCCAGCCCAGTGCAGGTGATCACCGCCGACCAGATCAAAGTCAGCGGCAAAACCACCCTGCCCGATTTCCTTCGCGCCATCTCCGCCAATACGGGTAATAGCGTCAACGAACAGCTCACCGGTAGTTTCTCGGCAGGTACCGCAGGCATTTCGCTGCGGGGACTCGGACAGAAGAACACGCTGGTGCTGGTAGATGGCAAACGCGTCGCCAACTACGCCACGGCCTACGAACTGCAGGACACCTTTGTTGATCTGAACTCACTACCGCTGGCCGCCGTGGAACGCATCGAAGTGCTTAAGGATGGCGCATCTGCCGTGTATGGCTCTGACGCCATCGCAGGCGTGGTCAACATCATCCTCAAGCAGAACTATCAAGGTGCGGAAGCCGGTGCGAGTTTCGGCAGCAGCACCGAAGGCACCGGGCAAACACAGAACAATTTCCACTTGCTGCTGGGCCATGGCGACGTAAAGAAGGACGGCTATAACGTGTTCTTCGCGCTCGATGGCACGCGCAGCAATCAGCTCAATGCCAGCGATGTGAGCTGGCTGCGCAGCAGCGACTTTCGCGACAAGCCGGGCGGCCAGCTCAACTGGGTGCCGACCAACTACTACAACAACGATCCCACCCAGGGTTTTGCCAACGCAGTGGGGCCGGTGCAGAAGGTGCCCTATGGCGCCATCACGCCAGGCAAGACCGGTGAAGTATGGGCTTACAACCCCGCGCAGTACGACTCGGTGATACCGGGTGTCGAGCGCTATCACGCCGTTTTGCGCGGCACGATCAAGCTCACGGATGACATCACCGGCTATGGCGAAGCGCTGTACAGTCGCAGCCATGCGTCCTTCATCTTCGCCCCGCCGTTGGGTATCGGTAGTGGCTTGCGGGCATGGGACAACGCGCAACAACGCCTGGTGAATATCGACACCACGCTACCCGTGGGCAATCCGGCCAATCCCCATAACGTGCCCACGCCGATGAACACCAACCTGTGGGATGTCGGCCAGCGCAACAAGCGCGACCGCACCATCTTCACTCGCTTCCTCGCCGGTGTGAAAGGCCATACCGGAACGTGGGACTGGGACGTGTCTGCGCAGCACTCGGAAAGCAGCCTGAAGGAATACGTCACCAACTTCGGCAATCGCTATGCGTTCCAGTCGCTGCTGGCCAGCGGCGACTACAACTTCGCCAGCAACGACAACCCGGCCGCCGCGACCGATTCGTTGCGACTCTCCACCGTTCGCCCGGCGGTATCGCGCCTTACCACAGTGGACGCTACCGCCAGCACGCAACTGTTTGACCTGCCCGCGGGTGCCGTAGGTTTCGCCACGGGCTACCAGTTCCGTCACGAAGCCATGAATTCGCGCACCTCAGAGGCAGTGTTGTCGGGCACCGAGTTGCGACCCGCCATCGACATCATTCAGGGCTCGCGTGATGTGAACGCGGCATACGCCGAATTCAACGTGCCGGTGCTAAGCACGCTGGAAGCCAACGTTGCCGGACGACTGGATCATTACAGCGATTTCGGCAATGCCTTCGCACCGAAATTCAGCCTGCGCTATCAGCCGCTGGACTGGTTGCTGTTGCGTGGCTCCTACTCGCGCGGCTTCCGTGCGCCATCGCTGCCGGAGATCACCAACAGCACGGCGGTGAGCTACAGCACGGTGATCGATCCGTACGATCCGGTGACGCCTGGACAGCGTCGTGGGTACACCGACGTCTTCATTGCCAACCCGCACCTGCGGCCGGAGCGCTCCACCAACTACAACGCCGGCTTCGTCGTGTCGCCCACCAGTGACACCAGCATCGGTATGGACTACTACCACATCGTGCAGGACGGCATTATCGGCCCGGACAACGATGCCGCATTGGTGCAGCGCAAAGACCCTCGCGTGCAGCGTGATGCGCAGGGACGCATCGTCACTATTTACAACCAGTATCTCAATCAGCAGAGCCTTACCACCGATGGCGTCGATATCGATTTCCATCAGGCGCTGCACACGCAAGGCTGGGGCGACTTTGCACTCAACAGCTCCATCACGCGCTTGCTCAAGTTCAGTCAGCCGCTAGTGGCTGGTGACGCGCCGATCAATGGCGCAGGCACCAATATCTTCGGCTCGCTGCCTAAGTGGCGTGGCACCACCGGACTCAACTGGGCACTGGGCGATTTCTCCAGCACGCTTACCTGGTATTACGTGGGCGGTTACAAGCAGAACCCCGAAAACCTGCTGACGCCGGCTTACCCCGAGCGGGTGAAGAGCTGGAGCACGTTCGACTTGTCGGTGGCTTACACCGGGCTTGCGAAAACCACCATCACGCTCGCCGTGCAAAACCTGCAGAACCGTCGTCCGCCGTGGGACCCTTCCACGCCGTACTTCGACATCACGCAGGCCGATCCGCGCGGCCGCTTCGTATCCTTGGGCGTCGACTATAAGTTCTGATGATTGACGTAGTTTCTTGCGTCAACGTGTACCGGATGGCATGCCATCCGGTACACGTCCTGTCGCCTGAAAAGCGCTACATTGGCGACCCCGCTCCGCAATAGAGCCTATATGCGTCACCTGTGGTCCATTGCGATGCTGAGCCTTGTGCTCTGCGCCTGTCAGCATCACCAAGCCAATGTCGGTAACGACCGCAGCGAGACCAGCGCTACCCCGGCGTCGAACTACACCTTCTCGCCCGGCATCGTGGCGGACGACATCGCGCAGCACATGAAGGCGCTTTCATCCGACAGTTTGCTTGGCCGCACCATTGGCGGCGAAGCCGAACAGCGCACCACGCAGTATTTGATCCAGCAATTCGAACGCATGGGACTGACGCCTGGCAACCAAGGTAGCTGGCTGCAGTCGGTGCCTTATGTCGCCGCAACGCTGCAGCATAGCGACCAGGTGAAGCTCACCGTCGCGAGCGGCGATGCCACCACCGCGCTGAGCTTCGGCAAGGACATGGTGGTGGGCACGCTCGATGAGCAGGCGCACGCGTCGCTGACTGCATCACCGCTCGTGTTCCTCGGCTATGGCGTCGATGCCCCCGGCGAGCACTGGAACGACTATCTGGGTGCCCCCGACCTGAAGGGCAAGACCGTCATCATTCTGGTCAATGATCCCGGTTGGGCCACGCAGGATCCCAAGCTGTTCAAAGGCCGCGAATACACCTACTTCGGGCGTTGGACTTACAAATTCGAAGAGGCCGCACGCCAAGGTGCGACCGCTGCCTTCATCGTGCACGACACCGATGCTGCCGGTTACCCGTGGGAAGCCGTGCAACGTAGCTGGAGCCTGCCGCGTCTCGACCTGCCCAAGGCGGAGGGTGATCCGCGCCGCCTGCCCGTGGCTGGGTGGCTTTCTACTGAAGCGGCTCGCCAGTTGTTCGCGCATGCCGGTGCCGATTTCGATGCGCTCAAACACCGCGCCGGACTGCGCGGTTTCACCGCCGTGCCATTGAACGCCACGCTGAGTGTGTCGTTCGACAGCACCATCAGCCACGGCGAATCGCAAAACGTCGTCGCGCGGCTCAACGGCACCAAGCGCGCGGACGAAGTGATCGTGTATTCCGCGCACTGGGATCATGTAACGCCAAATGACGAGGCACCGCACGGCACGGTAGACAACGCCAGCGGCGTCGCCGGCCTGTTGAAGATCGCCGAAGCTTTTGCGCATCGCGCACCCAAGCCTCACCGCTCTATCCTGTTCATTGCCACCACCATGGACGAAAACGGATTACTGGGCTCGCGCTATTACGTGTCCAATCCACTGGTTCCGCTGGCGCGCACGATTGCCGATATCAATCTCGACATGCTGCCGGTCAACGGACCGGCTAGCGCGCTCGCCGTGATCGGTTTTGGCCAGTCGCAGCTCGACGATTACCTGGCCGATGCAGCACATGCGCAACGCCGCGTCGTGACACCCGACATCGCGCCGGAGAAAGGCTTCTTTTTCCGTTCGGATCAGCTGAGCTTTGCGCGAGCCGGCGTCCCCGTGCTCTATGCGCGCTCGGCCGCCACCCAGCCCGACGCAGCGCCCACCGGGGGCGATACGTCCGCCCCGAGCGATGCGTTTGACCCGCGCTGGAACCTCAGCGGCATGGTGGAGGATGTGCGCGCCCTGTTCATGGTCGGCAGCCGGCTGTCGATGGAAGACAGCTACCCGCAGTGGAAACCCGGCAGCGACTACCGCCGCCCGGAAAGCATGCAAGGGCTCTAAGCGCCCTATCCAGCCCATGCTCATCCCGGCTGGACGGCCTATTCACACCGGCCCATGCAGCCTGTCGCACTCGCCGTAGAATGGCTCCATGGGCATGTCCATGAACCACGTGTTGATTGCAGGCGCCACCGGCCTCACCGGCCGCGAGCTGCTGACCCTGCTGCTGGAAGACACCAGCGTGGCGCACGTGCTCGCGCCGACACGCCATGCCTTGCCGGCGCATCCCAGGCTGGAAAATCCGGTGGGCATGGTGAGCCACCTGGCCACACAGTTGCACGGCCCGGTCGACACCGTGTTCTGTTGCCTGGGCACGACCATTCGCCAGGCCGGATCACGCGAAGCGTTTCGCATGGTGGACTACGACCTACCGCTCTCACTGGGTCGGCACGCACTCGCCCTGGGCGCTACGCACTATGTAGTGATCAGCGCACTGGGCGCAGACCCGTCTTCCCGCCTGTTCTACAACCGCACCAAAGGCGAGCTGGAATTGGCACTGCAGAAACAGGAGTGGCCGCGGCTGACCATCGTGCGTCCCTCCCTGCTGCTTGGCGCGCGCCACAAGCCCCGCATGGGTGAAGTGCTTGCCGCACCCTTCTCTCACCTGCTGCCGGGTCGCTGGCGTGGTATCAGCGCCGGTACGGTGGCGCGAGCGATGTGGCGACTGGCAAAGATACCGGGCGACGGCTTGCGTATTGCCGAGTCGGACGAGTTGCAGCAACTGGGTAGTTGAACTGCTTTGGTTTGATCAGCTTTCCACGGACACAAAAAAAGGCCGTCCATAGGGACGGCCTTTGACTGTCGAAGCGATGGCTATCAGCTGCGAACCAGCGCACCCGGGCGCTTGGCGCCGGCGAAACGCTGAGCCCAATACGATTCTTCCAGGCTGTCCACGCGAACGGTCTTGCCGCGCGAGGGCGAATGAATGAACTGGCCGTTGGCGATGTAGATACCCACGTGCGAGATGCGGCCCTGACCACGCTTGCCGGCGGTGCGGAAGAACACGAGATCGCCCGGCTTCATTTCCTCGCGGTTGACCTTGAGGCCAGCCAGGAACTGGGAAGCGGAATTGGTCGGCAATTCGAGGCCCACCGAATGCGCAAACACGTAGCGAACGAAGCCGCTGCAATCGAAGCCGGTGGACGGGTCACGTCCACCGCGCACATAGCGGATGTCACGCAGCTGCATGGCCAGGCTGATCAGGGTCTTGCGCAGATCAGAGGTGTCGTTGGCCAGCGCGGCGACGGCACCGTTGGCGACGCCGCTGGTCGGCATGCCGTCGGCGTCCATATCGTCTTCTTCACCACCCCAGCCCGACGGCTTGGCAGCCTGGGCAGCGCGGGCCGGCATGGCCGACTGCGCGAGCATCGCGGCCGGTGCGAACACCGAGAGGGAGCCCATCAGGTTGGGAGCAACGTTGGAAGTGGTGGTCGACGTAGCGGTCGGCGCAGCAGCCGGGGTGGTGGCGGTAAGCGGTTCAGCGAAGAGCGGGAGGGACGTAAGCAGTGCACCAGCAAGCGCAGCAGCGGCGATCAATCGCTTCGTTGGCATGTGGGACAAATCCCTTTGCAGTTCGTGGAGTTACGCCGTCGTTACGACCGGCGGGCCGTGATGAAGGTGTGAACTTAGCAAAGGGATATAGGCCGTTTGTTCGATCGGGGTTAACTAAACCCTGTCGTTTCAAAATTTGGCACGGCCGATGCTTTACGCTCAACCGATTGTTTTTAAACGCGAAATATGTATGAAATGTTTATTTCTTGATCAATTAGTAAACTAATTGATCCATTCGGTACCGTACTTTTCAGACGTGTCTCACTCTTTTTCCGAAGATGGCCGTTCCGACCCGTACCTCGGTAGCCCCTTCGGCGATGGCTAGCGGAAAATCACCGCTCATGCCCATGGAAAGCCTAGTCAGATCATGGCCTTGTGCTTGGGCTGCGGTACGCAGCTGACGCAATTGGCGGAAGCAGGCACGTACCGCCTCAGGGTCTTCCGACTGTACGGCCAGGGTCATCAGGCCCTGCACGCGTAGGCTGGGATAGGCACGCAAGGCGTCGAGGAAGCCGGGCAGTTGGTCCGGCGGCAGGCCATGCTTGCTCTCCTCGGGTGAGGTCTTCACCTCGACAAGCACATCGATGGTGCGCCCTTCGAGTTGCAGCCGGCGATCCAGCGCTTCGGCCAGCTCCAGCCGGTCCAGCGACTGCACCTCGCTGGCCAGTCGAGCCACATCCTTGGCTTTGTTGGTCTGCAGGTGACCAATCACTACCCAGTCAATGCCACTGCCCGCCAAGGCCTCGGCCTTGCTGCGGATCTCCTGCACCTTGTTCTCGCCGAACCGGTTCAGGCCCAGCGCCATGGCAGCACGCACCACGTCGGGGCCAAAGGTCTTGCTGACCGGCAGGATCGATACCTCGGCCGGATCGCGCCCCACCGCATGGCAGGCGGCGTCGACCCGCTCGCGCACGGACGCCCAGTTCTCGGCGAGGTAGGAGTAGTCGGAGTCGATCATCGCGGATAACCCTGCGAGGCCCGCGCACTATCCGTGGCGGGCCATGGGTGCGCCCCGGCAGGAGCCGGGGCGACGGTCATGGTCAGGCCTTGGCGCCCTGCTCGTAATGGCGCGCCACCACATCGGCAACCACCATCGACACCTTCTTGCCGGTGGGAATGTGCAGGAACTCGTTCGGACCGTGCGCATTGGAGTGCGGGCCCAGCACGCCGGTGATAAGGAACTGCGCCTTGGGGAACTTCTCGCCCAGCATGCCCATGAAGGGAATGCTGCCACCCTCGCCCATGTAAGCCGCCGGTGCGCCGAAGTAGGTTTCCGAGGCCTTGGCCACGGCCTGCTCCAGCCACGACGACAGCTGCGGTGCATTCCAGCCGCTGCCGTCCTTCTCCAGCTTGAAGGTGACCTTGGCGCCGTACGGCGGATCCTTCTCCAGCAGCTGCTTGAGGAACTGGCCGGCCTTGGCGCCATTGAGCGTCGGCGGCACACGCAGGCTGAGCTTTACCGAGGTTTTCGGGCGCAGCACGTTGCCGGCGCTGTCCAGCGGCGGCATGCCATCCACGCCAGTCACAGCCAACTGCGGGCGCCAGGTACGGTTGAGCACCAGCTCGGTGAGGTCCTCTGTGACCGGGTGCATGCCTTCCACGAACGGGAACTTGTCGTAGACCGCCGTGCCCAGCACTTCCGCGGACTTCTTCGCCTGCTCGATGCGCTGCGGCGGAATCTCGACGTAGAGCTCCTTCGGCTTGATGGTGCCGGTTTCCTGGTCTTCCAGGCGGCTCAACAGATCGCGCAGGATGCGGAAGCTCGACGGCACCACGCCGGAAGCGTCACCCGAGTGCACGCCCTCTTCCAGCACCTGCACGGTGAGCTCGCCGCCGGTCATGCCGCGCAGCGAGGTGGTGAGCCACAGCTGGTCGTAGTTGCCGCAACCAGAGTCGAGGCACACCACCAGCGAGGGGTTGCCAATGCGATCGGCCAGATGATCGACGTAGTACGGCAGGTCATAGCTGCCGGATTCTTCGCAGGCTTCGATCAGGATGACGCAACGCGCGTGCGGCACGCCCTGTTCATGCAGCGCCAGCAGTGCAGCGAGCGAACCGAAGATGGCGTAGCCGTCGTCCGCACCGCCGCGACCATAAAGCTTGTCGCCCTTGATCACCGGCGTCCACGGGCCGAGGCCTTCGGCCCAACCGGTCATTTCCGGTTGCTTGTCGAGGTGACCGTAGAGCACCACGGTGTCGTCGCCCGAACCCGGCACCTCGATATAGATCAGCGGCGTGCGGCCCTCGAGGCGCACCACTTCCAGCTTGGCGCCAGGCAGTGAGGACAGCTTGCTGTGCGCCCAGGTCTCCATCAGCTTCACCGCCGCATCCATATAACCGTGCTCCACCCACTTGGGATCGAACATCGGCGACTTGTTGGGTATGCGGATGTATTCCACCAGCTGCGGCACGATCTCCTCGTCCCAAAGTCCGCTGATGAAACGGTTGAGGCGGGCGGTATCCATGAGCGACTCCTGCAGCGTGGGGAAAGAGCGCGATTGTATCAGCCTGGGCGTGGACACCCGTGAGCGCGCCCAAGCCCACAAGAAGCCGCGCACAAATCGCCATCACGACGTCTGCCCTGCCGACAGGTCAGAGGCAGCGCGACTAGGCAGAGTTACCGGGCGGTCACTGGAGGCCGCATTCACCCAAGGGAGGAAGTCATGATCAAACACATCGCTGCCGCATTGTTGACCTTTGCACTGGCCTGGCCAGCGTTTGCATCCACGCCCGTCAACGTCAACACGGCCGATGCCACCACGCTCGCCCACTCGCTCGATGGCATCGGCCCGTCGAAAGCGGCGGCCATCGTGGCGTATCGCGAAGCACACGGGCCGTTCAAGAGCGTCGATGACCTTTCACAGGTCAAGGGCATCGGCCCGGCCACGCTGGACCGCAACCGCAGCGCCATCCTGCTGACCGACGCATCGGGAGACGCTAAAGCGGCAACTCCAACGCCCGCGCCCGCCAAGGCGAGCACCAAGGCAAGCAAGTCCACCAAGGCCTCGGGCGATTAACCAAACCGTTCAGTAACTTGCGTTCAGTAACCACTCACCGGCCGGGTCTGGCAACCCCGGCCGGTTCGGCCTACACTCGCCCGCCGTGCAACCTCAAGAGCCTGTAAGGGCCGCCATGATCGTTCCGCGTTATCGCATTGCTGCGTCGCTCATTGCTGGCGCAGGTCAGGGGCTGTTTCTGGAACAAGATGTCGCGGCCGGACACATCGTCACCGCGCCGGACGCCATTGACCGCACCTACCGGTATGACGAGCTCGTCGGCTCGCCAGAGCTGTCTGCGCAGCTGTACGCAAGTGCCCGCTGGTTTGAAGACCGTTACACCGTGTCGCCGGACTGGCCCGACGAGTGCTACATCAACCACAGCTTCGAACCGACCGGCCTGTGGCACCTGGGCTTCGTGTTCGCCTCGCGTGACCTGCCCGCCGGCACCGAGATCACGGTGGACTATCGCCACCTGCTGCCACCCGGCGAAGAAGAAGCCTTCGTCGACACCGCCACCGGTCGCAAGATCATCGGCCTGCCCTGGGTCGAGAGTCTTGGCATCAGCACCCGTGCGCTGGCTGCCCTGCTTGATGGCACCCGGCTTGCTTGTTGAAACCCATGATCGCCATACCCGTCATTGAAACAGCGCGCCTGCGCCTTACCGCTCTCGCCGAGCGCCATTTCAACGATTACGCGGCCATGCTGGCCGACCCCGCCAGCACCCGCTGGGTCGGCGATGGCCAGCCGCTGGACCGCACCAACGCCTGGCGTTCGCTCGCCATGCTGATTGGCCATTGGCAGCTGCGAGGCTACGGCATGTGGGCGCTGGAGCTGAAGGACACCGGCGAATTCATCGGGCGTGCTGGCCTGATGCGGCCAGAAGGCTGGCCCGACCTCGAGCTCGGCTGGATGCTCAAGCCGGAGTTTCGCCACCACGGCTACGCGACGGAAGCCGGCGACGCCATTCTGGCGTTCGCCTGGCACACGTTGAATGCACCGCGGGTGATCAGCCTGGTGAAGATCGGTAACGACGCGTCCGACCGCGTCGCCGAGCGACTGGGCGGCGAGCACATCGAAGACATGGATTTCTTCGGCGCCCATAACCACGTTTTCGCGTACTACCCGCCGTGCCCCGAACGGCGCCGTGCCTCGGCATGAGCCAGCTAAGTCGCCTACCCGTCGAAGGGCTGAGTGGTGAGCCATGCTCCGACGGCAGCGCCATCATCACCGAAATTGCCCGTGGACCTGATGGCGACGCGTGGACGTGGCAACTCACCCTGATCCTGATGGCACAGGACGTGGATTTTCCGGCACATGCTGACCTTCGCCGGCAGTTTGTGGCGCTGGATGCCGCCGCGGACATCCTTTTTCCCGATGGTCGCAAGCAACACCTGGACCGGTTCCAGGTTGTCCGCTTTGATCAGGTGAACGACCCGGACACCTGCGTACCGGAAAGCCCCACACGCACGCTCAATCTCAAACTGCGCGGCGACACGCAAGGCGAACTGATCGCCCGTCCGCTCAATGGCGCCATGGTCTTGCTGGCACCGAATGGCTGGCGTTGGCTGCTGATGCTTATGACCGGACACGCCAAAGTCATCGCCGACCACCGCTCGCAGGAAATGGCACCGAACGACATGATGTGGATCGACCCTATTCCAGGTCATCCGGTGCGCATCGAAGGCGGCGGCGAAATCGTGCTGGCCCGCCTGCCCGCGCACTGAGCGCGGCGAAGTCAGGTTTAGGTCACAACAGACTGGATCGCCGCACCCCACCCAGCGAACGAGCCACATCGGCCAGCGCAAACAGGCGCGCGATGCGCATCCACCCCAGCACGACGACGATCAGCTGGCTCAGCAGGAATCCAAACAGCAAGCCGTCGGTGCCTACCGCCAGCATGCGCACGCGCGCCAGACCCAGCGCCATCGCAAGCGCAAAGCCGATGGCGGTCACCAGTACATAGGTGAGCAAGGTCGAAAACGGCCGGCGCACCAGCTGCACCAGACCGCGCAGCATCGCCACCGTTGCGGAGCGCAAGCCGACATCGGCGATGAACGCAGCGCGCGCAGATTCCACCCATGCCTGTGCCATCACCAGCGCCACACCCGATAGCCACCACGCAATGTGTTGCGCCCCCGTGGCCTGCGATTCCAGCACGGCAGCATCGGAGCGATCGTCGGCGTGGTCCCAGCCCATTTGCATCAGATAGCCGGCAACAGCGTAAGGCAGCAACGACCACAGCAGCAGGCGGAACATGCGGCCGTACTCGGTCAGGCCACCTTGCAGCAGCGCACCGAAGCCCAAGGCACGCCCGGCCCGCCCACTGGCCACTACCATGCCGTTGAGCCACGGCAGCAGCAGCACGGTCAGCAACAAACTCGCTACTGCTGCGCCATGCAGCACACCTTGTTGGTGCATCAGCGAAGGCGCCACATCGCTGAACATCAAACCATCAAACTGCATCGCCCAGTGGCGCGCATGCACGGAGTGATCGAGCAACCCACCCAGCACCTGCAGCAACGGCAACGCAGCGATGACTGTCGGCAGAAGCAAAGCCAGCATCCAAAGCAACAGCAGGCGCCATTGCAACGCTGCAAACGGTGCCATCGCCACCGCACTCACATCCACACGTCGGGAACTCTTGTAGGCCATCACAGCGTCACCAGAAAAGCGTAGAAGGCTTGCAGCACGGCTGCCACATCGGCAGTCCAGCGGCGCGAAGCGGAAGGGTCTGACTTCACTGTGCGGCTGTCGTTGAGTTTGTTCGCATCGAGCAGCATCTTCTGCTCGGGATCGAGCTCGGCAGCCACCACCTTGGTCGGTCGCGTGAACACGAATCGCGCCCAGCGGCGATCGTCGTCCCAATGCACATCTTCGTGGCTGCCATCGGCGAAGGTGACACGCAGCAGCTGTGGCACCGCCGCCCCCTCACGCACCACGCTTACCGTGCCTCGCCAGAGGTACGGCCCAGCACTGCTTGCTGTCGCATCCGGATGCGATTGACGCCAGGCATTGCGCTGCTTGATAACTTGCTCATCGCGATCATCACCGGACAGCTCTTTGCGTTCGCCGTGCTTTGCCCAACTGCCAGCCTGCGGCAGCACTTCCTGATTGGAGATAGTGTCTACGCGATCATCGATACGTGCCGTGCCGTAGACAAACTGATCGAAGACCTCATTGACGGCGCGAGCATTGCCCGAGACATCGATCAACGCTGACCGCAGATCGGCCACGGACGGATGGCGGAAGCGCCAGCGACGGTAGTACTCGCGAAACGCACGTTCCATCACCGGCTTGCCGAGGCGCTCTTCCAGATCGTGCATAGCGGTCGCCGTGCGTGAATACACGGTGCCGTAGCTGGAGCTGGAATAACGATCCCAACTGTTTTCCCCCAGCGCGTCGTGAGGCCGCGACAACCCTGCCCAATACCGTTCAAGCGCAAACACCTCTGCCGACGGCGTGATGCCTGCGCGCCGTGCCCATGAACTGGGCACCAGCACGCGCTGATGACGTTCGCGCAGCATGCGCTCGTCCCAGTATTCGTTCATGCCCTCATCAAGCATCGGCTCCTCGAATTCGTTCGAGGCGAGCAGGCCGTAGAAGTAGCCGTGACCAAATTCGTGAATGGTCACGAAGTCGATCTCCCACTGATCCATGGTGCCTTGATCGATCTTGGCGTAACCCTCGGCAGTAAAGAACGTCGGGTACTCCATGCCACCGGCGTCATCCGCATTGAACGGCGGCACCACCGCAGTCACCGTGCGATACGGGTACGGCCCCAACGTGTTGGAGAAATAGCTGAGCGAGTCGAGCGTTGCCTTGAGCACGGGCGGCGCACTGGCCGCGTACTCCGGCGGATAGATGACGCGCACCGCCACGCGCGGGCTGCCCGGCCCCTGCCAGCTGCCGTTCAAGGTCTCGTAGTCTTTGGCGGCCACCCACGCGAAATCGTGTACGTCGTCTTGCACGAAGTGATACGTGGTCTTGCCGTCGGCATCTTCCGGCTCGTCCTGCAGCGCACCGACGGCACCCACCGTGTAATCGGAAGGCACGGTAAGGCGCACGTCGTAGCTGCCGAAGTCGGCGTAGAACTCGCTGTTGAAATGGAACTCGTGCACGTTCCACTGCGCGTGTGTCGCACCACGCTCCCCCGGTAGTTCAAGCACACCGATCTTGGGGAACCATTGCGCCACCAGATTGAAGTTGCCCCACCAGCCGGTGCGCGCTACCACGCGCGGCAGCTGACTGATGAAGTCGATATCGAGCTTGAGTGTGCCGCCTGCCGGCACCGGTTCGGCGAGATCAACATAGGCGACCGTCTGATCCGTCGCCGGACCGTCGTCAGGATGCACGTATCCCCATTTCAGCACCGCGTTGCCCTGCTGGATGCTCTTGAGATCCATCCAGCCCCACTCGCCTTTCTTCAGCGCAGGCGCACCACGGGATTCGCCGAACACGCTGCGCTCGGTAAAGAAGGTGCTGCCTTCGTTCTGGAATGCGTTGAGATACAGGTGAAGGTAGATGCGGCTGACCGGCTGCTCGCTGCGATTGCGCCAGGTGAGCTGTTCGCTGCCTTTGACGCTATGTCGGACGGCGTCCAGCTCGGCGTCAATGCGATAGCTCGCCACGCGGTCGGAAAGCGTCGGTTCGCTACCTGTGCGCACGCCACCCCAAGCATCGGGCGAACTCGGCTCGCGCGGTGCGGACGCATGCGCTCTCGCCAACGGAATGACGGCCGGAATCACAGGCGTCGTCGCGCTCGGCGCGGACGCGTCCTGAGCGCTTGCCGCCCACGGCAACACCATGCACCACACCAGCACCAGCGTGCGGGCAAGCCCGCATCCCCACAGCTTCCCCATAAAACCCCTCCCCCGAAGGAGCACGAAGCGTGGGGTATGGGCGAGCAGAGCTCCTATAGGCCAAAGGTCATGGATGGCCCACACTTCCACTTGAAGTGATGTTGCGTCACGGGCCATGCAACTGAGTCGCACCCAAACTGTCTCAATGCCGCGTCAGGGCGCTAAGCTGCCGACCTGGGTGGCCCGGTGCCTGACGTCGAGCCAAGGCGCTGGAATAGTGAGAATGACCCGCCATTGAACCAGGCCGACCGTGTGCCCCCGACCACGGTCCCCCGCCCTACTGGAACTTGATATGCGTATTTTGATCGCCGAGGACGACCCTTCCATTGCTGCCGGTGTCAGCGCGTCACTGCGCCAGGGCGGCCACGCGGTGGACTGCGTGACCGACGGCGCCAAGGCCGACGCCGCGCTACGTGACACGCCGTATGACCTGCTGATCCTCGACCTTGGCCTGCCCAACCTCGACGGCGCCGACGTGCTGCAGCGGCTGCGCAAGCGCGGCACGGGTCTGCCGGTGCTGGTTATCACTGCGCGCGAAGGCCTGCGTGAGCGCGTGCGCGTGCTGGATCTCGGCGCCGACGACTACCTGGTGAAACCGTTCGCGCTTGCCGAGTTCGAAGCGCGCGTGCGCGCCCTGCTGCGCCGCTATACCTCGCAGGGTGCCCCGGAGCTCACCATCGGCCGCCTGCGCATGGACCTGCCAGGGCATCGCGCGTGGATCGATGACACGCCGCTCGAACTCACCGCCCGCGAATTCGGCCTGCTCGAAGCGCTTGCCGCACGCCCAGACCGCGTCACCAGCCGCGCACAACTGGTCGAAGCGCTGTGCAGTTGGGATGAAGAACTCACCGACAACGGGCTGGACATCGCCATCTATCGCCTGCGCCGCAAGCTTGCCGATTCCGGCACGCAGGTGCGCACCATCCGCGGCCTGGGCTATTTGTTGGAAGAAGCCAAGGAAGACAAGGAATCCAACGCATGAATCAAGCGGCACCGAAGCAGGAGCAGTCGTGGCTTTACCGCTTGATCGAGCCCGATGGCCGGCCAAGCCTGCGTCGGCGCCTGCTGTCCTCGCTGCTGGTGCCGTTGATGCTGTTGTTGATCGTCGAAAGCCTGATCACTTACAGCGGCGCGCTGATCTACTCCAACCACGTGCACGACCGCGACCTTGGCGACGACGCCATGACGCTAGCGCAAATGCTGAGCCAGGAAGATCTCGGCGGGCAGATTTCGCCGCAGGCGCGCTTCCTGCTCGAGTACGCACCCGAAGGTCACAACTACTTCAGCGTCACCAGCCAGAAGCATGGCCTGCTCGCCGGCTCGCCTGAATTGCAGGCAGCACCGGTGGCACCAAGCGTCGACGGTGAACCAGTACTCACCACCACCTCACTGCGCACCAACCGGCAGAGGGTACGCGAAGTGCGGGCCGCCACCGTGCGCATTCCCAATCTGCACGATCCGCAGGATCAGCTGACGGTGACCATGGCGGAGACGTTTCACGACCGTCGCCAGCGAGCGCGTGAAATTCTGCTGCTTACCATCCCCGCGCAGGCACTGTTGATTGCCAGCGTGTTCTTCCTCGTGCTTTACGGCGTGCGCGTGGGCCTGCGCCAGCTCGACCCGCTCACGGCACGACTGGCCGCACGCGAGCACGATCTCGCCCCCATCGGCGATGCGGACGTACCGGTGGAAATTCTGCCGCTGACGCGAACCATCGACGGCTTGTTCGCGCGCCAGCGCGGCATGCTGGCCTTGCAGGAGCGCTTCATTGCCGACGCCGCGCACCAGCTCAAGACGCCGCTCGCGGGATTGCGTGTGCACGTGGAGCGCGCACAGGCTGACCCCAGCCCGGAAACGGTCAACGATGCTCTGCAGCACATCCTGCGCCTGACCCAGCGCGCCAGCCGTGCTTCCAGCCAGTTGCTCGCTCTAACCCGCGCGCAGTCACCCGAGCTGAGCGAGAGCGCTCCCCCGTGCCTGCTTGATCTCGCGCAGCTGATCCCGGAACTATTGAGCTTGCGCGTGCACGATGCCATCGCGGCTGGCGTGGACCTTGGCTATGAGGGCCCATCAGGACCGTTGTGGATCGACGGCGACCGCATCTCGCTGCAAGAGATGCTCGACAACCTCATCGACAACAGCCTGCGTTATGCCGGCCGCAACAGCATCGTCACTGTGGGAGTTGCAGCGCTGGCAAACGGCGTCTGCCTCAGCGTGGAAGACAACGGCCCGGGCGTACCCCCCGCTTTCCTCGAGCGCCTTGGCGAGCGTTTCTTCCGCGTACCCGGCGTCACAGAAGAAGGCACAGGCCTCGGTCTGGCCATCGTGCAGCGCATCGCCGAACGCCATCATGCGCTAGTACGTTTCCTCAGCGGCACCGGTGGCGGCCTTCGCGTGGAAGTGGTATTTCCGCCGGCACGCACATCCAAAACGTCAAGCTGACCTTTGTAGGAGCGCACTTGTGCGCGACTGCAACGTTTCATCGGCACCGCTCCGCTGGTTTGTCGCGCATAAGTGCGCTCCTACAGAAGACGGGAGCCAATGCAAACGGAGAGGCCCCATTTGTGGGAGCGCACGCCATGCCCCCCGTAGCCGCGTCGTAGGTTTCTAGGGCGCAGGGCCTGCGCTCGCTCGCTTGCGGGCATAAAAAAACGGCGACACCAAAGAGCCGCCGTCGTCACACATCCCCTGCATGGGAACTACTTGAGACAAACTTCCAACAAACGACGCGGGGCCGTAGCCCCGCGTCGTCGTCATTACATCGCCTTCTTGGCCTTGGTCAGCAGCTGGTCGAGCAGCGCGATGGCCAGATCAATCTCTTCGTGCGTGATGTCGAGCGACGGCGCGAAGGTGATGACGTTCTTGTACCAGCCACCCACGTCGAGCACGAGGCCGATCTTCTTGCCGTTGTGCTCCAGGTCGCCAGCGAGGCCGATGTCCACCATCTTGTCGAGCAGCGCCTTGTTCGGCGTGAAGCCGTCTTCGGTACAGATCTCGGCGCGCAGCGCCAGGCCCAGGCCGTCGACGTCGCCGATTTCCTTGTGGCGCTTCTGCAGGTCGCGCAGACCTTCGAGGAAGTGCGCACCCTTCTTCGGCACGGTGGTCTCGTAGTCCAGCTCGTAACCCATCTTGATCACTTCCAGACCCAACGAGGTGCCCAGCGGGTTGGAGTTGAAGGTGGAGTGCGTGGAGCCCGGCGGGAAGATGGTCGGGTTGATCATCTCTTCGCGCGCCCACAGGCCGGACAGCGGGTTCAGGCCGTTGGTCAGCGCCTTGCCGAACACAATGATGTCCGGCGTCACGCCGAAGTGCTCGATCGACCACAGCTTGCCGGTGCGCCAGAAGCCCATCTGGATTTCGTCGGCGACCATCAGGATGCCGTACTGGTCCAGCACCTTCTTCAGGTCCTTGAAGAAGTTCATCGGCGGGATGACGTAGCCACCCGTACCCTGGATCGGCTCGACGTAGAACGCGGCGTACTCAGCCTGATTGACCTTGGGATCCCACACGCCGTTGTATTCGGTTTCGAACAGGCGGGCGAACTGGCGCACGCAAGCGTCCGAGTACTCTTCCGGCGTCATGCCCTTCGGGCGACGGAACGGATACGGGAACGGAATGAACATCGCGCGCTCGCCGAAGTGGCCGAAGCGACGACGGTAGCGGTAGCTGGAGGTGATGGACGACGCGCCCAGCGTACGGCCGTGATAGCCGCCTTCGAAGGCGAACATCAGGCTCTTGCCATTCTTGAAGTTACGCACGAGCTTCAGCGAGTCTTCCACCGCCTGCGCACCGCCGACATTGAAGTGCACGCGACCCTTCAGGCCAAACTTCTGCTGCGCGTCGACCGCGATGGTCTTGGCCAGCTCGATGCGGGTCTGGTGCAGGTACTGGCTGGCGACCTGCGGCAGCACGTCGATCTGGCGCTTCAGCGTATCGTTCAGACGCTTGTTGCCGTAGCCGAAGTTGACCGCCGAGTACCACATCTGCAGGTCGAGGAACGGCGTTTCGGCCGTGTCGTAAATCCAGCTACCTTCGGCGTGGCGGAAGATCTTCGGCGGGTCGACGTAGTGCACGGTGTCGCCAAAGGAGCTCCACTCAGCCTCATCGGCGAGCAGCTGTGCGTCGGGAATCACGACGCCAGCGTTCTTGTCGTAAGCGTTCATCAGGAAAATCCAGAAACGTTTTGAAGGGGGAGATCAGGTGGGGACTGATCAGGAAGCCATGGCAAGTGCGGGGGTCGCTGTCGCATGCTCGGCAAGCAAGCTGCCATCGAGCAAGCGCGGCAACATCTCCAGTGCATCCTCAAAGCCGGTAATCGGCACATAGGGGATGCCCGCAGCGCGGCAATGCTCAATCAGGCGATGCTTGGCGAAAACGAAATCGACGCGGTCGGCAGCGCAGAAGTCCGAAGCGCCATCGCCGATCAGCAGGGTCTTCATGCCACCCTTGCTGGCCTGCGCAGCCACGGCGCACTTGCACGTACCACTGCGGCAACCCTCAGCCTGGAACGGCGAGGTGAGCTGCCACTTCTGCGGCGGCGTGGCCGGGGCAAGGTGGTTGGCGGCCAGCGGCAGGTCATCCAGGCCGTAGCGGCCGAGAATCTTGCGGATGGCATAGTCCAAGCCGTCGCTCACCACGCGGATGGGCGTGCCGGTGGAGCGAGCCATCTTCACGAAATCAGGGAAGTGGTGATCGATCCACAACGAGGACAGGTGCTTGTCCAGCTCGTTCTGATCCATGTCCAGCAGGCTGACCTGACCGGTCATGCACTCGCGCGAACCGATACGGCCGGCGCGCCAATCCTGCTCCAGCGTTTCCCAGCCAGGGCGGCCGAAACGGTCGAGCAGAGAGTCGATGACGTCCTCGACAGAGATGGTGCCGTCGAAGTCGCAGAGAATGGTCCAACCAGTCACAGGGTGAAGCTCCGTATTGCAGGATGGGTACACGATAGGTACCCACCCCTTTCGGTCTCCTTTCTTTCCGAAAGATACTGCGCGCCCCACCCCGTCCCGACCCCTCTTTAAGGATACGTATAAGCCAGTTTGAGGCCGGCTCCGGTATGCTTGGGCACTTGTTGGCGCTGCAGCCGGTCACAAGCAAAACCCCACTTGTCACCTGAACATCCAGGAAATTCGTGTTTCAGCGTCAATACACACCGGATCAGTCGCACATGGAAGCTGAACGTTCCCGGCCTCGTCACCTGCTTGCCAGCGGACTGCTGGCATGGGGGCTCGTGGTCCTGGCTGGCTGTTCCGTAGCCCCGCTGCCGGAGCTCAAGCCGCAGGTTCCCGACACCTGGCGCAATGCGCCGGCGGGCGTGGCGCCGCCAACGGCCGACCTGCGCGGCTGGTGGCAGGCGCTGGGGGACCCTGAACTGGATGCCCTCATCGACCGCGCCCTGAAGGGCAATCTAGATGTGGCTCAGGCCGCCGAGCGCATGCGCGCCGCCCGCCTGCTGAGCCGCCACGCTCATGACCCGTATCTGCCCTCGCTGCACGGACGCACCAACGACATCATTGATCCTGACACCACGGCCTCGTATTTCGTGGTCGGCTTCGATGCATTGTGGGAACTGCCTTTGTTCGGTGCCTGGCAAAGCTCCAAGCGCCAGGCCCAGGGGCAGCTAGACGGCGCGAACGCCGCGCTTCGCGGGGCTCAGGTGTCACTGGTGGCCGAAGTCAGCCGCCGTTGGATTGAGCTGCGCTCCGCCCAGGAACAGGCCCGCCTGCTGACAGCGATCCGCGATGCCCTGCAGGAAAAACTTCGGCTGGTGCAGGTGCGTGAACAGCTGAGGCTCGCCCCACCTGCAGAAGTTGCCAAAACCCAGGCCGAGCTGGCCCATGCCGAAGCCGCGCTGTCCGAGCCGCAGCAGGCGATCAATGCCAGTGCGCAGCAACTGGCCGTGCTGCTGGGGCAGCCCGAACCGGATCCGGCCTGGCTGACGCCTGGCCCACAGCCGCGCCTTGGTCAGTGGCAATTGACTACGGCACCTGCCGACATGCTGCGTGCCCGCCCGGAAATCGCCAGCGCCGAAGCTGACGTGCTGCGCGCTGCTGGTGACCTCGGCATGAGCCGCGCAGATATCTACCCGCACATTGGCCTCGGCGCATCGCTGCAGTGGTCGGCCAACATCGCCTCCAACTACCGGGTGCATACGGGTGAGGGCATTTTCTCGTACGGCCCCATTATTGATATGCCCTTGTTCGATTGGGGTCAGCGCGTGGCCGCGGCGCACGCCAAGGATCACGAGCTCAAAGCCGCTGTACTCGCCTATCGCCAGGCGGTGCTGCAGGGTGTCGCCGAGGCGGAAACCGCGATGGGCGACCTGGAGCAACTGCGCACGCGCGAAGAAGCTTCGCAGCGCGCGACCGAGGCGCTGGGCACCAGCATGGCTGCGCTCAACAAGCGCGCGGAGCTCAATTTAGGCAGCAACCTCGACGTGCAGGACGGGCTGATCGAAAACCATCGTGCTCAGCTGGAACTGGTGAGTGCCATCGCAGCACGCGACCTCGCCTATGTTTCTCTGTACAAGGCGCTGGGCGGCGCCGCCATGCCGAATCCGCCGCTTCCCCGGAGCGTCGACTGATGGTCGCGCTCGCACGCAAAACGCTTATCTATGAATGGCGCCGCTTTCTCCCTGCCGTTGTGGCGGTAGGTTTTGCCGGCCTGCTGCAGCTGCTGCAGGTCGCGCTGGTACTCGGCATTTTCGGCAGCGCCGCGGTGTATATCACCGGCTCGTCGGCTGACCTTTGGGCCGGCTATCCCGGCACGCAGAGCGTCAATCTCGGTCGATCCATCGACGCGGGCGTGGAGATGCGACTGCGCATGGACCCGGATGTGACGGCGGTCGAACCGTTCCATTGGGTGGACGCCGACTGGCGTGGCCCCAGTGACACCGGCGGCGTGTCGGTATTCGTCTCCGGCATCAACGCGCGACCGGACGGCATGATGTTCGCTCGCGCGCTGCCCCTTGCACTGCGGGCGCGCCTCAACGAACCCGATGCGGTCATCGTCGATCGTGCCGACCTGGACAACCTGGGCGTTCGCGTGGGTGACAGCGCGGTGATCAATGGCCATCGCGTGCGCGTGGTGGGTGTGAGCAACGGCTTGCGGGCGCTGGGCGGCGTCAACGTGGTGGCATCACTCGCCACCGCGGCATCGCTGGATACCGACCCATCCAACTCCAATCGCATGACCTACTTCGTGGCCAGAGTCCGCGACCCGTCCAATGCCGATGACGTGGCTGCGCGCCTGCGCGGCAACACGGCGTTCGGCAGTTACGACGTGTGGACCGCCAAGGATTTCGCCCGTCGTTCACAGCTCTACTGGATATTCGATACCGGCGCTGGCGCGGGTGTGCTGTTCCTTGCTGGCATCGTGTTTCTGGTCGGCGTGGTGATCACCAGCCAGACCCTGGTCGCCGCTGTGATTGGCTCGATTCGCGAGTACGCCACGCTTAACGCCCTCGGCGTGGGTGTGGGCGCGCTGCGCAAGGTCGTGATGGAGCAGGCGTTCTGGGTTGGCGCACTGGGGCTGCTGGGCAGCGCTGTGCTTGGCGCCCTGGCCCTGGTGCTTGCGCGCAGCCGCAATGTGCCAGTGGCGTTGGGGCCGTGGGCCACCGTGGCGT
This sequence comes from Dyella sp. PARNA 12/25, assembly GCF_055702865.1. Taxonomy (NCBI): domain Bacteria; kingdom Pseudomonadati; phylum Pseudomonadota; class Gammaproteobacteria; order Lysobacterales; family Rhodanobacteraceae; genus Dyella; species Dyella sp. PARNA 12/25. The sequence goes on along the minus strand of NZ_JBVQCI010000001.1, from coordinate 172,638 downwards.
GCCTGTCATTGTGCATGGGCCTGGCCATCGTGTCGGGGCTGGCGGCCATGCGCAGTCTGCGCCGCGCCGATCCGGCCACGTTGTTGAGGTAAGCCATGAATCACGCGTCAGCTGTCCCTCAACCCAAGCCCTCGGTGTCGTTGCAGGCGCGCAACGTCAGCAAGTCGTTTACGTCCGGCGATATCACCAGCACGGTGCTGCACGACCTCACGCTGGATGTGCGCGCGGGCGAACTCACCCTCATCTCCGGCCCCTCCGGTTGCGGCAAGAGCACGCTGTTGGCGATTCTCAGCGGCTTGCAGCGCCCGGACGGCGGACATGTGCTGGCGCTCGGCCAGGATCTGAATCAGCTCGACACGCGCGCCGTCGAACGCTTTCGCCTGCTGCACACCGGCTTCGTCTTTCAAGGCTTCAACCTGTTCCCTGCGCTCAACGCGCTGGAACAGGTTGAACTACCGCTGAGCTACCTGGGCCTATCACCCACAGAAGCGCGCCGCCGCGCCATGGCCTCGTTGGAAGAAGTGGGCCTGGGGCCGCGCATGAGTCTTCGCCCGTCCGAGCTTTCCGGCGGCGAAAAGCAGCGCGTCGCCATTGCCCGCGCCTTGGCCAAAGAGCCCGATCTGCTATTCGCCGACGAACCGACCAGCGCGCTCGATGCCGCCAACGGCCAGATCATCATCGATATTCTCCATCGCATTGCGCGCACGCACGGCACCACCGTGCTGTGCGTCAGCCATGACCCACGACTCGTCGGGCACGCGGACCGCGTGCTGGCCATGGAAGATGGCCGTATCCTTAGCGACCGTGTGCCATCTCCGATTTCGACGCCAACGTCAGGCCTCGAGGGATCTTCCGCATGACTTTGCGTCCGTTCTACCCCCTACTCGCCCTGACCCTTGCCTCGTCGTTGCTGGCCGCTTGCTCGCAGAACGACAACAGCAAGAATGCCGCGACGGCGGCATCGGCCCCTACCTTCGCCGCGGTGGCGCGCGGGCGCATCGATATCGAGGGTGGCTTGCTCAAGCTGAGCATGCCGCGCGATGGCATCGTGGCCGAGATCAAAGTGCGTGAAGGCGACCATGTGCACAAAGGCCAGGTGTTGGCGGTGCTCGACACCAAGACGGCCCAGCTGACCGTAAGTGGCGCTGAAGCCGAGCTCAAGCAGGCACAGGCACAAGGCCGGCTGCTCGATGTTCGCCTCAAGGCATCCCAGCAGCGCGCGTCGCGCCTTGCCGCAGCGGCAGCCGCGGGCGCCGGCGACGGCCAGAGCGCGGATGACGCGAAGGATGCCGCGCAGCAGCTGCAGGGCGAGCTTGATAACGCGCGCGCCTCGGAAGCCATGGCCAGGCAGAAGCTCGATGCCGCTCGCTATGAACTGGCGCAGCGCACCCTGGTGGCGCCGTTCGACGGGCAGATCGTGGAGCGCGACATTCAACCGGGCGCTGCTGTGTCACCGCAGGGTGGCCCCGCCTTCGTCTTGCTGCCGGAACAGGCGCGCATCGTGCGCGCCGAACTCAACGAGTCGTTCGTGAGTGCCGTGCATGAAGGCATGCCGGCGCAGGTGGTCGATGACAGCGGCAGTGGCGCGCCCACGCTGAGCGCGCATGTGCAGCGCATCGGCACCGTATTTGGTCCCAGTGCGCTGGAAGAAGATCCGCTGATCCGCGCCAACACACGTACGGTGGAATGCGTGCTGGCGTTTGATCAGCCGCCGCCGACGTCGCTGCGCATTGGCCAGCGGGTCATCGTCCAATTCACCGCCAGCAACGCTGCAACGCCCGCCAAACCCGGCAGCTGAGTCGTCGTACCTGCAATGAGCCGTCGTCGTTCCCTGCCCGCATCACTGATGCGCGTCACCGCCCTGCTGCTGGCGTTGACGGCATCAGCAAGCGCTGTGGCGGACAACCCGACCGACGGCCCCAATGACCTGTTCGGCGTGGGCATGCAACGCATACCCGCCTGGCTGGGATCGAAAGACCATCGCAATCAGCCGATTCCCTATATCCAGGCCGAGCTGCCGTGGCACATCACCCTGTCGACACTCGACGGTCTTACCGTCGATTTCATCCACGGCGACAAGTGGCGCGGCGGCCTGTACGGCAACTACATGTGGGGCCGCGATCGCGAAGAGCTAGGGTCGAAACTCGGCGGCGTCATCAAGTCGCTAGGTCCGCGCATCAACGCGGGCGGCTACCTTGAGTACCAGGCGACGGCGCAACTCAATCTAGGCAGCACGCTCAGCCATGACCTACAGGGTGAAGGTGCCTATCTCAACCTGTACGCCGACTACGACCTGCCGGCGATCGGCTATCTCAACCATAGCCTGCAGGTGCAGTGGCAGGCGATGAACGGCCCCGCCATGCGTCGCTTTTTCGGCGTGACGCCAACACAGGCCATGCAACTGGACACCGTGCCGTGGTCGCCAGGCGCAGGCAGCCAGCAGATTGGCTTCGAATACGACGCCTACATGCCCACCAGTCTGCACACGGGGTTCGCCTTCGCCATCAACTACACGCGCTTGCTTGGCCAGGCGGCAGCGAGTCCGCTGGTACGAGAGTACGGTTCGCGCAACCAGTTAACGACGACGCTGGCGTTCGTTTACAGGCTTTAGCGCAGCAGCGAGTAGAACCTCTCTCAAAATTGAAAGTTGCCAAAAAAAGCCAAATGTCATTCCCGCCTTCGCGGGAATGACGGGCCATAGGCAAGGTTTACCGAATTTGAGATAGGTTCTGGTGAGAAGAAACGCTTTCTCTCGTCTCTCGCTCCACTCACTTCTCTTCTACCGGTCGTCGCGCGTCCAGATCTGATTGTCTACTTCGTGCACGGGAAAACTGGCGATCGGTTCGTACGCAGGTGGACAGGTGACGGCACCGCTGCGCACGTCGAAGCGAGCGCCATGTCGCGGGCATTCCACCTCGAAGCCATGCAGATCACCGCCGGCAAGTTCACCGCCGTCGTGGCTGCATACGTCTTCGATGGCATAGAGATCGCCGTCGATGTTGTACACGGCAATGGCGGTGTCTCCGTCCCACACGACCTTGAATTCGCCCGGTAGCAGCTCGCTGCGGGTGCCCACGAAAATCCAGTCGGCCAGATTCATGCCGTGACCTCTTGCAGAGGCTTGCTCATCCATACAAAGCGCAGATCGTCGCGCAGCGGAATGCCAAAGCGCGGTTGGCCGTAAGGAAACGCACGCGTCTCCCCGGTGAGCTGGTAACCGCGGCGCTCGTACCAGGCAATCAACTCATTACGCTGCTCGATCACCGACATGCGCATGGCGGTCGCCTGCCATTCCTTCTTTGCCACGCGTTCGGCTTCCGCCAGCACGGCACGGCCGAGGCCTGCGCACTGCAAGCTGGGATTGACGGCAAACATGCCAAAGTAACCGGCTATGTCCTGTCGTTCGATATGGCAGCACGCCACCAACTCGCCGTTCTGCTCGGCCAGCAGCACGATGCTGCCCTCGCGGACGATCAGCTCGGCGACGCTTTCGGTATCGGTGCGCTGGCCGTCGAGCAGGTGCGTTTCGGTGGTCCAGCCACGTTGGCCGGATTCGCCGCGGTAGGCGGATTCGACCAGGGGGACGATGGCGGCGATGTCTTCGCTGCCCGCGGTGCGGAAGGTGAGATGGGTGGGGCTGGGCATTTGCTAATGATAGCGGGTGAGTTGGCCTCGGACACCCTTGGAAGGCGGTATCTCCCCTCTCGCCCGCAAAAGTTGTCATTCCGGCGCAGGCCGGGGTTCATGGGCTTTGCGCTTGGTTGTTGCGCTATCGCCAGCGTGCCGCCTGCGCGGCGGGCGTTTCGATCGCCTGCCGGCGCTCGAGTCACTTTTCTTTTGCTGGCCCAAAAGAAAAGTAACCCAAAGAAAACGGCCTCAAAAGCGAGGTTGTCGTAGCGTCGTGTTGAATACCAGCTTTGGCGACTGCGAAGCTCGGATCGCCACGATCGCACGACACGCCTCGCGGCTACATCGCAACGCGCCATCGCGAAGAGGACTTAAAGCTGCCGATAGCTTGGTTGCGCATTCGCGAAATCGCGATGCACCCCAGCCCTCTCCCCTCCGGGGAGAGGGCTGGGTGAGGAGTCAATCTAGCCCTGCCATTTCAGAGGAGCTGTCATTCCGGCGCAGGCCGGAATCCAGTGACGTCAGGCTCGATTGTCGCGTTGTCGATCATCGATCTACATGCGGTCGCGACAACCCAGCACAGCCGCCGCTGGATTCCGGTCTGCACCGGAATGACGGAAAATAACCGACGCACCTCACACGTTTGCATTGCCCGGCGGCAAGCCTTGCACCCGCCGCCGGAGCACTAGCTCAACGCGGGCTCACCACCAGCAAGCCAAAACCTTCCACCGGCTTGCCCTTGGTCGCCGCCGTGGCAGCGGCGAGATAAACCGTGTGCGTCTGCGGATCAAGCGCCAGTGTGCGCGCGCTCGGCTGGGTCGGCAGGTTGCCCACCAGGTGATAGTGATCCGCATCATCCTGGGCCACCACGCTGAGCTTGCCCTCTTCACCCGGGCTCAGAATGACCTTGCGCTGTGCGTCGAACACCACGGCGTCCGGATCCTTGCTGATCGCAATCTTGGCTACCTGATGGCCATCGTTGGCATCGGTCACGATCATCCAGCCGTTGGCGCACACCGAGAACAGTCGATGATTGGCCTTATCCAGGGCGAGGCCGGTCGGGCCGTCGCACGGTGACAGCGGCCACACGTTCAGCACTTTCTTGTTGGCAAGATCCACCCGCACCAGCTGGCTCTTGTCTTCGAGATTGAGGAACACTTGGCCGGTGCCATCGCTCACCGCGAATTCCGGGCGGCCCGGCACCGCGATCGTCGCTAGTTCCTTGCCGGCCTGCGCATCGATGACGCTGATGTTGCTGCTATGGCCATTCATGGTCAGCAGATGACCGGAGGCCTCATCGAACACGATGGCGTCCGGATCCTTGCCGCTGATGGCGATATGACCGGTGACCTTGAGCGCGTCCGTATCCACCACCGTGACGTTGTCACCGTGGCCGTTGCTCACGAACGCCTGATGCTTCGCCGGCAACAGAGCGACACCATGCGCGTGCTGCATGCCCGGCACCTCACCCTGCAACTTGCCCGACGCCGCATCCACCACCATCACGCGGTCATCGCGGGCGATGAACAGGCGATGCGCGGCCGCATCGAGGCTCAGGTAATCCCAGCCGCCCGGACCACCCAACGTGTAGTGCTGGGTTACGGCATACGGCATCTCAGGTGCAGCGGCCATGGAAGGAGCGGCCAGTGCGGCGGCCAGGCAAAGCGCGAGAGGCATGCAACGGAGAAAAGATTTGTTCATGTGTATTTCCTGCGGATCAAAAGGGGATCAGAGCTTGAAACGAACGCCGGCGATGAACGTCTGGCCGTAGAACTCGCGCTGGATCGGGCGATCGCTGGCCGGGCCTTCGGTGAACTTCAGACGCGTATTTGTGAGGTTCTTGGCGTTGAAGAACACCGACCACTGATCGTCGAAGGTATAGGTCGCACCCAGATCCAGCGAGAAGCGCGGCTGCGACCAGACATCCGTGGCCGACGAGCTGCCGACACCGAAGATGTTCTTGCTGACGTAGTACGCGCCGAGATTCGCGCTGAAACCACCCAGGTCGTAGAAGACCATGAAGTTGCCGGTGTTGCGCGACGTGGACGGCAGTTGCTCGTGCTGGCCCGGGCGGATCTCGCCGCTGGAGTCCACATAGGTGTAGTTGGCGCCGAGGCCGAAACCAGCCAGCCAACCCGGCAGCGTGGTGAACTTCTGCTGATAGTTCAGCTCGATGCCACGCGCGTGGGCACTATTGAGGTTGGCAAAAGTGTAGACCTTGGCCGCCCCGGTGAAGCCGGCGAACAACCCGTTGTTCGGGAACGTCACGCCGCTTTCTTCCTTGTTGACGATGTAGTTGCTCAATTCCTTGTCGAACAGACCCACCGACGCAATGCCGCCGTTGTCGAGGTAGTACTCCAGCGAGAAGTCGAAGTTGTCGCTGGTGGTCGGCTTGAGGTTGGGGTTGCCTTGCGTCACGTTGTCGGCCGCCGGATCGATCAGCGTCGAGGCGGTGGCCTGGTTGAAGCCGGGGCGAGCGATGGTCTTGGAGTAGACCGCGCGGCCGATCAACTGCTCCTGGAACTCATAGCGCAGCTGCACCGTCGGGAAGAAATTGTTGTAGTTGTGATTGATTGCAATCGGCGTGGAACCGGCAAACGCACCCGTGTTCGGATCCAGCAGCACCTGGTTGCCGCCGTAAGTGGCCACCGTGCGCTCCCAGCGCACGCCGGTCAGCACGTCCAGCTTTTCGACGGGCTTGAACTGATACTGGCCATACACGGCGTAGACGTTTTCCTTGCCGTTCGATGCGCCCTGCGCTTCCGCCTGCTGGTCAGCCAGTGGATTCACTTCCGGGAACAGGCCCTGGTTGTTGATGTAGTAGCTGCGCAACCCCGGCCCGTAGAGGTTGTAGCCGTTCTGGTAGTGATTGTCGTAGTACGTGATTGGCTTGCCGGAAATGAACTGCGTCATCGGCAAGGCCGGCGGTGCGCCGTCGAAGCGGGTGATCTCCCCATGGCGGTCACGCTTGCGTGCGCTGACGCCGAACTTGACGTTTTCGTCGCTGCCTTCGAACCAGTTGGTGGGAATGGTGACGTTGAACGCGCCGGTGTATTCCTGGTCGTGGTCGTGCTCGGTGCTGTTCTGGAAATCCGAGAATGTGTACGCCGTCGGATCCAGCGGATTGCCATTGAGCGGATTGAAGCGCGGGTAGCGCGGATCGCTGATGTTGTCGTACGCCACCGTGTAGGTGTTGGCGTTGGCGAACGTGCTGTTGTAGTCGTACGGCTTGTTGTACGAGCCGTAGGTCGCCGCCAGCAGGTAGTCGATCTTGAAGCTTTGGAAGTGGTTCTCCCCACCGATGCTGGCCACGCGCGTCGCGATGGTTTCCTGCTCATCGCGCAGTGTCTTGTCGAAGGTGACATTGGGGTCGATGAAACCCTTTGGGTTAGACGGATCGAACGTGACCGAACCCGTGCCGCCACCGAACATGTTGTAGGTGAGGCGCTGACGGCTCACCGACTCGGTGTAGCCCGCCTTGAAGTAACGCACGTACCAGCGATTGTCGTCGTCGGGCTGATAGTCCAGCTCGCCGCCATAACCCAGACGACGGCGGTGGTACTGGTAGTAGCGCTGCTCGAAGTCGTTCATCACCTTGTCGGGCGTGCCGTTGGCCTGGTCGTCCGCATAGGAGCCTTCGATATCGTCGACGCCGCGCTTGTCTTCGTAATACGCGATGGTGCCGATGAAGCTGAAGGCGTTGCTCGGACCAAAGCGACCGCCGCCGCTCAGCTGGTAGTCCTTGATCGGCGTATCGCGCAGGTTTTCTAGACCAGTGCCCACCTCCACTTCGAGGAACTTGTCTTTGCCGGGCGGCACCTGCTTGGGTGTGATTTCAATAGCACCACCGAGAGCCTCGGCGTCCTGATCTGGCGTATTGGTCTTGGTCACCGTGATGGCGCCGATCAGGCCGGTGGGAATCGAGTCGAACGCCACCGCGCGGCCACCACCCATCGGCGAGGCGAGATTGGTGGGCGGCAAACGTACGCCGTCGAACGTTGCGCCGTTGAGATCGGCGTCCAGGCCACGAATATTGATGAAGCGACCTTCGCCCGTGTCGCTCTCCAGAGAAATGCCAGGAATGCGGCGCACCGCCTCAGCGGCGTTCACGTCGGGCAGCTTGCGGATTTCGGTCGCGGGCTGCACGTTCACGATGTTCGGCGCATCCTGCTGGATGCTGCGCGCCATCTCCAGCGGGGTGGTCTGCGCTGTCACCCTGAGTGCCTGCAGGGTCTTCGCCGCGCCCGCAAATTCCACGTCCTGCTCGATGGTCTGGTCGCGACGCAGTGCCACCTGGCGCTGCACCGGCGCCTGTCCATCGGCGCTCACCACCAAGTTGTAGTTGCCGGGCTCGATGCCCTCCAGCTGATAGCTGCCGTCGTTGCCGGTCACCACGCTGCGGTTCAGTTCGGTCAGCGCCACCTGTGCGCCGGCTACCGGATGGTGATCACTTTCGACCACGCCCTTGAGCGAAGCGGAGCCGGCGGCGTGTGCCAGGCTTGCACCTGTCAACGCAGCGACGCCCACGAGAATGCTGCCTGCACGTATTGCTGCCATGGAAAAACCCTTCGGTGAATGAACGCGGATACGGTCTTGCGTCACGCCGTTGAGCAACCGGCGTGCGCTGTCATCCAACCGACATTAGGGAACTGCTATGACTAGCAGGATGCAGAGGCCTTACCTATCGGTAAGGAAGCCAGGGCCTGTTCACAGGCAAGACATTGGAGTACCACCCATGAGAGTCCTTATCGTGGAGGATGATCGCGATACCGCCGCGCACATTGCGGCCGGCCTCCACGCGAACACCACACATATCGACAATGCGCACGATGGCTATGCCGGGCTGACCATGGCCGCACGCGAGCGCTACGACGTGATCATCGTCGACCGCATGCTGCCTCACCTGGACGGCGTATCCATGGTGCGCGAGTTGCGCAATGCCGGTCGCGAGACGCCGGTGCTGATGGTGTCTGCGCTTGGCGAGGTGAACGATCGCGTCGAAGGGCTCAATGCCGGCGCTGACGACTACCTGACAAAACCATTCGCCATGATCGAACTGCGCGCGCGCTTTGCCGCCCTGTCACGCCGTCCGCACATGGCGGAGCACACGACCTTGCTGCGCGTCGCGGACCTTGAACTTGACCGCATCACGCGCGAAGTGCGACGCGCCGGCCAGCTCGTGGAACTGCAACCCCGGGAGTTCCGCTTGCTGGAATACCTGATGACGCATCAGGGCCGCGTGGTGACCCGCAGCATGCTGCTCGAGCACGTGTGGGAATTCCACTTTGATCCGCAAACCAGCGTGATCGAAACGCACATCAGCCGACTGCGCAACAAAATCGATCGTGGATTTGCGCAGGAATTGCTGCATACCGTGCGCGGCGCCGGATACTGCCTTCGTGTCGAGGATTAATCCGCTACGCAGCGCTGCATTCCGCATGACGCTGATCCAGGCGTCGCTGTTCGCGGTGCTGGTAGCGGCGTTGCTCGGCATCGCATGGTGGAGTGTTGGCGAGTACGCCGAAGCCCAGCTGCGCGCCAACGTGAAGACCGATATGGCCAGCCTGCTCCAGGCCGCGGAGGACGGCACCCTGGATATGCAGATTCGTCAGCGTGTCGCCGTCATGCCGTTGGGGCCGGACTACTACCTGCTTGCGGACGCCAGCGGTCGCCGCATCGCCGGCAATCTCAGCTATCACCCCACCGCTGCGGGCTGGCAAACCGTGCCGCTGCAGGGCGCGCTGGGCGAAGACAACAGTGATGCGGATGAGGTGCACCTGTATGCCACTCGCTTGCCGGACGGCCGCTGGCTCATCGCCGGCAGCGACAACCGCAGCGTGGTGGAACTGAGTGAGCTGCTGAGCCGGCGCTTTCTGGAGATAGGGCTCTCCGCGCTGCTGCTCGTGCTTTTGACGGGCGGCATCGGCGGCTGGCTGTACATGCGGCGCATCGATGCGTTGGGCGAGCTCGCCGAGCGGGCACTGGAAGGCGAAGCGGATTTCGTCGTCACCCGTTCCGGCAAGGACGACGAGTTCGATCGCCTCGCCAACCGATTCCATCGCATGCTCACACGCATGCACGTGCTGATGGACGGCATGCGTCAGGTGTCCAACGACATTGCCCACGATCTGCGAACGCCCCTGATGCGCATGCGCCAGCGCCTCGAAGCGGGCACCGATCCCCGCACGAACGAAGCCGAATTGCGTGACAGCGTGCAACGCGCCCTGACCGAAGTCGACGATCTGTTGGCCACCTTCCGCGCCCTGCTGCGCATCGCCAGTGTGGAGTCGCGGCAACGCCGTTCGGGGTTCGAGCAGCTGGATCTATCGGCGCTGTTCGACACGCTGGCCGAAACCTATCGTCCGGTGGCCGAGGACCTTGGCCAGCAACTCTCCGCGGACATCGAGGCGGGTCGTCACCTGCGCGGGGACCAGGTGCTGCTTACCCAGATGCTGGCCAACCTGATCGAGAACGCCCTGCACCACACGCCGGTGGGCTCTTGCATCCACCTGGATCTGCGCAGCACCGCCGACCACCTTATCGGCCGCGTCACCGACTCCGGCCCCGGCATACCTGAGGAAGACCGCGAACGCGTGCTTCGTCGCTTCGTGCGCCTGGACAGCAGCCGCAGCTCGCCAGGCAGCGGGCTGGGCCTGGCCCTGGTCAGCGCCGTGGCGGACCTGCACGGCATACAGCTTTCGCTGGGCGACGCGCGACCGGGCTTGATGGTGCAGCTGAGTTTCCCCCTCGCTGCCTAAAAAACGGCGAACCTTACGCCAACATGACCTTCGACACTGGGCCGAAATCTGCTGCGGTGACTAGCCTCGGCTATTGATGCACCAAAGCCAGCCGGCCGGATGACCCGGTCGCGCGGCTCATACAGAGGGAGAGACGATCCGCATGAAGAACCGCATTATGAAACCGCTCGCGCTGGCGGTCGGCATGGCCATGTGCATGGGTGCACTGGCCGCCCCCAACGGCTCGTTCGATGTGAAGGAGTTGGATGCCCAAAAGGATGTCTGCAACGACTTCAACGGCTTCGTCAATGCGAAATGGCTTGCCGCCAACCCGATTCCTGACGACCGCACGCGCTGGGGTTCGTTTGATTCGCTGCGCGAAGACAGCCTGAATGTGCAGCACGGCATCGTTGAAAAGGCCGCGAAGAGCGCAGCCCAAGCCAAGCCGGGCTCCATCGAACAGAAGATCGGCTACTTCTATGCCTCGGGCATGAACGAAGCCGCCATCGAGAAAGTGGGCTATGACCCGATGAAGCCGGAGCTGGCGCGTATCAATGCGCTGAAGAACACCAGCGATATCGTCGCCTACATCACCGATAGCTACGCACAGGGGCACCCTGCCGCTTTCCGCTTCTACGGCAGCCCGGACTTCAAGGACTCCAGCCGCCAAATCGCCTACGCAGGCCAGGGCGGCCTGGGCCTGCCCACCGCGGACTATTACAGCAAGCCGGATTTCGAAAAGATCCGCACTGCCTATGTCGCGCATATCGCGCGCACGCTGCAGCTGGTGGGCGTCAGTGACACCGATGCGCAGGTGCAGGCCAAGGCAGTGATGGCGCTGGAAACGCGCCTGGCGTCGGCCTCGCTGGTGCCCACCGAACTGCGCCAGCCGGAGAACCGCTACCACTACGTCAGCCTCGCCGATGCCAACAAGGTAACGCCGCACTTCGAATGGGCCGCGTTCTTCAAGGCCCAGGGTGCTGAAGTGAAGGATGGCTTCTCCCTGTCGCAGCCAAAGTTTTTCGCTGAGTTCGACAAGATGTTGGCCGATGTGTCGGTGAGCGATTGGCAGGCCTACCTGCGCTTCCACGCCATTGACGCCGCCGCGCCCTACCTCTCCACGCCGTTCCAGCAGGAGGACTTTGCGTTCAACGCAAAGACGCTCAACGGCCAGAAGGAAATGAAGTCGCGCTGGAAGCGCACGCTCGACTCCGTAGAAGGCGGCATGGGCATGGCGCTTGGCCAGCTTTACGTGGCGCAGACATTCTCTCCGGCATCCAAGGTGCGGGCGCAGCAGCTGGTGGCCGACCTTCGCGCCGCCTACAAGACGCGCATCGAAAACCTGCCGTGGATGAGCGACGCCACCAAGCAGAAGGCGCTGGAAAAGTGGGCCTCGTTCACACCGAAGATCGGCTACCCCGACCAATGGCGTGACTGGGCAGGCCTCACCATCAAGCCGGCCGCCAGCTACTTCGAGAACGTGCAGGCCGCCGACAAGTTCAACTACGACTACATGGTGGGCAAGATCGGCAAGCCGGTGGATCGCACCGAATGGGGCATGACACCGCAGACGGTGAACGCCTATTACAGCCCGCAGAAGAACGAAATCGTGTTCCCTGCCGCCATCCTGCAGCCGCCGTTCTTCTCGGCCAAGGCGGATGACGCGCTCAACTATGGCGGTATCGGCGCGGTGATCGGCCACGAGATGGGTCACGGCTACGACGACCAGGGCAGCAAGTTCGACGCACAGGGCAACAACAGCAACTGGTGGACTGACGACGACCGCAAGGCCTTCGACGCGCGCACCGACAAGCTGGCCGACCAGTTCAACGGCTACGAAGCGCTGCCGGGCAAGTTCGTCAACGGCAAGCTGACGATGGGCGAGAACATCGGCGACCTCGGTGGCCTCAATGCGGCGTACGATGCGTTGCAGATGGCACTGGCCCGCAATCCGGCGGAAGCCAAGAGCAAGATCGACGGCTACACGCAGGATCAGCGCTTCTTCCTCAACTGGGCGCGCGTGTGGCGCGGCAGCATCCGTCCGGAAGCGCAGCTCACCCTGCTCAACACCGATCCGCACGCGCCGGCGCAGTTCCGTGCCATCGGCGCGCCGTCGAACATGCCGGCCTTTGCACAGGCATTCCAGTGCAAGGCGGGCGACAAGATGGTGCGTGAGGGCGAGAAGCAGGTGAAGATCTGGTAAGACGCGCTGCCGCTTTGGCAGCATGGTCATCGCTCGCAATAAGAGGCCCGTGCACAAGCACGGGCCTTTTTTTATACGCCAGCAACAATCCGTCGCCCATCTCTCTGCACGACGGTAACCACGGCAAGCTTGCCGCCTGCGTGCAACGGAAAACCCCGACAGCTTCATGACGCACGGCTGGCTATAGTGAAGCACTCGTCTCAAGGAAGTGTCATGAAAGCTGCCCTGATCGCCCTCTCCGTGATCCTGCTCGCTGCTTGCAGCACCCAGCAGACCACCGCACCGGCCACCTCATCAACATCATCTGCTTCGGTGGGCATGCCGAACCCAGCGTCGGTCAACTGCGAAAAGCTGGGCGGCAATCTGGATCTGCGCAAGGACGCCAACGCCAATGCCGGCGGCCTCTGCATCTTCCCTGACGGGCGCGAGTGCGAGGAATGGGCACTGTTTCGCGACCATAAATGCGTGCCCATGCCCGCAAAGGCGAGCAAAGACAGCAAGTCGTGAGGCAACTAGGCGGCGGGGTGGAATTTACGTCTCGCTGACAAGACGCTGCTCCCCTTCGATGGCAATCGTCACATCACCTGGCGGAGCAAAGCGTTGCTTAAACGTAAAGGCCAACGGTGTCGGCCCAAAGCGGTCGAGATGCCATAACTTGGCAAGGCCATCGGCAATGGTGGGCTCCTCGCCAGCAGGCACCCACCACAGCACCTGATAGGCGCGACCTTCCAGTGGCTTGGTGAAGAACTCGCGTCGGCGCGCCATGATCGAGGTGTGCGCGCTGCGATAGACGAATTCGAACAGCGCCTCGACGCTTTCCCACACCGACATGTTGACGATGAATCGTGGATCGGCGGCGACGGCAATGCTGGTAGCACCACCCGAAACATCGTCCTTCAGACGCCACGCGAAACCAGGGCTGGACTCGGCCAATGCATTGATCTCCGCCAGTGCATTCATGAAGGGCTGCACCACCGGATCATCCGCATCCGCGACCAGGGTGCCAACGTTCATCTGAGCCAACTGCCAGGTACCGTCCATAGCCTGCCTCCCGGGGATGTGAAGAACTCCGTGGGGGCGGCAATGGACCTTCTCAACGGACCTGCTGCAAACAGGCCCGCTCCGGCTGTCACATCAACAGCTTGCGAACCTTGAGCAAGGCGGTGACGAAGGCATCAATCTCTTCGCGGGTGTTGTAGAACGCCAGCGAGGCACGCAGCGTGGCGGGCACACCGTAGAACTGCATCAAAGGATGAGCGCAATGGTGGCCCGAGCGCACGGCCACGCCCTGCAGGTCCAGCAGCGTGGCAAGGTCGGTGGCCTGTGCTCCTTCGATCAGGAACGAGATCACCGGCTCCTTCTCCTTGGCCTCGCCGAAGATGCGCAAGCCGGGAATGGCACGCAGACGTTCCGTGGCATAGGCCAGCAACTGCTGCTCCCACGCGTGGATGGCTTCGAAGCCAACGGACTCGTAGTAGTCGATGGCCGCGCCCAAGCCTACGAATCCGGCAATGTTCGGCGTACCGGCCTCGAACTTGTGCGGCGGCTCCGCAAACGTGGTGCCGTCGAAACGCACTTCGCGAATCATTTCACCGCCACCGAAGAACGGTGGCATCGCTTCGAGATGCTCCTTGCGCGCCCACAGTGCACCCGTGCCGGTGGGTGCCAGCATCTTGTGGCCGGTCAGCGCATAGAAATCGCAACCCAGCGACTGCACGTCGACCGGTCGATGCGGCACGGCCTGCGAACCGTCCACCAGCAAGGGGATGCCACGCTTGCGGCACTCTTTGGCGATCTCGCGCACGGGGTTCACCGTGCCGAGCACGTTGGATACATGCGTCACACAGGCCAGCTTCACGTCGGGCGTGAGCATCTCGATGAACTTCTCGACGATCAGCTCGCCTTGCTCATTGATCGGTGCCGGCTTCACCGTCGCGCCCGCTCGTTCAGCCACCAGCTGCCACGGCACGATGTTGGCGTGGTGCTCCATCTGCGTGGTGAGAATGGCATCACCCGCCTTCAGTCGCGGCAACGCATAGCTGTAGGCCACAAGGTTGATCGACTGGGTGGTACCCGAGGTCAGCACCAGCTCATTGCGGGAGCCGGCATTGATGAAACGCGCCAGCTTGTCGCGAGCGCCTTCGTAAGCCGCCGTGGCTTCCTCGCCAATCTGATGCACAGAACGCGACACGTTGGCGTTGTGCATGCGGTAGTGGTCATCCACCGCCTCGATCACGCTCTGCGGCTTTTGGCTGGTATTGGCGTTGTCGAAATAGATCAGCGGCTTGTCGTGCACGGTGCGCGACAGCAAGGGGAAATCGGCGCGGATACTCTGCACGTCGAAAACGGTCGGGCTCGGTTTGGTCTGTGCGTTCATCGGTTTCGTTTCGCCTTATTGCCTACTGCCCCGCCTTATGCGGAAGGCAGATGGGCCATCAACTGATGATTGAGGTGCTCGCGCAGGGGCTCATCGGGAATCGACTCGAACACGGCACGGCAGAACGCTGCCGTAAGCATGGCCCGCGCATCGGTCAGCGGAATGCCTCGCGAGCGCAGGTAAAACAGCGAGCGTTCGTCGAGCTGACCGACCGTCGCGCCGTGGGCTGCCTTCACTTCGTCTGCGTAGATTTCCAGCTCGGGCTTGGTATCGATCTCGGCTTGCCCGGACAGCAAAAGGTTCTTGCTGCTCAGGCTGGCATCGCTGCCATCGGCGCCCTGCGCCACCACGATGGCGCCGCGGAACACGCCGCGCGAACGCTGGTCGGCCACACCGCGCCACACCGAATCAGAAGTCGTATTGAGACCCTGATGGCAAATGGCCATCTGGGTGTCCACATGTTGACGACCGTTGAGCACGAACACGCCGCGCGTTTCCAGTCGCGACTCATCGCCAGCCAATGTCGCATGAAGATCGTGACGCACCAGTGCACCACCCAGCTCCAGCACATAGAGCGACGCTTGGGCACGGGCGTCCAGCTGAAGGTTGGCGTTGCGCACCAGCGTGCTGCCGGCAGCGGATTCCTGCAGCGTGACATGGCGCAGCTTCGCACCTTCGCGCAGCACGACATCAGCCACCTGCGTGCCGAGATGTTGCTGCTCGCCGCTGGTGGCGTGATGCTCAACCACCGACAACTCGGCACTCTCGCCGAGTTCGATCACGTGGCGCACATGCCAGGCGAGATCGCTTTCGGCGGACGTACCAACAAAGAGGAGATGCACCGCCTGCGCGATCTTCGCGCCAGCAGCCACACGCAACACCACGCCATCGCCAGCCAATCCTGCGTTGAGGCGGGCAAACACGTCACCGCCCTCGCGATAGTGGCGCGACAGAGCAAAGCGCAGCGGCTCCGCATCACCCTGCAGCGCCTGCGACAGCGGCTGCAGGCTCAGGCCGGCAGGCAACGAATCCGTGCGCGACAGATCTGCACGGAACACGCCATTGACGAAGACCAGGGCCGGGCCGTCGATGCCCGGCAAGGCAAATGCAGCGGCATCCACCTCACGAGTAACGGCCTGCGTATCGCCCGGCGCAAAGCGGCGCTGTCCCAGCGCGCGTAGCGCGGTGTACTTCCAGGCCTCCATGCGCGTATCCGGCAGGCCCGCGGCAGCGAAAGCTTCGAGGTTTTCGCGACGTGCCGCGTCGAGCCAGCCGATGGCACTACCGGGCAAGCGCGTCTGCGCTGCCGCTTCCAGCAGCGAATCGACGAAAGGCGTGCGCTGCGGCTCGCTCATGCCGAAGCTCCGGTCAGTGCGGGATCCTTGTCTGCCACCCAGGCGTAGCCGTGTTCTTCCAGCTTCAACGCCAGCGTCTTGTCGCCGCTCTCCACAATCCGGCCGTCAGCCAGCACATGCACGAAATCCGGCTCGATGTAATCAAGCAGACGCTGGTAGTGGGTGATAACGAGGAAGCCACGCTCGGCCGAGCGCAACGCGTTCACGCCCTGCGCCACCTGCTTGAGTGCATCGATGTCGAGGCCGGAATCGGTCTCATCGAGAATCGCCAGCCTGGGCTCCAGCACGGCCATCTGGAAGATCTCGTTGCGCTTCTTCTCGCCACCGGAGAACCCTTCGTTCACCGCGCGATGCAGCAGCTCGTCGGAGATCTGCATAATCTTCAGCTTCTCGCGCACCAGCTTGAGGAACTGCATGGAATCCAGCTCCTTCTCACCACGCTGCTTACGCTGTGCATTGAGCGCGGCACGCAGGAAGTAGGTGTTGTTCACGCCGGGAATTTCCACCGGGTACTGGAACGCCAGGAACACGCCAGCGGCGGCGCGCGCCTCGGGCTCCAGCGCCAGCAGATCGACGCCATTAAAGGTCACGGTGCCTTCGGTCACTTCGTAGCCGTCACGACCGGACAGCACATTGCCCAGCGTGGACTTGCCCGCGCCGTTCGGACCCATGATCGCGTGCACCTCACCCGCATTCACGGTGAGCGTGAGGCCCTTGAGGATGTCCTTGCCCTCGACGCGGGCGTGCAGGTTTTCGATCTTCAGCATGGCGGTTTCTTCGTCTGGCGACGCGGTGGCGTCGCATATTCAATGATTGGTTTTGATTCGGTGTGGCGGCGCGAAACGGGATCAGCCGACCGCGCCTTCCAGCGACACTTCCAGCAGCTTCTTGGCTTCCACGGCGAACTCCATCGGCAATTCGCGGAACACCTGCTTGCAGAAGCCGTCGACGATCATCGACACGGCGTCTTCCTCGCCGATACCGCGACTGCGGCAATAGAACAGCTGATCGTCGGAAATCTTGGAGGTAGTCGCTTCGTGTTCGACGATGGCTGAGGGGTTCTTCACTTCCATATACGGGAAGGTGTGCGCGCCGCACTTCTTGCCGATCAGCAGCGAATCGCACTGGGTGTAGTTGCGCGCGCCCTCGGCGCCTTTCTCCACCTTCACCAGGCCGCGATAGCTGTTGTTGCTGCGGCCGGCACTGATGCCCTTGGACACGATCTTGGACTTGGTGCCCTTGCCGATATGGATCATCTTGGTGCCGGTGTCGGCCTGCTGGCGATGGTGTGTCAATGCCACCGAATAGAACTCGCCCACCGAGCGATCGCCGCGCAGCACGCAGCTGGGGTACTTCCAGGTGATGGCGGAACCGGTCTCCACCTGCGTCCACGAAATCTTCGAATCATCGCCACGGCAGTCGCCGCGCTTGGTCACGAAGTTGTAGATGCCGCCGACACCATTCTCGTCGCCGGGGTACCAGTTCTGCACCGTCGAATACTTGATCTGCGCCTTCTCCAGCGCCACCAGTTCGACCACTGCGGCGTGCAGCTGGTTTTCATCACGCATCGGCGCGGTGCAGCCTTCGAGGTAAGAGACGTAAGCGCCCTCTTCCGCGATGATCATGGTGCGCTCGAACTGGCCGGTGTGGCCAGCGTTGATGCGGAAGTAGGTGGACAGTTCCATCGGGCAACGCACGCCCTTGGGAATGAACACGAATGAGCCGTCCGAGAACACCGCGGAGTTGAGCGCCGCGAAGTAGTTGTCGCCCGTCGGCACCACGCTGCCAAGGTACTTCTTCACCAGCTCGGGGTATTCGCGAATGGCTTCGCTCATCGAGCAGAAGATCACACCGACGTCGGCCAACTCCTTGCGGAAAGTGGTGCCCACCGACACGGAGTCGAACACCGCATCCACCGCCACGCCGGCGAGCTTGGCCCGCTCGTGCAGCGGTACGCCGAGTTTGTCGTAGGTTTCGAGCAGCTTGGGGTCGACCTCATCCAGCGATTTCGGACGATTCTTCGGCGAGGCGTAGTAGCTGATGGCCTGGAAATCGATCGGACCAATATTGAGCTTGGCCCAATGCGGCGTCGGCATGGTCAGCCAATGGCGATACGCCTGCAGGCGCCATTCGGTCATCCACTCCGGCTCGTGCTTGAGCGCGGAGAGCTGGCGAATGATGTCTTCGGACAAGCCAGGCGGCAGGCTGTCGGTTTCAATGTCGGTGACGAAACCGGCTTCATAGCGGCGGCCCAGCGCGGCGGCGACTTCGGCGTTGTCGCGAAGTGTGGCGGAGGTATCGCTGCGGTCGGTGGTTTCGGTAGTCATGTTGGTCATCGTGTCGTCGAAAGCGGTCGCGGGATGAGTGGGGGTCATCCGATCAGGTGGGCGTCGATGCGACGACTAGGGGGTTTGAGCATGTCGGACAGGCTGACGGCGCGCAGCGCGTTGCCGACGATGTTGTTGACGTTCTGCCAATTGGTGCGCACGCCACATTGCGATTCACGGTCGCATTGGCCTTCGGCCAGACTGCATTCGGTCATGCCGATGGGGCCTTCCAGCGCTTCCACGATCTGCGCGAGGGTGATCTCCCCCGCCGGACGCGCCAGGCGGTAACCGCCGTTAACGCCACGGAACGATTCCACCAGCCCGGCATGGCCGAGCAGCTTCAGCAATTTGCTTACGGTGGGCAGCTCCAGATGCGCCTCATCAGCAATCTCCGCCGTGCTGAGCACGTCGTCAGGATGAGCGGCGATGCAGGTCATCACCGCGGTGGCGTAGTCGGTGAGTCGGCTGACGCGGAGCATGGGAATGCGACCGGAGACTGCGTGAATTGGGACTAAAATGGTACTGATTAATGCCTGAGCGGTCAAACCGCGGCGGTGCACCAAACGGGGGCGATGATCCCCACAAACGCTCTATCTTCGGGCAAACCGGCCGGTTTCTCCTCATCCCAAACGACGTCCTCACCGTCATCCCGGCGAAAGCCGGGATCCAGTGCCTTTCGCAACCCGTTGAAGTCACTGGATTCCTGCTTTCGCAGGAATGACGGTGAGGGGCGGTGCAGGCTCGGGCACCCTTGTGGCACGCATCCTGCTGCACCGCGACATAGACACCGCACGGGGAGCGTTGGGGATGAAGTGGATCACGGCCATCATCAAACCGTTCACGTTGGACGACGTGCGTCAGGCACTGACCGAGGCAGGAGTGACGGGCATGACCGTCACCGAGGTAAAGGGGTTTGGCCGCCAGCACGGGCACACCGAGCTATATCGCGGCGCTGAGTATGTGGTGGATTTTCTGCCCAAGCTGAAGCTTGAAGTCGCGGTGGCCGACGAGCGGTTGGAACAGGCCATCGAAGCCATTGTCGGCGCGGCGCGCACCGGCAAGATCGGTGACGGAAAGATTTTTGTCAGTGAACTGGAACAGGCCATCCGCATTCGCACGCAGGAGGTCGATGTCGATGCGCTTTGACCGAAAGACGTCCAAATCACTGCTCGCGGCAACCGCCCTGTTCGCTTCATCACCCACTTGGGCGCAAGCGGCAGCGCCAACTCGTATCGACAGCGGCGACACCGCGTGGATGCTTACGGCTACAGCACTGGTGCTGCTCATGACCATTCCTGGATTGGCGCTGTTCTACGGCGGCATGGTGCGCGCGAAAAACCTGCTTTCGATCCTGATGCAGTGCTTCGCCATCACGGCGCTAGTGACGATACTGTGGATGCTCTACGGCTACTCGCTGGCCTTCAGCACCGAAGGCATGCATGCCGGCGTCACCAACCTGCACTCGTTCATCGGCGGACTGGATCGCGTACTGCTGCACGGGCTCAAGCCGGATTCGCGCTACCAGACGGTGCCTGAAAGCGTGTATGTCATGTTCCAACTCACCTTCGCCATCATCACACCCGCGCTCATCATCGGTGCATTCGCCGAACGCATGAAGTTCAGCGCACTGCTCTGGTTCAGCGGGCTATGGCTGACCATCGTCTATTTGCCGGTGGCACATATGGTGTGGAGTGGCCCGGGCTCCCTGCTCGGCGATCTGGGCGTGCTTGATTTCGCCGGCGGCACGGTGGTGCACATCAACGCGGGCATTGCCGGACTTATCGCGTGTCTGGTCATCGGCAAACGCCGCGGCTATCCCAATGTACCGATGCCACCACACAACCTCGGCTACACCGTGATGGGCGCCAGCCTGCTGTGGCTGGGCTGGTTCGGCTTCAACGCCGGCTCCGCCGTTGCCGCTAACGGCAGCGCTGGCATGGCGATGTTGGCAACGCAGGTTGCCACTGCTGCCGCTGCCCTGGGCTGGCTTGCCGTGGAATGGATTACGCATCGCCGGGCTAGCGTGCTGGGCATCGTCTCCGGTGCAGTTGCCGGGCTAGTTGCCGTCACGCCCGCTGCTGGCACCGCGGGCCCTGGTGGCGCGTTGGTGCTTGGATTGATCGCTGGCGTCGTCTGCTTCTTCAGCGCGACGCGCCTCAAACACAAACTCGGCTATGACGATTCGCTCGATGTGTTCGGCGTGCACGCAGTTGCCGGCATTGTTGGGGCTCTGCTTACGGGCCCGTTGGCCTCGCCAAAGCTGGGTGGCTTCGGCACGGTCGAATCTTTGTGGGGACAGTTGTGGATTCAGGCGAAAGGTGTGGGCTTCACGGTGGTGTGGAGCGCTGTGCTCAGCTTGGTGATTCTCAAGTTGATTGACTGGACGCTGGGGTTGCGTGTGGATGATGAGCAGGAGTTGATTGGGCTTGATCTCGCGTTGCATGAGGAGAAGGCATACAACTTGTCGTGATGAAGCACTGCTCCCTCACTCCAGTAGGCAGCGGGAGCAAGCGCGCACGGCGCATCGCTTTAAGTCCTCTTCGCGATGGCGCGTTGCGGTGTAGCCGTACTGCATGTCGGGCGATCGTGACGATCAAGGCTTCGGGGACGGCAAGGCTCGTATTAATCACGACGCTACGGCAACCCCGCTCTTGAGGCCGTTTTCTTTGGGTTACTTTTCTTTTGGGCCAGCAAAAGAAAAGTGACTCGAGCGTCGGCAGACGATCGAAACGCCCGCCGCGTAGGCGGCACGCTGGCGGGATCGCCAAATTCAAAGCCAAGGGCAAAGTCACTGGACCCCGGCCTGCGCCGGGGTGACGGTGAGGGAAACACGCGTTATCGCGAGCATCCACCCCTCACCCCAGCCCTCTCCCCAGAGGGGAGAGGGCGCCAAAACCAGCTAAGCTGCCTACATCACCACCCGCAGCACATCATGACCGACTCTTCCGCCCGCGCCGCCGCCCGCCTGTCCTGGACCCGCGCATCCCTCGGCGACGCCACCCTCACCCTCGAACCCGCCTCCTCCGACGCCAGCTTCCGTAGCTACTGGCGCACGCACCATGACGGCAAGAGCTGGATCGTGATGGATTCGCCGCCAGCGAAAGAGGATCCGCGTCCCTGGTTGGCCATCGGCGAGCGCCTTGCCGCAGCAGGCCTGCACGTGCCTGCGGTACACGCCAAAGACCTTGAGCAAGGTTTCCTGCTGATCGAAGACCTTGGCAACCGCCTCTACCTGCCAGCACTGAACGACAACACTGCCGACCATCTCTACAGCGATGCGATGGATGCGTTGCTGCGCATGCAGACGCGCATGGATTACGCCCATCTGCCATCTTTCGATCACACGCTATTGGCCAGTGGTCTCGAGGTGATGCCGGAGTGGTTTCTCCAGCGCCATCTGGGCCACACGCCAAGCTGCGACGAATGGGATGTGTTGGAAGCGGCGTTCGGCGTGATCATCCGCAATGCGCTCGAACAGCCGCGCTGCTTCGTGCATCGCGATTACCACAGCCGCAACCTGCTCATTGTCGACGACAACAATCCCGGCATCATCGATTTCCAAGGCGCGCTGGCCGGCCCCATCACCTATGACCTTGCCTCGCTGCTGCGCGATGCCTACATCGTTTGGCCGCGCGAGCGCGTCGAGGCTTGGGTGGCGTCGTATCGACTACGGTTGATCGATGCGGGTGTGATCAACGAGACGATCAGCCGCGAGCGTTTCCAACGGTGGTTCGACCTCACCGGGATGCACCGCCATATCCGCGTGCTCGGCCAGTTCTATCGATTGTGGTATCGCGATGGCAAGCCCGGTTATCTGACCGATGTGCCGCGCGTCTATCACTACGTCATCACCGTTGCGGGCGCCTATCCGGAGTTGGCCGATTTCGTGGCACTTCTGAAACAACATGCGGAAGGGCGCGATCTGACGCAGGTGGCCGCCGCATGAGGCACGCGCTGATTTTCGCCGCCGGCCTGGGCGAACGCATGCGCCCGCTCACCAACCACACGCCGAAGCCCCTGCTTGAAGTCGGTGGCAAACCGTTGATCGTGTGGCATCTGGAAAAGCTGGCCGCCATCGACGTGCATTACGTGGTGATCAACACCTCACACCTCGCCGATCAGTTTCCCGAAGTGCTTGGCGATGGTTCACGCTGGAGGCTGCGCATTCGCTATGCGTATGAAGGCCCGACACCGCTGGAAACCGGCGGCGGCATGCTCAATGCGCTGAATCTGCTCGGACCCGAGCCGTTCATGGTAATCAGCGGCGATGTCTGGACCGATGCGGACTTCGCCACCCTGCCCGCGGAACCACGCGGCCTCGCTCATCTGTTGATGGTGGATAACCCGGCCCATCACCCGAGCGGAGATTTCAGGCTGGATGAACAAGGTGTACTTCACGACGATGGCGCGTCACCGGGCCTCACTTACAGCGGCATCGGCGTGTTTCGCCGTGAACTGCTCAATGACTGGCAGGAAGTCATTCACGAAGAAGGCGCGCAGCAGAAGCCGCCCCGCTTCAAACTGAGGCCACTGCTGGAAAGGGCTATGGCCCACGGCCAGCTACGTGGCAGCCACCACCGCGGCGCCTGGACGGATGTAGGTACACCCGAGCGACTGGCCCAACTGAATCAAACCCTGAAGGCACCCTCGTAGGAGCGCACTTGTGCGCGACCGCAGCGTTACAGCCGAGCGAATCGTAACAATGTGGTGCGGCGGTCGCGCACAAGTGCGCACCTACAGTTCTGTTGGCGGCTGTGCGCTGGCACAACGCAAAATCCTCCCGGATTGAGACACCCATCACATCGGCGGTATCCTAAACCGCCCAGTTCTGTAGAGCGCATCGCGCTGAATTTTCCATCTGCAGGGCTGACTTGTTCCCTTGCAAGGTGTCGATGATGTCTGAGTTGTGGTCCCATCTGGTCAGCTGGTTCGCCAGCCATGGCGTACTTCCCGTGCTGCAGTTTCTGCACCTGGAAGGGTTAGCCGGTGACCCCAACGACATCTCGGGCGCGTTGCTGATCGCCGCGCTGCAGCTGTGCATCATCGGTCTCATTTTCCGCCCGCTGGAAAGCATCGTGCCTGCGGAGAAATGGGCCGATCGCAAGCTGACCAAGGTCGACTTCCAATACACGGTGCTGATGCTGGTGGGCATTTTCCCCATCTTCAGCTATCTGATGCTCTCGCCGATCGCCATGTATTTTGCCGGTCCGGACACCGGCCCCAGTGACGCCAGCGCCTCGCCGCTCGCCCTCACTCACTGGGTGCCTTGGCTGAAGGAGCATCCGTGGTTGTTGTTCGCCTGCTACTACCTCGTCTACGACCTGGTGTACTACTGGATGCACCGCCTGCAGCACGCGCTGCCCTGGTGGTGGGCGCTGCACAGCATGCACCACAGCACGCGCCAGATGAGCTGCTGGACCAACGACCGCGGCAGTCTCATTGATGGCTTCCTGCAATCGATGATTCTCGCCAGCGTCGGCATTGTGATGGGCGTGGAGCCTGAGCAGTTCGCATGGCTGGTCTTGATCGGCGAACTGGTGCAGAACTTCTCGCATGCCAATGTGCGCATCGGCTTCGGGCCAGTGTTTGGCCGTCTGTTTGTGGCGCCGAAATTCCACCGCCTGCACCACATGCTGGTCGATCCGACTCGTCCCAAGCTGCATAACTGCAATTTCGGTCAGGTGCTTTCGATCTGGGATGTGGTGTTCGGCACCGCGCTCTACAACGAGCCGCTGCGCCCCACGGGCGTGGGAGATCCGATGGTGGACGATGACAACAACCACAACCTGATCGGCCTGCACTGGAACGCGTTCAAGCGCTTCTGGGGCGCGGTGCGTCGTCCGGCGGGCTGGAAGTTTGGTGAAGTAGCCTTTGGCCCCAATTACGAACCGATTCCGGTGGATCAGCTGGATTTGCATGCACTGGGGCATCACGTACTGCAATCCGCTAACGGCAACCCGATTCAACCCGGCACCAAGCCGGCCGAAGCGGTTGAGCCTGCCACCACCGCCTGACGTCGGCCCTCACAAAAAAGCCGCCGGTGGGGAACCGGCGGCGGGTGAGCAACAGGTACGGTTGTGCTTGCCCAAAAACCCGCGCGTCATGGGGAGGGCCGTGCCACGCGGGGTTGACCGAATTCGGCCTAAACAGCTGGTTAGAAGTCGTAGGTCACCGCGATGCGGCCATAGCGTGGGGTGGTCTGATACAGCGCCGCACCATATCGGTTGGATATCGTGTACGGATCTGTCTCGTAGGTGGCGTCCAGCACCGTCGGCTTGCGTTCGTTGAACACGTTGAACACGCTGAAATTGAACGCAAGCTTGCTGCCAGCGAATGCCGGGCGATAGGTGACGCCGAGGTCCACGATCTTCTGCCACGGCAGGTGACCGATGCTGCCCAGTGGCGTCGGCTTGCCACCACAGAAGTGATACGAAGAGCCGTAGCTGATCGGATCGCCCTCATCGCTGCCGTAGTAGCCCAGGCAGGCCTTGGGTGCACCGGACATGATGCGCAGCGCACCGGACACCATCCATTCCGGCGTGACCATATAGCTGCCGTAGGCCTTCAGTTGGTGCGTGCGGTCATTGGACAACACGCCATTGCTGTTGACCATGATGGCGGCCGCATCCCAGTCCTGCGTCTTGGAGACGTCGTCCTGACCGATGGTCGACAGCACCTGACCTTCGGTGTTGCCGTAGCTGCGCGAGAAGGTGTAGTCCACGCGCGCCTGCCACTTGCCGTCAAACGGGTGCTCAAGGAACAGATCCAGCGAGTAGTACTTGCGCTTGGCGCCGGAGGTGAAGCCCCAGTCGCTGGTGGACATGGCCACCTTCTCGTAACCGCTGCCGTCCACCTTGGAAAGAAGGAAGGTGTTGGTCTTGCCGGGGTTGAAGATCAGGCAGCCACTGGTCCAGTTGACCGAGTCGGGGTCGATGCCCTGCGCAGTCGCTTTGTCCACGAGGCGATCGATATCGCACACGTCATCGATGGCAGCCTGCAACTTTCGCAGGGTGCCCTTGGCACCAAACACCCAATTCGGATTCAGCATCTTGCTGAAGCCCAGGATGGCTTCGTCCTGATACTGCGACTTGAGGTTGGATGCCGTCACCGTCTTCGCGTCCGGCGCCTGGCCGTACTCGCCATTGGATGAGACCGGGCCAGGGCCAATCGGCGAAAGACCGGTCGGATTGCCGTTCGCATCGATACCGGTATAGGTGAAGTACTCGTTCGTGTACGTCGACGGCGATGCGCCACGGATCGCCACGCTGTTGGGCAACGCGAGGTAGTAGCGACCGAGATTGCCGAACACCTTGAAGGTAGAGTCCCCCAGCACATCCCAGCTGAAGCCAATACGCGGCGCCCACTGGTTCTTGTTCCTTACGTACACCTCGCCCAACGCGTTGTAGTTGGTGAAC
Organism: Dyella sp. PARNA 12/25; assembly: GCF_055702865.1. Taxonomy (NCBI): domain Bacteria; kingdom Pseudomonadati; phylum Pseudomonadota; class Gammaproteobacteria; order Lysobacterales; family Rhodanobacteraceae; genus Dyella; species Dyella sp. PARNA 12/25. The sequence continues at coordinate 146,597 of NZ_JBVQCI010000001.1, read as the reverse complement.
TGATCGTTGCGCAGACCCATGTTCAACAGAAACTTGTCGTTGATCTGCCAGCGGTCTTCGATGTACTGCGCCTTCTGGTCCACCGACATGCTGGTGGTGGTCATGAAGATGTACTTGCGCACGTAGTAACCATCGCCACCGGGCGCACCCACGCCAAGGCCCGGCACCAGCGCCACGCTCGGGTCGCTCGACTTACCGTAGCGCCACCAGTACCCCGGGCCGCTGGTCTGCTGGCCTTCATCGGTTGCCGTGAAGTGCATGTTGTCGATACCCGCTGCCAGCGTGTGATCGCCCAGCCTGTACTCGAGATCGAGGCGCAGGCCGTGCGTCTTGTTCTTGGCGTTCGGGTTCTTGATGTACAGAATCGTGTTGCCGTTGCGAATCGGATTGCCGCCGGTGATGGCCGGGTCCTGGACGGTCACACCAGTCAGATAAGCCAGGTTCGGATCCAGACCCGGCACGTTCGAATAATCGATCGCACGGTTTTGGCCATAGGTAGCCGCAAAGGTCAGGTTGTCGGTGATGTAGCTGGTGTACTTGCCCACCCAGATGTCCGAACCGGTCTTGGTGTGGGTGTCGTAGCCGAGAAAGTCACCCTGCGTGTTCGTGTCGTAGTCGTACACGTACTGCGTGCCTTCGTACGACGTCTTGTTCGAGATACCGGTCAACTCGACGATGTTGCTGTCGTTGATATTCCAGTCCAGCTTCACGTAGTACTTAGGAATGTTGTAGGTGTAGTACGTGTTGTTTGGCTGACCGACCGAAGCGCTCGATGTGTCTTTGCCCTCCTGCTTCTCGGCTTCAGCGGAGACGAAGAAGTACAACTTGTCTTTGATCAGTGGGCCGCCCACATAAGCGCTATACGTGGTGGTCCACTTGGTATTGTTTCTGCGGTTGCGGTACTGCGTGCCCGGCAGCGAGTCGTCGGCGTATCCGTAACCGTCCGGCAGCTGGTTGTTCGGGTACATGATGGTCTTGGGATCGGAAGCAAGGAACCTGGGCGACCACAACACCTGGCCGCCGAAGTGCCATTCGTTGGTACCACGCTTGCCGACCTGGCTCATCACACCACCATCGGAACGGCCGTACATGGCGCTGTAACCGCCCGTGTAGATTTCCTGCTGATCGATGGCGCCATACGGCAGGCCAATGCCACCCAGGTTGTTCAGCGGATCGGTGGTGTTGTAGCCATTGATGTAATAGGCGTTCTCGCTGACCGACGAACCGCCGAACGAAATCACTGACGAACCGGCCTTCTGACCCGCGAAGTAGTCACTGCCCTGCACCACACCCGGCGCCAGCAATGCGATCGACTCAGCGCTGCGTCCAAGTGGCAGGCGCTCAAGCGTCTGCGAATTGATCACGGTGCGGGAATCCACTGACGACACATCGATCGGCGGCAGCGAATTGGCAGTCACCATCACCGACGACAGTGCTGTTGCACTGGCTGCACTGGCTGCGCTGGCGAAGGACACCTCTGTGCCCGCATTCACCGTGATGTTTACGTTGTTGCGGGTGTCGACGGTGGCGCCATCTTTCTGCAGGGTCACCGAATAGGTACCCAGCGGCAGGCTGCTGATGCGGTAACGGCCCGAGCTGTCGACCGCAGCCGAGCGCGAGATGCCGGTGGAACCGGTGACGGTGACCGTCTCGCCGGCTTCAGCCTGGCCAAAGATGGTACCGGTGGTGGACTGCGCCATGGCGACGCCGGCCAGGCCCATGGTCAACGCAGCCGCCAACGACGACCGGCGCAGCAGGACACGGCGATTGAAACGACAAACCTTCATCTTGTTGGATCTCCCCGAGCAGCCCTGGAAAAGGGCAAAAAGGTCCCGACCAGCCATCCCTTACGGGCCGGTAGTTCGCGTTACTGGCTGATGCGGCCCGGAGGTCCCCCCTGCGGCGCCGCTGACAAGCTCCTCTTTACGACACAACACAGGCTTGCGGCAGGCTCATCCAGAAGCTGACGACAAGCTGACGAATAGAGAAGCTGTCAGCGAAAATAAAGCGATTTCTTACGACGTGTCAACCGAATTTAGCGAATCTCATCGATAAAAGACAGTTTTAAGACAGCTTCATCGCAATTTCTCACCATAAATCTCGGACTTACGTGAGATGTGAAAACCGAAGCCAATCTGCCCGTGAGCAGCGTATTCCCACCGTCCCATCGCTCTCCCTCGATACGGACAGGCCCAAGGCAATCCGCCAGGGCTAGGTGCGCCTGGGGAACCATGTCCTCGTAACCATCGCCCGATGACGGGCGATCAAGGCCGGCGCCCAACCTCAGCGTGCCAACAAAAAAGGCCCGGGGAACCCGGGCCTTTTCGCTTCCTACAAACCGCTTGTCGCTTACGGGCGACGCGCCAGCTCCGGGTTTTCCTTGGTCTTGGGCATCAGGTCCTGCTTGGACACGCCCAGCCACAGCAGGATGGGGCTGGCCACGAAGATCGAGGACAGCGTACCCACCAGGATGCCGATCAGCATGGTGATGGCGAAGCCATGCACCACCGGGCCACCAAAGAAATACAGCGCCGCCATGGTGATGGCAGTGAACAGCGCGGTGATGATGGTTCGCGACAGCGTGTTGTTGATCGAGCGGTTGAGGATCTCTTCCGGCTCGGCCTTGCGGGCCAGGCGGAACAGTTCGCGCACACGGTCGAACACCACCACCTTGTCGTTGATGGAGTAACCGATCACCGCCAGCACCGAGGCCAGCACGGTCAGGTCGAATTCGCGCTGTACCAGCGCGAACACACCCACGGTGATCAGGGCGTCGTGGAACTCGGTGAGGATGGCCGCCACGGCAAAACGCCATTCGAAGCGAATACCCAGGTACAGGCCGATGCCGAGCACCACCACGATGGCAGCGACGATGCCATCGCTGCGCAGCTCTTCACCGACGGCCGAACCCACGTAGTCGCGGCTCTTGAGCTTGGCGTCAGGACGGGCTGCCTGCAGCGTCTTGATGACGTCGTCGGCAATCTTGTCCAGATTCACCTTGCCCGTAGAGCCGATGCCGGAGTTCGGATCGTCCTTCGGCTGCAGGCGGATGGAGATTTCCTTGGTGCCGCCGAGGCTCTGCACCACGGCGTGCTCCATGCCGCCCTTCTCCAGCGCTTCGCGTACTTCGCCAACCTCAACCGGCTTGTCGAAGTTGATCACCAGCGACACGCCACCGGTGAAGTCGAGGCCGTAGTTGAGGCCCTTCACGGCGATGAGCGCAATGGAGGCGAGCATCAGCAGGGCGGCGATGGCGACGCTGAACTTCCTCATGCCGAGGAAGTTGATGTTGCTGTTGTGGTTGAAGATTTCCATGAGTGCCTGTTCCTCTTCAGACCGACAGCGTCTTGAGCTTGCGATGACCGTGGATCAACGCGGTGATGGCGTGCGTGACGGTCACCGAGGTGAACATCGAGGTCAGAATACCGATCAGCAGCGTCACGCCGAAGCCCTTGATCGGGCCCGAGCCCATCGTGGTCAGCGCCAGCGCGGCGATCAGGTGGGTGACGTTAGCGTCGAGAATGGTGGCCCATGCCTTGTCGTAACCGGCGCGAATGGCGGCATGCGGCGTGGAACCGTTACGCAACTCTTCGCGTATGCGTTCGCAGATCAGCACGTTCGCGTCGATGGCCATACCCAAGGTGAGCACGATACCCGCGATGCCCGGCATGGTCAGCGTGACGCCGACAGCCGACATCACGGCCACCAGAATCACCAGGTTGAAGACCAGCGCTACGTCGGCCACCAGACCGAAGAGCTTGTAGTAGATGGCCGCGGCCAGCAGCACCAGCGCGAGACCGAGCGTCACGGCACGCAGACCCTTCTGGATGTTGTCCTGACCCAGGCTAGGGCCGATCACGCGCTCTTCGACGATATCCACCGGCGCCGCCAGCGAACCGCCCTTGAGCAGCAGCGCCAGCTCTGAGGCTTCCTTCGGGCTGCGCAGACCGGTGGTCTGGAAGTTCTTGCCAAACACACCATTGATGGTGGCGTAGTTGATCACCTCTTCGGTGATCTTCGGCGTGCGCACTTCCTTGCCGTCGACGACCTTGGTGTCGACCACGCGCTCCACATACACCACACCCATCGGCTTGCCGACGCTGCCGGTGGTGAAGTCGAGCATCTTCTTGGCACCGGCGGCGTTGAGCGTCACCGACACGGCCGGCGTACCGCTCTGCTGATCGAAGCTGGAGGAAGCATCCACCAGCTGGTCGCCAGTGACGATGATGTTCTTGCTCAGCAGATACGGACGGCCGTCGCGATCCTTGTAGAGGCGCGCATCCGGCGGAACGATGCCGCTGCGCGCGGCGTCGACCGCCTGCTGCGGCGTGCCGTAACCCGCACGGTATTCCAGCGTGGCGGTGGCACCGATGATCTTCTTGGCTTCGGCCGTGTCCTGCACGCCAGCCAGCTCGACCACGATGCGGCTGTCGCCCTGCTGCTGGATGACCGGTTCGGACACGCCCAGCGCATTGATACGGTTGCGCAGCGTGGCTAGGTTCTGGCGAATGGTATTGAGTGACAGCTCACGCAGCTTGTCCGGGCGCACCGTTGCACTGAGCGGAAAGCGATCACCGGTTTCGGTGGCTTCACGCAGCGCCAGGTCGGGGTACTCGGCGGCGATGGCATTGGTGGCAGCGATGCGGTCCTCAGCGGACTTGAGCACCACCGACACGCCCTGGCCACGCTGCGAGTTGCGCGTCACCGACTCATAGCGAATGTTCTTTTCGCGCAGCAGGCTGCGGATGTCGTCCGCATAGCGCGTTTCCTGCTTGTCGATCACGTCGTCCTGATCGACCTGCATGAGAAAGTGCACACCACCCTGCAAGTCCAGGCCCAGCGGCATCGACCTGGCGCCAATGGCGGTGAGCCAGTTCGGCACGGTGGACTTCAGGTTGAAGGCCACCGTGTAGTCGTCGCCCAGCACCGCCTTGATGGCGTCGGAGGCGGACTTCTGCACGTCCGGGTTGGCGAAGCTGGCCAACAGATGGTCGTTCGACAGCGTGATGCCGGTGCTGGCGATGTTCGCCTGCTTCAGGGCATCGGACACCTTCTGTTGAAGCGCCTGGTCGACCGTGCCATTGCGGTTGGCCGTGATCTGCACGGCGGGCACCGGCAGGAACACATTGGGCAACGCATAGACAATGCCGAGCACCAATACGATGGCGACCAGCGCATATTTCCAGCGTGGAAAATCACTCATGCCTTGAATCCGTCAAAAGCCGCGACCTGAGGCCGGCCGCGGCGAGCAATGCGTCGTGGGAACCGGGGCCCCTCTACCCCGGCAAGTCGTCAGGACGACTTCAGCGTGCCCTTCGGCAGCACCTGCTGCACGGCGCCCTTCTGCAGCTTGATCTTCACGTTCGGTGCGATTTCGACCGTGATGAAGCTCTCACCTACTTCATCCACCTTGCCGGCGATGCCGCCATTGGTGACCACTTCGTCACCCTTGGACAGAGCGGCCACCATGTTGCGGTGCTCCTTCTGGCGCTTCATCTGCGGGCGGATCATCAGGAAGTAGAACACCACGAACAGCAGAATCAGCGGCAAGAAGGTCATGATCGGGTTTGTCGCAGGGGCACCGGCTGCCGGAGCGGCCTGGGCGATCACGAAAGACATCGGAAGGTTCATCAGCTTGTCTCGCAAGTTGCGGTACCTACAGGGTTTTCTGTCGGCACCTGATAAAAGATCGTGGATTATGCCACGCGCCCCCGGCCCCTGCATGCGTCACAAGGCCCGCCCGCCAAGGGTTTTGGCGTCGGGGATGGCGGATTCCAAGGGGCTGGACCGGAGCGGGGACCTGAAGGTTCCCTCAGGCTCCCAACTTCGTCATTCCGGCGCAGGCCGGAATCCAGTAGCAGCAAGGCGCGGTCGTCGCGGGAGCATGGATGGCCTTTCGGGCGATAACCCTGCACTGTCGCCACTGGCTTCCGGCCTGCGCCGGAATGACGGCAAAGGCGGTCAGGCCGCCACGCCACCCTGCCGGCGGGCGTAGAACTCGGCCACAAAGTCGTCCAACTGCCCGGCAGCAATGGCCTGGCGCAGGCCGGCCATCAGGCGCTGGTAGTGACGCAGGTTGTGCATGGTGGCCAGCTGGCTGCCGAGAATCTCGTTGCAACGGTCAAGATGTCGCAGGTAGGCCCGGCTGAAGCCGTTGCTGCAGGCATAGCAGTCGCAGCCCTCTTCGATCACCCGGGTGTCCAGGGCGTACTTGGCGTTGCGAATGCGCAGCGTGCCCTCGGCGGTGAACAGAAAACCGTTGCGCGCATTGCGGGTGGGCATCACGCAGTCGAACATGTCGATGCCGCGGCGCACCGCTTCCACGATGTCTTCCGGGCGGCCCACACCCATCAGGTAACGCGGCTTGTCGGCAGGCAGCAGCGGCACGGTGAAATCCAGCGTGTGGTTGCGCTCGGCTTCTGGCTCGCCCACGGCAAGACCGCCCACGGCGTAGCCGTCAAAACCAATGTTCACCAGACCCTCGGCGGATCGGCGACGCAGGTTTTCGTACACGCTGCCCTGCACGATGCCGAATAACGCATTGGGATTCTTCAGATCGTTGAACGCACGGCGCGAACGTTCCGCCCAGCGCAGGCTCAGTTCCATCGACGTGGACGCCACGTTCTCCGTAGCCGGATACGGCGTGCACTCGTCGAAGATCATCGCGATGTCGGAATCGAGCACCTTCTGGATGCGCATCGATTCTTCGGGCGACAGGAACACCTTGGAGCCATCCACGGGCGAGGCAAACGACACGCCCTCCTCAGTGATCTTGCGCTTGTGCGCAAGCGAGAAAACCTGGAAGCCGCCCGAATCGGTAAGGATGGGCTTCTCCCATCCGATGAACTTGTGCAGGCCGCCGAACTGCTCGACCACCTCAAGACCGGGGCGCAGGTACAGATGGAAGGTGTTGCCCAGGATGATCTCGGCGCCGACCTCGCGGATATCCCGCGGCGTCATCGCCTTGACCGAGCCATAGGTGCCCACCGGCATGAAAGCCGGCGTTTCCACCGTGCCGCGGTCAAAGGTGAGACGGCCTCGGCGGGCCGCGCCGTCGGTGGCCTGAAGTTCAAAAGTCATGGAAGTCATAGCGGCATTATCGCGTGTCCGGCGATTTCCTGCTCCAGAGGGCCGGGAATCACCCTGTAGGAGCGCACTTGTGCGCGACAAGCCAGCCGAGCGATGGCGCCGAAACGATGCGGTCGCGCACAAGTGCGCTCCTACAGAAAGCCAGGGAATCTCAGCCCCTGGGCAGGATCAGCATGGCATCGCCATACGAGAAAAAGCGGTACTTCTGCTCCACCGCATGCCGGTACGAGGCCAGCATGAAATCGCGCCCCGCCAGCGCCGACACCAGCATCAATAACGTCGATTGCGGCAAATGGAAGTTGGTCAGCAGGCCATCGATGCTGCTGAACTTGTAGCCGGGGAAGATAAAGATCTGCGTTTCGCCGGCAAACGGCTGCAGTTCACCGTCGCGCACGGCACTTTCCAGCGCACGCACCACGGTAGTGCCCACGGCAATGACGCGATGGCCAGCAGCTCGCGTGCGGCGAATCTGCTCCACCAGGCTAGCACCCACGTTGAGCCATTCGCGGTGCATCTGATGATCCTTGAGATCATCCGCGCGCACCGGCTGGAAGGTGCCTGCGCCGACATGCAGGGTCACATAACCGAACTGGATGCCGCGCTCGTGCAGCAACGACAACGTGGCTTCGTCAAAATGCAGGCCCGCCGTAGGCGCTGCAACCGCACCGGGTTCACGGGCGAACACGGTCTGGTAGCGCTCCATATCGCTGGCGTCCGCATGACGCTCGATATAGGGCGGCAACGGCATCTCGCCGAGCTTCAGCAGCAGCCGCTCCAGCGGTTCAGGCGATTCGAAGCGCAGGCGGAAAAACGACTCATCACGCCCCAGCACCACCGCGTGGCTACCATCAGCCAGCTCGATGCGCCCGCCCTCTTTCGGCTTCTTGCTCACGCCCAGCTGCACCGTGGCTTCGTGGGCTCCGGTGACGCGCTCGATCAGAATCTCCACCGCGCCGCCGGTGTCCTTGCGGCCGTAAAGGCGAGCAGGAAGCACGCGCGTGTCGTTGAACACGAGCAAGTCGCCCTCGCGCAGGTACGACGGCAGGTCGCGGAACATGCGGTCCTGCCGCGTCTGCGCATCCACGTCGAGCACCAGCAGACGGCTGGCCGAACGCTCGGCCAGCGGCGCCTGGGCAATCAGCTCGGGCGGGAGTTCAAAATCGAAGTCAGTCTTCTTCACGGCGGGGCTTGGGTGTCGAATGGGTCATTATCGCGCAAAACCCTGATTCGACGCCCAAGCCTGCTTCAGTCGGCTTTTGGGCGGCGCCGGCGCAACACGATCCAGGCTGCCATGCCGCCGATCAGCACGATGAAGCCCGCCAGCTCAAACGGGAAGTATCGACGTATCGCATGCCTGACGGCAGCCACCTGCTGGGTGCGCTTGAGTTGCCGCGCACCACCAAAATCCGGCTCTTCGCAGTTCCGGCCGAAATTGTCAGCCCATGCCACATAGGGCCCCTGCTTCACGTAGCGCTGGTAATAGGTCGTCGCGCGGCGCAGGCGCTCCGGGGGCTCGCTGGGAACCGGCTCGCCGTAGCCCTGATGGTGGTCGTTGTAGTCGGGCGGGCCTTCGAGCATCCAGCCAGTCGCCTGGCACATCACGGCCGCGTAGGCCTGCGAGCGCGGCGGCAGCAGATCCGCCGCACGCACGGCATGGTCAGCCGCGAGATAGCGATAGTGGAAACGAAAGTCGGGCTTGGCGACGCTTTCTGCGTAGCGCTGGCGCTCGCCATCGGTGACGTAGGCCTGCTTCAGCGAGCCAGGCTCTTGCCCGCTGCCACCCTGGTAGCTGCCGCCGTTGTCGTTGTAATCCGGGCCCTGTTCATAACCGAGGATTTCCATACCGCTTTCGCGGGCGATGACGGCGGCGGCATACAGCGCCTGCGCCTTGCCGATATCGGTCCATGCATGCTCGCTGTCGTGCAGGGCCTTGGCGTAATCCCTCGCCTTGTTGCGGAGACTGGACACCTGCAGTTTGCCTTCATCGTCGTAGGTGCCGAAGCGAGGATCACCATCCACCGGGAAGTAAGCCTGCGCTTCATCGTAACGTCCGGCGCGCATCAGGCGGCGGGCCAGCAACCAGCGCAGGTTGTCGCCGATCGGACGCAGGTTGCGGTAGTAGCTGTTCTCGTCGGTGCCCTTTGCGGGTATCGGCGTAGCCCGTGCATGCGCGTCCACAAAGGCCTTGAGCTCATCGACCGTCAATACGCGCTCGGCCACATAGGCAGCGTCATTGCCATAGCCCATGCCCGCCATTTCCATCTCTTCGTCGTAGACGTTGCCATCGCCGCCGACACCCGATGCCGCGTCGTAGAGATGGCCCATCGCCTCGATATATTCGCCGCGCGCCAGCGCCAGCACACCGCGTTCGCCAGTCAGCAGATGGACGTTGGCCGGTTCGATTGCGGGTTGTGCGTCGTCCACCTTGGGGAAAGCCTTGGCGGCCGCGGCATAAGCCGCGCTTGCGGCCGCCATGTCACCCTTCTGCAAGGCCAGCTTGGCGTGCACCCAGTCAGCCAAAGGACCAGAGGCCTTGTCGGCCAGCTTGCCCGCCAACTCGTAATTGCCCAGCTGATAAGCCAGCGCAGCCAGCTGGTCGGCACCAGCCACCTTGTCCAATCCGCGTTGCTCGATGGCGTGCACCAGAGCTTGCAATCGAGGATCGGGCTTGTTTGCCGCGCCGCCGGTCGACGTTTCCTCCGAACTACCACTCATGCGTGCCAACGCATAAGTCACCAGCAAGCGCTGCGGTACCGGACTATCGATCAGCTCGGCCACGCGCTGCTCGCTGCGCATCGCGTTTTCAGCCAGGGCCACTAACGATTGCACGCCACTGTTCGAGTCGTGCCCGGCCTGTGCGGCATACAGCGTGATCGCACGCTTCAAATCCGCGGTGGCAATTCCATCGGCGCAGGTCTTGTCGAGCTTTTCGTTATCGCCGTCATACCCTTCCGAACCCAGTAAGTCGCCCCACGTGCATTGCTTGCCATGGCTGTACAGGTAGAGGCGCGCCTCTTCACCGAAGCTGGCCACGGCCAGGCCCTGCGGATCGGAGCCGCCGTCCACGGCGAGCGCGCGCGCCTGCTGGAACGCCTTGGCTGCGGCAGCGCGCTCGCGCTGAAACGTGGTGGCATCCGATGTGGCTTCGTTGGCCTTGGCAGCGTGGATGCGACCCAACATATACGCCGCCCATACCGAACGAAGCTTCGCCTGATCGGGGGGCAGCGCCAGCACCTGCTCGAAACGGGTCGCAGCGCGATCCAGCTCATTCTTGGCAAAATCCACGGCCCCCGCAGAGTAGGCGCGCAAATCCGCAGGCAAATCCTGGCTTTGCTCGAAAGCCGCATCGCCATCGCCTGCTTGCCGCAATGTCGCGATGCGATCGAACTGCGCCGCCGTCAAACCAAGGGCCTTGGCCTGCGCGTCCCTATCCTTCTCGGGTTCGTACAGTTGCGTCTCGCTGGAGGTCAGCTTGTCGGTAGCCACCAGCAGATGCATCGCTTCGAAAGCGAAGCTGTTCTGCGGCGTGGCCTTCAGCGTGCCGGCACGCTGATCGAGCAACTGGTTGGGAAACATCGGGCCGCAAGCCCAGGCAACGGCGCCAGCAAGGCCGGCCACCACTGCAGCGACAATCCATGGGCGCTTGTACATGGTTTCACCTGTGGTAAGGGCGCTCCGCGCCCTGAAAGCCCAAGTATGACGGAATGGTTCGAGGTTATGCCTGCATCGACGATTCACGGTGATGGAAGTTGCAGCGCGACCGGCCCCTGCGTGCAACGTAGCCAGCCGATACGTGTTTCGCGTCCGGCGCGCAGCGAACCCACGCGAACACGCTGCAGATACAAGCCCTGCGGCGTACGCTGCAAGGAATAGCCTTGAATGCCGTCGGCGACATCGCAGCGTGAATCGATGCGCACCAGCGCGGGCAGCGACACATCCGCATTGCCGTCGTTGATCAGTCGCAAGTCATACAAGCTGACGTCAGCCATGCGACGCGCCTGCGCCTTCAGCGAAGGCTGCAACGGCGTGCGCGTCAACACGGCCTGCCAGCTCGCGACACTCCAGGCCCTCTCGTCATCGCCCGTCGGTAGACGAAACCAGACGAGTCCCGCCAACCCCTGCGGTGCATCGGCTTCGAGCGCGGCAACAAAGCGCTGCATGGTTTGCGGATCGGCAAACAGTTCGCTGGCATCTTCCCCACCCACCAGGGTGGGGTGCTCGCTCTCGACGGAAGCGACTCGGCCTTGCTCATCCCAGCTGACGCGCGTGCCGTAGGCTGGTAGCGCCACACGCCACGGCTTATGCGTATGGCCGGCGAACGACGCCAGCCATGCCTGCGCCTGGGCCGGATTGAACAGTCCCGCGCGGGGCGACTGCACTGCATGAACCTGAAGCACCGCTTCGTCGGCTTGTGCCAACAACGTATCGAGTGCAGCGCTGCCCAGCCAGGTGGGCAGGGCGGTGATCGACAAGCGTTCATCCGCCAAAAGCCTGCTTCGCAATGCCTTGAGGAAATGGGTGTAGGCCGGCAAGCGAGCAGTGGCGCAATCGTGATCGATCTCGACGCCGGCCAAGGTCAGGCCGCTCTGGCGCCAGGTATCGAGTACCGACTGCACCTGATCGAGCAACGTCGCCTCATCCCATTGCGCCAACTGCCCTTCGATACGCACCACGACCACTACCGGCTTGTGGCTAGCCGCTAATGCCTGCCAGTCCGGTGTGAAGTCGCGCCACTGCCCTCGCCCATCCAGCTCCGCTGCGAGCACGCGCCATGTGCGCACGCTGTCGGCATCGCGGCCAACCGCTTTCGCCAGCACCGGCGTCCATTGCCGCTGCCAGATGTATGCATCATTGGGGAGCGATACCGAGCGACGCGCACAAGCCGACAGGCCCAGCGCAGCGATCAGCCAGGCGCAACAGATAAGCAGTCGTGACATCGGAACAGGCAAGGAAGCGCTCGCATGAAGAACCCGCAGCGCTTATTGCACCTCAATGTTGCCGCCGTGACCAGCCAGGGCTGGCTCAGAGCCAACCCTTCTGCCGCGCCAGCCGATACGCCTCGATACGATTGGCGGCGCCCAGCTTGCCGATGGCCTCGGATAGATAGTTGCGAACGGTGCCGTGAGAGAGATTGAGCTGGGTGGCGATGTCGTTGGCCGACTGGCCCTCGCCCGCAAGCCGCAGCACCTGCCGCTCGCGGTCATTGAGTGGGTCTGCCTCCGACCAGGCTTCCAGTGCCAATTGAGGATCGATGGCGCGGCCACCGCGATGCACCGTGCGCAGCGCTTCGGCCAGATTCTCTGCCGGGGCATCCTTCAAGAGGTAACCGGATACGCCCGCGTCCAGCGCACGGCGCAGAAAACCTGCCCGGGCGAAGGTGGTCACAATGATCACCTTCATGGGCAACTCGTGCCGCTGAATGCGCTGCGCCAGTTCCAGTCCGGTCAATCCGGGCATCTCGATGTCAGTCACCAATACGTCGGGTTTCAGGCGCTGCATCTCGCGCCACGCCGCTTCGCCATCAGCCGCGGAACCCAGCACTTCGATATCCGACTCAAGGTTCAACAGAGCGGAGAGTGCACCGCGCACCATCGCCTGATCTTCGGCCAACAACACACGAATCATGGGGTACTCCCTGTGGAAAAACGCGACATCTACTTAAGGCCCACTTCAATATTGAAAATAATCAAAAGAACGAAGCGTCATTCCCGCGAAAGCGGGAGGCGCATCAAAACAGCGAAGCTGGTCATCCAGCGCCTTTAATTGCCTGAAGAGCCAAGGCACTGGATTCCCGCTTTCGCGGGAATGACGGCCATAGGCAAGGCTCGGCCATCATGTCGCTTGACGCTCTTGCAGCGTTCCGCCTAAGGGCGTGATCGGCTCACTGACATCGCCGTTCTCGCGCTGAAAGGCGCGGAGCCGCAACGGCACACTGATAAGCAAACGCGTTCCCTGCCCACGCGGCGAGGCCACCTCTAGTACGCCACCGAGCGCACCGACGCGCTCGTGCATACCTTTCAATCCATTGCCGTGCCCAGCAATGCCGCCGCGTCCGTTGTCTTCGACACAGAGCTTCAGCGTTTGATTGTTGACCACGGTGGTCACCTTCGCCTGCGTGGCGCGCGCATGCCTTGCGATGTTCGTTGCCGCTTCGCGTAGCACCAGCGCCAGGCCACGCTCCACCTCCAGCGGCAGCGAAGGCGGCAACTCCCCGCATTCAAAAACCACGCCTGACGACTCCAACATCAACCTCGCCGAGGCCAACTCGGCGGCAAAATCGGTCGCGCGAATGCCGCTGACGGCCGCACGCACTTCTTGCAGGGCGTGTCGGGCCACCCGCTCGGCTTCTTCCACTTCGCGCCGGGCCGCTTCGCTGTCGCGGTCAAACAGCTTGCGCGAAAGCTCCAGCTTCAGGGTGATCAGCGACAAAGTGTGGCCGAGAAGATCGTGCAGGTCGCGCCCGATGCGTTCGCGCTCGGCCAGCGCGGCAAGGCGACGTACTTCGTCATGCGACAGCCGAAGTTCCGCTTCCTTTTCGTCATTCAATCGCTCGACATATACGGCCAGGCCGATGATGACCGACGTGAACGGAATCCAGATCACCGCCTGCCACACGTAATGCAGTCGCCACACCTCGAACATGCAGATGACGTTGAGTACCAGCAGTATCCCCATGTACCGGCGGAAGCTCATGCGGTTGCTGCGCAGCATGATGGTGCCGTAGATGAAATAGGTCAGACCGCTCGCATACCAGGGCAGTAGTCCCAATGCCATCGCCAGCATCGCCAACGCATAGCGATAGGTGTGTCGCCGCGGCGCCACACAACAGCTGGCGTACAGAAACAGGAACAAGGGGTAGGTCACTGCCGTCAGCAGCGCCCAACGAAGCGTGTAGTGGTCGAAGATCGGTGTGATGAACACCCATATGGACCACGCCAGATGCACGGCATCCGCCCAGGGCGATTTGCCCTTGCGTATGCTCATGGCCACCAACGAGTCCGGTGCCGGGGTAAACCAGGTCAGTATCCACTTGCGCAAAACACCTGCCTCCCCGTCGGTTTGCCGCATCGCGAGCATGCTACTTCAACCCACGCGGCGCAGGCGGCGTACTGCGAGCATGAAAAACACTGCGCCATAGACGGCCAGTACCAGCACATGCCCCCAAGGCGATGTGTGCCCCATACCCAGTGCGCCAAGCGCCAGTGGCTGAAGGTGGGTGCTGGGCCAGATCGGTGCGATGTGCTGCAACGCGACCGGCATCATCGGCAGCGGAATCCACAGGCCGGACAAGAACGACATCGGCAGATAGATCAGGTTGAGCATGCCAGCTGCGCCCTGCCCTTTCACCAGTGTGCCGACCAGCATGCCCATGGCACAGAACGGCAGCACGCCGAGCATGCCGGTAAGCAGCAACATCGATGCTTGCCCCAAGCTCAACTGAACATGCGCCCATACTGTCGCCATGACCAGCAACAACACGATCACCCCGCCCGCCGCGAGCATCGCCATCAGCATCTTGCCTAACAGGTAGGCACCGGGTGGCATCGGCAGCGCACGCTTGAGCGTCAGCAGGCCGTTGTCGCGTTCCGTCGCCAGTGACACGCCGAAACCAAAGAGGCCTGGACTCATCACACCGAACATGCCGTAGCTCGCCAGCATGTAGCGTGCTGCGTCACCACCGGCGTGCTGATTCATCACGATGCCGAACAGCAAATAGAACATGCTTGGGAACAGCATCACCGGCAGCATGAAGCTGGGTGCGCGCAGATAGCGCAGGCATTCGCTGCGCGCTTCTTCAAGGTACGCACCGAGTATGCGGCGCGGCGTCATGCCGGATGTCTGGGTTACTTCCATCGCAACGGTGGACATCACGCTACCTCCTTCTCGCTGTCGGATTCGCGCGTGAGTTCGGTGAAGGCCTCGGCCAATCCGGCCCGGCGCACTTCTAGTTCAGACAAGGCGGGATCGGCATCGAGCAAGCGGCGCAGTACTTTCTCCGGCGCGTCACTGTGCAAAAGCAGGCGCTCACCTTCCCGCTCGGCACGGCGGACGTGAGGCCATTGCGCCAGCGCATCTGGATCAAGATCACTGATGCAGCGAATGCGAGTGAGCGAAACGCGCGACCGCAACGTGTCCACGCTGCCTTCACTCAGCACCCGCCCTTTTGCCAGCACCACCACGCGCTGCGCCAAGGCTTCGGCTTCCTCCAGATAGTGCGTGGTGAGCACGACGGCGCAGCCCTCGTTCACCAGGCGACGGATAGCAGCCCACAGTTTTTGCCGCGCTTCGATGTCCATGCCGACGGTCGGCTCGTCGAGAAACAGCAATTCGGGTCGTCCGCACAGGGCGATGGCGAATTGCACATGGCGTTGTTGGCCGCCCGACAGCTTGTCGTAACGTCGCCGCATCAGGTCGGCGATGCCGGCAAGCTGCACGGTTTCGTCCAGCGTGCGAGGCACCGGGTAGTAACTCATGGTGAGGCGAAGCAGTTCGGCGACGGTCAACGTGGCCGGCAGCACGGCCGATTGCAGCATCACGCCGATGCGACGGCGTGCGTCAATATCTTGCGGGTCCCTGCCGAACAGTTCGACGTGACCGGCATCCGCACGCACCAGCCCCAGCAACAAACCAATGGCAGTGCTTTTGCCGGCTCCGTTGGGTCCCAGCAAAGCAAGCAATTCGCCGCGGTGCAGCATGAGGTCCAGTCCGTCCAACGCTGTTAAAGCGCCGTAACGTTTCACTGCACCAGCCAGGCTGGCGACGGCTGTATGAGGCTTTTCCATGGCTCCTCCTCCTTGCCTGCCATGCTAGACGTGGCATGGGTTTGCCCGCAGTTGCCAGCGTCAGCATACGCGGATGACAAGCGTCACACGGGGTACCGGCGGCGACTTTGCCGCGCTATGCTCGGCAAGTCGTTGCATTGCCACATCCGTGAAGGATTGCACTGCGACATGCCCCCACAGGGCAGGAAGCGCTGAACAATCACGCGTTTCCACCACGCATTCATTAGACACATCGATGCGCATGCCATCGGGACGGCAGGCAAGTCGACCTTGAAGGAGGAACCCATGGGCGTGATTGATCAGCTGCGCGAAATGCGCGAATTCGGCGGCGCACCGCAGACCACCGGCCTCGACGATGCCACCATCGAACGCTTTGCCGCGAGCCACCCTGCGCTGGCGCAGGCGATCGAGGAAGCGGTTGCGCGCCATCGCGAGCTGCGCAGTGAGATGGGTGATTTCCTCAAGCTGGACGAGTCCGTGCAGCTGGCGAAAGTGCAGACCGAATACGTCAACTTCTATCCGGACGATGCGATCAACCCGTACCTGCCGGCCGCCGCGCGCGGCCCGTGGGTGGTGAGCCTGAAGGGCGCGGTGATCCACGACAACGGCGGCTACGGCATGCTCGGCTTCGGCCACAACCATGCGCCTATCGACGCGGCGCTGGCGCGCCCGCAAGTGATGGCCAATGTGATGACGCCCAGCGTCTCGCAGATGCAGTTCACCAAGGCGATGGATCGTGAGCTCGGCCGCCACCGCGGCAGCAACCCGTACTCGCGTTACCTGTGCCTCAACTCCGGTTCCGAGGCGGTGGGCCTTGCCTGTCGTATTGCTGACGTCAACGCCAAGCTGATGACCGATGCCGGTGCACGCCACGCCGGCCGCACCATCAAGCGCGTGGCGGTGAAGGGTGCTTTCCACGGCCGCACCGACAAACCGGCGCTGTATTCCGATTCCACCCGCAAGACCTATTTGCAGCATCTGGCCAGCTATCGCCACGAAGACACGCTGCTTACGGTGCAGCCGTACGACGTCGCGCAGCTGGAAGCCGTGTTTGCCGAAGCGGACAAGCACGGCTGGTTCATCGAGGCCATGTTCCTCGAGCCGGTGATGGGTGAAGGCGACCCGGGTCGCGCAGTCACGCCGGAGTTCTACCAGAAGGCTCGCGCGCTCACGGAAGCGCACGGTTCGCTGCTGCTGGTCGACTCCATCCAGGCCGGCCTGCGCGCGCATGGCGTGCTGTCGATCACCGACTACCCTGGCTTCGAGAAGCTGGCGCCGCCGGACATGGAGACCTTTTCCAAGGCACTGAACGCCGGCCAGTATCCGCTGTCCGTGCTCGCCGTGAACGAGCACACCGCGGAGCTGTATCGCAAGGGCATCTACGGCAACACCATGACGACCAACCCGCGCGCACTCGACGTGGCGTTGGCCACGCTCAACGAGCTTACCGATGACGTGCGCAACAACATCCGGGTGCGCGGCAAGGAATTCGTCGACAAGCTCAGCACGCTGAAGAACGAGCTGGGCGGCCTGATCACCAAGGTGCAGGGCACCGGCCTGTTGTTCTCGTGTGAGTTGTCGCCGGAGTTCAAGTGCTACGGCGCCAACTCCATCGAGGAGTACATGCGCGAACGCGGCATCGGAGTGATCCATGGCGGCACCAACTCGCTGCGCTTCACCCCGCACTTCCTGGTAACCAGCGCCGAGGTGGATCTGGTGGTCTCGCATGTTCGCCAGGCTCTGTTGCAGGGCCCACGCAAGCTCAAGGCCGAAGCCGCCTGAGCCACTGAGCGCACGCTCCGCACCACAGGAGGGCCGCCCCGGCAACGGGCGCGGCCCTTTTCATTTGGAATCGTTGAGGTGGCGGTCAGCGACCTGCGGCGTTGCTGAACGGCGCGCTCGACAGGCCTCGACACCCCTCCCCTGCGCCCCGCCGGCAGTCATAGACTTGCGCCACCGGCACTCGCCGGTCATCCAGGAGGGTACCCGCATGTCTTCGCGTTTGAGCCTGATGGTTGCCAGCGTCGCGCTGGCGTTTGCCGCCTCTACCGCTTTTGCCGCGCCGCAGGACGCGGGCAGCAGCGCACCCGCCAAGAACTCGCAGCAGCAGCGTATGACCGACTGCAACAAGCAGGCGACAGGCAAAACCGGCGACGACCGCAAGGCCTTCATGAGCAGCTGCCTGAAAGGCGAGGCCCCGGCCGCCGCACCGACCAAGCAGACCCAGCAGGAAAAGATGAAAGCCTGTAATGCCGATCCGCAGGCCAAGTCGCTGAAGGGCGATGCCCGCAAGCAGTTCATGAGCACCTGCCTGAAGGGTGATTCCGCCCCGGCTGCCGCGCACTGATCGCGCAGCAGCACCAAGGGCGCCGGTGATGGCCGGCGCCCTTTTTTATTTGCGCTTAAGACTTGTCTGTTATTCTGCGTTTTCACTTCTCTCCGGGATTCACCGCCGACATGCGCCTCTAAGCCACTCGCCTGCCAACTGACTGCCGCCTTTCTAGGGCGCGTCACGTATGGCCACGAGTGACAGGGCGGTCGACATCCCTTAGCGCGTTTTGCGCCGGCCCCCTGTCGTACACCACTCCTTGCTGGAGGGTCTATGACAGCCATAGCCATACTCGCCCATCAATTGGGTTTTACCCCGCCCGGGCACGATCCCGTATTCCACGATGTGGACGCGTCCTTCGCCGTCAGCCGACATGCCTTGATTGGGCGCAATGGCAGCGGCAAATCACTGCTGGGCCGCATCCTGGCGGGCCAGCTCGCGCCATCCTATGGCAGCGTGACTCGCTATGCCGATGTCGCTTATCTGCCACAACACTTGTCTGCAGCCGGCGAGACCATGGCAGGCGCGCTTGGCGTCCAGCACAAACTCGATGCGTTGCAGCGCATTGAGGCAGGCAGTGTCGACCCGACGGATTTCCAGACGCTTGCCGATGACTGGAGTGTGCGCGAGCGCTTCAGCCGCTGGCTGTCTGGCGTTGGATTGCCCAACGATCCCGCACGCCCCTGGGCAAGCCTCAGTGGTGGTGAACGTGTGCGCCTGCAATTGACGCAGATGTTCGAGCAACCCGATCACTTTCTGATACTGGATGAGCCCGGCAATCATCTGGATGGCCGTCGCCGCGACTGGTTGCGCGAGCGTCTGGCGGCGCATGCGGGCGGCTATCTGTTGATCAGCCACGACCGCCGTCTGCTCGCCGATGTGGAAAGCATCGATGAATTGTCGACGCCGGGGCTGTGTCGATATGGTGGAAATTACTCAAGCTACGCCACGCGCCGCGACGCAGAAGCGCAAGCAGCCGAGCGGCAACTGGATCAGGCGCGTCGCGAGCAAAAGGCGCTGGATCGGCGACATCAGGAAGAACGCCTTCGCCTCGAGCAACGCCAGCACAAGGCAAATCGCGAACGCGCGAACGCCAACATGCCGACTATCCTGATGGACCGCCAAAAGCAGCGTTCGGAAGACACCTCGGCACGCCTGCGCACATCGCAGCTGGGGCAACAGGCACGGCAACGCGAAGAACTAGACCAGGCCCGCGCACGCATGGACACGCATCGTGCACAGCGCTTCGACCTTGGCGGACTTCCAGCGACTCATGCAGCGCTTCAACTGGAAGGTGTCATTCCACCCCACGGGCATGCGCAGCCCATCGACTGCTATCTCGCTCCCGGCGAGCGACTGCATGTGAGCGGCGACAATGGTAGCGGCAAGTCGAGCCTGCTCGCGGCCATCGCGGGCGATGCGCTCTTGCGTGCGGGACGGATCCGCAAGGGCGAACGACAGCTGCTGATCGACCAGCACTACAGCCTGCTTCATGACGACCAGAGCGCGCTGGAGAACTTGCAAAGGCTTTCACCCGGGCATACGCCAACGCGTTATCGCGAATTCCTCGCCGGCATCGGCCTGCGCCGCGAACGCATCGACGTGCCGGCAAGTCTCCTGAGCGGTGGCGAACGCGTGAAGCTGGCCTTGCTCGCGGTGGACAGCGCCACCGAGCCATACGATCTGCTGTTGCTCGATGAGCCGGACAGTCACCTCGATCTGGAGAGCCGTCACCTGCTCGAACTGGCACTGGCAACTTACCGCGGCTCGCTGATTCTGGTCAGCCATGACCCTGACCTCGTGGCCCATGCGCGCATCGACCACGTGCTTCAGCTGCACCATCCACTCGCCCTCGTCACCCTGGGTGAGTGACAATCCCTCGACTTTGTTGCCAGGCCCGCCCCATGAAGATCGTTGAAGTACGCCACCCCCTTATCCAGCACAAGCTTGGCCTGATGCGCCGCGCCGGCATCAGTACCAAGGAATTCCGCGAGCTGGCTTCCGAGGTTGCCGCACTGCTGACCTATGAGGCCACCAAGGATCTCGAAACCGTCGAGCAGGCGATCGACGGCTGGGCCGGCCCGCTCACCGTGCATCAGATCAAGGGCAAGAAAGTCACCATCGTGCCCATCCTCCGCGCTGGCCTGGGCATGCTGCCCGGCGTCCTCGACCTGATCCCCGCTGCAAAGGTCAGCGTGGTGGGTTTGCAGCGCGACGAGGAAACGCTGCAGCCCATCACCTACTACGAGAAGCTCACCGGGCGGATGGATGAGCGCATCGCGCTGATTGTCGACCCGATGCTGGCCACCGCCGGCACGCTGGTCGCCACAGTGGACATGCTCAAGGCCGCAGGATGCAAGCGCATCAAGGGCCTGTTTCTGGTCGCCGCGCCGGAAGGGCTCAAGCGCATGGAAGCCGCGCATCCGGATGTGGAGATCTACACCGCCTCCATCGACGAGCGACTCAACGAGCATGGCTACATCCTGCCGGGCCTCGGCGATGCCGGCGACAAGATCTTCGGCACCAAGCAATTGCCTGCAGGCTGATTCACCTTCCGCTTTGACAACGTGATCAGGCCTCGCCACACGGCGGGGCCTTTTTCTTGGCGCACGCATTGTGAGAACCGCAGCACGAAAGTCACGAAAACGACATCTCTCCGTGTCATCTTTCCCGCGCTTTTCCGCCCGTTCGATTTCGACATAACAGGCTGATTGAACACATCTTTTTTTGATCATTTGGCTAAAGTTGCCGCGCAGTGAGCCGACAGCTCTTGCAGTCCCCTCACGCAGATTCCCCCATGTCGAAACTACCGAAATGGATTCCCGGACTGACGCTGCGCAAGCGACTCCTGCTGCGCCTGCTGTCCATCCTTGGATTGCTGGCTGTGATGTGCGCGGCGGGCCTTATCCAGCTACATCGAGCCGACATACGCATCCAAGATCTGGTGCAAGGTTCGCTCAGCCCGGTTGCCGATGTGGGCCGCGTGCAGAATGACTACAACAGCAGCCTGCAGGCGCTGGTGCATGCCGTGCTGTCGCAGTTGCCCTCGGCGGTCGAAGACGCACACACGCGCATTCACACCGACCGCGTGGACGCCGAGCGCCACTGGAAAGCCTTGCTCGGCAGTGAGCTTGCACAGGAACAAGCGTCGTCGCTGAAGATTGCGGCCGTGCATCGCGCCGAGGCTGACCGCACCATCGACGAAACACTGGCGCTGCTCGATGCCGGACAGTTCGACCTGGGCGGCCTCAAGCTCAGCACCGAAGTACAACCCGCCTACGAGCCGCTGCAGAGCGATTTCGCCAACCTGTTCCAGGCTGCGCTGGCCAAGGGCAACCAGCAGGTGCAGACGCAGCATCAGGCCAATAGCGAAGGCATCATGCTGCTGCTCGCCTTGCTGGCGGCTGCACTACTCACGACCATCGTGCTCGATGGTGCGCTGATGCGATCGCTGATGCAGCGCCTGAACCTCGCCACGCAGGTGGCGCAACGTATCGCTTCCGGCGCTCTCGGTGAGCCCATTCAAGCCGGCGTGGAGGATGAACTCGGCAAGCTGCTGCGTGCGCTGTCATCTATGGATGCCCAGCTCACCAACGTGCTCACCCAGGTGCGCGCCAGCGCTCTCTCCGTGGATGAACGCGCGCATCGCCTCACCCGCGACAACGAAGCACTGAGCCATCGCACACAGTCACAGGCCGCAGGTCTTGAAGAGACTGCCGCTTCGATGGAGCACATGGCCTCCAGTGCCGTACAAGGCGCAGGCCACGCCGACGGTGCCGCCAACGCGGCACGTGAAGCGATGAGTCACGTGGAGCAAGGTCGCCACGTGGCCAACGAAGCCATCGACGCCATGCTTGCCATTCAGCAAGCTGGCCGTGGCATTGCGGAGATCGTCGACCTGGTCGACAGCATCGCCTTCCAGACCAACCTGCTGTCACTCAACGCAGCCATTGAAGCAGCACAAGCCGGCGAACGCGGACGCGGTTTTGCCGTGGTGGCGGCCGAAGTGCGTCAGCTAGCGAAGCGCTGCGTGGACGCTGGCAAGGAGATCCGTCGTCTGGTGACCAGCAGCACCGAGGCCGTGGACGAAGCACGTGCCCGCGTGACGTTGTCGGGCCAGGCGTTCGACGGCATCGTGCAGAGCGTCACGCGCGTATCGGGGCTGGTTTCCCAGATCTCTGAAGCAGGCCAGACCCAGGTCACGGGCATCACCCAGATCAACCGCACCGTGATGGACATGGACCGTATCACCCAAGCCAACGCCGGCCTGGTGGAGGACATCAATGTCACGGGGCGCGCACTGAGCACCGACGCCGAGGCGCTGATGCGTCAGGTTGCCTTCTTCCGTCTTCCTTCCGAGCGGGGGAGTATTCACGGGTCAACGCATGATGCGAGACCCTCACCGGCCATGACGCCCGCACCTCAGGCCGCCGCCGCGGCCTGAACTGATCTGAGGCATGTTCCCCACCCTCGCCTACGACAACTCCCGACATGCCATGCTCGAGCGCGCACTCGCTGCAGGAAGCCTGACACCAGTCTTCCAGCCCGTGGTGCGCGTCGACACGCTGGAAGTCGTCGCGCACGAGGGTTTGAGCCGTTGCGCCTTCATGCCAGGCAACTTCTCCATTCTCGACCTGCTCGAGCTGGCGAGGATGGAAGGCCGCCTGGTGGATGTGGAACTGCATGCCGCCCGCACGATCTGCCGCGCCTTCGGCAATTACCAGGACGATGGCCGACTGCTGGTGAACCTGAGCGCGCACGCCATTCTGCAAGACACGCTGCGACCGGGTGATGTGCTTGCCGCACTAACCGACAGCGGCCTGGACCCCGCGCGCGTCACCATTGAAGTGACCGAGCGCGACGTGGTGGAGAATCCGGCGCGCCTCGCCCATGCGCTCGGCTACCTGCGCGCCCATGGCATACGCATTGCGCTGGATGATTTCGGCAACGGTCACTCCAACTTCGAGCTGTGGAACGAGATTCACCCTGACGTGGTGAAGATCGACCGCTACCTGATTCACGGTATCTCGCGCAGTGCCGGGCGACTGGCCATCGTGCGCTCGCTGTGCCAGGTCGCCGAAACCCTCGGCACCGATCTGGTCGGTGAAGGCGTGGAAGATCCGGCAGACCTTCGTGTGTTGCGCGATCTGGGGGTGCCCTATGTCCAAGGCTTTCTCATCGGCCGCCCAGCGAATGAGCCGGCGCGAGAAGCCAGTGCCGAGGCGCAACTGTTGCTGCGCACGCCGTCGGTTTCCGTGCTGCCTCGTCCGCGCGGGCCAGTAACGCAACGACCGACCCAGGTCAGCCACCTGCTGCTCGAAGCGCCTTCGGTACATCCACGCCAGACCAACGAAGAAGTCATGGCGCTGTTCGTGGATCACCCCGAGCTGCACGCCATCGCGGTGGTGAAAGATGGCCACCCCATCGGGCTGATCAATCGCCGACTGATGAACGAACGCATGGCCCAGCCGTTTGCCCGCGAACTGCTGGCACGCAAGTCGTGCACCGCGCTGATGAACAGCGCGCCGCTGGTGTGCGATGAGCAGCGCAGCCTGCAAAGTCTGGCCGACGTGTTGCGCGGCGAGGACCAGCGTTACCTTGCCGATGGATTCATTGTCACCAGCAGCGGCCACTATCGCGGCCTGGGCACCGGCGAGGCGCTGGTGCGGCGTGTCAGCGAGCTACGCATCGACGCCGCCCGCCATGCCAACCCGCTGACCTTCCTGCCCGGCAACATGCCCACCACCGAGCACCTGGAACGCCTGTTGGAAGGTGCAGAACGTTTTGCGGTGGTGCATGTGGATCTCACCGACTTCAAGCCGTTCAACGATCACTACGGCTACTCGCGCGGCGACGAGATGATTCGCCTGCTCTCCGGCTTGCTTACCGAACACGTGGATCCGTCACTGGATTTCGTGGGGCATATTGGCGGCGACGATTTCGTGGTGTTGTTCCAGAGTACCGACTGGGAGGCGCGTTGCACGCGCGTCATCGACGCCTTCAACGCGCGCTCACCGCACTTGTTCGATGAAGAAGACATCGCCCAAGGTGGCCTGCGCGGCAAGGACAGGCGCGGCGAACCACAACTCTTTCCATTCACCACCGTGGTGATGGGCGCGGTGGAACTGTCGCCGCCACTGCCGCAACGCGTGCAGTCCATTGCCATGCTGGCCGCACGCGCCAAACGCCGCGCCAAGCGCGCCAACGTCGGCTTGCACGTCACCTTGCGCGCGGCTGAAATCGCCGGTTAAACGAAAGCCCCGCCCGTCGCCAGGCAGGGCTTTGTCATGGACTACCGGTGGACGGTCAGCGGCGGAAGCGATCCGTAGCCTGCACCAGTTCTGCGATGTTGCCGGGCTCGAACGCCGAGTGGCCGGCATCCTGCACGATGCGCAGATCGGCCTCCGGCCATGCGCGGTGCAGATCCCACGCGCTGCGCATCGGGCATACCACATCGTAGCGGCCCTGCACGATCACGGCGGGAATCTTGCGGATGCGCTCGACGTTACGCAGCAATTGATCGTCATGCTCGAAGAAGCCACCGTGCACGAAGTAGTGGCATTCGATACGTGCAAACGCCAGCGCGAACTCGTCTTCGCCGCTCGATGCGATATGTGCCGTGTCCTGCCACAAATAGCTGGTGGCGCCTTCCCAGACGGACCACGCACGCGCAGCCTTCACGCGCACTTCCGGGTCGGTGCTGGTGAGGCGGCGGTAGTAGGCGCTCATCAGATCGCCGCGCTCGACCTCGGGGATCGCCTGCAGATACGTTTCCCATGCATCGGGGTATAGCGCATCGCAACCCTTCTGGTAGAACCACTCCAGCTCCCAGCGACGCAGCATGAAGATACCGCGCAGCACCAGTTCGGTAACGCGATCGGCATGCGTCTGCGCATAAGCGAGCGCCAGCGTGGAACCCCACGAACCACCGAACACCTGCCAGCGATCGATGCCCAGGTGCGTACGGATGCGCTCGATGTCGTTGACCAGGTGCCAGGTGGTGTTGTCTTTCAGTTCGGCATGCGGCGTGGACTTGCCGCAACCGCGCTGGTCGAACAGCACGATGCGATACACGGCAGGGTCGAAGAAACGACGACACTTGGGATTGGTGCCGCCACCGGGGCCGCCGTGCAGAAACACCACCGGCTTGCCGTTCGGGTTGCCGCTCTGCTCGTAATACAGCGTGTGCAGGTCCGAAACCTTGAGCATGCCGCTGTCGTACGGCTCAATCTCGGGATACAGGGTGCGAAGTTCCTGCGACATGCTCGTGCTCCTGGAGCGAAACGGGGGCCGATTAGGCTATCACGGCCCCGTCTCGGGAGCCGCTTACGGGCGCCCCACCGTGAGCAAGGTGAAACTATCCGGCACAATGCTCGGACGCTTGCCTTCCACCGGCGGTGCAGCCCACTTCGCTGCCGACAGGTACAGCCGGTGCAGCTTGGGGTCGAGCGTCATGGTGCGGGCGCTGGGCTGGGTGGGAATGGTTGCGGCGACTCTGTAGTGGTCCGCGTCGTCCTGATGCACGGCGGTGATGTCACCGCTTTCGCCATTGGAGCTGTAGGCCATACCGGTGTCCTCGTCGAACACCACGGCATCCGGACCTTCGCCGATTGCGACGTTGGCCACCACTTTGCCGCTGTCGGCGTCGACCACGGCCATCTGCTTGTTGTCGCAGACCGAGAACAGGCGGCGATGCTTCATGTCCATGGCGAGGCCGCTTGGCGATTCGCACGAACTCAGCGACCAGGTGGCAACAACCTTGTTGGTTTGCGTATCGATCCTGGCGAGCTTGGCCGTCCCTTCGAGATTCACATAGACATGGCCCTTGCCGTCCGAGACGGCGAACTCGGGCTTGTCGCCCACCGGGATGGTGGCCACCACGGTGTTGTTTGCAGGGTCGATCACGCTGACCGACTGGCCCTTGCCGTTGAACGTGAGCACATGCTTCGAGGCCGCGTCATAGAGAATCGCATCCGGCTTTTCGCCGGTACCATTGACGGTACCAACCACCGCCAGCGTATCCAGATCGAACACGGTCACCGAGGCAGTCTGGCCGTTGCTGGTGTAGCCGCGATGCATGTCCTGATTGATGGCGACACCATGCACGCCCGCGGTACCGGCGATGGTGCCGATGCGTTTGTTCTGGTCCACGTCGACTACTTCGACGCGGTCACCACGAGTGACGAACAGATGCCGACGCTGCGCGTCGAAGCTTAGGTAGTCCCAACCACCTGGACCACCCATGGCAAGACGCGAGAGCACTTTGAAGTCGGTCGCCTGCGGTGCCGCGGTGGCGTGGGCGGAACAAAGCGCCAGCAATGCGGCGGCCAGAACGGTGGGAAGATGTCGCTGCATGGGTAGATCCGTCGATGGATAGGTCCCCAGAGCATGCGCCGCGGGGCTTAGGACTGGCTTAGGTGGCGTCCTTGTGGCCCGGATGAAGACGAAGGCGGAATTCGGGGGGTCTTGGCACGGCCCTTATCAGTTCCACCCGTCGCACCTGCCCTCACCGTCATCCCCGCGAAAGCGGGGATGACGGTGAGGCAATGACCGGACCGTGCGTAGCGTCAATCAAACAGCTTGCCCGGATTAAGCACCCTCTTGGGATCAAACACCTGGCGCACGCCCCGCATCAACGCAATCTCTGCCTCGCTACGAGTACTACCGAGATACGCCCGCTTGACCAACCCGATGCCGTGCTCGGCAGAAATGCTGCCGCCGTGGCGCTGCAGCGTCTCGGCCAGCAGCTTGGTCACGTGCTCGCACTGGGCGATGAAGTCGCCTTCGGACAGATCCGCCGGGCGCAGCACGTTGATATGCAAGTTGCCGTCGCCGATGTGGCCAAACCAGACCACGTCGAAGTGCGGATACTCAGCGCCAAGCAATGCCTGGATCTCGTGCAGGAACACTGGCAGCGCGCTGATGCGCAGCGAGATGTCATTCTTGTACGGACGATGCGGCGCGAGGCTTTCGGTGATGCCCTCTCGCAAGCGCCACAACGCCGCCGCCTGCGCCTCGCTCTGCGCGATGACGCCGTCGCTGATCCAGCCCCGCTCCGTGCCAAGCTCGAACGCCGCCAGCGCCGCATCCTGTGCAGATTCGTCGGCGTCAAATTCGGTCACCACATAGTACGGGTGCTCGCCGTCTATCGCTCGTTGCGAGCCATGTGCCAACACATGGCGCAGCGCCACATCCGTGAAGAACTCGAAGGCCTGCAAAGCAAGGCGTGAGCGGAACAGTGCGAACACCTCCATCAAGGCACCCATGCTCGGCAACGCCAGCAACATCACCTGCGATGGCGGTGGCGGATCAGTGAGGCGCAGCGTCGCCTCTACGACGATCCCTAGCGTGCCTTCCGAACCGATCAACAGCTGGCGCAAGTCGTAGCCGCTGGAGTTCTTGATCAGCCCGCGATTGAGTTGCAGCAACTCGCCATTGCCCGCCACCACGGTGAGCCCCGCGATCCAATCGCGGGTATTGCCGTATCGGATCACGCGGATGCCGCCGGCATTGGTGGCGATATTGCCGCCGATGGAACACGAGCCGCGCGCGGCGAAATCCACCGGATAGATCAGACCGTGCTCCCTGGCTGCCTCGTGCACGGCGTGCAAGGTCATACCAGCCTGCACGCTCAAGGTGCGATCGACCGCATCGAAGCCGAGCGCGCGATTCATGCGCTCCATACTCAGCACCAGCTCGCCGTTGGCTGCCACGGCGCCACCCGACAAACCCGTCCGGCCACCCGACGGAACGATGGCAACCCCATGCTCGTTGGCCCAACGCACGATCGTTTGGACGTCCGTCACTTCGCTGGGCAAGGCAATGGCCAATGGCGCGGGCGTCCACCGGCGCGTCCAGTCCCGGCCGTAGTGCTCCAGGTCGGCAGCATCGGTCAGCAGTCGCAGATGGGGCAGCCGGGCGGCCAACTCGGCCAGACGAGCGTCAGTCATGATGAGGTTCCAAAGGATGGCAGCCAGCGTGCCAGCGCTGGCAGGCAACGTCTAGTGCTGCAATGCCGCAATTTCGCTTCAAGGTCTGGCATAGTGAGGGCGTTATCCATCGCGCAACGGCCCATGAAGACCTCGTTCCCGAAACAAGACATCAAGGTGCTCCTGCTGGAAGGCGTCAGCCGCAGTGCCCTCGACAGCTTCCACCGCGCTGGCTACAGCCAGATCGAGTACCACGAGAAGGCGCTGCCGGAGGCCGAACTCAGGGCCCGCATTGCGGACGCCCACATCGTCGGCATTCGCTCCCGCACCCATCTCACCGATGAAGTGCTTCAGCAGGCTAAACGGCTAATTGCCGTTGGCTGCTTCTGCATTGGCACCAATCAAGTGGACCTGGATTCGGCCCGTCGGCTGGGCGTCCCGGTGTTCAACGCACCGTACTCCAACACGCGCAGCGTGGCCGAATTGGTTATCGCTGAAACCATCATGCTGCTGCGCGGTATCCCGCAGAAGAACGCGCTGTGTCACCGCGGCGGCTGGACCAAGTCGGCAGCCGGCAGCTTTGAGGTGCGCGACAAGGTGCTGGGCATCGTCGGCTACGGCCATATTGGCACCCAGGTGGGCGTGCTGGCCGAGAGCCTGGGCATGCGAGTGATCTTCCACGACATCGAGTCGAAGCTGTCGCTGGGCAATGCACGCGCCGCCGCTAGCCTGGAAGACCTGCTCGAACGCGCCGACGTCGTGACCCTGCACGTACCGGAAACGCCCTCCACACGGCTGATGATCGGTGCGACGGAGCTTTCTCGCATGCGTACAGGCTCGGTGCTGATCAATGCCTCGCGCGGCACGGTGGTGGATATCGACGCCCTGGCGGCCTCTCTCCGTTCCAACCATCTCTCCGGCGCTGCGGTCGACGTATTTCCGGTAGAGCCCAAGGGCAACGACGACGCTTTTGTGTCGCCGCTGGTCGGCATGGACAACGTGATCCTCACGCCGCACATCGGCGGCAGCACGCTGGAAGCACAGGACAACATCGGCATCGAAGTGGCGAGCAAGCTCGTGCGCTACAGCGACAACGGCTCCACGCTCTCGGCGGTGAATTTCCCCGAGGTCTCACTGCCGGAACATCCGCGCAGCCGTCGTCTGCTGCACATTCATCGCAACGTGCCGGGCGTGCTTTCGCGCATCAACGAGCTGTTCTCCGCAGGCAACATCAACATCGACGCGCAGTTCCTGCAGACGGATAGCGAAGTGGGTTACGTGGTGATCGATGTGGCTGCCGACGAGAAGCAGTCCGCGGCACTCAAAGATCAGCTCGCCGCTATTCCGGGCACGCTGCGCAGTCGCGTGCTTTATTGAGAATGGCGACCGCGACATAAAGAAAAACGGCGCCCAAGGGCGCCGTTTTCATATCTGTTGCCGAATTGGTCGGGACGGCGGGATTCGAACCCACGACCGACGCCCACAGGATCAAACGCTTAGGGGTGTTTGCGCCTTGCCCAGATCATCAAGGACTCACATCCTTTATAATCAACAAGTTATACATAATCAAAATCGGCCGGAGTACGTCAACCGAAGCTGAGCGACGCGATCATCTGGGTCCGCCGCTCCATTCCGACACTCTGTCCAACCCCATACCCGGCTGTCATTCGCGCGATATCGAGACCGTGCCCCACCAGAGGCGCGATCTCGTGATCCGGATACCCCGCTGCGCGAAGCTTGGTCACGACTGTATGACGAAACCGGTGCATGGCGCCGCGCACGTCCTGCGAGATGCCACGACGCGCCAGAAACTTCCTAAACCACTTGCCAACTTGCGGGGCCCGTCGCCCATCCTCGTCGGGCTCGACCGCTTGGAACAGCCAATCGTGGCCCCGAGCCCGTGCCTGCTCGACGTAAGCCAGCAATCCCAAGGCCTGCAACTGCCTGTGCATAGGCACGAGGCGCCGAGACGTATGTGTCTTCAATGACTGGCCGTCACCCTCATCCGTGATGTCGAAGACCCAGCGCCCTTCAACTTGCCGAAGGTCCGCACACCGCAGCTGAGCCACCTCCCCCAAACGCGCCCCGGAATAAGCGCAGATCAGTGGAATCCAGTAGCGCCAGTCGCGGATCACGAACGAGCCAGGCTTGGTCTGATTGCGTTCGGATTCGCAGCCCGTAAAGCACGGGGCCTGCAGAATTCCCTTCACCTCCGCGTCGGAGAACGGTGGCATCCGCTGGTCCGGCCGATGATCTTTCACCGGCGTTGTGCGGAAGCTTTCCGCCTTGATGCCCACAGTATTGAGCTCCAGCCAGGCACCGAAGGCCGACAGCGTGGAGAGCTTGTTGTTGATGGTTTTGGGCGAGATCAGCTCCGCCTGATCGTCCTTAGCCTGTTGAATAACCTTGGCGAAGGCCATGCCCGGATACAAGTGTTCGGCGTTCTTCGGATAGCCGCGCAAAGACCGCTTAAAGGCCGCGATGTGCTCCGCAGTATAGGCCTGCACCGGCAAGTCACCCGCAGACTCGACAAAGCGTCGGACGGTCGCGCGCTTGTCGGAGCAACTCCGTAACGCAGCGGCCCCGTGCTGCTCCTCCAAATAGCGATCGAAGTGATCGATCAGACGATGCCCACGTGCGGGCCTCGGGGGCTTCGTCAACACGACACCAGACGTCTCCAGCGCGCTTCTCAGCGGCTCCGCATTCGTCGACGCAACCGCGGTGCTCAATGCGGGCGAGCCACTCAGAACGCGCGGCAAGAGATGATGTGACATCGCGACAGTGGGGCAAGATCGTGTGTCGACCGGCACTCCGGAGTTCAGTGCCTGCCATTCGGCCTCGACGTCGCTGAGCCAACGCGCTTTTGCCTCAGCTGCGCGCCTCCGGGCCTCCCACAGGTCGCCTGTAGAGAGCGAAGACCAAGTATCTCGCTTGAGGGGCAGCCCTTTAGCTCGTCGCAGTCGCTGAAGTTCGGCAGGACGCGTCAGCCGCACGTAGAAGATACGGCCGCGAAGGAATAGATGGGTTTCGTAAGACACAGACAGATCTCCTGGGTGGAGATCCTGTGGGCATCAGGTAGCTGACGTAGCACCCCGATGTAGCAGTTCGATGTAGCACTCTCGAAAAGTGCGGGGTTGGTGCTTACTAACCCCTTGAACCGCTTTGCCGAATTGGTCGGGACGGCGGGATTCGAACCCACGACCCTCTGCCCCCCAGGCAGATGCGCTACCAGGCTGCGCTACGCCCCGACGATACGGCAAGTGGGCAAGTCTACCAGCTCGGCTGGTAGTACCGGAAGCCTCGAATGAAAACTCAGCGACGCAGCAGCGCCAGCACTTCTTCCAGCTCCATGCGCACCTGGCGCACGATCTGGTGGGAAATGCTCGACTCCATGCGCGCCTGCGGGCCTTCCAACCGGGCGCGAGCGCCGGTGATGGTGAAGCCTTCGTCGTACAGCAGGCCACGAATCTGACGAATCATCAGCACGTCGTGACGCTGGTAGTAGCGGCGGTTGCCGCGACGTTTGACAGGGTTGAGCGCAGGAAATTCCTGCTCCCAATACCGCAGCACGTGCGGCTTCACGCCACACAGTTCGCTGACCTCACCGATGGTGAAGTAGCGCTTCGCCGGAATGGCGGGGAGCTCGGTGTTATTCCCTTGGTCCAGCATAGCCCTCGACTCGCACCTTGAGTTTCTGACCCGGTCGGAACGTCACCACTCGACGTGCGGAGATGGGAATCTCCTCACCCGTCTTGGGGTTACGCCCCGGTCGCTGGTTCTTCTCACGCAGGTCGAAATTGCCGAAACCGGACAACTTCACCTGCTCGCCTTTTTCCAACGCCTCTCGGACGACCTCGAAATAGGCGTCTACGAACTCTTTCGCCTCACGCTTGTTGAGGCCCACCTCAAGAAAGAGGCGCTCGGCCATTTCCGCTTTGGTCAGCGCCATCTTAACCTCGCAACTTCGCCTTGCATGCCAACTCCAACGCCGCGACCGCTTCACGTATGTTACGGTCCGCGTCTTCGTCGGTAAGGGTGCGTGAAGCGTCCTGTAAAATCAAGCCCATAGCGAGACTCTTTCGGCCCGCTTCGACCCCCTTGCCGCTGTAACGGTCAAACAGGCGCAGCTCCTTGAGCTGGGCGCCCAGAGTCGTCCGGACCACCTGCTCAATCTGTGACCAACTCACCGATTCCGGCACGTCAACCGCAATGTCACGACGGACGGACGGGAAGCGAGGCACGGCATGCGCCTTGGGCAGGCGACGGGCCAGCACCGGCTCCAGCTCCAGCTCCAGTACGTGCACGTCGGCACCGAGGTCCAAGGCTTTGGCTAGCTGGGGATGCAGCGCACCCAGGTAGCCCACGGTGACGTCGTCACGGGTGACGCGAGCACCGCGGCCAGGGTGCAGCCAGCCCGGCAGGCCGTCGGCATGCACTGCCCAACGGTGGGGCTCACCGCCCCAGGCGATCAGGGCATCGAGGTCGCCTTTGAGGTCATGGAACTCAAGCGTGCGCGAGGCTTCGCCCCACTGCTCGGCATGAGCCGCGCCGGAAGCCACGACCGCGAGCGTCGGCGTTTCGGTCGGCGCATCCTTGCGGGCCGACGCCTCGGCATCAATGCGGAAGGTACGGCCCAGCTCGAACAGACGCACACGTTCCTGCTGACGGGCGCGATTGTGCGACAGAGCCGCGATCAAGCCCGGCAACAACGAAGGGCGCATCACGGCGAGGTCGGCGGACAGCGGGTTGGCCAAGGCCACCAGCTGCTCGGTCATGCCCCAGCGCTGGAGCACGTCATTGCCGATGAAGGCGAGGTTCACAGCTTCGTAGTAGCCACGCGCAGCCAGCTGCTCGCGCACGGCCAGCTCATTGAGGCGAGCTTCCGGCTCCACCGCCAGCGTCAATGCGCCGGCCGGTGTGCTGGTGGGGATGTTGTCGTAACCATGGATGCGCGCGACCTCTTCGATCAGGTCTTCTTCGCGCTCGATGTCGAAACGGCTACTTGGCGCGATGACCTTCCAGCCATCGGCCTGCGCTTCCACCTTCATACCCAGCGCGGTGAAAATGCGAGCGACTTCTGCGTCGGCCACTTCGATGCCAAGCACACGCTTGAGGCGTGCACGGCGCAGCACCACAGTTGCCGCCTTCGGCAGATCGGCAAGATTTTCAGCCACCAGCACCGGGCCAGCCTTGCCGCCCGCAATCGAAAGCAGCAATTCGGTGGCGCGCTCGAGCGCACGCTGCGGCAACGCAGGATCCACGCCGCGCTCGAAACGATGCGACGCGTCGGTGTGCATGCCCAGCTTGCGGGCACGGCCCATGATGGCCGCCGGCGCGAAGTGCGCCGACTCAAGGAACACGTTGTGCGTATCGTCGGTGACGCGCGAATCGAAACCGCCCATGACACCGGCCACGGCGAGCGCGTTCTGCTCATCGGCGATCAGCACGAAACTTTTCTCGAGTTTCGCCTCGGAAGCGTCAAGCAGCTTCAGCGTTTCGCCATCACGTGCGTGACGCACGACGATATCGCCCTGCAATTTGTCGTTATCAAACGCATGCAGCGGTTGGCCGAGCTCAAGCATCACGTAGTTGGTGATGTCGACTACGGCACTGATCGGACGCAGGCCGGCACGACGCAGGCGCTCCGCGAGCCATAGCGGCGTACGCGCCTTGGGGTCGATGCCTTCAATGATGCGGCCGAGGTAGCGCGGCGCATCGGCGCCCGCTTCCAGACGGATACCGCGGCGTGCGCTGCCGGTCACAGCGGCAGGTGCCTGTTCGCCGGTCTTCACATGGCTACCAAACAGCGCTGCCACGTCGTGCGCGAGGCCGTAGAGGCCCAGGCAATCCGGGCGATTCGGGGTCAGCTTCAACTCGAAGCTCGCATCCGGCAGGCCGAGATACGCAGCGAGCGGCTTGCCGACCGGTGCATCGGCCGATAGCTCGAGCAGACCAGAAGCATCGGCGTCGACGCCCAGCTCCTTGGCCGAGCACAGCATGCCGAAGGATTCCACGCCGCGCAGCTTGGCAGCCTTGATGTTGATGCCGCCCGGCAGGCTCGCACCCACCATGGCAAGTGGCACCTTGATGCCGACGCGCGCATTCGGCGCACCGCAGACGATCTGCAGCGGCTCGCCCTGCCCCGCGTCAACCTTGCACACCTGCAGGCGATCCGCC
Source organism: Dyella sp. PARNA 12/25 (assembly GCF_055702865.1). Lineage (NCBI taxonomy): Bacteria > Pseudomonadati > Pseudomonadota > Gammaproteobacteria > Lysobacterales > Rhodanobacteraceae > Dyella > Dyella sp. PARNA 12/25. The sequence continues at coordinate 112,290 of NZ_JBVQCI010000001.1, read as the reverse complement.
TCGGGATGCTTTTCGGCGCCAATGATCTCGGCCACCACCACACCATCCAGGCCTTCGCCCAGCGGGGTGAGTTCTTCCACTTCCAGGCCGGCCATGGTCAGCGCGTGGGCCAGCGCCGCGCGGTCAGCCTGGATCTCGACCAGTTCGCGCAGCCAGTTCTCGGAGAATTTCATGCGTGTGAGTTCCTGCTGCGTTTACGCGAACTGCTTAAGGAAGCGCAGATCGTTCTCGAAGAACGCGCGCAGATCGGAGACGCCATAGCGAAGCATCGCAAAGCGCTCCACGCCCAGGCCAAACGCAAAGCCGGTGTATCGCTCCGGATCGATGCCACAGTTCTTCAGCACGTTGGGATGCACCATGCCGCAGCCCAGCACCTCGAGCCAACGGGTGCTGCCGTCTTCGGCATCCCAGCGGATGTCCACTTCGGCCGAGGGTTCGGTGAAGGGAAAGTAGCTGGGGCGGAAGCGCATTTCGAAATCGCGCTCGAAGAATGCGCGAATGAACTCGGCCAATGTGCCCTTCAGGTCGGCGAAGCTCGAGGTCTCGTCGACCAGCAGGCCTTCGATCTGGTGGAACATCGGCGAGTGCGTCTGATCCGAATCGCTGCGGTAGACCTTGCCCGGCGCAATGATGCGGATGGGCGGCTGACGACCCTGCATCGAGCGCACCTGCACCGGCGAGGTATGCGTGCGCAGCAGACGACCGTCACCGAAGTAGAAGGTGTCGTGCATGGCGCGCGCCGGATGGTGCGGCGGGAAGTTCAGCGCCTCGAAGTTGTGCCAGTCGTCCTCGATCTCCGGACCGTCAGCGCGCTGGTAACCCAAGCGCGCAAAAATCGCGCTGATGCGTTCGAGTGCACGCGTGATCGGGTGGATACCGCCGCGTTCGCCGTTGCGGCCCGGCAGCGTGATATCGATGGTTTCGGAAGCCAGGCGGTGATTCAGCTCCGCCTGCTCAAGCACCTGCTTACGCGCGGCCAGCGCGTCGGCAAGACGGTCCTTGATGCGGTTGACCTCCGCGCCACGCGCCTTGCGCTCATCAGGCGACAACGCGCCCAGCGCTTTCAGTGCGGCGGTGACGATGCCGCTTTTGCCCAGCAGACTGACGCGCAAGGCGTCGAGCGACTCGAGCGTGTCGGCTTTGTCGATATCGGCCAGCGCCAGCGAGGCGCGGCTATCCAGATCGTCCATCGATGCGATTCCGGTGGGAAAGTCAGAAACAAAAACGGGGAGGAGGCTTTAGGCCTCCTCCCCGCGAGCGTTACGCGCATCCTTTGAAGAGTGCGGCCATGGATGGCCGCTTCTTGATCTTCGCGATCAAGGATGAGCGCACAAATTACGCTGCCAGACTGGCCTTCGCCTTCTCTGCGATCGCGCCAAACGCCTTGATGTCGTGCACGGCGATGTCAGCCAGCACCTTGCGGTCGACGGTGATGCCGGCCTTGGCGAGGCCATTGATCAGACGGCTGTACGACAGACCGAACTGACGGGCAGCAGCGTTGATACGCACGATCCACAGAGCGCGGAACTGACGCTTGCGCTGCTTGCGGCCGATGTAGGCGTACTGACCGGCCTTGATGACGGCCTGGTTAGCTACGCGGAAGACTTTGCGACGGGCGTTGTAGTAACCCTTCGCGCGGCCAATGATCTTCTTGTGACGACGACGGGCGGTAACGCCACGCTTAACACGAGCCATGGTTCAGTCCTCCGCCTTAGAGATACGGCAACATGCGTGCTACACCCTTGGTGTCGCATGCCTTGACGTGGTTGGTCGCACGCAGACCGCGCTTACGCTTGGTCGACTTCTTGGTCAGGATGTGCGACTTGAAGGCGTGACCTGCCTTGAACTTACCCGATGCGGTTTTGCGAAAACGCTTCGCAGCCGCCCGGTTGGTCTTGATCTTGGGCATGAAAATGCTCCTTGATGGGGCCCACTCTTTAGGAGAGCAGCCCGGTTTCTGACTGATCTGGCGGCGCCAAAGGCACTCTTTCCGTCCTGCCAGCATCGGTTCACGACCCGTCCTGGTGGGTCGAACCGGCGATTATACGGAGCAAATCAGGGTTTTGCTAGCGCCGGAGCCATCAAAGCTCCTCTCCCCTTGCGGGAAAGGGGCGACCTGGCGCACCGTCATTCCGGCGCAGGCCGGAATGATGATCAGGAAAGGTCTCAGCGAGCACCCTCCGCTCACTCCAACCCTCTCCCCTGAGGGTCGAGGAGGGGAAGGCAGCAGGGCCTTGAGGCGCTCAAAAGAAAAAGCGGCCCCGGGCCGCTTTCTCCTTGATTTACCGAAACTTACTTCTTCTTCGGCCCGATCATCATGACCATCTGGCGGCCTTCCAGGCGGGGAAAGGACTCCACCACGCCGTTCTCGCCAACGTCTTCCTGAATCTTCTTGGCCAGATTCTGGCCCAAATCCTGGTGAGACATTTCGCGACCGCGGAAGCGGATGGTGACCTTGACCTTGTCGCCTTCCTCGAGGAAGCGAAGCATGTTGCGCAGCTTGATCTGGTAGTCGCCCACATCCGTGACCGGACGGAACTTAACTTCCTTGATTTCGACCTGCTTCTGCTTCTTCTTGGCCGCCTGGGCCTTCTTCTGGGCTTCGAACTTGAACTTGCCGTAGTCCATGATGCGGCAGACCGGCGGATCGCCGTTCGGCTGGATCTCGACCAGATCCATGCCCGCCTCTTGCGCCAGAGACAGCGCCTCGTCACGGGTAAGGATGCCAAGCTGTTCCGAATCAGCGCCAATCACGCGGACCCGCGGTACGCGGATTTCCAGGTTACGGCGATTGCCCTTAGTGTCGGTGGTAGCGATACCACTATCCTCCAGAAGAGTTCTTAAATATGCCGACCCAGCCGCTTAGCGGCGGGTTTCGGCTTCCAGGCGTTCGACGAATGCGGCCAGCGGCATGCTGCCCAGGTCTTCGCCGGAACGTGTACGCACAGAAACGGCCCCCGATTCCTTCTCGCGATCTCCAACGACCAGCAGGTAGGGGACTTTCTGCAACGTATGTTCGCGGATTTTATAGCCGACCTTCTCATTGCGCAAATCCGCATGTACGCGGAAACCTTTGTCGACAAGGGTTTGCGTCACTTCACGGACGTAGTCGGCCTGGGCGTCGGTAATGCTGAACACCGCAGCCTGCAGCGGCGCCAGCCACGTGGGCAGCAGACCGGCGTGATGCTCGATCAGGATACCGATGAAACGCTCCATCGAGCCCACGATGGCACGATGCAGCATCACCGGGTGACGACGCTGTGAATTCTCGTCCACGTACTCGGCACCCAGGCGTTCGGGCATCATGAAGTCCACCTGCATCGTGCCGACCTGCCAGGCGCGGCCGATGGAATCCTTCATGTGGTACTCGATCTTCGGGCCGTAGAAGGCGCCCTCGCCCGGCAGCTCTTCCCACTTTACGCCGGCGGCGCCCAGCGCGGCACGCAGCGCATTCTCGGCGCGATCCCACACGTCATCGCTGCCGATACGCTTGTCCGGACGCAATGCGATCTTCAGCGCGATATCTTCGAAACCGAAGTCGCCGTAAACCCTCATCGCCTGCTGGTGGAACGCTGTTACCTCGGACTCGATCTGCTCTTCCGTGCAGAAGATATGACCATCGTCCTGCGTGAAGGCGCGCACGCGCATGATGCCGTGCAGCGCGCCCGAAGGCTCGTTGCGATGGCAGGCACCGAACTCGCCGTAGCGAATCGGCAGCTCGCGGTAGCTGTGCAGGTCGGTGTTGAAGATCTGCACATGACCCGGGCAGTTCATCGGCTTCAGGGCATACGTGTGCTTCTCCGACTCGGTGAAGAACATGTTTTCCTGGTAGTTGTCCCAGTGGCCGGACTTCTTCCACAGCGACACATCCAACACCTGCGGGCAGCGTACTTCCTGGTAGCCGCTGTTGCGGTACACCCGGCGCATGTACTGCTCCACCTGCTGCCAGATGGCCCAGCCCTTCGGGTGCCAGAACACCATGCCAGGGCCTTCTTCCTGCTGATGGAACAGGTCGAGCGCCTTGCCGATTTTGCGGTGATCGCGCTTCTCGGCTTCTTCCAGCTGATGCAGGTAAGCCTTGAGATCCTTGTCGTTGAGCCAGGCCGTACCGTAGATGCGCGTGAGCATCGCGTTGTTGGAATCGCCGCGCCAATAGGCGCCGGCCACCTTCATCAACTTGAACGCGCGCAGCTTGCCCGTGTTGGGCACGTGCGGACCACGGCACAGATCGGTGAATTCACCCTGCGAGTAGAGCGAAAGGTCTTCGTTCGCCGGAATGCTCTCGATGATCTCGGCCTTGTATTCCTCGCCAAGGCCGCGGAAGAAGGACACGGCATCGTCGCGTGACTTCACGGTGCGCGTTACCGGCAGGCCTTCCTTGACTATCTTTTCCATCTCCGCCTCGATCTTCACGAGATCGTCCGGCGTAAACGGGCGCTCATAGGCGAAGTCGTAGTAGAAGCCGCTGTCGATCACCGGGCCGATGGTGACCTGCGCGCCGGGATACAGCCGCTGCACAGCCTGCGCCAGCAGATGCGCTGTGGAGTGACGCAGGATCTCCAGCGCCTCCGGGCTTTTCTCCGTGACGATTTCGAGGCTGGCGTTGCGATCGATGGGGAAGCTGGCATCCACCAGCTTGCCGTCCACCTTGCCTGCCAGGGTGGCCTTGGCAAGACCGGCGCCAATGGAGGCAGCCACATCCTGCACCGTCACCGGATGATCAAACGGGCGCTTGCTGCCGTCGGGTAGCGTGATTTCAATCATGTTCGCACCTGAATCGAGCCGCCAACCAAGGCGTGCTCGCTTGCATTAGGGGAGCACCGACATCTGGTCTCTTTGCTCGTCATTCCCGCGAAAGCGGGAATCCAGCGACTTTCAACCTGCAAAGCGAAGGCACTGGATTCCCGCTTTCGCGGGAATGACGGGCGAAAAACGAGATGCCCGGCACTCCTAAAAAAAAACCATAAAAAAAGGACGCCACGCGCCCTCTCGTAAAACAAGGCGTGGCTCAGCTCACCATTGGAAGGTCGTAGTTGCCATGTCACACACTCGGCCGGCGCGGGAAGCGCGGGCCACCTTGTCTCCGGATGGACGCCATCGAGACGCTAGTTTAGCCCACTACGGGCTGTCAATTCAGCACCATCGCACCCTCAGTCTCAGGACTGACAGCGATAGAATGCGCCCCCTTACCCCGGAGGTTTCTCGATGCGCACTCTCGTCACCGGCACAGCCGGATTTATCGGCTCCGCCCTGGCCGAGCGCCTGTTGGCACGCGGCGACGAGGTCTACGGCATCGACAACCACAACGACTATTACGATCCGTCGCTCAAGGAAGCACGCCTGGCGCGCTTTTCCAGCCACCCCAACTACACGCACCTGCGGGCCGATCTGGCCGACGCGAATGCAGTGAATCGGGCCTTCGGCGACTTTCGGCCGCAACGCGTGGTCAATCTGGCCGCACAGGCTGGCGTGCGCTATTCACTGAAGAACCCTCAGGCCTATGTGCAGAGCAATCTGGTGGGCTTCGTGAATGTGCTGGAGGCCTGCCGCCACGGAAAGGTCGAACACCTGGTCTATGCGTCATCCAGCTCCGTCTACGGCGCCAATCGAAAGCTGCCGTTTGCCATCGAAGACGCCGTTGATCACCCGGTAAGCCTGTACGCCGCGAGCAAGAAGGCCAATGAGTTGATGGCGCACACGTACAGCCATCTGTACAACCTGCCGACGACAGGCCTGCGCTTTTTCACGGTGTACGGGCCTTGGGGCCGTCCCGACATGTCGCCCATGCTGTTCGCCGACCGCATCAGCCGCGGCGAGCCCATTGATGTATTCAACTACGGTAACCACAGCCGCGATTTCACCTTCGTTGACGACATCGTCGAGGGCGTCATCCGCACGCTCGACCATGTTGCCCTGCCCGACCCGGCATACGACGCCTCGCAACCCAGCCCTGGCACATCCAGCGCGCCCTATCGCGTCTACAACATCGGCAACGATCAGCCCGTGCAGCTGCTGCGCTTCATCGAATTAATGGAGCAGCACCTCGGCCGCACGGTGGAAAAGCGCCTGCTGCCGATGCAGCCGGGAGACGTACCCGACACCTGGGCTGATGTTTCGGCGTTGCGTCGCGATGTGGGCTATGCGCCGAATACGTCGATCGAAACAGGCGTTGAGCGCTTCGTGGCCTGGTACAAGGAATACTTCCAGCGCGGCGAATAATCGCCCTCCTGTAGGAGCGCACTTGTGCGCGACCGGCGACGCGGGAGCACATGGGTGTCGCCGAACGCCGGTCGCGCACAAGTGCGCTCCTGCACAAGAACTCCGGCCATCAGAATGGCTTGGCGATGACCAGGAAAATCACACCGAGCAGCACCAGCACAGGCAGCTCATTCATGATGCGCAGCACCTTGCCGGACGGTAGCGCACCGCCCTGCTCGCTACGCTTGAGCAGGCGACCGGTCCAGCTGAAATACACCAGCAGCAGCACGATCAAAGTGAGCTTGGCGTCGATCCAGTGCAGCGACGCGACGACGTTTGGCAGGGTCTGCGGAAACAAGCGCCAACCCTGCCACAAGGTCAGGCCAAACAGAAACGCGACGCCGAACATGTTGTGGCCGAAGCGATAGAGCCGCCTCCCCATCAGAATCAGCCGCGCCTTCACCGCAGGCTCGTCGCCGGCCTCGGCGATATTCACCAGGATGCGTGGCAGGTAAAACACGGTGGCCATCCAGGCCATGACGAACAACAGATGGAGGCTCTTGATCCACAGATACGTCATCAACTGGCTCCTTGGGGCAACAGTGACTAAGTATCGCCGCCGTCACCGTCCCTGTCTGCCTGCAGATCACAGAAGCGTCGGCGAAGGCAGACTGGACGTCTGTCGAGTCGGCGCTCTGAAGAGATGCAGGCAGACAGGGACGGCCCAACGCATAAATCGCATGATGGGTGATGCCTGGAAGGCCCGCGCGCAAAAAGAAACGGCGCGAACCCAAGGGCCGCGCCGTTTCGTCGGTATTGGTGGGCGGTACAAGGATCGAACTTGTGACCCCTACCATGTCAAGGTAGTGCTCTACCGCTGAGCTAACCGCCCGGAGCTCGCCCGGCATGCCGTGCGAGCCGCGCAGTATACGGGGTCCCGCCGCTCTCGACAACTGCCCCGGTAAATCCGCGTCAACGCACGGCCCGTTCGCGCAATTGGTGGATCTGATCACGGATGCGGGCCGCCTCTTCGAATTCCAGGTTTTCTGCGTGTTTGTACATCTGCGCCTCCAGCTTCTTGATCATGGTCGAGGCCTGATCAGCGCTAAGCGCAGCGTATTCGTCCGCCACGGCTGCCGCACCCTGGCGCTCACCACGTCGACCACGGCCACGAGATGACGCCTCGCTGCGGGCACCTTCCATGATGTCGGCAATCCGCCGGACCACCGATTGCGGTGTGATGCCATGCGCGGCGTTGTAGGCCTGCTGTTTCTCGCGACGACGAGCCGTTTCATCCATCGCAGCCTGCATGGAGCGAGTGACCTTGTCGGCGTAGAGAATCGCCTTGCCACGCACATTGCGCGCCGCGCGGCCAATGGTCTGGATCAGGGATCCGGTCGAACGCAGGAAGCCCTCCTTGTCCGCATCGAGAATCGCCACCAGCGACACCTCGGGCATATCCAGGCCTTCGCGCAGCAGGTTGATGCCCACCAGCACGTCGAATTCGCCCAGGCGCAGGTCGCGGATGATTTCCACGCGCTCCACCGTCTCGATATCCGAGTGCAGATAGCGCACCTTGACGCCATGCTCGCCCAGGTATTCGGTGAGGTTCTCGGCCATGCGCTTGGTCAAGGTGGTGACCAGCACGCGATCGCCCATGGCGACGCGCTTGTGCACTTCACCCAACAGGTCGTCCACCTGGGTACGCACGGGACGAACTTCGACTTCCGGATCGATCAGGCCGGTGGGGCGCACCACCAGTTCCACAATGGCATCGCCGGATTTCTGCAGCTCGTAGTCGCGCGGTGTCGCCGATACGTAAATGGAACGGGGCGCACGCTGCTCCCACTCCTCAAAGCGCAGCGGACGATTATCCATCGCCGAAGGCAATCGGAAGCCGAACTCCACCAGTGTTTCCTTGCGCGAGCGGTCACCCTTGTACATGGCGCCCAGCTGCGGAATGGTCACGTGCGACTCGTCGACCACCAGCAAAGCGTCGGCCGGCAGATAATCGAACAACGTCGGCGGTGGCTCGCCAGCACCGCGGCGCGTGAGATGGCGCGAGTAGTTCTCGATGCCTTGGCAATAGCCCACTTCGGCCATCATCTCGATGTCGAAGCGCGTACGCTGATCCAGGCGCTGCGCCTCGACCAGCTTATTGTCTTTGTACAGCTGCTCCAGGCGTTCCTTCAGCTCGACCTTGACGGTCTCAATGGCATTGAGCACGCTCTCGCGTGTACTGGCGTAGTGCGTACGCGGGTACACCGTGTAGCGCGGCACCTTGCGAAGGGTTTCGCCCGTGAGCGGATCGAACAGCGACATGTTCTCGATCTCGCCATCGAACAGCTCGATGCGCAGCGCTTCGGTTTCCGATTCGGCGGGAAAGACGTCGATCACTTCACCACGCACACGATACGTACCGCGCTTCAACTCCATCTCGTTGCGCGTGTATTGCAATTCGGTGAGCTGGCGAATGAGCTGGCGCTGGTCAATATGTTCGCCCTTGGCGAGGATCAAGCGCAGCGACAGATAATCTTCCGGATCACCCAAACCGTAAATCGCCGACACGGTCGCAACGATCAAGGAATCCTTGCGCGACAGCAGCGCCTTGGTCGCCGCCAGACGCATCTGCTCAATGTGATCATTGATCGACGCGTCCTTCTCGATATAGGTGTCGGACGCTGCCACATAGGCTTCGGGCTGGTAGTAGTCGTAGTAGCTGACGAAGTACTCCACCGCGTTATGCGGAAAGAACTCCTTGAACTCGCCATACAACTGCGCCGCCAGTGTCTTGTTGGGCGCGAGCACAATGGTGGGCCGCTGCACCTTCTCGATCACGTTGGCGATGGTGAAGGTTTTGCCCGACCCAGTGACGCCAAGCAAAGTCTGCGCGGCAAGGCCGGCCTCGAAGCCTTCGGTCAACGCACGGATCGCCCCAGGCTGGTCACCCGAGGGCTTATAGGGGGAGACGAGTTCGAAACGGTCAGTCATGGCAAGCCATATGGGGTCGCGTGAAGCCATTCTAAATTGCCCCTGCTGACAAAGCCTGTCAGCAGGCAATGACACGCAGCAGGCCAGGCCGACGACTGCCACCGCTTCACCCGGCGCCGTAGCTTGAGCCTCCTGAGGCAGCGCAGGAGGCGATGCATGGGAGCTAACCAGGGAAACGGACTGCGACGGCCACCCATGGGCTTCACGCTCATCGAGCAGATGGTGACCCTGGTCGTCGTCATCACGCTGGCCTGCGTGGCTGCACCCGCCCTGAGCCGCCTGGCGAGGCGCAGCCGACTGCAGGCGGCTCAGATGGAGCTGATTTCATCACTTAATCACGCACGTGGACTGGCCGTGACCAGCGGGCGTCGCACACTGCTCTGCCCTTCCCGCGAGGGGCGACGATGCGACGATGGGCTGCACTGGGAAGGTGGCTGGCTGGTTGGCCACTACCGCAGCACCCAGGCCGATCAAGTGGATGGCGAACCGCGCTTGGTCGTTCCCGGCGACAGTCATCTGACCATCGTCAGCACGATGGGCCGCAAACGCGTGCGTTACCAGAGCGACGGCACCGCCGGCGGCAGCAACGTGACCTTCACCGTCTGCGTACGCGGCCAAGCTGAGGACGCCTTGACGGTAGTCGCCTCCAATGCCGGCAGGATTTACGGCGCCAAGGCATCCGCAGATCAGGCAAAGCAATGCGCCAGCGGTGGCTAGACAGCTGTTTTTCGCCATGAAGAACATAAGTAAACAACGCCGCACACGACTGCGCAGCTCTGTCGGATATGGCAATCGAACTTGCATTCGATGGCGCTAAACGCAGGGATCGAATCTGCGACGACTTCCGCAAAAAGCGGGCCGAAAGAAAAAGGGGGCCGAGTGCGTAACTCATTACGTTCGGCACTCCGTATGCTTCACCCGCCATCAGTCGCATGACTAAGCCGTGCACGAGGAACTGCACGTCTCAAATCATTAGAAGCGCAGCGTCGTGAAGGAGCCACGCGTTTCCGTTAGCCATTCCTGAGGAAGTCCATGGGGCTCGGGTGTCTCGCAGTGGAACGTAATCGCACGATTACCATCGGCCTAGGGCTGCCCTGGGATATCTTCTTTTTTGTATCTGAGGTATCAACGGCCGCTGGCAAGAGACACTTCAATGAAGCGTTTGGCTCTTTACTGTATGCGTATCGCGAACTGGGCTTCGCTTGCGCCAAAGCAGTTTGCAGGCAGCGATTAGGATTACCTAGGGGTGCGGATAACACCCGATTCATCGTGGCCCGCGTTGCAGGACAGGCTTCCGCTGGCGCGCTATTGCGCGAGATAACCAGAGCAGATGGGGCAAAGGTACTGCTGATCGAATTCCTGGCAGTGACTCCCGCTGCGCGCCGACACGGCCTCGGCAAGAGCCTCGTGGAGTATGCACAGCGACACGCCCCTGAGGGTGGCGTGGAGTGTGAGTGCACACCGGAATCCCGGGGAATGCAGCGTCTACTTAAACGCCTGGGCTTTGCGCGCACCAAGCGGCCCAATGCCATCGTCACAAGGACGGGAGCCGTCTCCGTGCCATCGCACTGGCATTGGTCACGCAAAAGGTAAGCGGGGCCGAAAAGAAGTTTAAAAAGCCTCCCCACTGGGGTGGCTTTTCGCTCAAACGCCGACGATAGGCGATGCACGCATCGAACTTGCGATACCTGTCGTGTGAAGGGGCGCGGGACCGGTTGTCTGCGCCAACAGCGGCCACCATCCCGTAGCTTTCCCAAGCGCCATCCAGCTAAAGCGCAGCTGGGCGACATGAACGATGGCCGCCGTTGGAAAATTTCTTTGGAAAACAAAAAGGGCCTACCCGAAGGTAAGCCCTTGAATTTTGGCGCCCGAAGTTGGACTCGAACCAACGACCCCCTGATTAACAGTCAAGTGCTCTAACCGGCTGAGCTATTCGGGCGGGGTGAGCTCGGTAGTTTGAATACCCAGCCCCGGACTGTCAAGACGTTTTAACCATCAAATCGCCTTGAGAATCCACTGACCATCAGGCTGCCTTGCCCGTCAGCACCCGATAGCACGGCACATAGGCGGTGCCGCCAGGGAGCTTCATGCGGTCCTGGGCCACGAACGCCTGCAGCAATTCGTCAAGCGAATGCATGATGTCGGCGTCGCCGTCGATGGCGAACGGGCCCTCCTTCTCGATGGCGCGCATGCCCTCTTCCTTCACGTTGCCGGCCACGATGCCGGAGAACGCGCGACGAAGGTCCGCTGCCAGTTCGTGGCGCGGGCGATCCCGGTGGATGGCGAGACTGCGCATCGCCTCATGGGTGGGGCGGAACGGCAGCTGGAACGCGTACGGAATGTTCAGTGACCAGTTGAAGAAGAACGCGTCCTTGTTGTCCAGACGATAGTTGCGCACCTTCTCGATGCCGCGAATCATCGCGCGTGCCACAGCGGCCGGGTCGTCCACGATGATCTGGTAGTGCTGCGCCACGCTGTCACCCAGGGTGAGGCGCAGGAAGCGATCAATCTGCTCGAAGTAAGCCGCCGACTTTTTGGGACCGGTGAGGATGAGCGGGAACGGCATGCCGGCATTATCCGGGTGCATCAAAATGCCCAGCAGATAGAGGATTTCCTCTGCCGTGCCTACGCCGCCCGGAAACACGATGATGCCGTGGCCCATGCGCACGAAAGCTTCGAGACGCTTCTCGATGTCCGGCATGATCACCAGGTGATTCACAATGGGATTCGGCGATTCGGCGGCAATGATGCCCGGCTCGGTGATGCCGATGTAACGATTGTTGCGATGACGCTGCTTCGCATGCGCGATGGTGGCGCCCTTCATCGGGCCCTTCATGGCACCGGGGCCGCAACCCGTGCAGATATCCATGCCGCGCAGGCCAAGCTGATAACCCACCTGCTTGGTGTATTCGTACTCGTCGCGCGAGATGGAGTGACCGCCCCAGCACACCACCAGGTTCGGGTCGACCTGCGGCTTGAGAATGCGCGCGTTGCGCAGGATCTCGAATACCGCATGGGTGAGGCCCACGCTGTCGTCAAGGTCGAAACTGCCTTGCTCCAACTGCGTCGACACGTAGACGATGTCGCGCATCACGGCGACCAATAGCTCGTTGATGCCGCGAATGATCTGGCCGTCCACGAAGGCCTGGGCCGGTGCGTGGGTCAGCTCGATCTTGATGCCACGATCTTGCTGTAGCACTTGAATATCGAAATCCGGGTACTGCTCGAGCATGCCACGAGGGTCGTCACTCAAGTTGCCAGAGGTCAGCACCGCCAGCGCGCAACGGCGCAGCAAGGCGTGCAGGCCCGATCCGCTGGCGTCGCGCAGGCGCGCCACTTCGTTTCGGGAAAGGATGTCCAGGCCACCAGCGGGGGAAATACGCGCGCTGACGGTGGCGGCTCGGCCGGACTTGCCGGCTTGGGTGTCGTTCATTGAAGCATTCTCCTAGCCGCGCCCTCGCGGCTCGTACGTCCGGGCAAAACGCGGCGGACCGCGTAGCTTCCCGCGCCAGGCATGGCAGGGTCAAGTTTAAGGCGGTTTTTCATCACCCTTTCACCCATAAAAAACCGGCGCCCTTGCGGGCGCCGGCTCGTCTCGTCAGATCTTTCGACCCGATTAGAACGTGTACTTCAGGCTCAGCATGGCGGACCAGCGCTGAGACGGGCTCAGCGACTCGTTCACCGGCAGCGGGGACGCATTCGGCGCGTAGTTGCCGTTCTTGTCCTTATAGTTCTTGCCGGAGATGTCGTAGTAGTAGTTGCCGTTGGCGTCGACACCGCTCACGTCAGCCAGGTTGCGCACGCCCGGGAAGCTGGCGCGACGCTCCACACCCCAACGCTTGTTGAGCATGTTGGTGAAGTTGTAGATGTCCAGCGAGATGATGCCCTTGTTGCCGTCGAACAGACCCGGGATTTCCTGGCGGAACGACAGGTCAAGCTGGCTGATCCACGGTGCGCGGTCGGCGTTGCGACCAGCAATCTCACCCTTGTGCTTGCTCAGGTAGTCGTTGCTGTTCACGTAGTCCATGAACTGCTGCTTCATCTGGGCAGTCACCGCCGAAGCCCACTTCACGTCGTCCACTGACTTCGGAATGTAGACCAGATCGCGGGCGTAACCGTCGCCGTTCATGTCGTTGCCGAAGGTCCAGCTGTACGGCGAGCCGGAGTGGCCGTCATACATCGCACTCACAGTGGTGGCGTAGTCGCCGAAGAAGCGATGCTGCCAGGTCAGCGAGGCGATCACGCGGTATGGCACCGAGTAAGCCGAGGTGGTGGCGCGATCTTCGTTCGGGTTAACCCAGACGTTGTTGTTGTAGTTGGAGTTGGCCACGCTCGACGAGCCCGGATTCACATCCGTGGCACGGTTGTAGCTGAAGCCCACCATGCCGTACCAATCGTCCGCAAAGCCCTTCTTGAACGACAGCGTGATGTTGTCCGAGCTGCCCTTGTGGGTGTTGGTGAGCAGTGTGGTCGCACGATCGAACGCCGGGTTCTGGTTGGCGCGCTCATTGCCCGAGGAGATGCCATTGGCGCTGGCGGTGCCCGGCGTGCCCTTGACGTTGGCGTTCCAGTACAGGTTGCGGCCGTCCTGGGCAATGCCCGTCGGTGCACCGATGTTGATGTTCTTATAGAAGATGCCGTCACGCACCTGCAGGTGCACCCACTCCAGCGATCCGACAATGCCCATCCAGGGCAGCTCGTGATCGACGGCGAGGTTCATCTTCCAAACGGTCGGCTGCTTGAAGTCAGGATCGACCGTGTCCACCGCCATCTTGGCGGCCGACGAACCGAGTGTGGTCGAATTGCCCGGGATGATCGGGTTGTTCGGATCGTACGACGGTGCCGGTTTCGGGCCGAGGTTATTGGGCAACGCAACGCCCGGCAGGCCGCTCTTGGCGTCCGTGATGTTCCAGGTGCCGACGTTGTAACCGGTGTTGGCGTAAGCGTTGGAGAGCCACACGCTCGGGTTGTTCGCGATGAACAGGCCCGCACCACCGCGCAGCTGGGTCATGCGATCGGTGTCGAATTGATAGTTGAAGGAGATACGCGGCTGCACCACGCGGTTGCCACTGACGCGGGTGTTGTTCGGATAACCGAAGCCGCCCTTGGACGCGACGCAGGCCGGGGTCTTGCCATCAGCCTGATAGGCAGTGAAGGACTTGCCCGGAGCGGCCGCGAAGCAGGGGTTCAGCAGCGGCTGGTCGTGGGTGATCGGAATATCCACGCGCACGCCGTACTGCAGGGACAGACGGTCGGTTGCCTGCCAGGTGTCCTGCAGGAAGATGCCGTACTGGTTGAGCGTGTAGCGAGCGGCGACGTCATCCAGCGAGTAGCCGTTGACCGGACGCTTCATCTGGTAGTTGTACCAGGCACCCTTCGGCCAGGCGGCCAGGTTGAACTGGTACGAACCGAAGTAACGCGGCAGGTAGGCGTTGTAGTACTGGTCGCGCTCGTAATCCACACCGCCCTTCAGGGTGTGCTCGCCCATGTACAAAGTACCGGCGAAATAAGCGTTCCACGACTTCACGCCCAGCGCATTGACGTGGCTGTTCGGCTCGGTGCCCAGCGCCACGTTGGTTGCGCTGTTGTTGCCCACGTCGTTGTTCGGGTAGATCTGGAGGTACGGCTGATCGCCGCCCACCAGCGCCGCGCGGCTCTGGTCGTAGGTGGCATACGAGATGGCCGACTCAGTGGAGAACTTGTCGTTCCAGTCGTCGAACAGGTTCAGCGTGTAGCTCTTGCTGTCGCGGTTCTTCGAGTACCAGTTGCTGCTCAGGTTGAGATAACCGGCGGCGCTGGCCGTGGCGATCGGCTGCACTTCCTTGGTCTGGTTGTAGCGGAAGCTGGCGCGATGGTTGGCGCTGATGTTCCAGTCCAGCTTGACCAGGTAGCGCTTGTCGCTCAGATCGAACTTGTCGGTGTAGTTGCCCGGGTTCAGACCCAGCGCCTTGGCCTGGCTGATCACCTGATCAACCTGCGCCTGGGTCAGACCCTGCACAGTGTTGGTGTAGTTGGAATCCATCGGGCCATAGCTGGAGCCCACACCTTCCTTCTTCGACTGCTCGTACGAAGCGAAGAAGAACAGCTTGTCCTTGAGGATGGGGCCGCCCGCGGTGAAACCGGAAGTCCAGTTGCGGTCGAAACCGGTGTACTTGGAGCTCTGGCCGTTGGCGTTGTTGAGCTCACCCACCATCTTGTTGGTGTTCTGGTAGGTGTAGTAGACCGAGCCGTGGAAATTGTTGGTACCGCTCTTGGTCACCGCGTTGATGTTGGCGCCCACGCCACGACGGGCGGAAACGTCATAGTTCGCGGTCGAGATGTTGTATTCCTCGATCGTGTCCTGCGAGATCGGGGTGCCGACGCTGGCCAGGCCGTTGTCTTCCAGACCAAACGGGTCGCCTGCGCTCACCGTGTCGATGGTGACGTTGTTGTAGCGGAAGTTCTGGCCCAGCGCGGAGATCTGGCCGCGGTCGCGATCGGAAATGGTCACGCGCGGATCGAGGCGAACCACGTCCTGGATGGAGCGGTTCGGGGTCGGCGTGGCTTCGAGCTCACGACGCGACACGTTGGTCGACAGACCCTTGTTATCGGAGTTGAAGGTCTGCGACAGCGTAGTCGCCGACACCGTCACGCCACCGAGGTTCTGCGCAGCAGCCTGGGAGGCGCCAATGGTCAAGTTGACTGCGGTGTCCTGCGAGAGCTGCAGGTAAACGTTGTCCTGTTCCGACTGGGTGCCGTCCTTGGAAACCTTCACGTCGAACGGACCGCCCACACGCAGACCCTGAGCCGAGTAACGGCCGCTGGCGTCGGTGGTGGTGGTCTTGGTGGTGCCGGTCGGCTCGTGCAGGATCTGCACGGTGGCGCCGGAAACCGGCTGGCCGCTGGCGTCCAGCACGCGACCGCTGATCGACGAGGAGGTGTCCTGTGCCAGAACCGGCGACGCCGCGAGCAGCGCCGCAATGGTCACCGGCAGAAGCTTGGTGCGCAAAGCGTTGTTCATCGAGATTCGACCCCTAAGAGATTCGCAAGAAAAAGCATGGGACCAGCACAGAGAGATCCCATGTCTCTCCGCCACCGTCTTAAGTGACTGATTCCCTAGATATATTTTGATGCTCCTGGGGTGCTCGGCCATGCAGCCGGCCAGGACTCATCACGACGAATGTAGTCGCATTATATTACAAATTCGTAACTTCTTGACGTAAATCTCACAGTTCTTACGCTTTTCCCTGACACCGGAATGCGCCTTCTTGCGATCAGGAACGGCCTGCCCGACAGCACCAACGGGGACCTTGGATGCAGTCGGCCCTCCTCGGCCCAGAGGGCTTTCAACCATGCTGGCGATGCCATCGCGCGGCCAAAAAAAAGCCGGCCCCTTACGGGGCCGGCCTGTTCTTCCAGCGGTGCTGCTACTTAGAAGAGCGAGGTACCGAAGGTCACCATGTACGCACGCGGCTGCAGCAGTCCGTAGGTCGGCGAGCTGGTGTACAGCGAGCCGCTGGCCACGGCCAGGAACTGTGCAGAGCTCACGTACGAGAACGCCTTGCGGTCGGTGAGGTTGGTCACGTTCAACTTGATGTACGGGTTCTTCAGCCAATCCCAGCTGTCGAAGCGGTACCCAGCACCCAGGTTGAAGGTGGTGAAGCCACCCACCCGCTCCGTGTTCATGTAGTCGCCGTAAAGCGAACTGGTGACACGCGCCGACAAGGTGGCCCACAGATGGCTACCGTCGTCATAGCCAATGCTGACGTTGCCGATGTGGCGGGCGGTGTCCGGCATCATCTTGCCGTCGGTCGGATACACGCCGTCGCCGCTGCCGCCGTCGATGCTGCCGACGATCTTGGCGCGGGTGTAGGTGTAGGAGGTGTAAGCCGTCCACTGCTGCGCCAACTTGTAGCTCAACTCACCGTTGAAACCGTCCATGTGCATGCGGTGCACGGAGGTGTAGAAGGTGTAGCCGGTCGCCTGGTCGTAGGCGCTTTGCTGCTTGTTGTTGTAGTTGCTGTGGTAGATATCCGCGTTGACCGACAGCACATCACCGTAGTAACGGTAGCCGAGATCCGTGTTCCAGGAGGTTTCCGGCGCGTTGGCCTGCTCCTTGTTGTCCAGCGTGTTGAGCAAGGCCACCGTGTTGGTGGGCGCGCGGAAGGTCTTGCCGCTGCCGATGAAGAACTGGTTACGTTCATCCAGCTGGAACTTGATGCCAGCTGCAGGCAGGAACTTGTTCCAGCCCTTGTCCAGGTTGCTGTAGTTCTGCTGCTTGGAGACGGCCCCTGCGATTGAGCCCGGATACTCCCACACGTAGCCGCTGCGGTTCTCCCACAGGTAGCTCAGGCCAGCGGTGAAGGTCCACTGGTCGTTCGGGGTCCAGTTGTCGGTGACGAAGCCCTTCTTGATTTCCGTCGTGGTGTACTCGTCGTACACCTTCTGCGGCAGGCCGCTGGTCGGGAAGGTGATGAAGTTGGAACGGCCCCACAGGTCACCCGGGTTACCTTCGTTGTCGACCGCGCCGTAGACATTTTCCTGGCTCTTGCGCGAGCGCTCGTACCACACGCCGTATTCGAGGCTGTTGTTGAGGCCGAAGTCCTGATTGAACTTGGCGATCACGCCCGGGCGGTAAGTGGTAGCCGCCGAGTACGAATAGACCACGCCCTTGGTGTTGTTGATCACCTTGCCGTCGCCATTGACGTCCTGATCGGCGTAGCCAAAGCGGTCCAGAGGCGACGTGCTCTCGGTCACCGTGGCACCGGCGCCGCCACCGCCGTTGCCGTACCAGAAGTACGGCACCACCGACAGGCGCAGGCTGTCAGCCAGCTTGAATTCGCCATCCAGGCTGAACAGGTAGCTGCGGAATGGATTGGTGCGCAGGCCGTAGTAGTACGTGTTGTTGCTGATGGCGGCCGGCGAGGAACCCGGCATCCAGGTCGGCGAGTAGTCGTAGTTGTAGCCGTTCTGCGCCACCTGCGCCTTGGTGAGCGAGCGATAGTTGATATTGTTTTCGCGGTTGTACTGCAGCGAGGCGCTGACGGAGTTGTCACTGTCGATCGTCCAGATCGACTTGCCGTCGACCTTGGTCACGTTCATGTCGCCCGGGCCGCGCCACTTGTCGGCGCTGTTGTTGGAGTACGACAGCCAGGAGCGCACCGGACCGGTATCGCCCGTGTTGAGGCGGATGAAAGTGCGGCGGTAGTCGTTGTTGCCGAAGGTCTGCGTGAAATCGACGCCAGCCTGGTGCGATGGATCGATGGTGGCCCAGCCGATGTGACCGCCGGAAGCGCCGGAGTCCGGCATGTCCACGTCCGGAATGCCCTGCAGCACGGTGATATCACCCATGTTTTCGGAGTCGCCGTATTCCGTGGCGTACACCGAATAGCTACCGGTGTCGGTGATCGGCGCACCATTGATCGTCATGCCGATGTCCGAGGAGTCGAAGCCGCGGATGCTGTAGTGACCGTTGGCCAGACCAGTGACGTCGTCCGTGGCGGCATTGACGCCCGGGATGGTCGCGATCATCTGGGTGAAGTTGGAGCCCGGCGAAGCCTTCATGATGGCGTCGCGGGTAATCGTCGAAACCGACTTCGGCGCGGTCTGCACCGACATCAGGCCACCGCCCAACGACAGGCTGTCAGCCTGCACCGTCACCGTGTTCAGCTGCTGAACGCGCTTGGTGTCGTTGGACGTGGTGGTGTTGGAGGTACTCGACGCGTTATTGCGCTGGCTGGCCGCCTCTTTGCTGGCGCTCGGCTGATCGGTCGGGCCACTGGCGTCCTGCGCCACAGCAGAACCTGCAGCCATACAAAACACGACAGCGATCGCCGTGGAAAGGTGGTTACGTTTCATTATTCGTCGATTCCAGATTTACGGGGATGGGGGAAGCAGCCGGCGCAAAGGGGAGCCAGCTAGCAGCAAGGAGAAAAGGAAATTGACATGGCGCGTGCAGTTTCTTTCGAATAATCGAAAGAAATAGCGCAAACGTTTGTCCGTAAACGTAAAATCATGTCACTTAACGTAAATTTAAACGTTTTCTCAGGGCGTAAAAAAGCCCGACCGTGAAAGGTCGGGCAGAAATCACAAAATCCATTGAACCCCGCTGGCTAATGCAAGCATTGCCCCCTTGGGCTTTAACCAGCGAGGCTAAGGTTCACATAAGTATTTTACAAAGAATTTACCGTTCGATCACAAGGTGATCGAAAAAAGTTGTCGGTCCCGAAATAAATGGCGCGCTGAGCCGTGATGCTTGCGAGCAGCCCGCAAGCATCACGGCATCGCCCTACTTGCTGAGATAACGGGCGCGCTTGGCAGGCTTGAGGTTGGCCAGGTCAAGCATGACCAAGCCGTCAACGCAGCCGGAGAAACCCGGATCCTCGCCGAAATCGAAGAACTGCACGCCTTCCGGCTCCACCAGATCCACATACTGGCGATACAGCACCGGCAAGCTGACGCCGAGGGCGTCCAGATGATGCTTGAGCTTGCCCAGGCCCGCCGCCGGATCCAGCCCGGCGAGCGTGTCGCGCACCATGTCGATCACGGCCGGGGATACCACAAAGGGCTGCCGCGCCGACGCCATGCCAGGGGCGCCGAAGTAGTGCTGATGAGCCGCGGCAATCCATTCACGTGCTTCGCGCGGCAGGCTCACCGACATGCTGACTGGGCCAAACAAGTAACGCAGCTCCGGATGACGCTGCAGGTAAAGGCCAATGCCCTGCCACAGCTGATCCAGCGCACGCGAACGCCAATAGGCCGGCGCAATAAAACTACGTCCCAGCTCCAGGCCCTGCGCCAGACGCGACTCAAGTGCGGGTGAGTAATTGAACAAGCTGGAGGTGTACAGCGCCGACATGCCGCGTTCGGTAATCAAGCGGGCGCCGTGTCCGAAACGATAGGAGCCGACGATGCGCAGCGCCTTCGGATCCCACAACACCAGATGCTCGTAGTGCGGATCGTAGGCATCGAGGTCACGGCGTGCACCGGTGCCCTCGCCTACCTTGCGGAACGTAAGCTCGCGCAGGCGCCCGATCTCGCGCAGCACCGCGCTATCGGAAGCGCCCTTGAACAGCCAGATCTGCTTGCCATCGTTGAGATCCGCAAACTTCTCGGCCTGCGATTGAAGCTCGGCCACCACGCGTTCTGTCGGTTCGGGATGCGCCAGCGGCGCCTGACCACCGAAGATCAGGCCGCGATGACGACCCACGCGATAAACATGCCGACGCATGAGTTTGGCGGCGCGCTTGGTCGAACCGCCGCTGCGCTGCTCAAGCTCGTCCGCCGAAACCAGCTGCCCCACGCTGAAGCCGACGCGACGACTCGTCGGTGAAATCGCCTCGCGCGGCAACATGGCCGTGCTGAGCGGCTTGGCCAACATCGACAAGCCATAGAACATCGCCGAGTTGCGCGCCGAAATATGGATCGGCAGCACCGGCACGCGACTGCGCTGTGCGAGACGAACAAAGCCATCGGACCAACGACCATCGCTGACGCCTGACGCACCGACGCGCGACACTTCGCCAGCAGGGAAAACGATCAGCGCTTCGCCGTTGTCCAGCGCGCGATAGATGTCGCGCATCTTGGAGGCCGCACCCTTGCCAAACACATCCACCGGCAACAACAGCTTGTGCAGTTGCTCGATCGACATCAGCCAATCATTGGCGAGGATGCGCACATCGCTGCGCACCGAGCCGACCATCTGCAGCAGGGTCAAGGCATCCATCATCCCCAGCGGATGATTGGCGACGATCAACACGCCACCTTCCACAGGGATGTTTTCGCGCTCGCGGGGATTGACGTAGTAGCTAACGCCAAGCAGATCGAGCGCGCGCTCGACGAAATCGAAGCCTTCGGCCTCACCAAGGGCCGTCAGCACCCGATTGAAGCCATCCTCATCGGCCAGCCGGCCCAGCATGCCGGCCACAGGCCGACGGATCATGGGATGTTGCGCCAACCATGGCAGACGTTCGGTGAGGGTCTGTTCAACGCTGAGCATGACCGCCTCCTGGGATTTACCCCAAATGCTGGCCCCGGATTATGACAGCAAGGTTATGCGGAAAGGACCGAAAGATCACGTAAGCGACTTTGGGTCGCGTTTCAAACGGCCAAATGCAAATACGCCGCCACACCACCCAGGAACATCTGAACGGACAACGCGATCAGCAACATGCCCATCACACGCTCGAGCGCCGTGAGCACGCTCTCACCCAACCAGCGGAACAGATAGGTGGAAAACAACAAAATGACTGCTGTAGCCAACCACGCGCCAAGCAAGGCGATAGCCCAGTCAGCGGTGCGCCCCGGTTGCGTGTTGGTCAACAGCAACAAAGCAGCCATCGCGGAAGGACCCGCCACACCGGGAATCGCCATCGGCACGATAAAGGGCTCGCCCTCACCCGGCTTGCCGAAAATGCCACCACCATCCGCCGGCGGAAACACCATGCGGATACCGATCAGAAACAACACGATGCCACCGGCGATGCTGATGGACTCCTGCCTCAGCTGCAGCAGCTTGAGAATATGTTGGCCACCGATAAGAAAGCCGAGCAGCACGCCGAGGGCGATCAGCAGCTCGCGAATCATCACGCGTCGACGGCGCTTCGGTGCCACATCCTTCAGCAGGCTGAGGAAGATCGGGATATTGCCAAGCGGATCCATGATCAAAAACAGCAGGATCGCCGCTGAGAGCGTGGTCATCTGCGCTTCCATCTCAGTACTGCCCCTGTGGCGCGATCATGCTTGCGCTCGCAGATCGAGCGCTGCGCCACGGGCTACTGCGCCCTGCGTGCCAAGCAAGTACACCACCGCTTCGGCGGTGGCATACGGAAGCGGTTGAATGGTGGTGTCCTCGCCGAAATAGGCGGCTCGACGCAGCGTGGTGCGCATCGGTCCCGGCAGCAATGCGTGTACGCGCAGCGGCGTCTTTTCGGTTTCCTGATGCAGGATTTCGACGTAACGCTCCAGCGCGGCCTTAGACACGCCATAGCCACCCCAATGTGCACGCTGCATCAGCTCAGGGTTGTCCAGCACGAACACCACAGCGCTGTCCTGCGCCTGAGCCAGCAACGATGTGCAGGCCTGAGTGAGCGCAAAAGGTGCCGACACATTCACATGCAATGCGCGCAGCCAATCATCTGGCTTGTGCACCGCCAGCGGCGTGAGCCCATTGAAACTGGCAGCAGCGTGCACGATGCCGTCCAGGCGACCGAAATCGCGCTCGAGTCCATCAGCCAACGCTTCGTAATCCTTCGGTGTGGCCGCTTCCAAATCCAGCGGATGGATCACGGGCTCTGGCAAACCTTCGCTCACCATGGCGTCGTAGAGCTGTTCCAGCTGGCGCTTGCGCCGGCCGGTAATCACCACCGTGGCGCCGGCACGCGAAGCGGCGCGCGCAACCGCCGCACCGAGTCCGCCGTAGGCGCCAGTCACTAACACCACGCGACCGGCCAACGAACCCTCAGCCGGTGCCCAATCCTTCGGCAATTGTGCAAACGGAAGCGTCATCAGGAGTCGGTCCCTGCCACGTCCGCAGCCATGCGCGCCAGCTCACCGGAGGCTTTCAGATCCTCGATGATGTCGCAGCCGCCAATCAGCTCGCCCTGGATGAAGAGCTGCGGAAACGTCGGCCAGTTGGCGTAATGCGGCAATGCGGCCCGTACCTCGGGGTCAGCCAGCACGTTGACGGCATGGAACTCGGCCCCCGCTTCCTTCAGCGCTTGCGCTGCGCGACTGGAAAACCCGCACATGGGGAACTGCGGCGTGCCCTTCATGAAGAGCACGATGGCGTGTTCGGCCAAGACGGCCTTGATTCGCTCGTTAACGTCCATAGGTTTGTCATTCATAATGCGCTTAGATCGATAGTGTATCAGTCGTACCTCAGTGGTCGCCCCATCTGCGGCCGTTTAAGGCAACACTGATCAAGTATCACCGTCGTCACCAGCCCTGTCTGTTCGCAGGCCACAGGGCCATTGGCGAAAGCAGACTGGCCGTCTGCCGAGCCAAGGGACCGAAGGCATGCGGACAGACAGGGCTGGCCCAACCTATAAATTTTGAGATGATGGTGGGTGATGCCTGGAAGGCCCGCAGGCTATACCGCACGGTTTGGCAAGACGGCCAGTCTTCCCGGCGCCGCGCGGCATAGCCTGCGGGCCTTCCAGACATCATGACGACGGTGATACTTGATCAGTGTTGCCTTAAGCCCGATTCCTTTCCTCAGCCAACGCCCAGGAGCCACCCATGGCGATCGAACTCCCCCCCTTGCCGTATGAAAAGAACGCGCTCGAACCGCACATCTCCGCGGAGACGCTGGAATATCACTATGGCAAGCATCACCAGGCCTACGTGACCAACCTCAACAACCTGATCAAGGGCACCGAGTTCGAGAACGCCGCGCTGGAAGACATCATCAAGAAGTCCTCCGGTGGCGTGTTCAACAATGCCGCCCAGATCTGGAACCACACCTTCTACTGGCACTCGCTCAGCCCGAACGGCGGCAAGGAGCCGACCGGCAAGCTGGCCGACGCCATCACCAAGGCGTTCGGCTCGGTCGAGAAGTTCAAGGAAGAGTTCACCAAGTCCGCCGTCGGCAACTTCGGTTCGGGCTGGACCTGGCTGGTGCAGCGTCCGGACGGTTCGCTCGGCATCGTCAACACCTCCAACGCCGCCACGCCGATCACCGGCAGCGACAAGCCGCTGCTGACCTGCGATGTGTGGGAACACGCGTACTACATCGACTACCGCAACGCCCGTCCGAAGTACATCGAGGCGTTCTGGAACCTGGTGAACTGGGACTTTGCAGCCAAGAATCTGGCCTGATTGTTCTGGTCATTCCAATAAAGAAAACGGGGCCGGCGGCCCCGTTTTCTTTTGCTTCTACTGTAGGAGCGCACTTGTGCGCGACAAGCCTACCAAGCGATACACCAACGCGCTGCGGTCGCGCACAAGTGCGCTCCTACAGTGACGGTGCTTATTTGCTCTCCATCAGCTTGCCGACGGCCGGCCCCGCTTGCTGGTCACGACCAAGCGCATGCGCGATACCAGAAAGCCGTTCTACCAATTGGCCACTATTGGGCGCACACACGGTGGCATGCCCCACTTTGCGCCCGACACGTGGCTGCTTGCCGTAGTCATGCCAATGCGCATCCACGGCTTCCAATACCGGCGCGGCATCGGGTAGCTCGCCGATCCAGTTGAACATCGCCGACAATCCTCGCGCCGAGGTATCACCCAACGGCAATCCAAGTACGGCGCGCACGTGGTTTTCGAACTGACTGGTGAGCGCGCCTTCGATGGTCCAGTGACCGGAGTTGTGCACGCGCGGCGCCATCTCGTTGCCGAGCAACTCGCCGTCCTTCACGAACAACTCCAGCGCGAACACGCCCACATAATCCAGCTGCTCGGCCAGCGTGCGGGCCAGTTCGGTGGCGCGTTCCTGCAGCGCCGTGATGTCCGGCGCGGGTGCCAGGCTCAGCGACAGCACGCCGTCGGTATGCCAGTTCTGGGTAAGCGGCCAGGTGCGAAATTCCCCCTGGCGCCCACGCACTGCCACCACTGACAGCTCGCGATCGAACGGCACGAAGGCTTCAAGGATCAGCCCGTGTGCCGTAGCCTGCGCACCGAGCGCAGCCCAGGCAGCATCTGCGTCGGCCAAGGTCTTGATCCGGAACTGACCCTTGCCGTCATAGCCCAGGCGACGGGTCTTGAGGATGGCTGGCGCACCAACGATAGCCAGCGCCTTGTCCAGTTCCTCGCGGGTATCGACTGCTTTGAATTCCGGCGTCATCAGGCCGCATTCGCGGAACAGGGTTTTCTCGGCCAGGCGATCCTGCGCCACCGCCAACGCACGCGGAGCCGGGAACACCGCCACGCGCTTGGCAAGCCAATGCGCAGTTTCGGCCGGTACGTTCTCGAAGTCGAAGGTGACCACGTCGACCTGACGCGCGAAATGGTCCAACGCGTCGTAGTCAGTCCAGTCAGCCACAACCAGCGGGGCGACTTGCCCGGCACAGGCATCGGCGGCGCTGTCGACCACCAGGCTCTTCACGCCCAGCGGCGCACCGGCCAATGCGAGCATACGGGCGAGCTGTCCACCACCCAGAATGCCAAGTACGGGTTGACGACGGGCGGTCACGAGCGCGGGTCCGGATGATCCAGCACGCTCTGCGTCTGCCGGGTGCGGTACGCATCCAAAGCGGTGGCCAGAGCCGGGTCATGCAGCGCCAGCACCGAAGCGGCCAGCAGCCCCGCGTTCACTGCACCGGCACGACCAATGGCCAGCGTACCCACCGGAATGCCGGCCGGCATCTGCGCAATGGAGAGCAGCGAATCCATCCCATTGAGGGCCTTGGACTGCACCGGCACGCCAAACACCGGCAGGCGTGTCTTGGCCGCCAACATGCCCGGCAAATGAGCCGCGCCACCGGCACCGGCCACGATCACTTGAATGCCGCGACCGACAGCTTCTTCAGCGTACTGGAACAACAGGTCAGGGGTGCGATGCGCGGAGACCACACGCACCTCGTGCGCGACGCCGAGCTCGGTCAGCACGCTGGACGCATGCTCCATGGTTTCCCAGTCCGAACGGGAGCCCATCACAACACCCACACGCGGCGGGAGGGAAGTCGAGGTCATGACCCAAGCCATCCAAAAGGGTTATTGTACGGACTTTCCGCGTCTCGGCACGATCCCGCTCCTATGGACAAACGCCTGCTCGATATCCTTTGCTGCCCGGTCAGCAAAGTCCCCGTTCGCCTCCTTCAGCGGCCTGAGCTGGACGCCCTCAACAGCGCCATCGGTGCTGGGCAGGTCCAGAACGTCGGCGGCGTCGCCGTGAGTGACCCGCTGTCGGAAGGCCTGATCACGACCGATCGCAAGGTGATCTACCGGGTTGCCGACGGTATCCCCGTGATGCTGCCGGAGGAGGGTATCGGCACCCTCCAGCTGACCCATTTCCCGGCTGCAGCCTGAGCCTCGGAACGGCCCCGACACCGCAAGAACCCACGTGCTGTGTGATCGCGTCGACATATATCGACGCGCCCAATGACAGCACGCCTGCGTTTACCTTATTGTAGGTATGCGTATTGTCGGAAAGGGCTTGACGCACGTCGGCATCACTTCAGGGGTGTGGCGATGAAAGACGCCAGTGAACCTTCCAATATCGTCAGCCTGAGCCAGCGCCTGGACCCGTCCAGCGAGCGCGGAGGCGCCCTTTTGAACACCGTCCGGGATATCGCCGGCCGCCGTCTGCAGGTTCTGATCAACGGCATGTTCGAGCATGTTGACGACGCCTTGTTCGACCTGGCGGAGAAGGCCGAGAACAATGCCGCGCAGATGCACTACTTCGACGGCATGCGCGAGGTGCGCAAGCTTCGCCCGATGGTCGAACGAGCCTTTCTCGCGCAGACCGCTCGCGGACTGAGTGAATTCGCCTCCAACTACCGCAACACTCCGAGCAACGGTGTCTCCTTGCCCGTCGGCTCGGCAGAGCTGTCGCTGGTGGCCGACAACGAGCTGGAAGAATCGCTGGCCATCACCAGCATGATCGGCAAGAACGAAACGCGCCTGACGCGCGAACTGTTCGCCGTGAATCAGCGCCTGTCCGTCATTTATGGCGGCATCAAGATCGAAGACGCGACCAACCCGGTGGGCCCGGCTGCGCTGTCCCAGGCATTTCGCCAGGCCATGCGTGAGCTCAACGCCGAAATGCGCGTCAAGCTGATCATCTACAAGCTGTTCGATCGCTACGTGTTGTCCTCGCTGGACGAGCTTTACCAGGAAATCAACGCCGAGCTGGTGCGCGCAGGCGTGCTGCCGCAGCTGCGCCACGAAGTGGCTCGCGCGGGCGGCCAGCGTGCGGGCGGCGCCGCAGCGGGCGCTTCTGCGGGCGGAGCCGCACAAGCTGAGGCCGGCCCCTTCCTCGGCGAGGACGACGGCGGCGCGTCAAACGAACTGCTTCAGACCCTGCGCACCCTGTTCAGCGCGCGACGTGGCGGACCGGAAACGGCCATGCGTGTCCCGGCCGGCGCCTTGCAGCTGCCCAGCGCCAATGAGCTTATCGGTGCGCTGAGCGTGCTGCAGAGTCAGGCCGCGATCAGCCAGCAACTGCCTTTACACGGGGGCAATGCCCTGGAGCTGACCGGCGAAGTGCAGCAGCTCAAAGAGCACTTGCTGGCCCAGATCGGTTCGCTGCGCGGTGAGAAGCCGAGCCAGGTATCGACCATCGACGAGGACACCATCGACCTCGTCGGCATGATGTTCGAGTTCATCCTCGAAGACCGCAACCTGCCGACTGAAATGCAGGTACTGCTGGCACGCCTGCAGATTCCGTATCTCAAGGTCGCCATTCTCGACCGCAAGCTGTTCGCCCACCGCCAGCACCCGGCGCGCCGCCTGCTGGACAGCCTGGCGGACTCGGCCAAGGGCTGGTCGGCCGAGTCAGACCGCGACCATCGCCTGCACGACAAGATCAAGTCCATCGTCGACCGCCTGCTGCAGGACTTCGATGACGACCTGACCATATTCGAACGCCTGTGCACCGAGCTGCAGGAGTTCCAGGACATCAGCCGCCGCCGCGCCGAACTGGCGGAGCAGCGTGTGGCCGAATCTACCCGGGGCCGCGAGAAGCTGGAGCAGGCGCGTCGCCGCGCCGCCCGCGAGATCCTCAGCCGTATAGACGGTCGCAACCTGCCGCCGCTGGTGCATGGCATCCTGTCGCGCGCCTGGGCCAACTATCTGGTGCTGACGATCTTGCGTCAGGGCGAGGAATCCAGCGAATTCCGCGATGCCCTGCGCTTTGCCAACGACTTCATCGATAGCACCAAGCCGGCACGTACGCTCGACGAGCGTCGCGCCCTGCGCCAGATGCTGCCGGGTATCGAGCGCGCGCTGCGCCGCGGCTTGGCCAATGTCGCCTTCCAGGAAAGCGACATCGATCGTCTGCTGGCCCAGCTGCATACCTACTACCGCCACCAGCTCGGCGAATCCTTGCCGGAGGCGGATGTGCAGGCCGTGGAAGAACCCACCGCCCTACCGATCCCCGAGAGCATCCAGCCCATTGCCGAGTCCGAGGCAGAGCTGGCCCGCTCCGAACCGGCGCAGGAACCGCCACTCGATACGGCGGAAATGCGTTTGGTGGCGGAGCTCAAAGCGGGCACCTGGCTCGAATTCGCGTCGGGCCCGGACACCCTCGAGCGTGCCAAGCTCTCGTGGATCAGCCCGATGAGCGGACGCTATCTGTTCGTGAACCGCCGCGGCCTCAAGGTGGCCGACTACTCACCGCACGAACTGGCTACCGCGCTCTCCAGCGGCACGGCCCGCGTGCTTGAATCCACCGCCTTGTTCGATCGTGCATTGGATGCCATTGTCGGTCGTCTCAGCCAACCGGCCTCGGCGAACCCATCAGCCTCCGAATGACCTCAAACAACCTTGCCCCGTTTTCGCCTGAGCTGATTCGGGCGGATGTCGAGCGCGCTTTTGCCGAAGACATCGGCACCGGCGACGCCACTGCCGACCTCTTGCTAGCCGATGCCAAGGCCAGCGCCACGCTGACCTGCCGCGAGGATGCGGTGATGTCGGGCATCGACTGGTTCAACGCCTGCTTCCGAAAGCTCGACCCAAAGGTACAGATCAACTGGGCCCTGGGTGATGGTGACCGCGCAGCAGCCGGCTCGGTGATCTGCAGCATTCAAGGCAATGCGCGCGCCATGGTGACCGCCGAGCGCTCTGCGCTCAATTTCCTGCAGTTGCTGTCGGGCACGGCCACCATCACCGCTGCCTATGTGGCTGCGGTGGCGGGTACTGGCGTGCGTGTGCTCGACACCCGCAAGACGGTGCCCGGGCTGCGACTTGCGCAGAAATACGCTGTGCGTTGCGGCGGTGGCCACAATCACCGTGTCGGTCTGTACGACGCCATCCTGGTGAAGGAAAACCACATCATTGCCGCCGGTGGCATCGCGGCGGCCGCCGAAGCGGCGCGACGCCTGCACCCGTCCCTGCTGCTGGAGATCGAGGTGGAAAGCCTCGACGAGCTGCAGCAGGCACTGGCCGCCGGAGCGGACCGCATCATGCTGGATAACTTCACGCTGCCGTTGATGCGCGAAGCCGTAGCCATCACCAACGGGCGGGCGCAGCTGGAGATTTCCGGCAATGTGGACCTTTCCACCATCGGCGACTACGCGCAGACCGGGGTCGATTTCATCTCGGTCGGGGCGCTGACCAAGCACGTTCGCGCGGTGGATCTGTCGCTGCGACTGCAGCTCGACTGAGACCGGATACGCAAGAGGCAGGCTCCCGCCATTTACTTCGGGAGTCCGCTCTTGCAAGCCGTCCAAGGCGACTACACTCTCGCCTCATGAGCGAAATCCCGGACCTGATCGTGCTATTGGTGCTGCTGGCCATCATCGGCCTATGGCTGAAGGCTAGCCGCGGCCGCGAGCAGGCTATCGCAGAAGCCCGCCTGCAATGCCGTCAGCACGGCCTGCAATTGCTCGATGAGACCGTGGGACTGCGTGCTCTGCACCTGGTCCGGCAGCGTGGCCCTTGGCTACTGGAACGCTGCTACACCTTCGAAGTGAGCATTGACGGCAACGATCGCGAGCCTGGACGGCTATGGCTGGTCGGACGCACCCTCACGGGCTTGAGCCTGCCCACAATCCAGAGCCACCTGCCGGGTATGAAGGACGATCACGCCTCGGCACCGGCATCGGATAACGTGGTGCCGTTGCGCCCCCGGGTACGCAACGACAACAAGCTTCACTAAGTCGGACTTCATGGCATCGAGCTCCATCGGGAGCCGATGCACGCCGGTCCGACAAGGCGTCGGGCGAACAGCCCGATTACTTCACCACGCGCAGGAAAGGCGCGCTGCGCTTGGGCTTCTCACCAGCCTGGTCGCCTTCGGGCGGGGTCGGTGTGTCCTCGGGGTCGGGGGACGACGGCGGGGGCTGGTCACCACCCTCTTCCACCGGGAACATCATGCCCTGCCCGTTTTCCTGGGCATAAAGCGCGAGCACGGCCTGCATCGGGATGTGAATGTTGTGGCTGACACCGGAAAAGCGGGCCTGGAAACTGATCCAATCGTTGCCCAGATCCAGGTTGGCCACGGCCCGCATGGCCAGGTTCAGCACCACCTGTCCGTTCTTGACGACCTGAGGCGGCACCCGCACCCCCTCGCGCCCGGCATCCACCAGCACATAGGGGGTGAGATTGTTGTCGGTGATCCAGTCATAAATCGCCCTTAGCAAGTAGGGACGATTGGAGGTCATCGGCGGGAGCTTGTCGTCGGTCATTCAAAAGCCTGTGGATGGCCGGCTCCGCGAGGGTCGTCAGGAGTCACGCCGGGTAGATGCGCAAAGTGTAATGCCAGCCGAGGCGGCTTGTCGCACGATGGTAGTCATGCGGCCGCCCTGAGCTGCCACCCGGGCTCACTTGGGGTTACTTCCCTCTTTCTCCACCTGAAATCAGGCGCGCGACGAACTATGGCCGCATGGCCTTTTCGTCGGGGGTCATGCTGCGCACATAGCCCTGACTGGCAAACAGGCGTTCGCCATAGTCCAGGATCGGCTTGCCTTCGCGCCCCAGGTCCACCCCCAGCCACGGCAACCGCCAGATCACCGGTGCCACCAGGCAGTCGGTAAGACTCATCTCAGGGTTCAGGAAGAAGCGTGACGCCTTGAATAGCGGCAGGGAGGACAGAAGGTGTTCGCGCATGCGCTTGCGGGCCGCATCAGCTGGGCGTCCGCCTGCCCGGATGGTGTCGATTTCAGGCAGCCAGTCCAGCTCGATTCGCACAGTGGCCAGGCGCAAACGTGCCCTGGACAGGGGATCGATGGGCATCAAAGGCGGGTGGGGATAGCGCTCGTCGAGATACTCACAAACGACCGCCGTGTTGTAGAGCGTCAGGTCGCGATCGACCAAGGTCGGCGTGGTGCCGTAGGGATTCAGATCGAGCAGGTCTTCCGGGGGCTTGGCCGGGTCCACCATGACCCTTTCGTAGCTGACGCCCTTGGCGGCGAGCACCAGACGCGTGCGGTGGCACTGGATGCCATCTGCGGTGGTGTACAGGGTGAGTGCGGTACGCGAACGAGCGCTTTGGACCATGCGCGATCTCCCCATCGGCTTGAAACCGGTACGGCGGCCCAGCCTTTCGAAGGCTTGTTGCCGCCGTACCGTAGTCGCTGGAAAGTGACGCCTTAGTGGACGTCCTTCCAGTACTCCTTCTTTAGCAGATATGCCAGGAAAGTGAAGCCCGCCAGGAACAGCAGCACCCAGATGCCGTAGTGCTGACGCTGCAGCGCGGCCGGCTCGGAGGCGTATTCGAGGAAAGCCGTCAGGTCACGGGTGGCCTGCTGGAACTGCGCCGGCGTGAGCTTGCCCGGCTGCGAAAGCTCCAACTTCTCCACGTCTTCGGAACCTTCCTTCTTCACGGCCGTCTGCAGGCCCTGCAGCTCCCACAGCGGGTTGGGCATGGAGGCGTTCGGGAACACCGCATTGTTCCAACCCACCGGGCGGGACGGGTCCAGATAGAAGGAGTTGAGGTAGCCGAACACCCAGTCGGGGCCCTGCTCCTTGGAACGCACTTCCAGCGAGAGATCCGGCGGCGCCTTGCCGAAGTACTGCTGGGCAAGCTCGTCCGGCATGTGCGACATCACCGGGTCACCGAACTTGGCACCGGTGAAGTTGAGGTTCTTCATGACCTCGTCTTCAGTCAGGCCCAGATCCTCGGCGAGACGCGAGTAACGCACATACTTCAGCGAGTGGCAGCCGACGCAGTAGTTGAAGAACAACTTGGCGCCACGCTGCAGCGAGGCCTGATCGCGGATGTTGGTACCGGCGGACGGCAGCCCCTCTTCGGCGGATGCCGTCGAGGTGACGCCGACCAGCAGGCCCACGGCAAGCGCAAACGAGTAGATGGCTTTCTTCATCGGGGTCTGTCGCTTAGTCATGGTCAAACACCACCCGCTCCGGCACCGGCTTGGTCTTTTCCCAACCAAAGTGCGTGTAACACCACAGGAACACGAAGAACCCGAAGTAGATGAAAGTCATCACGCGGCCGAAAGCGTTCTCTGCAAACGTCGCGCTATCGGGGAACCAGCTGAGAGCCAGCTCACCAATCACGCCAGCGCCCACCATGGCCAGTCCGATGAACGAGCCGGCGAACGTCATCAGCGCCACCTTGAAGCCCGTGCCACGATAGCGAATGGAGCGCACCTTGCCCGCATCGATCCACGGCAGCAGGAACAGCAGCGCAATGGCACCGAACATGCCCAGCACACCCCAGAAGGCTGTGCCGAAGAACGACGGGATCATGCGCAGAATCGCGTAGAACGGGGTGAAGTACCACGACGGCTTGATGTGCGTCGGCGTCACCAGGTTGTTCGCGGGCAAGAAGTTGTCGTGCTCCAGGAACCAACCGCCGAAGGTCGGCGCAAAGAAGATGATGAACGCGGCGATGAGCAAGAAGAAGCCGACGCCCACCAGATCCTTCAGCGTGTAGTACGGGTGGAACGGAATGCCATCCGTCGGTGCCTTGGGATCCCAGCGGTTGCCTTTCGGGCCGTGCTTGACGTCCACGCCGTCCGGGTTATTCGAGCCCACTTCATGCAGCGCGGCCAGGTGCAGCACGACCAGCAGCAACAGCACGATCGGCAACGCGATCACGTGCAGTGCGAAGAAGCGGTTGAGCGTTGCGTCTGCCGGCAGGTAGTCACCCATGATCCACTCGACCAGGCCACCACCAATCACCGGGATGGTGCCGAACAGCGAGATGATCACCTTGGCGCCCCAGAACGACATGTTGCCCCAAGGCAGCACGTAGCCCATGAAGGCCTCGGCCATCAGCGCAAGGAAGATCAGCATGCCCAGCAGCCACACGAGCTCGCGCGGCTTGTGGTACGAGCCGTACATCAGGCCGCGAAACATGTGCAGGAACACCACCACGAAGAACAGCGAGGCGCCGGTGGAGTGCATGTAGCGGATCAGCCAGCCCCACTCCACGTCACGCATGATGTACTCGACCGAGTTGAAGGCTTCCGCCGCACTCGTCTTGTAGTTCATGGTGAGGAAGATGCCGGTGACGATCTGATTGACCAGCACCAGCAGAGCGAGCGAACCGAAGTAATACCAAAGATTGAAGTTCTTCGGCGCGTAATACTCGGTCATGTGCTTGCGGTACGCGGGCATCATGCCCGGCGCACGCTCGTTGACCCAATCGCCGATACGCGTGACTACGTTGGCCATTAGCCGGCCTCCTTCGGATCCACGCCAATCTGGATGTGCGTATCGTCGACAAAGTGATACGGCGGAACTTCCAGGTTCTTCGGTGCCGGCACGCCCGCGTAAACGCGACCGGCCATGTCGTAGCGCGACTTGTGGCAGGGGCAGTAGAAGCCGCCCTTCCACTCCGGATCGAACGGCTCGGGCTTCATCACCGGGACGAAGTCAGGCACGCAACCGAGGTGGGTGCACAGGCCCACCAGCACCAGCCATTCCGGCTTGATGGAACGCACTTCGTTCTGCGCGTACTTCGGCTGCTGTTCGGCTGAGCCCTGATTGGACTTCGCGTCGACCAGACGGCTGTCCTGGCTGGGCAGCGCATCCAGCTGGGCCTGCGTGCGGTAGACGACAAAGACGGGAAGACCGCGCCAGGGAAAGGTCACCTTCTGGCCCGACTCGATCTTGCTGATGTCGACCGTGACCGGCGCACCCGCAGATTTCGCTCGGGCGCTAGGCTCCCACGACTTGATGAAAGGCACGGCTGCCGCGACGACTCCCACACCACCGACCACTACGGTGGTCGCTGTGAGGAAGCGGCGGCGGCCATGATCGACGACTTCGTTCGCCATCAGGCTCTCCGGAACTGACATGCCATTGAGACGCGGAACTTAATGAGTTCCACAGGTACTTGCCAAGCGTGTCGATGCGTAGCGCGGCAAAACACCGCCACTCGCAATCCGAAAAACCCTAAAGACTCCCCTGAAACGACAGCAGGCACGCATAGCACCAGCACGATGATCACGCAGCGTGTGCTGCATGGCATCACTCCCCCCGGTACCTGGCGTACCGGGAATCTCCCGGGACAACCCGCTTCGCAAGCGCCAGCAGAATTTGGCTCCCGCAAACACTGTTAGTGTAGCGTCAGGGCATGGCCCGTACAATCAACGCGCTGCGTCTGCCGCTTTAACGTTCCATCTGTCCTAACGCCTTGCCACGAAACGCATAACGACATGAAACATGCCGCAGGCACGCTCGCTTTTATCGCCCGCTTCGTCGTCCTGGGGCTGGCGGTTGCCTTCGTCATCGGACTCGTGTGGCCGGGTGTAGGTAACCACCTGCGACAATCATTTGGCTTCCCCCAGACAGGGGGCGTCGCGCCAACCGTACCGACGCAGACCGGACGCATCAGTGGTCCGACCTCTTATGCCGATGCCGTCGCCAAAGCGGCACCGTCGGTGGTGAACATCTATGCAAACAAGATGGTCACCGAGCAAGCCGTGCAGATGTACACCGATCCAGTGCTGCAGCGCCTGTTTGGTGGTCGCCCCGCAGGCCCGGCTTACAAGCGGCGTGAACAGAGCCTCGGCTCGGGCGTCATCGTGAGCAGCCAGGGCTACGTGCTCACCAATAACCACGTGATCGCCAACGCGGACGACATCCAGATCCTGCTCTACGACGGTCGCGTCGCCAAGGCGAAAGTGGTCGGTGCGGACTCGGAAACCGATCTGGCGGTTTTGAAGATCGATGCCAGCAATTTGCCGGTGATCCAGATCGCCGACCACACGCCGGTGCGCACCGGCGATGTCGTGCTCGCGATCGGCAACCCGCTGGGCCTCAACCAGACGGTCACCATGGGCATCGTCAGCGCCATTGGCCGACAGCTCAACGGCGCCAGCCCGGAAGACTTCATCCAGACCGACGCCGCCATCAACCTGGGTAACTCGGGTGGCGCGCTGGTCAACACTGATGGCGAGTTGGTGGGCATCAATACCTTGCTGATCGGCAAGGCCGCCAATGCCGAGGGCATCAGCTTTGCCATTCCGGTGAGCAGCGCCAAGCGCGTGCTGGACCAGATCATCGACACTGGCCACGTGGTACGCGGATGGATGGGCGCGGACTACACTTTTGTGCCAGTGGCTGCAGATAGTGGTTTGCCCGCGGCGGCGCGCGGCGCCCAGGTCACCGACATTTACCCCGGTGGACCGGCAGCCCAGGCGGGCATCCAGCCACATGACATTCTGTTGCGCATCGGTTCGGACGACATCGTCGACCCGGCCGACCTGCGCCGCCACGAGGCAGCACTCAAGCCGGGCAGCAAGGTGGAAGTGTCGGGCCTGCGCAACGGCACGCCGTTCCACACCGAAGTGATCCTCGCGCAACGCCCGCCGCCGAGACCGACGGCCTCACTGGATAGTTGAGATACCCGCAGCGGCCACCGGTGCATGCCCGCCCACCGGTCCAATAGCCTGCCCATAGCGTCGACGCAACGTACCTACGCGCTCGACGTAAACCTGCGTTTCGGCATAAGGCGGCACGCCGTTGTAGCGCTGCACTGCCCCAGGGCCCGCGTTGTACGCCGCAGCCGCCAGACGCTCGTTGCCATTGAAGGTACGCAGCAACAAACCGAGATAGCGGGCGCCGCCACGAATGTTCTGCGCAGTGTCGAAGGCGTCCCTCACCCCCATATCCAATGCTGTACCCGGCATCAGCTGCATCAGCCCCTGGGCACCCTTGATCGACATGGCGCGGGGATTGAACGCGCTCTCTGCATGGATGATGGCGCGCAGGAACGCCTCATTCACGCCCGATTCCTGGCTGGCCAGTTGAATGACGTCGGCGTACGCGGAGAGGTTGAGCGTCACCGAGTCCCAGCGGATGGTGGAGTGCAGATTGCAGGCCATGCAGGTGGCGATATAGCTGAACAGCATGGTCACCGCATGCCCCTGCTGCCCTGCCGGCTTCAGGTTGGTGTACTCGATACTGCCGTCCTTGCGCACCACCCGATACACCGCGCCGCGCAACACCCGGTCGCCATCCGTCGACACATTGGCCACCGGCTTGTCCGGCACCGACGTCGCCCGTGCCGGACCTGCCTCGCTATAGCTCCACTGCCCTGGCTTGCCAGCCGGCTGGCTTGGCGCGGGGGCCGGGACCTCGCGTGCAGTCGTCTTGACCGAGTCGGTGACCCAGGCAAGTGAAGGCGGCTGCGGAGGCGGCACGGCTGCAACCTTGCCAGCCGTCGTCGCTGCCGAACCCTGCACGGCACCCAGCGAAGCGGCCGGAACCTTGGGGGCAGCAGGCTTGCGTCGCACCGGCTCCGGCGCGCCAGCAACACGGCTACACCCTGAGTAACCTGCTGTGCTGCTGCTAAACACGACTTCGCCCGATGCACCTTCGCAACGGTAAAGCGCACCAGCGTGGGCACGCAGAGGTGTTCCCAGCAGCCCAACGGCCAACACACCGCCAGCCGCCAGCCGCCAAAGGGCCGACATGCCCAGCCGCGTACGGGGCAGCCCTATCACGAGCTCCCCTTCGGCCACCCCGCCAAGGCGGCAGCCATTGCGCGGTCGAACATCGACATGCATCCCCCTTCCTTCACTCCCCGGGCGCCTTATTGCAAGGCACCCGGCCTGGCGGGAGTGTGCGCTGCGTGAGGGCCCACGCCAAGCGGCGCCAGGCTGTTTCGTGCGGCAGTGCCGGTTTGGGTTGCCAGCTCACCCCTATCTTCATGCAAGTGATTGATCCAGCACGGCCGTTCGAGTGGCAGCAACGGCCTGGGGCGCGTAAACTGTGCGGTTCGGCGGCCGACCCACCGCCCCTTGAACTACGGTGTCTGAATCCATGACCGGCAAGCTTTTCATCAAAACCCACGGCTGCCAGATGAACGAGTACGACTCGGCCAAGATGGCGGACGTGCTCAAGGCCTCGCACGGGCTGGAACTGACCCAGGACGAATCCGAAGCGGACGTCATCCTGATCAACACCTGTTCGATCCGCGAGAAGGCCCAGGAGAAGGTGTTCAGCCAGCTCGGCCGCTGGAAGGAACACAAGCAGGGCGGCAAGCCGGTACTGATCGGCGTGGGCGGCTGCGTGGCCTCGCAGGAAGGCCAGGACATCATCAAGCGCGCGCCGTACGTGGACCTGGTGTTCGGCCCGCAGACGCTGCACCGCCTGCCCGAGCTGATCGAGGCGCAGCGCGCCTCCGGCAAGCCACAGGTGGACATCAGCTTCCCGGAGATCGAGAAGTTCGACCGCCTGCCCGAACCGCGCGCCGAAGGCCCCACCGCCTTTGTGTCGATCATGGAAGGCTGCTCCAAGTACTGCTCCTACTGCGTGGTGCCCTACACCCGCGGCGAGGAAATCAGCCGTCCGTTCGACGACGTAATCGTCGAAATCGCACAGCTGGCCGAACAAGGCGTGCGTGAAGTGACTTTGCTGGGCCAGAACGTCAATGCGTATCGCGGCCCCACGCACGATGGTGGCACTGCCGATCTCGCCGTGCTGATCCACGCCATCGCGCAGATTGAAGGCGTTGGACGCATCCGCTTCACCACCTCGCATCCGCTCGAGTTCTCCGACTCGCTGATCGAGGCGTACGCCAACGTGCCGCAGCTGTGCAACTTCCTGCATCTACCGGTGCAAGCCGGATCCGATCGCATCCTCACCGCGATGAAGCGCGGCTACACCGCTTTGGAATTCAAGCAGAAGATTCGCAAGCTGCGCGCCGTGCGTCCTGACATCTGCCTCTCGTCGGACTTCATCGTTGGCTTCCCAGGCGAAACGGACGAGGACTTCGAAAAGACCATGAAGCTGATCGAAGACGTCGGCTTCGACCAGAGCTTCTCCTTCATCTTCTCGGCACGCCCGGGCACGCCTGCGGCCAACCTCGCCGATGACACGTCGTCGGATGTGAAGCACGCACGCCTGGCCCGCCTGCAGGCCAAGCTCAACGAGAACGCGCGCCTCATCAACGAGGCGATGGTGGGCACCGTGCAGCGTGTGCTGGTGGAAAAGCCCAGCAAGAAGAGCCCTCACGAGTTCACCGGCCGCACTGAGAACATGCGCTTTGTGAACTTCCCCGGCGACGCCCGCATGATCGGCCAGTTCATCGACGTGGTGATCACGGAGGCCATGAGCAACTCGTTGCGCGGCCGCGTGAAACTGGCAGAAGACGACGTCGCACTGGCCTCGTGATCGCACTGCTCACGATCAGGGAAATCGGTGCGGATGAATTCGCACTGGCGTGGCCGCTGTTCCGTAGCGTGGTCGCCGCTGGCGACACCTACAGCTACCCGCCGGATCTGAGTTTCGAGCAGGCCCGTGACTGGTGGACGGCGCCACCCACGCGCTGTTTCGTCGCTGAGCGGGAAAATCGGGTGCTGGGCTGCTATATGCTTCGCCCCAACCAGCCAGGGTTGGGCGACCATGTCGCCAACGCGGGTTACATGGTGTCGCCTACCGCACGTGGCCAGGGTGTCGCCTCGCTGATGTGCGAGCACTCGATGGCGGAGGCTCGCAACGCGGGCTTCACCGCCATGCAGTTCAACTTTGTTGTCTCGACCAATACCACCGCGGTGCGCCTGTGGGAGCGCCACGGTTTCCACATTGTCGGCAAGGTGCCTGGCGCGTTCCGCCATACGGCACACGGCGCCACCGACGTCTATGTGATGCATCGGCATCTTTGACACGACCCATGACCAACGGCCTGAACCAACGCGACTTTTCCCTCGAGCCGGAAGACAACGCCCGGCTGTCCAACCTTTGCGGCCCCTTTGACGAACACCTGCGCCAGATTGAGCTGCGTCTGGGCGTGGAGATCAACCACCGCGGCGGCTTGTTCCAGGTGATCGGCGACGAAGGCGCATCGCACGTCGCGGAGAAGGTGCTGCGCGCGCTCTACAATGTGACTGCGAACGAGTCGCTCAACGGCGCCAAGATCAACCTGCACCTGGCCGATTCGGGCATCGACGCCATCGTCAACGATGCCGCCGAGAGCGCACAGGAAGTCGCCATCAAGGTGAAGCGCGGCGTGATCAAGGGTCGCGGCCCGAACCAGGCGCGTTACCTGCACGCTATCACCACGCATGACATCAGCTTCGGTGTCGGTCCGGCAGGCACCGGCAAAACCTATCTGGCCGTCGCCAGCGCCGTCGAAGCGCTTGAGGCCAACCGTGTGCAGCGCTTGCTGCTGGTTCGCCCTGCGGTCGAAGCCGGCGAGAAGCTGGGCTTTCTGCCGGGTGACCTGAGCCAGAAGGTAGACCCCTATCTGCGCCCGCTGTACGACGCGCTCTATGAAATGCTCGGCTTTGAAAAGGTTGCCAAGCTGATCGAGCGTAACGTGATCGAGATTGCGCCGCTGGCGTATATGCGCGGCCGTACGCTTAACGACTCCTACGTCATCCTCGACGAAGCACAGAACACCACCGTTGAGCAGATGAAGATGTTCCTTACGCGCATCGGCTTCGGCTCGGTGGCGGTGATCACCGGCGATGTCAGCCAGATCGACCTGCCGCGCAATGTGCGCTCGGGTCTTCGCCATGCCATTGAGGTGTTGCGCGGCGTGGAAGGCATCAGTTTTACGTTCTTCACCTCGCGCGACGTGGTGCGCCATCCGCTGGTGGCCAAGATCGTGCGGGCGTATGAAGCGTTCGAACAGGCCTCCGAGGACCAGTCCAAGTGAGCACACCCCTGACGCTATCTGTCGGCTATGCCGTGCCACGCAAAGGCGTGCCGTCGGCGGCCAGCTTCCGTGCATGGGCCGAGGCGGCCTTGCGCGGCGCCAGGCGTCGCAAGGCGACGGAGCTGTCCATCCGCATCGTCGACACGGATGAGGGACGCGCGCTCAATCGCGACTACCGAGGCAAGGACTACGCCACCAACGTGTTGTCGTTTCCGGTGGAATTGCCGCCAGGCATCGCACTGCCCTTGATCGGCGACCTGGCGATTTGTGCGCCCGTGGTCGCCCGCGAGGCGAAGGAGCAAGGCAAGAACCCGCGCGATCACTGGGCGCACATGACCGTGCACGGCGTGCTGCACCTGCTCGGTTACGACCACATAGAGGACGCGGAAGCCGAGGCCATGGAGGCCCTGGAGACCCGGATTCTGGCTGGGCTGGGCATTTCCGACCCCTACGAAGCCTGAGCCCTCCCTACCCTTCTCAGGGGTGACCCGGCAGGGCCGGAAGGGGGTGCGTTGCGCCCTTGTTCCTGAATCGTCACGAATTTTCCGCTAGACTGGCCTTTCCGCCCGGTATCGGGCTGCATTCACACGAGTAATGAACGAGGACCCTGGCAGTACCAGCGGCCCAGCCCATCGCAAATGGTGGGATCGACTGGGCCACATGTTTTCCGGCGAGCCGCGCAACCGGAAGGAGCTCATCGACGAGCTGCGCACCGCCCAGGCCAATGGCCTGATGTCCAATGACACCCTCACCATGGTGGAGGGTGCGATCAAGGTTACCGAGCTGAGCGTAGACGATGTGATGGTGCCGCGCGCCCAGATCGTGATGCTCTCCGCCGACGCGCCACTGCGCGAGATCCTGGACACCGTGGTCGAATCCGGCCATTCGCGCTTCCCCGTACACGGCGAAGACAAGGACGACATTCTCGGCATCCTGCTCGCCAAGGATCTGCTGAAGTTCGTCGGCGACGGCAACCATTTCGATATCAGCACCGTGCTGCGCCCAGCCGTGCTCATTCCCGAAGCCATGCGCCTGAACGTGCTACTGGCCGAGTTCCGCCACACACGCAATCACATGGCGCTGGTGGTGGACGAATACGGTGGCGTGGCCGGCCTCATCACCATCGAAGACGTGCTGGAGCAGATCGTCGGCGAGATCGACGACGAGCACGACGACGAGGAAGAACCCCAGCTCATGCATGAACAGTCGGGCGGCGGTTGGGTGGTCAGCGCCCTCACCCCGATTGCCGATTTCAATGAGCAAGCCGGCGCGCATTTCTCCGACGAAGAGTTCGACACCGTCGGCGGCATGTGCACCTCCGAGTTTGGCCATCTGCCCGAAGTGGGCGAAGAAATCGCCATCGGTGACTATCTGTTCCATGTCACCGAAGCCGACGACCGCCGCGTACAGGCATTCCGCGTCACCCGTTTGCAGGAAGACTGAACGTGCACTATCAGGGCAGGAAGCCGTTGCCGGCTGTTTCTTCATGGTTCCGGCGGACGCTGGCCGGTTTCGCCCTGATCCTGCTGTGCTGCGCGCTGGGTTGGTCGCCACGTGCGCAAGCCGGCGTCGCCAATGCGCCGGGCGCCAACTTGGAAGTGTCGCTGGTCACCTACGGCCCCGGCGACACCTATTGGGAACGCTTCGGGCACGATGCCATCGAATTGCGCGACGCGGTCAGCGGTGAAGCCATCACCTTCAACTACGGCGTGTTCGACTTCGACGAAGAAGGTTTTCTGCTGCACTTCGCTGCAGGGCGCATGCATTACCTGATGGATGCCGCACCCACCGAGGTGGACCAGAAGTACTACATGGATGTCGGCCGCTCCGTGACCCGCCAGCGCCTGGAGTTCACACCGGCGCAGGCGTCTGATTTGCGCGACTTCCTGCTGTGGAACCTACAGCCCGAGAATGTCCGCTACGACTACGACTACTACGAAAAGAACTGCGCCACGCGCGTTCGCGACGCGCTGGACAAGGCCTTGGGCGGCGTCCTGAAGCAGCAGCTGGAAAGTCGCCCAGGTGGCATGACCTTCCGCCAGCAGACCGCGCGCCTGATGAGCCAGCAAGCCTGGCTGATGCTGATACTCGACCTGGGCCTCGGTCCGTACGCAGACCAGCCGCTCAATGCCTGGCAGGAGAGTTTTCTGCCCATGGTGTTGCAGTCGGAAATCAGCCACGTCACCGTGACCGATGCGCAAGGTAACGCGCATCCGCTGGTGCAGGACGAGCAACTGGCCTCGCCCAATCGCCTCGACGCACCTCCCTCGCAAGCACCGGATCTTCGCCTGCCATTGGCGCTGGCTGGATGGATCTTCGCTGCTTTGCTGGTAATGACGCACCGTTACGCGCGAACCCTCTATGCGCTGCTCGGCTCGCTCTATCTCGTGCTCGCAGGCTTCGTCGGTATCGCCTTGCTGGTGTTGTGGGTACTGACCACCCATCACTCCGCCTGGGCCAACGCCAACCTGCTGCTGTTTAACCCGCTGGCGTTCCTGATGATCGGCGCCGTGTGGCGCGCCCGGCGAGGCGCAACCGCCTCTCGCCGAGTCGACATACTGATCGTGGTGCAACTGCTGGCCCTGCTCGCCGCCATGCTGCTGCACCTGCTGCCCGGCGTCGTACAGCAGAACCAGCCTTGGCTATTGTTCGCACTGCCGTGCTGGCTGGCACTGGCGTGGACATTGAGGCGCTCTCCGGTCGTGCGGGCCGCGACTCACTAGCGTGCTGTCGTTGCCCTGCCACTTGCCGGCGCGCATCATTTGAACATGCAGATGACCACTTCGCCCCACACCGCCGCTGCTTCAGCTACACCCATGGTGATCAACTGCGTTGCCTACCGTTTCGATGGGCAGCGCATAGGGGATATCAGCCTCGACGACATCAGCGAGGTGCTGAAGCAGCCGGATACCTTCGTATGGGTCGGGTTGCATGAACCGGATGCGCCTCTGCTCGACAAGATCCAGGAAGAGTTCGACCTGCACGATCTCGCCATCGAGGATGCGCAGCACGCTCACCAGCGCACCAAGATCGAAACCTACGGCGATTCGCTCTTCATCGTGGTGCAGACGGCCCAGCTGGTAGGCGGACATATCGCCTTTGGTGAGACGCACATTTTTCTGGGCGCCCGTTATCTGGTCACCGTGCGCCACGGCGCTTCGCTGTCATACGCTCCTGCACGACGCACCTGCGAGCATTCGCCCGAGCTGCTTGCGCTCGGTCCCAGCTACGGGCTTTACGGTGTTCTCGACTTCATCGTCGACAACCTGTTGCCGATCGTGCGCGACTTCCGTGAAGAGCTGCAGGACCTGGAGAAGGACATCTTCTCCGACACGTTTAAACGCAGCACGGTTCGTCGCCTCTACGACATGCAGCGTGACCTGATGACTTTGCGGCTGGCGGCAGCACCGCTGCAGGACATCATCAGCCAACTGGTGCGCCTGCATCCGCAGCTGATTCCCGATGAGCTGCGCGCCTATTTCCGCGACGTCTACGACCACGTATTCCGCGTCAACGAGTCGATCAGCGCAATGCGCGAAATGCTGGCTGCCGCGATCAACGTGAACTTGTCGCTGGTGACCTTCGGGCAGAACGAAGTCATGAAACGACTGGCTGGTTATGCAGCCATGCTGGCCGCGCCGACGCTTATCACCAGCTGGTACGGCATGAACTTCACGCACATGCCGGAGCTCAACCAGCCGTGGGCTTACCCGGTGATCATTGGTGCGGTAGGCACGCTGGTCGGCAGCATTTACTACTTCCTCAAGCGGTCGAAGTGGTTGTAAGAGTCGCAGGCATAGCCACTTCGCGACCGCTCATTGCTCGTCATTCCGGCGCAGGCCGGAGTCCGGTAATGGTGACGCGCAAGTTTTGCGGCGAGAACTCGCGCTCTGGCGTTCCGCGAAAACCGAGTGCTCTCGCTACTGGATTCCGGCCTGCGCCGGAATGACGCGCAAAAAAATGGCGGCCCGCAGGCCGCCATTTTCATATCGCTTACTTCTCAGGCGTCTTGGTCGCGTCCGTGGAGGTCCACTGCTTCAACCAGGCATTGACCGCCTCATGCCACTGCACGCTGTTCTGCGGCTTGAGCACCCAATGGTTCTCATCCGGGAAGTGCAGCAGCTTGCTGGGAATGCCGCGACGCTGCAGCGCGGTGAACGCGCCAAGGCCCTGCGTATCCGGAATGCGGTAATCCTTGGCCGAATGGATCACCAGCATCGGCACATGCCAATCCTTGACGTGGTTGAGCGGGTTGAACTTCTCGTAGTTCTCCGGATGCTCGAACTGCGTACCGCCGTTCTCGCGCTCTTCGAACCACAGCTCTTCGGTGTCGTAATACATCGCGCGCGTATCGAACACACCGTCATGATCCACCAGACACTTCCACGGCTCGTTCCACACGCCGGCGATCCAGTAGGTCATGTAGCCACCGTAGCTGGCACCCAATGCACACGCGCGATCAGCATCGAGGAAGCTGTACTTGGACAGCGCGGCGCTCCAGCCCTTCTTGAGGTCTTCCAGCGGCTTGCCACCCCAGTCACCCGAGATGGAATCGGTGAAGGCCTTGCCGTAACCGGTCGAGCCGTGGAAGTTGATGGTGACCACTGCAAAACCCTGACCCGCGTAGGTCTGCGGGTTCCAGCGATAGCTCCATCCATTGCTCATCGCGCCCTGCGGGCCACCATGAATGATGAAGGCCACCGGGTACTTCTTGCCGGCCTTGTAGTTGGCCGGTTTCACCACGTAGCCCTGCACGGTTTCGTTGTTCCAACCCTTGAAGGTGAAGAACTCCGGATCGCCCATCTGCGTGTTCTTCAGACGCGCGGCGTTGTAGTGCGTGACCTGCTTGAGGCCTTTGCCCTGCAAGTCGGCCACATACAGGTCGGCCGAATGCTTGAGGTCATCGCG
Organism: Dyella sp. PARNA 12/25; assembly: GCF_055702865.1. Taxonomy (NCBI): domain Bacteria; kingdom Pseudomonadati; phylum Pseudomonadota; class Gammaproteobacteria; order Lysobacterales; family Rhodanobacteraceae; genus Dyella; species Dyella sp. PARNA 12/25. The sequence continues at coordinate 67,541 of NZ_JBVQCI010000001.1, read as the reverse complement.
CTGCACCAGCAGCCTGGACTTGCCCAGCGCGTAGCCACCCACGTCGCCATCCGTCACCAGCGTCGTGACCTTGCCGGTGGCGACATCAATCGCAAACAGCGGATGCTGACCATTGTCATCGGCAGCGGCGTAGAGCGTCTTGCCGTCATCGGAAATCTGCAGGCTGCCGGCGGAGCGATCCCACTCGGGCGCCACTTCGCGCTTCTGTCCGGAGGCCAGATCCAGCGCCATGATGCCGAAGCGATCCGCTTCCGATACGGGCGTCTTCATGGCGAGGTAATAAAGCGTCTTGCCATCCGGCGACGGCACCGGAGCCGCATCCCACGCGAGATTCGCGGCCGTGAGGTTACGCGGCGCTGCCGAGCCATCGGCTGGCACGCTATAGACGTCGAAGTTGGTCGACCACGGCTCGGTCTTGCCCGCGATGCGCACGTCGAAATACACCGTCTTGCCATCCGGCGAGAAGCTGAATTCACCATCGTCACCAAACGGCTTGCTCGGCACATCGCCGTCGATGCCGCGCGTCAGCAACAGCGGCTGTTCATTGGCGTTGTCCAGGTCGGTGATAAACAGCTGTGCGCGACGACCGTCCGCCCAGGTATCCCAGTGACGCACGAAGAGTTTGTCGTAGACCGTGCCCGATGCCTTGTCGGCAGCGCGGCCATCCAAACGCTCCTTGGTGCAGGCCAGGTCAGCGCAATCGGTGAATACGCCAAAGGTCAGCAGCGCCTTCTTGCCATCGGGAGAAAGCTTGTAGCCGTCCACATCGAGAGGTGCATGAGTTACCTGCACCGCCTGCGCGGACGGGCCAAGCGGGCGACGCCACAACTGCGACACCCCATCCTTGTCTGCCACGTAATAGAACGCCTTGCCGTCCGGCGCCCAGCGTGCCGACGACGCCTTGTCGACTAGCTTGACCGGCTGACCGCCCTTGTCCAGGTCGAGCAGGTAGATGGCAGTCACGCCCTTGTTGGCTGCGTAATCGGTGGCGCGCACGCTATAGAGCGCGTAGCGGCCATCCGGTGACAGCTGCGGATCGCTGACGCGATCCATCATCACCAGGTCGCGAATAGTGAAAGGGTGTGGGCCATGATTTTCGACTTCGGCCGCCACGGCGGAAGTCGTGGCCAGCGCGAGGGCCAGCGCGACAAACAACGGTTTCATCAAAAGAGGGTCCTGAGGGTGCCACGAAAGTCTCTGACGGTAAGTGGCCTCGGGGCTTAGCGCAAGCCGTGGCGACATATCGCAGAACGCTTGCGACACAGCGCATTACCCATGCTGCACCACACCAAAAGCGCTGAAACGGGCTCGCTATACTCGGCCCCTTTGTGCCAGCAAGCCCGCCCCGCATGACCGACGCCACCACCCTGGCCGCTACGCCAGCCTTTACTGCAGAACACGACGAGCTGTTCGGCCACCCCAAGGGCCTGTACGTATGCTTTTTCACTGAGATGTGGGAACGCTTCTCTTTCTACGGCATGAAGGCGCTACTGGCGCTTTACCTGATCAAGCATCACGGTTTTTCTGACGCTGAGAGCCTTTCCGTGCTCGGCGCCTATGGTGGACTGGTCTACGCCACGCCCCTGCTGGGCGGCCTGCTCGCCGACCGTTATCTGGGCATGCGCAAGGCGGTCGCACTGGGCGGCATCTTGCTTTGCCTGGGGCATCTGGGGATGGCGGTAGAGGGGCACACGGCCACGGTCGGCGCCGATGGCGTGGTGCATCGCGACCTGTTCGCGTTGAGCGTGTTCTATCTTTCGCTGGCGCTGATCATCAGCGGCGTGGGTTTTCTCAAGCCGAACATTTCCACCGTAGTTGGCAAGCTTTATCCGGAGAACGATCCGCGTCTCGATTCCGGCTTCACCCTGTTCTATGCCGGCATCAATGTAGGCGCCCTGTTCTCCGCGCTTATCTGCGGTTATCTGGGTGATACCTATGGCTGGGGTTACGGGTTTGGTGCAGCAGGCATCGGTATGCTCGCCGGTTTGGCCGTCTTTTTGACAGGGCAGAAATACCTGCAAGGGCATGCGGAACCGCCGAGCCCGGAAGCACTGCGTCGTCGCGTGCTCGGCCCTATCAATGTGGAATGGGCCATCTACCTCGGCGCCGCACTGACGCTGCCGATACTCTGGGCCTTGATGCAACTGGGCGATGCCGTGCTGTGGCTGCAAACGCTCGCCCTCGCTTCGTGGCTGGGCTGGCTCGGCTGGTATGTCACCGTGCGATGCACGCCGGTGCAACGCAAACAGATGCTGGCTTGCGTATTCTTCACGGCCATCTGTTTGCTGTTCTTTTCGCTGTACGAACAAACCTACGGTTCGTGGGTGCTGTTCAACGATCGCATGCTGACCAAGGATCTCTTTCCCTCACTGGTCATCCGTGAGGGGCATCCGGTGCCATGGTCGACCATTCCATTGATCCTGTGTCCTTTCGTTATCGCCTTGGCTTTGCGCCTGCGTGGCCAACGCCTGCCCGCCTTGCTGCTGGGCGGACTTACCGTGATGGGCCTGGTGCTGATCGTGCGCGACTGCATCGTGCTACCGCAGACTGCCAGCTCACTCACCTATCTGGGCGCACTCTTCATCGTGCTGCTGTCGCCACTGATGGCCTGGCTGTGGCCGTTCCTCGACCGCTACGGTCTCAACCCTTCCACTCCGGTAAAGAGTGCGATCGGCCTCGCGTTCGCCGGCCTCGCCTTCCTGCCACTGCTGATCGCCAACAGCACGGTGACCGCGGATGCGCTGGGCAGCGTGTGGTGGATCGTGCTCGCTTATCTGCTGATCGAGATCGGCGAAGTGGCGCTGGCACCGATCGGTCTCTCTGCCGTCACGCAGCTCTCGGTGCCACAAGTCGCCGGCGTGATGATGGGCGCCTGGTGGCTGGGCACCTCCTTCTCCGAACAGCTTGCCGCCATCTTCGGCAAGTTCGCGGCACTGGATATCCCCGCCGACGGCAAGATCGACGTGGCGCAGGCCACAGCCAAGTACGGCGTATTGTTCCAGCACATGATCTGGCTCGGGTTGGCCGCGGGTGCCGCAGCGCTGCTGCTGGCACCGGTCATGAAGCGGTGGATGCAGGGCACGCCTGGTGGTGCTGCGCGCTGACCACCCAAATTCCGACTTCCAGCCCATCTTTGAGCCCGGACATTCTGGTTCAATCGCAGTCCAAATAGTTGCCACCCACACGACACCGATGAGTCACGTGACCATGTCCCGATGGAAAGCCGCCAGCGTCCACCTCGCCCTCAGCATCGCCTTGGCCCTGGGCATTTCTGCCCTGATTTATTTTCTGTGGTTCCCATCGCCATACTTTGTGGCCACCGGCGCGCTGGGTCTGATGCTGCTGATCATCGGCGTGGATGTGGCGATTGGCCCTCTGCTTACCTTGCTGGTATTCAATCCGACCAAACCGAAGCGCTTGCTCAGGCTGGATCTCTCCGTCATCGCCCTGCTGCAGGCTGCGGCATTTGCCTATGGGCTATATGTGATCTGCCAGGCGCGACCTGTGTTTGTGGTCGCGGTGGTGGATCGTCTGAAGATCATCGCGGCTGACGAGCTTTCCGATGCTGACCTCGCCAAAGGCTTGTCACCGGAATTCCAGCAGCGATCATGGCGTGGCCCAAGGCTGGTGGGCGCCGACCCTAAGCATGCCAACGCATCCGACCTTATGTTTCAGGCTGCGCTGGGAGGCAGGGATATCGACCAGCAGCCCGAGTTCTATGTTTCCTATGACGAGGCCAGCTCTGGCCTGTTTCAGCGCGCTCGGCCACTGTCGGAACTCAAGGTAACCCTACCCGCACAACAGGCGCGCGTGCGACAACTGACAGCCAACGCGGAAGCAGACGGTGACACGCTGTTTTATGTCCCACTTCAATCGCGCAAAGTCGACTTCGCCGCGGTCTTGAGTAAGCAGAGCAAGCGGCCGGTGGCCATCCTTGCGACTGATCCCTGGCAGGCAACCAGCCCAGTGGCTCGATGAAAGTGCCCGAGTGACATGACAAAAAGTGACCACCCACGTCACTTCATGCCCTGTCGCGGCATAACTTCAAGGCAACCCGCGACGCGATCCACAGTACCGAGTACTGGCCTGACGGAGTTGCTTGCCCCCCTTCGTGACCCTATGCACAATCTTCGCACCCGCAAGGCTGCGGGTACCTGTCAACGGCAGTCGTGGCATACAACATGCTGCCGTGTCATGAGCTTCCTGGTCGTTCCAGACCGAAGTATTGGGGACCGTTCCTGCCTAGGGGGACCGGGACCGGGGCTCAGGGGGCATTACCGGTTAGCTAATCAACTGAGGAACTATCATGAAGAAGACTGTCCAGAAGGGCTTTACCCTGATCGAATTGATGATCGTCATTGCGATCATCGCGATCCTCGCCGCCATCGCTCTGCCGGCCTACCAGGACTACACCGTGCGCTCCAAGGTGTCCGAGCTCGTCGTCGCCGCCGACGCGTGCAAGACCTCGGTGGCTGAGTTCTATCAGTCGCAGGGCAACCTGCCGTCCAACATCACGAGCTCCGGTTGCGCCACCCACAAGACGCAGTATGTTGCGTCCCTCAATGTCGTCTCAGGCGTCATCACCGTGGTTGCATCCGCCGACAAGGGCCTGTCCACGGCCGCGGGTCAGAATTTCGTTCTGACCCCGACTGCGGGCGCCACCTCGGACCAGCCCCTGCAGTGGGATTGCCATGCTTCGAGCATCGACAAGAAGTACCTGCCGGCTATCTGCCGCTAAGCGAAAGCTTGGTGTCTAGCCAAAGACGCCGCCTACGGGCGGCGTCTTCCTTTTCAGAGAGCCAATTTAGCACTAGCTATCGATCGAGCAGAGATCTCACTACATGTCGAAGCGCCCCGATCACATCATGTTGAGTTGCGCAGCCATCCTTGTGCTGTGTGTCGCCATCTACGTTCCGGGGCTTGCCGGCGGCTTCCTGTTCGACGACTACCCTAATATCGTCAGCAATCCCTGGCTCAACGCCGCTGCACACGGCAACCCGGATTGGTTTGCCATTGCGCTGTCGTCCGGCTCGGGCGCACTACGACGCCCCCTCAGCATGCTGTCGCTCGGCCTGAATGCGGACTGGTTTGGCCTTAGTCCATTGGCATTCAAAGTCACCAATCTGTTGATCCATCTCATCAACGGCGTGCTGTTATTTGCCCTGGCGCGGCGCATCGTCAAATCACTGGATGGCGCGGAAAGTGGGCAGCCATCCACCCAACCGGAGCTGCTGGCGCTCTTCGCCACCGCACTATGGCTGCTGCACCCATTGCACGTCAGCAGTGTCAGTTATGTCGTGCAGCGCATGAACGAGCTCTCGGCACTCTTCTCTTTGGCCGGCCTGCAGGCGTACGCCGAAGGCCGTGCGCGCATGCAGCGCGGAGAACGAGGGTTGCCCCTGGCACTGGTTGGACTGGCCGGATTTAGCCTGCTGGCACTACTGAGCAAGGAGAACGGCGCGCTCACCTTTGCCTATGCCCTGGTGATCGAAGCCACCTGCTATCGCTTTCAGGCGCCATCACGAAACCAGCAACATGTGCTCAAGGCATTCTTTGGGTTAAGCGTGTTGATGCCGATCGCTGCATTTGCTGTCTTTCTGCTTATGCACCCTCAATGGCTTACGGGCAGCTATGTCGTACGGGATTTCACACTCCCCCAGCGGCTACTCAGCGAAGCACGCATCCTGTGCGACTACCTGCTGTGGATCTTTGTCCCAGCCCCGTCGTGGCTTGGCTTGTTTCATGACGATATCGCAACGTCTACGAGCCTGCTCCAGCCGATCACCACCGTCTTCGCCATTGCTTTTCTGGCAGCCCTGATCGGCGTGGCGTGGAAACTGCGGCATCGTAGCCCCGGAATAACGTTTGGTATCGCCTGGTTCCTGGTAGGGCATGCGATGGAGTCGACCGTCCTGCCGCTGGAGCTGGTGTTTGAACACCGCAATTACCTGCCCATGGCCGGCCTGTGGATCGGCGTTGTCTACACGGCGGCCCAACTGGCTCGGGGGAAATGGGCAAAGCCTTTAGCCATTGCTGGCTGCGCAACGGTGCTTTTATTCGCCAGCCTCACTGCGCTGCGCGCAGTGCATTGGGGAGCCAGCCCGCTGAACTTCGCTCTTGCAGAAGCAGCAAACCACCCCGCATCTTCCCGTGCCCAGTTTGAGGCCGGCCGCGCCATCATTATTGATGGTGCTACGAAAGGCGCTCGAGACGCCGCCGAGCAATTGGCGATTCCCTATTTCGAACGATCCGCCAAGCTTGACCGCAATCAGGTCTACCCTCTCACCAACCTGATTCTCATCCTGGCAAGCACGGGACCCGTGCCGGCCGCCACGCTCGATGACCTCGCGCAACGGCTGCAGCGGACCCCAACGTATGTGCAAGCCAACCCATTTCTCGACATGCTGGTCGCGGCCAGTGAGCGAAAGCTGTCGCTGACACCTCAGGATTTTTCGAATCTGGTCGACGCAGCGCTTGAGAACCCTCGTTTCACCGCACCGATCCGCGCGATGATTCTCAACAACTATGGGGCCTACTTGTTCAACGTGGCCCATGATTCGCAAGCCGCCATCAACCTCACCCTGGCTGCCGCTGCACAGGATCCGCAGAATCCTTATTTTCAGATCAATTTGGCCAAGCTGGCATTGGCACTGGGCGAACCCCAGCAAGCGATCACTCATCTGACCCTGGCGGCGCGACTCAATAAGGCCGGCGCGTACGATCAGGAGATAGCCGACCTGACCCAGCAATTGGCTGCCTTGAAGCATTGATTGATCGTTAGCGGCAAGCCTCTCCATGGGAGCAGCCACACGGAGCGCTGGGCACACCTCATGGATTTTCGGCCGGCGGCGATGCCATAACGTATCGCCGCCAACATCCCCTTGGCATCATCAGGATGACCGGGCCGAGCGGCGCGTCCGCCCGCCTCGTACAATCCACCCACGATCGCACGCACTTGGCGTGTGATTTCCAGGCGGGGTCTCCAGCACGCAATGAGCCAACACGGTCTTTCGCAAATTCCAAACCGATGGTGGCTCGCGCTTGCCTTGTTGATCACCGCAGCCTGCTACTGGCCGGGGCTCACTGGTGGTTGGCTGTTCGATGACTACCCCAACATTGTGGACAACAAGGGAGTGCAGCCGGCAACGGTCAACCTGCCCTCCCTGGTGAATGTTGCGCTGTCGTCGCCAGCCAGCGAGTTCAAACGCCCCCTGGCATCGCTGAGCTTTGCAGCGAATTACCTCATAACCGGGCTTGATCCGTTCTGGATGAAGCTGACCAACCTGTGCATCCATCTGCTGAATGGCTTGTTGGTCTACGCGCTTTCGCGAAGGCTGATAAGGGCCGCTGCCCCCGCCTCCACTGAAAGCCATGCCGATCTGACTGCCATCGTGTTGGCTGCCAGCTGGATGCTGCTACCGATCAATGTCACGGCCGTGCTTTACATCGTGCAGCGCATGGAAAGCATGGCAAACCTGTTTGTCCTGATGGGGCTCATCGGTTACGTCAGCGGCCGCCTGCGCATGCTGGACACCCAGGCAGCCAGAACCGCCCCCGAACACGTCCAGCGCGGCTGGCGCTCGCTGCTGGACCGCCATTTCCTGCTCTGCGTCGTCAGCCTGAGCTTGCCTACAACGCTTGGGGTTCTGGCCAAGGAGACAGCGGTGATGCTGCCGCTGTACGCCGTCGCAACCGAATGGGCCTTGTTCCAGTTTCGTGCAGTGCGGGAAACGGCATCGACCACTGTAGGCGACAAGGACGGTCGCGATGGGCGCCTCGTGCTGCTCTTCATCGCGGTACTCCTGTTGCCCATGAGTGCAGGATTGGCGCATCTGATGCCTGGGCTGCTCAGCCCCGAAGCCTGGGTGACGCGTGATTTCACCCTGTACACCCGGTTGCTCAGCGAGGCCCGCATCCTCGTTGATTACATCGTCTGGACCGTATTTCCAACGCCCCGGACCTTGTCGTTCTATCACGATGACTTCGTGGTTTCGTCTGGACTGCTCGCACCATGGACGACCTTGGCCAGTCTGGTAGCACTGGCGCTGTTGGGCGCGGTGATGATCCGGGTCAGGCGAACGCAGCCCCTGGTGGCGTTGGGCATCGCTCTCTATTTCAGCTGCCATTTGCTCACAGGCACCGTGCTTCCCCTGGAGCTCATCTACGAGCACCGCAACTATTTCGCCAGCTTCGGGCTGCTGCTGGCCATCGTGCCCTACCTCACGGCACTGGGGAGTGGACTAGGCACTCGACGCCACACGGCACTTCGGCGCGGCGTGTTGGCCTGCCTGCTGCTCTGGTGGACGGCAGGGACCGCCATGACCGCACTGGCCTGGAGCAGTCCATTGAGGTTGGCCAGTGAGCTTGCGGAGCGTGCCCCCGAATCACCGCGCGCGCAATACGAACTCGGGCGCAGCTACATCATCTATTCCAAGTACGACCGCACGTCGCCGTATACGCAGTTGGCTTATGCCCCCCTGGAAAGGGCGGCGGCGCTACCGGCGTCCTCGATTCTGCCTCAGCAGGCCCTGATCTTCATGAATGCACGCATGGGCCTGCCTCTGGAGGACGCCTGGTGGGACTCGATGACCGCCAAACTCAGGGCCCGGAAGCCGGGCGTCCAGGATGAAAGCTCCCTGGCGGCCCTGTCCCAATGCGCGTACGACCACCGCTGCGACCTGCCAGAAGACCGCATGAAACAGGCATTCCAGGCGGCGCTGTCTCACCCCAGGCCCAGCGCGCGGTTGCTGGCTACCTACTCGGAATATGCGTGGAATGTGCTGGGCGACCGATCACTGGCCGAGCAGGCGATCCAGCAGGCCATTGAAACCCAGCCAGGTGAATCTGCGTATCGGATCACGCAGATCCGCATGCTGATCGCGCAAGGGCAAATGGATCAAGCCAGCCAGGCGCTCCAGCAGCTGGAATCATTGAACTTCGCGGGACGTCTCGATGCCACCCTGATCGAGCTGCGCAGCCTCGTGCATCACTAAGGCAAGGAGGGAGCGCCCCACAGCCCGCCGTGGCCGGGCTTGAATCGCGCAACCCGAAATGGCGCAATGGCGCCCTGGAAGGCCTGTGCGGGGGCTAGCTCCCATCCAGGCCCACCCATCTCCTCCCACCGATGTCCGGGAATCTTTCAAGTGCAGCTCAAGACCATCCGTAGCAAAGCCGACCTGGCCATCAACGGTGCATCGCCCGCTTTTGACGAACCCTTGCATGTGGGCCGCCCCAATATCGGTCATCGCGCGGATTTCCTCGAAAGGGTTGGCCAGATCCTCGACAATCAATGGCTCACCAACAATGGCCCCATGGTGCAAGAGTTTGAGCAGCGCGTAGCCAGCGAGCTCGGCGTCAAACACTGCGTGGCCATGTGCAATGGCACCATCGCGCTGGAGATCGCCATACGCGCGCTCGGCCTGGAGGGTGAGGTGATCGTGCCGTCGTGGACGTTCATTGCCACGGCACATGCTTTGTACTGGCAAGGCATTACTCCCGTATTTGCAGATATCGATCCGGCCACCCATAACCTCGACCCTGCGGCGGTGAAGCGCATGATCACGCCACGCACGAGTGGCATCATCGGCGTGCATGTGTGGGGACGCGCGGCACCCGTCGCCGAACTTCAAGCCATCGCCGACGAGCACGATCTGAAGCTCTTGTTCGATGCCGCGCATGCGTTCGGCTGCACTCATCAGGGGGAGACCATCGGGCGTTTTGGCTCCTGCGAGGTGCTGAGCTTCCATGCGACGAAGGCATTCAGCACCATGGAGGGTGGCGCGGTCCTCACCAATGACGATGCCCTTGCCGAGAAAATGCGGTTGATGCGCAACTTCGGTTTCGCCGGCTACGACAATGTCATCCACCCCGGTACCAACGGAAAAATGATCGAGGTGTGCGCAGCGTTCGGACTGGTCAATCTCGACATGCTGGATGAGGTTTTCACCGCGAACCGGCGCAACCACGACGCTTATGTGAAAGCGTTATCCGGGATACCTGGTATTTCCGTGCTCGGCTATGACCCGGATGAGCGCAACAGCTATCACTATGTGGTTGTCGAAGTCAGCGAGCACTTCCCTGTCGATCGCGATCAGGTCGTTCTCGCGTTGCATGCGGAGGGCATCCTGGCCCGCAAGTATTTCTGGCCAGGCTGTCACAACATGCGGCCTTATAGGGATCTGTTCCCCCATGCACAGATGCTCTTGCCGAACACGGTGCGAGTGGCCGAGCGAGTCATCATTCTCCCTAACGGCCTGAATCTGCCCGAATCCGCGGCGCAAGTGGTCGCTGCTGTCATTGCGGCACTGGCTTCCCAGGGAGTGTGATCCATGTTCAGTCAGAAGCCTGCTGCGGTTCCCATGGATGGCCGACTAGCCATAGTCGGAGCCGGTGGCTTTGGAAGGGAGCTTGCCTGGCTGGCAAGACAGATCTGGGGAAACGCGGTCAACCTGACCTTCCTTGTCGATCAGCCCGAATACTTGGGCCCTGATGTCAACGGCATCAAGATCATGTTGATCCACAATTATGTAAAGCACTTTCCAGCTAGCGCCTATATCGTCGCCGTTGGGAACCCCCATGTTCGCGAACGGGTGGCGATGGCATGTTCGGCGATGGGCATGCATCCGGTGACGCTGATCCATCCGCGAGTAGAACTATCTCCATGGATTGATCTCGGCGTTGGTTGCGTTGTCTGCGCTGAATCGGTCCTGACAACAAACATTCGGATAGGACAGCACGTGCACGTCAACCTGGACTGCACCATCGGTCACGATGTGGAGCTGGGCGATTTCGCTACACTCTCCCCAGGGGTACATGTCTCCGGCTATGTTCATATAGGCCGCCGCGCATTCATCGGCACGGGCGCCAACATCATCAACGGATCCGCGTCTGCCCCGCTGATTATTGGCGACGACGCCGTCGTGGCTGCAGGTGCCTGCGTCACCCGCAGCGTCGATGCAGGCAGCATGGTGGCTGGCGTACCGGCCATGCGAAAGCGCTGAGCCATGTATAAGAAGCACGCCTTTGCAGCCACGCTATGGAGCGGCGCCGACATTTTTCTGCGTCAGGCGCTCAGGTTCGTCGTGACCATGGTGCTTGCACGGCTGCTTACCCCCAGCGAGTTCGGCACGATCGCGTTGCTGTCGCTACTCATTGGTATCGCCACGGTCTTTGCTGACGGTGGGTTTTCGGCAGCCCTGGTACAACGTCAGGATGTGACCCATACCGACGAATCCACGGTTTTCTGGCTCAATCTTGCCATCGGCACCCTGACCACCCTCGGCCTGTGCGCCATCGCGCCAGCTGTCGCTGATTTCTATGCACTGCCCATCTTGAAGCCGCTGATGTCCGTCATGGCATTCACGGTACTCTTCGGCGCGTTGGGGGCCATACACAGCACGCTGCTGAGCAAGCACCTCGATTTTCGCACGCAGATGAAGGCTGGCGTGCTCGCCACGCTGGCATCCGGCATCGTTGCCATTTCGCTGGCATGGCACGGATGGGGGGTGTGGGCTCTTGCCGCTCAGGCCGTCACCATGACTGGTCTCACCAGTGCTTTGTTGTGGCTGTTCCACCCTTGGCGGCCTGCCTGGCAATTGAGCCGTCCATCCATCCATAAACTGTTTGGATTCGGCGGCTACCATCTGGCCTCCAGCTTGTTGGAAATCACCTATAGCAGGCTGTATACCCTGCTGGTCGGCAAACTCTACGGCGCCAAGGAGCTGGGCTTCTACAACAATGCCGATGCCGTGCAACAGATGCCCGCCAACTTCCTGACCAGCATCATCTCCCGCGTCGCCTTTCCCATGCTCTCCACGGTGGCAACCGACCGGGAGAAGCTGCATCGAGGGATCCAGTTGGCTATACGTGGAATGATGCTCGCCAACGTGCCGATCATGCTCGGCGTGGCGACACTGGCTGAACCATTGGTCAGCGTCCTGCTCGGGCGGGCGTGGCTTCCCGCAGTGCCGCTGCTTCGGATTCTTTGCCTGGCTGGGTTGCTGCTGCCGATGCACGTCATCAATGTGCAGGCACTGATGGCGCAGGGGCATTCGAGACTGATGTTTCGGCTTGAGGTTATCAAAAAGCTGGTGGGCGTCCTGCTGATCTGCGCTGGCGCGTTCTTCGGTACCGCGGGCATTGCCTGGAGCCAGGTCGCCTTTTCGGTACTGGCATTCGGCCTCAATACTCACTACACAAAGAGACTGCTCAATTATGGTGCCCTCGCGCAATTGCGCGATTTTATGCCCGTACTTGGCATCGCTGTCCTCGTTGCTGCTGGCATACTGATTGCATCGCACTATTGGCAGCCCAAACCGTTACTCGCGCTTATGACGTATGGCGGGGCCGGGGCGATCCTGTTTCTTGCGATGGCGTCAGGGTTTCGGCTGGAGGCCGTGCACGATATTGCCGTCCTCATCAAACACTCCATAGCGAAGCCGACAGATGCCCTGGATGCCTCCTGATCATGGTCATGGACCGCAACGTGGTTGAGTCCACCACCGAAATCAGCGACCCGTCACGCCTTCCCGGCACCCCGGTGGTGAGCGTGTTGATGCTTGCCTACAACCACTCCCCCTACCTCGCTGAAGCCATTGAAAGCGTGTTATCTCAGCGCACGGAGTTTCCCTTTGAGCTGCTCATCGGGGAGGATTGCTCCACGGACAACACCAGAGACATCGCTCTTCGCTACCAGAAAGCGCATCCCGGCATCATTCGCATCATCACGAGTGATTCGAACGTGGGCCTCCAACGCAATCATTTGCGACTGCTTGCGCTAGCCCGAGGCGAGTTCACCGCCTTCTGCGATGGAGACGACTACTGGACCAGCCTCACAAAGCTTCAAGAACAGGTTGACCACCTTCGAGCAAACCACGGTGTGGGTGCCGTACACACCGACTTCGACCATATTCTGCTCCGCTCTGGACGCTGGCGAACCCTCTCCAGATTTGTGCAGCACAAGTTGGATCAGCCACCCTCAGGGGAGGTCCTTGCGGCGCTGCTGGAAGGCAACTTCATTCAGACCTGTACCCTGTGCGTGCGAACAAGCCTCAACCGGCAATACCTGGCCAGTGGTTTGCCGGTGGGCTCCTACCCTGTCGGCGACTGGCCTTTGTGCCTATTTGTCGCCGGGCATAGCAAGATCGCCTACTTACCGCATGCCACGGCCGTATACCGAAGGGTGCCCGGCTCAGCCATGAATTCCGGTTATGTCGCCCGCGCACGCACCGTGGCACGCTACATTCCAATGATTCGCGACATCTGCGATCACTTCGCCGCCCCTGATTCGGTTCGTCAGCGCGCACTTTCACGGATTTATCAGGCACAACTTTCCAATGCGATCTTCTCCAATGATTCTTTGCTCTTCGTTGAGACGTGGGAATGGCTGGGCGCCCACGACTCAGAGTACCTGCGCCCTTGGCGAAGACGATTGCTGCCTCACTTGGCAAAATGGCCCTTGGCCCGCAATGCACTCACCTTCATAGACGTCATGCGCGACCGTATTCGATCCATTCGCGATTACAAATAAACGAAAGCGCCCCCAGACCAGGCCAAAATCCACCTCAATGACCAATCAATATCGCCGTGTGATGGCCATTGTCGTCACGTACTTGCCGGAAAAACTTGCACTCCAGGACCTGTTGCGTTCATTGCAGAAACAGGTGGAGAAAGTATTCATCGTCGACAACACTCCGGCTCACGACGATGGCGTTTGGCAGGCCATATCCGATACTCACCTGCCGCAGCCCTTGCCCTGCCTGTTTAGGCTGGGCGAGAACCGTGGCATTGCCAGTGCCCTCAATATTGGAATCGAGGCTGCGATTGCTGAGGGTTACGACTATGTTCTGCTTAGCGACCAAGACAGTCTTCCAAGCGAGGACATGGTTGCGCAATTGCTCTTTGTCGCAACATCGCTCCAGGCTCAGGGAATCCGCGTCGGATACGTTGGCGCGTCTTATGTGGACCGCGTCACAGGCGATGCGTTCGGATTTCAAGTTCAAGAGCCTGGCAAGCTGTTCTACAGCACCTTGCCGAGTGATCGAGCCCCCTCCTACGTCGAGGTGATCACCGGAATCACGTCGGGCTCCCTTAGTCCCTGCAGCACATTTGCGGACGTCGGCCTTATGCGTGAGGACTACTTCATCGATTACGTGGACACGGAGTGGTTCCACCGAGCCCGCCACAAGGGCTACAAGCTCTACGGAACAACCCTGGCGACGATGGCGCATCGTCTGGGTGATGCTACGTTCAAGGTGTGGTACCTGCGCTGGCGTCAGTTCAGCAGCTACTCTCCGCAGAGGCTGTATTACCGCTTCCGAAATTTTGTACTGCTACTTCGCAGCGAATATGTGCCGACACTCTGGAAGATTCGCGCGGGATGGTATTGGCTTGGCAATGCCTACGCGTACCTCCTGTTTTCGCCAAATCGTAGACAGAATTCGAGGTATATCGGGCGCGGCCTGATAGACGGGTTGAAGGGGCGAGCGGGCCCTCTTGCCCCGGAGAGCCTAAGCGATGGCACACGCAACCCATGACAAAAACCATGAGAATCGTTAGGCGCCTGCACAGAATGACTGCCACTCACTCGTGGCCCAAGCGCGGGTATTGCGTGTTATGCGGCACCCGCGTCGCGCGCTTCTTGCCATACCGAGGTGGGTGGGGCGAGCTGCCCAGATTGATGCGCGAGCTCGACATCATCGGCAGCGACGTTCAGAACTTCGAATGTCCCAGTTGTGGCGCACATGACCGTGAAAGGCACTTGTTGCTTTACTTGCAGACCACCGGACTGCTGTCCGGCCTTCGTGGAAAGGACATTTTGCATTTCGCGCCAGAAGGGCGGCTACCTGGAAAAATCCTCGATGCCGCTCCAGCACATTACGTGAAGTGCGATTTGCATCCGCGCGAGGTGGACATGGTTCGCGTTGACATGCTTGCCATGCCCTTCCCGGACGCATCCTTCGATTTGATTATCGCCAATCACGTACTTGAGCACGTCGATGACGACCTGATGGCGATAGCTGAAATCCACCGGGTGTTGCGCATTGGCGGTCACGCCATCCTGCAGACACCCTTTTGCGGAAAGCTGCATCAGACTTGGCAAGACGTCGGCATCACTGACGAGAAGTCCCGCCTTGAAGCCTACGGACAGGAAGATCATGTCCGACTTTACGGCAGGGATATCTTCGACAGATTCGCGTCCACTGGATTGGCGCCGCGCGTAGTGGAACACGCCAGCATCCTTGGCGACATTGATCCCACGAAAAATGGCGTCAACCCTAAAGAGCCGCTATTCCTTTACCAGCGAGTCCAATGAGGCGCTGTACGCGGACGCACAAAGTGCAAGCTCTTATTACGATCGTACTGATGGTATGCCGTAGCGTATGAGCATGCTCAGCTTTCGTGGCCAAATGGTGAATACACACAGATATTCTCGAAGGGTGATTGCCCTGGCCTGCATAGCCTTTCGCCGAGCCTCACGCAAGCGTTTCATTTCTTTTCCGACAGAAACAAAAACACCGGCGTAAATTTCAAACGCCATTTCAAGATTCCATTGAAACAGCGCCATCAGCGCGCCCTCGAAGACCAGTAACCCCAGATGCAGCGAAAGCAGAGGCCACATGAGGTAAGTCGGAGTGAGCAGGATCATGGCATATGTCTTGTTGCGCTCGCTTAATCGGCGACGACGAACACTGGTTTGCAACTTGCCGCTTACAGCCCGATTACCACCGAAGCTCTGCCCCTGGCGATGGCGATAGCCGCTGACGGAAAGCGCCTCAACCTCAGCGCCATGCAAGCGGGCCAAACCACAAAGATAAAGATCCTCCCCGATGGATTCCATCCACTCCGGGAACCCGCCCAGCTTTTCCCAGAGTTCGCGCGGCAGCCACAGACACGCTCCGATGCTCATGGCCACGATAGAGCGGCCCGGGTCGGTATTTGGTACGGGGTTATAAAAGATATCCAGTAAACAGCCACGATCGACCAGCTCTCCGCTTTCCCAGTCGTACTGTGGCAACGTCAGGATGCGATCGACGGACTTGTTCCGTGCGGCCTCCAGCAAGCTGGCGATGGCATCCGGATACAGGGCTGCATCATTGTTGAGCAGCAGCACGAATTCGCCGCGGGCGCGCGCAACCATGCGATTGTTGGCAACGCAGAACCCAGCATTCTCTTCGCTGGCGAGCAACTCGACCTGTGGGTACCGATCGAGAAGAAAAGACACGGAGCCATCCGTGGAAGCATCATCGTGGACGATGATCTCAAGCTCGATACTGCCCTGCTGATCAAGAACGGAGCTCAGGCAGGCATCCAATAGCGCAACGCCGTTGTAATTGGCGATGCAGATGGAGCAAATCGGACGATCGGGGCGATTTACCGCGTGGTGTTCAACCAGGCCCATGTGCGCTCCAGACCGTCATGCAGAGAAACCTTGGAGGCCCAACCGTAGTCACGCAGGGCCAAGCTTGCATCCATCAGCACCTTGGTAGCGTCAACCGCGCGGTTCTCCTCGTATCGGCGTTGCAAAGGCAAACCCGTCACACGCTCCATCTCGGAAAAAAGCTCATTGAGGCTGACACCCACACCGCTGCATGCATTAACCAGGCGGCTTGCCTGGACCCAAGGTCGGTCGAGAATGGCCACGACGAGGTCAATCAGATCATCGATGTACAGGTAATCGCGGATCACCGATCCATCGCCCCATACATGCAGCACTTCATTCCGCAACATCGCTGACAACGCTGCCGGAACGATGCCGAATCCCGCACGCTCACCCTGTCCTGGCCCGTAAACATTGGATGGGCGAAGCATGGTCGCCCTGCCGCCGAACTGTGTACACCATGCCGCAATGAAGGACTCGGCAGCCACCTTGCCCGCGCCGTGATATGACTTGGGCCGGATCGGTGCCGCTTCATCGGAAGGCGCGCCGTTGTTAGGCGCATACAGCGAACCGCCCGAGGACATGTAAAGCAGCTCCACCTCAGGTCGGTCCTGCAGGGCCTCAAGCAGCGCCGTCAATGGTCGCAGATTGCAGAGCACCTCCTGCACGGGGCGTGCAGCCGAGCTGCCTGGAGTGGAGGCAGACGCCAGATAGACGACGGAGCGGCACCCGGAGAGCAGACGCGAGAATTCATCAGGCTCACCCAGCTCACCTTCCCGAAATTCCAGGTTTGCCGCCACGCCAACTCCGCCATGGCGGCCGGCCGCTATGACGCGCCGTCCCTGCAATGTCAGTGCGCGCACGACATGTTGGCCAATGAAGCCACCCGCGCCTACAACGAGTACGCCGTCACTCATTCATCCCCCAGCAATCGGCGGTAAACCTTTACGTAGCGATTGGCGCAATCGTCCCAGGTTCCCACTTCATGGTTAACCCAAGATCTCGCCGCCCGCCCCAACCGGTCATTGGTCGATGAATCTTCGATGTCGGCCAGCGCCGCGGCATAGTCTTCAACGGAATCACAGAGTGCCCCGGTTTCCCCGTCAAAGACAATGCTGGCGTGTGCAGGCATCCGCGACGCGATGATAGGCAGTCCCGCAGCCATGGCTTCAAGCATCACCTGCGGCCGCCCTTCCGCGTGTCGGCTCAAGGTGATCAGACCACACGCGCTCGGAAACCACTCGCCGGCAAGCTGTTCAGGCGATGCAGAGCCATGGTAGTGAACCCATGGCGGCACGCTGATCCCTTCCTGCATGGGGCCGAAAAGATGAAGTTCGCGCTTGCTTTCGCTGAATAGTTGCTCGGACCAGTCGAACAGTGGCCCCAACTTGTCGGCGGTCAGGCGAGTCACGACCAGCCAGCGCCTGGGCTGGCTGGTTTCGAAGCTCCGCTCGATGGCGTACCAGCAGGGGTCGATGCCGAAAGAAACCGGGCAGATCTCCGCCACATCGCCAAACGCCGACTGAAGGGGCGCATGCATCCAATCGGCGTTCGGGCAAATGGCCACTTTGCGCCGTTTCATGACCCGGCGCAGAAGGCTTTGCACCATGGGGAGTCGCAACAACTTCATGTCGTTGCCCAACACGGTGATCAATGCCGGCTTCCCATTGGCCGGGAGCGGCAGCGCGCACTGCAACCAGTTGATATGGTACAGATCGATTTCCGTGTGACGCCGATAGGCTGCGCCGAGCATCCGTAACAACTGCACGGGGGCCAGCCACGCCCTCCAGCCTCCTTGCCGCATCAGGTGGGAAATGCCACCCGCGGCCATCAGCTTGCCGAGCCAGTGCGACTCGGCGGCAGAGGTCGCATCACGGGCCTTCATTGGAAGCTGACCAGGCGGCGCCCAGACTGCGAGGCTGACGGACGATGCACGAGCGAGCGCGCCGACCAGATGGCGCATGAATACTCCCCGCCAATCCGACAGGTCCCGCGGATAGGACGTGCTGATCAATAACACCCGCATGCTGTGCACTGCCCCTTGCCTTTGCATCAAGCGCGCTTCGTATCAGCCGGTTGCTGACTCAGCGCATGTGTTTCAACGACGCATAAGCGTCCCGCGACCGAAGGTCCGCAATGCTGCTGTCAGCGGTCCCGACGATAGGTCAGACCCGTGATCTGCTCGGAAATCAATCCGATCAGAAACACAATGACCGAAGCGCTCCAAAGCAGCGTGCTCATGTTGGTCAGACGCCCCTCATGGATAAAGGTCCATAGGTAATTGGCCAACCCGCACGCAAAGAAAAACGCGCTCGCCGGAACAAACAGCTTCAGCGGCGAATAGAGCGTGGCGATCTTGAAGATGATGAGGAGAAAGCGAATGCCATCGCGAAGAGGCTTGATGTGACTCTTGCCGACGCGTTGCGACGCTTTGATCGGCACGTACGCGACAGCATACGCACTTCGAAAGAATGCCATGGTGCTCGTCGTGGGGTAGGAAAAGCCATTCGGTAGCAGATGCAGGAATTCGCAAAACTTTTCAGCCCGGACGGCTCGAAAGCCGGAGGTGAGGTCTTCCACGACATGTCCAGTCATGCGTGTGGCCAACCAGTTGTAAAGGGTGTTGGCCAGCCCGCGACCGACACCCGCCTGGCTGCCCCAGTCACGTGCTCCGACCACCATGTCGTAACCCTGCTCCAGCTTTTCGAGCAGGCGGGCGATATCCGCCGGATCATGCTGGCCATCGCCATCCATGAAGACTAGAAATTCGCCAGTGGCGGCACGTGCGCCGCGTTTGACGGCAGCGCCATTGCCCATGGAATAAGGCGAGGACAGGCAGTGGATGTGATTGCTGGCGCAGATACCAGGCGTGTCGTCGGTCGAACCATCATCGACGACGATGATCTCCGCGTCCGGCTGAGCCGCACGCAGCCGTGGCAGCAGGTCCTTCAAAGCCGCCCCTTCATTCTTGGCAGGCAAGATAATACTGAGGCGATTCAAGCGCGTTCCCCATAAAATGACGGGGCATCATAACCTGCCGGGCGCCTTCATCCGAGCTGATCGATCAGCGAAGAATGATCGACCGCACAGCTTCGATCACTCGCTCGGCATCGCCATCGGACATGGCCGGCGATAGCGGAAGGCTGACCGTCTGTCGACCCAGCTTCATAGCGTTGGGCCAGTGCTCCGGCTGCCAGCCAAAACGCTGCTGGTAGAAAGGATGTTCCGGAACGGACAGATAGTGCACGCCCACCCCAATGCGTGCAGCGGTCATCGCCTCCAGGAAGTCGTCCCGACCGATACCGCAGCGCGAGGGGTCAACCAGTACCGTATAGAGGTGGTGGCCGTGACGCGTATTCGCTTCGGGGGGCGCCGGAAGGGTCAACGGCAGCGCCTCGAACGCCTGATCATACTGGCGCCAAAGCGCCCGGCGACGCAGCCAGTTCTGTTCGACGCGGGCCAGCTGGTGAATGCCGATGGCTGCCTGCAGATCCATCATGTTGTATTTGAAGCCGCATTCGACCACCTGGTAGTGCCGGTAGCCCTGATCGCTGAAGCGGTGCCAGGCGTCCTTGCTCATGCCGTGCAGGGCCAGCATGCGGGCCCGCGCGATATGTTCCTCGTCGCGTCCAACGATCATGCCGCCCTCGCCCGTCACGACATTCTTGGTGACATAAAAGCTGTAGCAACCAAAATCGCCGAAAGTACCGGCAGGTTTGCCGTGGAAGTCAGTCTCGATGGCATGGGCGCAATCTTCGATCACCATCAGGCCATGCCGTTGCGCCATGGCCATGATCTTGTCCATGGCACAGGGGCGTCCGGCGAAGTGCACCGGCAGGATGGCCCGCGTCCTAGGGGTAATCGCCGCCTCGATAGTCGCCGGGTCGATGTTCTGGGTGACCGGGTCCACGTCAGCCAACACCGGCGTCAGCCCGGCATGCATGATGGCGTTGACCGTGGCACAGAAGGTCAGGGGGCTGGTGATGACCTCACTACTCGGCTCGAGGCCTGCCGCCACCATGCTTACATGCAAAGCCGCCGTGCAGGAATTAACCGCCGCGACCTGTGAGGGCGTCACGCCTCGCCATACTGCAAAGTCTCGCTCGAACTGGGCCACTCGCGGCCCAGTACCCAGCCAGCCGGAGCGCAGGCAGGCTTCGACCTCCGCAATCTCGGCCTCTTCGATGCGAGGGGCGCCAAAGACCACAAAGGGTGCTGGGGTTTCGGAGTGGGACACGAGACCGGGATTTCCCATGAGGGCAGGCCTTTCTATCCCAACCTGAACACGGCGTCCATGCTTCAGGGCATCAAGGGCACGGCTGTTGCATGCCATTCTGCACAGTCGGCGGCAGGGCAAGATGTGTGCACCTCGTCACCCCTGGGCACCTCACCTGCCGCCGCAGCGTGACCAACCCGTTCAACTGGGGTAAATTCCCGTCCAATCAGGGGGCTGAGCCAGTATCGCTATGTCAACGCTAATGCAACCTTCGCTCGCGGGCCTGACGGGCATGGCGCGCAGGTTGGTGTCGGAAGATGTTCTTCCCGAGGCCGATGTGCGCAAAGCAGTGGCGGACTCGCTGCAGAACAAGACCACCCTCATACCGTGGCTGCTCGACCACAACCTGGTAGACAGCGGCCGCCTCACCCGCATCGCCTCCGATGAATTCGGCATGCCGATGATGGATGTGAGCGCTCTCGCTCCAGGCAGCATGCCCGTGAATCTGATCAGCGAGGCGCTGATCAACAAACACCACGCACTGCCGCTCTTCAAGCGCGGCAAGCGCTTGTTCGTGGGCATCGCCGATCCGATGCAGTCGCACGCGCTGGACGAGATCAAGTTCCACTCGAACTGCATGGTGGAACCGATCCTTGTCGAGCGTAGCCAGTTGATGCGTACGATTGAAAGTACGCTCAATTCGATGAGCACGTCCGTCCCGGACTTGGGTGGCGGCGACCTCGACGATCTGGTGCTGGACAGCGGCAACGACGACGAGGCCGAGTCCACCGGCATCGACGCCAATGCGAACGAAGACGCCCCGGTGGTCAAGTTCGTGAACAAGATTCTCGTGGACGCGATCAGGCGTGGCGCCTCGGATATCCATTTCGAGCCGTTCGAGACGCAGTACCGCGTGCGCCTGCGCATGGACGGCATGCTTCGCGCCGTAGCCAGCCCGCCAATGAAGCTGGCCTCACGCATTTCATCGCGTATCAAAGTGATGGCCGGCCTCGACATTGCCGAGCGCCGCGTACCGCAGGACGGCCGCATCAAGCTGAACTTGTCCAAGAGCCGCGCGGTGGACTTCCGCGTCAGCACGCTGCCAACACTGTTTGGCGAGAAGATCGTGCTGCGTATTCTGGACGGCTCTGCCGCCAAGCTGGGCATCGACGCGCTGGGCTACGAGGACGTGCAGAAGGCGCTTTATCTGGATGCGATCCACAAGCCCTACGGCATGGTGCTGGTTACCGGCCCCACCGGCTCGGGTAAAACGGTATCGCTCTATACGGCACTGAATATCCTCAACACCGCCGAGCGCAATATCTCGACGGTTGAAGACCCGGTGGAAATCCGCGTCGAGGGCATCAACCAGGTGCAGCAGAACGTCAAGCGTGGCATGACCTTCGCCGCCGCCTTGCGCTCATTCCTGCGCCAGGACCCGGACGTGATCATGGTGGGCGAGATCCGCGACCTGGAAACGGCCGAAATTGCCATCAAGGCCGCACAGACGGGCCACATGGTGTTGTCGACGCTGCACACCAACGACGCCCCTCAAACCATCTCCCGTCTGATGAACATGGGCATTGCGCCCTACAACATCACCTCGTCAGTAAGCCTGATTATCGCCCAGCGCCTCGCGCGTCGCCTCCACGAGTGCAAGAAACCCATGGAGTTGCCGCCTCAGGCGCTACTGGATGCAGGCTTTAGCCAGGAAGACATCGACGCAGGCCTCACTTTGTATGAGGCCGTCGGTTGCGAAAGCTGCAACGAAGGCTACAAGGGGCGCGTGGGTATCTACCAGGTGATGCCCATGCTGGAGGACATCCAAAAGATCATCTTGCAGGGTGGCAATGCGCTTCAGATCGCTGAAGTCGCCCGCAAGGCGGGCGTGAACGACCTGCGCGCCTCGGCGCTGCTGAAGGCCAAGAAGGGTGTGACCAGCCTGGCGGAAATCGACCGAGTCACCAAGGATTGAGGCACGACTGGACCATAAGGGGCGATTCGTCACATGGAAGTTGCGTCCAGTGCCACGAATTGGCTTGATGGAATCGTTTAAGCTGCAAGAGATCAGGCGGTCGCCATCCTGAGGCGATCGACCGTACAGCAGGGGGAAAAAGCAATGGCCACCGCCACCGCCACCGCCAAGAACACCCGCACACTCGGAGCCCAGCGCGCCGAGATCAGCAAGTTGACCATGTACGACTGGATCGCCCTGGACAAGCGCGGCAAGCGCATGAAGGGCGAGATGTCGGCCAAGAATGCCACGCTTGTCAAAGCCGAGCTGCGACGCCAGGGCATGAACCCCCAGACGGTGCGCGAACGGGGCAAGCCCTTGTTTGGCGCGTCGGGCAGCGCCGTCAAACCGCGCGACGTGGCGATCTTCAGCCGCCAGATCGCCACCATGATGGCGTCGGGCGTACCCATGGTACAGGCCTTCGAGATCATCGCCGACGGCCAGAAAAATGTTCGCTTCAAGAACATGCTGGTCGATGTCAAGCAGAGCATCGAAGGTGGCTCGGCTCTGCATGAAGCGCTGGGCAAATATCCGGTCCAGTTCGATGAGCTCTATCGCAACCTCGTACACGCGGGTGAATCGGCGGGTGTGCTCGATACCGTGCTCGATACGGTCGCGACGTACAAGGAACGCACGGAGAGCCTGAAGGCCAAGATCAAAAAGGCCTTGTTCTATCCGGTCATGGTGCTTGTGGTGGCGTTGCTGGTCAGCATGATCCTGCTGCTCTTCGTCGTCCCGGTGTTCGCCCAGGTCTTCAAGGACGCTGGTGCCGAACTCCCTGCCCCGACGCAGTTCGTAATCGCTGCCTCGGAGTTCATGAAGTCCTATTGGTGGGTAGTAATCGGCACCATTGTCGGTAGCGTCGTGGCAATGGTGATGGCGAATAGGCGATCAGCCAAGTTTGCGCACTTCCTGGACCGCATGATGCTGAAGTTACCCGTGATCGGTAACATCCTGCGCTTGTCGGCTATTGCACGCTTTGCTCGCACGCTGGGCGTCACCTTCAAGGCTGGCGTGCCGCTGGTAGAAGCCATGGACGCCGTCGCTGGTGCTACCGGCAGCATCGTCTACGGGGATGCGGTGAAGCAAATGCGCGACGACGTCGCGGTGGGTCACCAGCTCCAGCTGGCCATGCGCCAGACGGCTCTGTTTCCCAACATGGTGGTGCAGATGACCGCCATCGGCGAGGAGTCCGGCGCGCTCGACCACATGCTGTTCAAGGTGGCAGAGTTCTACGAGGAAGAAGTCAGCAACGCCGTCGATACCTTGTCGACGCTACTCGAACCCATGATCATGGTGATTCTCGGCGTCTTGGTGGGTGGCATGGTGATTTCGCTCTACCTGCCTATCTTCAAGCTTGGCGCCACCATGTAATGGTTGGATCATCAAGCCCCTCTCCCGCCGGGAGAGGGGCTTTTATCGTTTCAGGAACAACGCATGCTCGACCTTCCCCTTTGGGCCTGGATCTTGGCCGCAGGTGTGCTCGGCCTCCTGGTTGGCAGCTTTCTCAACGTTGTGATCCTGCGCCTGCCGGAGCGGATGAAAGCCGAGTGGCGGCTGGATGCGTTTGACGCACTCGAATTGGAGCCCGATGGCAAGCCTTTGCCGCCGGGCATCGTGCGCGAGCCATCGCACTGTCCACACTGCCACCATGCGTTGGCGGCGAGGGACAATATCCCGGTGTTCGGCTGGTTGCTGCTGGGTGGACGTTGCAGGTACTGCAAGACTCGCATTTCCATCCAGTACCCGTTGGTTGAGCTGCTGAGCGGCGTACTCAGCGCCGCCATCGTCTGGAAGCTCGGCCCTCAATGGCCGGCCCTGGCCGGTCTGGTATTCACCTGGACGCTGATTGCGCTCGCCGGCATCGACTTTCGTACGCAGTACCTTCCCGATCAGCTGAACTATCCGCTGTTGTGGCTTGGATTGCTGCTGAGTCTGGCCACGGTGTTTGTAGCGCCGCACACGGCCATCCTCGGAGCGGCCATTGGTTACCTCAGCCTGTGGAGCGTCTATTGGTTGTTCAAGCTGCTCACCGGCAAGGAGGGTATGGGCTACGGCGACTTCAAGTTGCTGGCGGCGCTCGGTGCGTGGATGGGTCCTACCGCTCTGCTGCCCGTGGTGCTGCTGTCCTCGCTGATCGGCGCCCTGGTGGGTGGCACGCTGATTGCGTTGCGCAAGCATGGCCGTGACATCCCCATGCCGTTCGGTCCCTTTATCGCCGCGGCAGGTTGGGTGTGGTTTGTCGCGGGAGATTGGCTGCTGCAGCACTACATGCAGCTGACCGGCATGCGATGAGCACCCCCTCCCGTAGCTACGTGGTGGCACTCACCGGTGGCATCGCCGCTGGCAAGAGCGCGGTCTCTCATCGTTTTGAAGCGCTCGGTATCCACGTCTACGATGCGGACATCGCTTCGCGCGAAGTGATCGCCCGCGGCACGGATGGCCTGCGTGCCGTCGTTGAGCATTTCGGCAGCGACGTATTGGACGCCAGCGGACAACTTGACCGCGCCGCCATGCGCCAACGCGTTTTCGGCAACGATACGGAGCGACGCGCGCTGGAGGCCATCATTCATCCGCGCGTGCGCGCCTGGATGCACGAGTACGCCTTGGCGGATCTTGGCCCCTACTGCCTGCTCGCCATCCCCTTGCTCGCTGAGAATCTGGAGCACTATCGCTGGGTCGATCGCGTGCTGGTCGTCGATGCACCCGAAGCGGTGCAGCTCGATCGACTGATTCAACGCGACGGCATCGACGAAGCGCTGGCACGCCGCATGATCGAACGCCAGGCGTCACGTACCGAGCGCCTCACGCTGGCGCACGATGTCATCGAAAACAGCGGCGACGAGGCCACGCTGGATCACGCGGTGTCACAACTGCATGAACGCTATCTGACACTAGCTCACGCGACGCGCTGAGCGCAGCTCACCAGAATCCACGAATACCAGCGACACCCTGCCCGCCCAACTGCCTGGCTGTCGCCAGGTCAGCCTCGGTCATGCCACCCAGCGCGTAAACCGGTACGGCGGCCTGCTCAACCATGCTCGCAAACGCAGGCCAGCCCATGGGTGCCGTGCCCGGGTGTGAGGCGGTGGTAGCGACTGGCGACAGCGTGGCGAAATCAGCCAGCAGCAGCGCGCGCGTCAGCTCTTCGACGGCATGGCAACTTGCCCCCACCCACTGGCGAAGTGGTAGTGGGCGTTCGCCAAGATCTGCCAATTGCTGCGCCTTCAGCTGAACACCGACACCTTCGCCCAATGCCAGCGCACCTTCCACGTCACCACTCAGAATGAGTTGCGCCCCTCGGGCACGAGCGACGGGTAGCAACGCTGCCGCCAACTCACGCACGCGCTCAGGTGTCCAGAACGGGAGACGCAGCAGGATCAGACGCTCGCCCTGCTCGATCGCCCCAGCAATGCGCATCAGCCAGTCGCTGAACGCCTCGGGAGGCACGTCGGCGGGCGTCATGGGATAGCGAGCGGGTAACTGCAGCGCCCTGAGAATCGGTCGATCGGCGGGCGCCAGGATGGACAGGTCGACCTGCGCCGGCTGACACCATTGCAAAGCCTGATGCTCGAGTGACTCGAGCTCGCCCTGCCACGCACGAACGGTCCAGGCATCGAGCAGCAATGAGCGCTCGCCATAACGCCAGGGAATGTGGATGAGGGGGGTCGTCAAAGACGCATCAATACCCAGTTCTTCGCGCAACTCTCGAATCAGGCCGGCTTCGGGCGATTCACCGTCTTCCAGCTTCCCGCCCGGGAACTCCCACATGCCCGCCAGGTGTTTTCCCTGCGGCCGCTGCGCCAGCAATACGCGACCTTGCGCGTCGATCATCACACCCGCCATGACATGCATGGCCCGGGTTTCGGAGGAAGCCAACGCGCGGTATCCGATCAGTCGTTACGGATGTACTCGACCATATCGAAGTCGTAGGCGTGTTCGGCATCCTTCTTGTGATGCACGCGCGAGACTTCGGTCCAGTCGCTGAAATGCACACCCGGGAAAAAGGTGTCTGCACCGTCCACGGCGGCGTTTACCCAGGTCAGATATAGGCGCTTGGCCTGCGGCAGCGCTTCGGCGTACACCGCTCCGCCTCCGATCACCATCAGGCCGGTACCACCGGCCCGAGCCAGCCCTTCCGGCAGAGAACGCACCGTGATCTGACCCGGGAATGGCGCTTCATGCTTGCGGCTCAGCACCAGGTTCGGGCGATCAGGCAATGCGCGACCAATGGCAACGGCCGTGTTGTAGCCCATCAGCACGTACTTGCCTTGCGTGAGCTGCTTGAACCAGCGCAAATCGTCCGGCAGGTGCCAAGGGAGCTGCCCCTTACGGCCAATGGCGAAATTCTCGTCCAGCGCGGCAATCAGCGAAATAGCCATGGAAATCCTTGAGTCATCGACAGAAGAGACAGCTCACTGCACCGGCCGGTGGTGCCGCGCGGGGCCGATCTTAACAGGATGCGGCCCTGACCCGGTTACACCGCAACCGGCGCCTTGATCGCCCCATGCGGCTCATAGCCGACGATGGCGACATCCTCGAAACGGAAGTCGAACAACGATGGCACGTCGGGGTTGAGCTTGAGCTGCGGCAACGGTCGCGGCTCCCTCGACAATTGCAGGCGTGCCTGCTCCACGTGGTTGTTGTAGAGGTGCGCGTCGCCCAGCGTGTGCACGAAATCACCCACGCCCAGGCCGCACACTTGCGCGATCATGTGGGTCAGCAGCGCGTAGCTGGCAATGTTGAAGGGCACGCCGAGGAAGATGTCGGCCGAGCGCTGATACAGCTGGCAACTCAGCTTGCCGTCCGCCACGTAGAACTGGAACAACGCGTGGCACGGCATGAGCGCCATTTTCGGCAGCTCGCCCACATTCCACGCGCTGACCACCAGCCGACGCGAATTGGGGTTGCGCTTGATCTCGTCCACCACCCAGCGGATTTGATCGACCGTGCCCCCATCCGCCGTAGGCCAGGCCCGCCATTGCTGGCCATAGACAGGGCCAAGCTCGCCGTGCTCATCCGCCCATTCGTCCCAGATGCTGACGCCGTTTTCCTTGAGGTAGGCGATGTTGGTGTCGCCCTGCAGGAACCAGATCAGCTCATGGATGATCGACTTCAAATGAAGCTTTTTGGTGGTGACCAGCGGGAACCCCTGCGCGAGGTCGAAACGCATCTGCCAACCAAACACGCTACGCGTGCCGGTGCCCGTGCGATCACCCTTTTCCGTACCGTGATCCAGTACGTGCTGCAACAGATCCAGATACGCGCGCATGGGTTACTCCTTGCCAGGCATGGAAACGGTGTAGAGGCGCAAGACCGGCGCCTTGCGCGCCATCACCAGCAGCACCACACCGATAAGGATCAGCGGCAACGACTGGATCTGACCCATGGTCAACCAGCCCCACGCCAGATAACCAAGCTGCGGATCGGGCACGCGCACAAACTCCACACCGAAGCGGAAGCAGCCATACATCAGCGCAAACAAGCCGGACACCAGATAACGCGGCCTGGGCTTCAACGACACCAGGAACAGCACGGTGAACATCACCACACCTTCGAGCAGCATTTCATAGAGCTGTGAAGGGTGTCGCGGCAATCCACCGAACTGCGCGAGGGCGGCCTGCCATTGCGGATGTGACGCGGCCCAATCGACATCGGCGCTGTGGGCATTGGGAAAGAGCATCGCCCACGACACATCGCTGGGCTTACCCCACAGTTCACCGTTGATGAAGTTGCCCAGGCGCCCCAGCCCCAGACCTATGGGCACCACCGGCGCGATGAAATCCACGGTGTCGAGGAAATGCATGGCGTGCCGGCGCGACCACCACAAACCGGCCGTCAACACGCCCAACAAGCCACCATGAAAACTCATGCCGCCATCCCAGACGCGGAACAGCGCCAGCGGGTCTTTCCAGATCCAGTCGATGTCCGCGTAGAACAGCATGTACCACACGCGGCCACCGGCGATGACACCCATCATCATGTAGAACACCAGATCGCCCAGCGCATCGCGCGTCACCGGCAATCGGCCCTGGCGACGGCGGTATTCGGCCAGCAACCATGCGCCCGCGAAGCCCCCCAGATACATAAGGCCATACCAGTGAATCTGTAGCGGCCCGAGGTGAAAGGCAACCGGGTCGAAGGCTACGGTGAAAGGCTGCGTCATGTGCAAACAGGGCGGTGGCAAAGCGCAAGTGTAGCGATCTCACCCCAACAAGACAGGGGGTTGCCATCGCCACCGTGATGGCACCACACATGCCACGGTAAGCGGGCATTTCGTACACCCTTACGACAAAAACACGCTAAGTCCTTACACAAAGCCATCTATCAGCTGACTGTTTCAGTAGGCTTGCACCTGCACGTCACTTTGTTTTAACGTCGGGATTACATCGCCTGTCCCCCAAGCCCGGCGATGCCACGGCGTGGCGACCCCTCCCCAGGGTTCCGCGTCTCATCCCAAGGACCTGATGACCAGCCCTCGTGCGCTGGCTGACGGCTATTTTTTGTTCGGAGTTCCAACAATGAAGCAAAAGACACTGCTGGCTACTGCCATCGCCGCAGCGCTCGTGCTGCAGACGTGGTCGGTGGCCGCACAGGATGCTGCCCCCGCTAAGGCTGATCAGGGTTCGGCCAAGAGCCTCGAAACCGTCACGGTGACCGGTTCGCGCATTCGTAGCGTGGACGTGGAAACCTCACAGCCGGTCTTCACCATGGACAGGGCGGCCATCCAGGCCACCGGTCTGACCAATGTCAACGACATCCTCGCCCGCATGCCGTCCATGGGCACTCCCGACATCACCCCGCAGGACACCTTGTCCTCCGGCGCTGACGTTGGCGGTCGTTATGTGAATCTCCGCAACCTGGGTTCGGCTCGTACCCTGGTGCTGGTCAATGGCCGTCGCTGGAGCACCAGCCTCAATGGCCTGACCGACGTGTCGACCATCCCGGTCTCGATGATCGAGCGCATCGACATCCTCAAGGATGGCGCCTCCTCCATCTACGGCTCCGACGCCATCGGCGGCGTGGTGAACATCATCACCAAGGAGAAGTTCGACGGCGCCGAAGCCAGCGTCTACTACGGCCAGAACGGCAAGGGCGACGGCGAGACCCAGAATTACGCCTTCACCTGGGGTCACTCCGGCGAAAAGAACTCCATCATCATCGGCGCTGCCTACCAGCAGACCGACCCGATGTGGGACAACAAGCGCGATGAGACCCGCTACGCCGACGGTGGCCGTCACCCGAACGACGGCTGGAGCTCGACTGGTCCGTACGGCCGCATTCTCGATCCGAGCGCCGCGGGCACGCCGGGCGCCGGCGCCTACAACTCGGCTGGCAAGTGGGTTCCGAACCAGTACGCGATCAATCACGGCGCCACGGATTCCGCCAACCTCGCCAACTACCATCCGTTCGATGGCAGCACCAACGCCGACCGCTACAACAGCTCGCAGGACATGACGTTCCGTGCCGGCACCAAGCTGAAGAACCTGTTCCTGCAGGACAACTACAAGCTGACCGACAACATCACGCTGCACGGCATGGCCGATGCCAGCGTGCGTGACTCGTCCACGCAGTTGGCCGGCTACCCGTTCTCCACCGGTAACACGGTGGGTGACCTGTTCCCGCACGGCGTGCAGATCAGCGGCCAGAACGCCTACAACCCGTTCCCGGGCGAAAATGTGTCGTTCTTCCGTCGCACGGTGGAAATGCCGCGCGTCACCGACACGCACTCCAAGATCTACAACATCAACGTGGGTGCGCAGGGCTACTTCCAGTTCCTCGGTCATGACTGGAGCTGGGATGCGGACTACAGCTACTCGCAGAACAAAATCCATCTGTCGACCACCGGCAACCTGGACCTGACCAAGGCGCAGGCAGCACTGGGCCCGACCACCGTCGTCAATGGTCAGCTGGCTTGCGCCAACGCTGCCGATCGTGCAACTGGCTGCGTGCCGTGGAACATCCTGGCAGGCCCGGGCGCTACGCCGCAGGCCGTGTGGGACTACGTGGGCTATCACGAATCCGCACGCCAGGTCAGCTCCACCGATGACTACACCGCCAACGTGTCCGGCGGCCTGTTCGACATGCCGCTCAGCGCCGGCACCGTCAACCTGGCCGTGGGCGTGGAGCATCGTGGCCTGAAGGGCAGCTACCGCCCGGACGCCTACGTTGCCCAGGGCTACACCACCGACCTGGCCGCCAATGCGACCTCCGGCAAGTACTTCACCAACGAAGCGTACGCCGAACTCGACGTGCCGCTGCTGCGTGACCTGCCGGGTGCCCAGGAACTGGGCATCAACATCGCCAGCCGCTACTCGAACTACAGCAACTTCGGCAGCACCACCAATAACAAGTACAGCTTCCGCTACCGTCCGATCGAAGACTTGCTGGTTCGCGGCACGTTCGCCCATGGCTTCCGTGCGCCGACCATCAACGACCTGTACGGCGGCCCGGGCCAGAGCTTCGAGACCTTCATCGATCCGTGCGATACCGCTTTCGGTGCCGCAGCGACCAGCTCGACCGTTCAGGCCCGTTGCGCAGCCGCTGGCGTCCCGGCCGGCTACCGCCAGGTAGACGGCGCCGGCACGCCGATCAAGAGCAACACGGGTACGCAGACCCCGGTGCCGTTCGTCTCGGGCTCCAACCCGAACCTGCAGCCGGAACAGTCGATCACCCGTACGCTGGGCCTGGTCTACAGCCCGCACTACGTGGAAGGCCTGGACTTCACGGTTGACTACTACAACATCTACGTGAAGAACCTGATCTCGTCGGTCAACGCCAGCGAAATCCTGAACCTGTGCTACGTGCAGAACGATCCGTCGTACTGCGGTCGCTTCACCCGTGGCACCACGGCTGATGCGTCCACCGGTCTGGTACCGGGCTCGGTCAACCAGCTCAACGAAAGCGAAGCCAACCTCGGTACGCTGAAGACCTCGGGTTACGACCTCGGTATCCACTACCGTTTGCCGGAAACCTCGTTCGGCCGCTTCCGCATCGCTTCGGACAGCACCTACCTGACCAAGTACGAGACGGTCAGCGGCCCGGGCGCCACGCCGCAGGATCAGGTCGGCTTCTTCGCCAACGGCCAGGACGCGATCTACCGTCTGCGTTCGAACCTGCAGGTGGATTGGGACTTCAAGGAGTTCGGCGCCAGCTGGACGGTCCGTTACTACTCGGGCCTGAAGGACCAGTGCTACACCGCCACCGTCGAGTGCAGCTCGCCGAACTACACCAACCCCTGGTGGGGCACGGTGGGTATGAGCCAGAAGGGCTCGGTGGCGTTCAACGACGCACAGTTCCGCTACACCGCGCCGTGGAAGGGTGTGTTCACCGTTGGCGTGAACAACATCTTCAACAAGAAGGGCCCGTACTACTACAGCGTGCCGACCTCGGGTACCGGCTCTCCGCCGTACAACCCCGCGTTCGACATCGACCGTTACTGGTACGTGTCGTACAACCAGAAGTTCTAAGCTCGAAAGAGTCGAGATCTTCGAAAAGGGCGGGCCTTCGGGCCCGCTTTTTTTTGTTCCCAAACCGAGTCCGCTAATACACGTAGGTCGAGACCACCAGGCAAGGGCGCCTTGCGCCCACGCACACCGACAGCAATCGCTGGTTTGTGAGCATGGCCGCGCCTGCTTAACTTCGAATTCACATCGCTGCCGAACATGGACAAGCGATGTCGAGGCGTTGTGCCCCGCCCCACGGACACACGCCAAACCCCAGGCACCCAATGTCGAGCCCATGCGCCGACAGCTGGTTACTTTTGTTCGGAGTTAGGCATGAAGCAAAAAACACTGCTGGCTACGGCCATTACCGCTGCACTAATACTGCAGGCATGGTCGGTCACTGCACAGGACGCTGCCCCCGCTCAAGCGGATCAATCCAAGGCCAAGAGCCTCGACACCATCACGGTGACAGGTTCGCGCATTCGTAGCGTGGACGTGGAAACGTCACAGCCGGTCTTCACCATGGACAAGGCGGCGATCCAGGCCACGGGCTTGACCAATGTGAATGACATCCTTTCCCGCATGCCGTCCATGGGCACCCCCAGCATCACTCCGCAGGACACCCTGTCCTCCGGCGCTGACGTCGGTGGTCGTTATGTAAACCTGCGCAACTTAGGTTCGCAACGCACCCTGGTGTTGGTCAATGGCCGTCGCTGGAGCACCAGCCTGACCGGCCTAACCGACGTGTCGACCATTCCGGTCTCGATGATCGAGCGCATCGACATTCTCAAGGATGGTGCCTCTTCCATTTACGGCTCCGACGCCATCGGTGGCGTGGTGAACATCATCACCAAGGAAAAGTTCGACGGCGCCGAAGCCAACGTCTACTACGGCCAGAACGGCAAGGGCGATGGCCAGA
This sequence comes from Dyella sp. PARNA 12/25, assembly GCF_055702865.1. Lineage (NCBI taxonomy): Bacteria > Pseudomonadati > Pseudomonadota > Gammaproteobacteria > Lysobacterales > Rhodanobacteraceae > Dyella > Dyella sp. PARNA 12/25. The sequence goes on along the minus strand of NZ_JBVQCI010000001.1, from coordinate 34,568 downwards.
CTCAGAACTACAGCTTCACCTGGGGTCATAGCGGTGAAAAGAATGCCATCGTGATCGGCGGTGCCTGGGAACAGACCAAGACCATGTGGGATAACGAGCGTCCGGAAACACGTTACGCCAATGGAGCTCGCCACCCCGACGACAGCTGGAGCGCTACCGGCCCGTACGGCCGCATCATCGATCCGCGCGCAGCCGGCACGCCGGGTGCGGGTGCGTACGCCCCAGGCACCGGCAAGTGGACTCCGAACCAGTACGTCATAAACCACGGTGCGACGAACTCGGCGAATCTCGCCAACTACCACTTGTTCGACGGCAGCAGCAACGCCGACCGCTACAACAGCACGCAGGACATGACGTTCCGCGCCGGCACCAAGCTCAAGAACCTGTTTATCCAGGACAAGTACAAACTCACCGACAACATCACGCTGCACGGCATGGGTGCTGCCAGCGTGCGCGATTCCTCCAATCAGCTCGCCGGTTATCCGTTCTCGACCGGCAATAATGGTGTGGTCATCAGCGGCGACAATGCCTTTAACCCGTTCCCCGGTCAGGATCTGTCGTTTTATCGCCGCACGGTGGAGCTTCCGCGCGTGACCGATACTCACTCTAAGATCTACAACATCGATGTTGGCGCGCAGGGCTACTTCCAGTTTCTCGGTCATGACTGGAGCTGGGACGCGGACTACAGCTACTCGCAAAACAAGATCCACCTGAGCACCACCGGCAACTTGGATCTGAACAGGGCCCAGGCTGCGCTTGGCCCAACCACTTTCATCGACAGCCTGCCGGCTTGTGCCAACGCGTCCGATCGCGCCCAGGGCTGCGTGCCGTGGAACATCCTCGCGGGCCCTGGCGCCACGCCTTCGGCTGTGTGGAACTACGTGAACTACCACGAGTCGGCTCGTCAGGTCAGTTCCACCGACGACTACACCGCCAACGTCTCCGGCGGCCTGTTCGACATGCCACTCAACGCTGGCACGGTGAACTTGGCCGTGGGCGTGGAGCACCGCGGCGTGAAGGGTAGCTACCGCCCCGATGCCTACGTTGCCGCAGGCAACACCACCGATCTGGCCGCCAATGCGACCTCCGGCAAGTACTTCACCAACGAAGCGTACGCCGAGCTCGACGCGCCGCTGCTGCGCGACCTGCCGGGCGCCCAGGAGCTGGGCATCAACGTCGCCAGCCGCTACTCCCATTACAGCAACTTCGGCAGCACCACCAACAACAAGTACAGCTTCCGCTGGCGTCCGATCGAAGATCTGTTGCTTCGCGGCACCTTCGCCAAGGGCTTCCGTGCGCCGACCATCAGTGACTTGTACGGTGGCCCCGGGCAGAGTTTCGAAACCTTTCTGGATCCGTGCGATAACCAGTTCGGTGCTGCCGCCAGCAACGCGGACGTGCGTGCACGTTGCGCCGCTGCCGGAGTGCCGGCCACGTATCGCCAAACAGACGCATCCGGTACACCCATCAAGAACAATACGGGCACGCAAACCCCGGTGCCGTTCGTGTCAGGCTCCAACCCGAATCTGAAGCCGGAACAATCGACCACCCGCACCCTGGGCCTGGTCTACAGCCCGCATCAGGTCGAAGGGCTGGACTTCACGATCGATTACTACAACATCTACGTGAAAAACATTATCTCGTCGGTCAACGCCAGCGAGCTTCTCAACCTCTGCTACGTGCAGAACGACCCGACCTATTGCGGCCGCTTTACGCGTTCACCGGTGGCCGATCCGACCACCGGCCTGGTTGTGGGCTCGGTTGCCTCGCTCAACGAGAGCCTGTCCAATCTGGGCACGCTGAAGACCGAGGGCTACGACATCGGCATTCACTACAAGCTCCCGGAAACCGCAATCGGCCGCTTCCGCATCGCTTCGGACAGCACCTACCTGACCAAGTACGAAACGGTCAGCAGCCCAGGGGCGACGCCCAAGAACCAGGTCGGCTTCTTTGCTGCCGACAACGGTGCACAAGCGATTTACCGCCTACGCTCCAACCTGCAGGTGGACTGGGACTTCAAGGAGTTCGGTGCCAGCTGGACGATCCGCTACTACTCGGGCCTGAAGGATCAGTGTTACGACAACACCCCCGGGGCCTACGTCGAGTGCAGCTCGCCGAACTACACCAATCCCTGGTGGGGCACGGTAGGCATGAGCCAGAAGGGTTCGGTGGCGTTCAACGACGCGCAGTTCCGCTACACGGCTCCGTGGAAGGGTGTGTTCACCGTGGGCGTGAACAATATCTTCAACAAGAAGGCACCGTACTACTACAGCGTGCCGACGGCCGGTACCGGCAGCCCGCCGTACAACCCGGCATTCGACATCGACCGTTTCTGGTATGTGTCGTACAACCAGAAGTTCTAAACTCGAAAGAGTCGAGATCTTCAAAAGAAAAGGCGGGCCATTGGCCCGCCTTTTTCTTATGAGGGGTCACGCTCAAACCGTGCTAACTCAAAGTATCAAAGCAACACCGGTCGATCAGGCAGCTCATCCGGCTTCGCTTTATCATTCCCGGGAAAATGCCGCTTCAGCAAGGCGTGCGCTTCGTCGATGCCATCGAGGCATCCTTCACGCCATGCGCCCTTGGCAAATCGCGCAAGCATGTGATCGCGAATGCTGTCCCACTCAGCCTGAGTAACCGCCGCAGCGACACCGCGATCGGCCACAATCACAACACGGTGTTCGGCCATCAGCACGTAGAACAACACGCCGCTGTTGTGTTCGGTATCCCACACACGCAGTTGCGCAAACACTTGTTGCGCGCGTTGATAGGCATCCAGGCCCTCAAGCACCGCCACCGGCGCGAGCCGCGATTCAAGGGCAAAGCAGATCTCACCACCATGCTCCCGCTCGCCTTCGGCAATGGCGGCCGTCATGTCATCCAGCAGACTCTTGGGGAAGCGCTGGCGTAGCTGGAACCAGCCGTCGAACAGATTCATCAGCAGACGTTGCATGCGTGCCATGTCACCAGCTCCCTGACGAACCGCCACCGCCAAAACTGCCGCCGCCACCGCTGAATCCACCGCCACCGAAACCGCCACCGCTTCCGCCGCCGAAGCCGCCGCCACCGAAACCGCCCCAGCCACCGCCGCCGATGGACCGACCGGATCCTGCTGGCAGCAACATCAGCACACCACCGATCAGCGCGCCCATGATGCCGGCGCCAATGGACGAGGCGAGCAGCCAGACCAGGCCACCCGTAATCGCCGCACCCAGCGGCGTGCGGAACCACACAGCAGAGCGCCCGAAGATGCCTCGCAGGAAGAACGCCGCGAACACGCCGATCAAGAGCACGTTGCCGAAATGGGAGCCATGACGTTCGCGATTGCCACTCTCCACTGGCGGCGGCAAAGCCTCACCATTGACCAACTGAGTCAAGGCGCCCACCGCATCACTGATGCCGCCAAAGTAGTCATTGATGCGGAATTTGGGCGCGATGTACTCACGGATGATGCGTGCCGTTGCGGCATCGGGCACGGCGCCTTCCAGGCCGTAACCCACTTCCATGCGTACGCGGCGATCATTCTTGGCTACCAACAGCAGCAGACCATCATCCGTGCCCTTGCGACCAATCTTGTTAGCCTCGGCGACGGCCAGGGAATACTCGGCAATGTCCTGCGGCTGCGTGGAAGGCACCATCAGCACCACCAGCTGCGCACCCTTGGTTTTCTCCAGCGATACCAGCTTGGCGTCGAGCTGATCGATCTGCTGTGGTGTCAGCGTGCCCGTCAGGTCGGTGACGTGCCGGGTCAACGCGGGCACGCTGGGAGTGTCTTCGGCATGCAGCACCACCGGCGATAGCAGCGCTATCGCCAATAGAGCCAGCAGGCGCGCCATGCGCCGCATCATGTCAGTGTGCCGTGGCAGCAGGCGCCGGCGTGTTGCCGAAATCGACGGTCGGCGCAGTGGAGATGGCCTTCTCGTTGTCGACCGAGAAATTCGGCTTGACCTGATAACCGAACATCTTCGCCGTGAGATTGTTGGGGAAGGTACGGATCATCGAGTTGTATTCCTGCACCGCCTTCACGTAGCGATTGCGTGCCACGGTGATGCGGTTCTCGGTGCCCTCCAGCTGTGCCTGCAGGTTCTGGAACAAACCGTCCGCCTTGAGCTGCGGGTAGTTCTCGCTGACTACCATCAGGCGCGAGAGCGCGCTGGACAGTTCGCCCTGGGCGGCCTGGAACTGCTTGAGCTTCTGAGGATCATTCAGATCGTCGGTCGACAACTGCATGCTGCCCACCCTGGCGCGCGCGTTGGTCACCTCGGTGAGCACCTTTTCTTCATGCTGGGCATAGCCCTTCACCGTATTCACCAGGTTGGGCACCAGGTCGGCGCGGCGCTGGTATTGGTTGAGCACCTCGGACCATGCGGCCTTGACCGCTTCGTCCTGGCGCTGGATGGCGTTGTAGCCACAGCCCGAAAGGCCGGCGACGACCAGAAGCAAAGCAAGGACACGAAGAAGTTTCATGGGGGTACTCCAATCCGGTGGAGCCACCATTGCAGCATTCCGCTGTGACCGGCGCAATCTTGCGACGGTCTATCTAAGCGGAATGGATGGTCAGAACCAGCGGGGCCAGAGGATCAGCCCCCAGCTCAATGCCGTCAGCATCAGCAGGAGGAACACGGCCGCCGAGCCCATGTCCTTGGCGCGCCCAGCCAGCTCATGAAACTCCGGGCTCACCTTGTCCACCACGGCCTCTACCGCGGAATTCAGCAGCTCGGCCGATAGCACCAGAATGGGCGGCAGCACCAAGGCGATCTTTTCCAAGGGACCGTTACCTACCCACAAGCCCAGCGGCACCAGCACCACCGCCAGGCACACCTCCAGCCGAAACGAGGCCTCGTGGCGCCAGCCGGCGCGTAGCCCTTTCATGGACCACTTGAAAGCGTTCCAGATTTGCCGGGGTCCGCGAAAGCCGCTGGCGGCCATGATGTTTCTTCCTCTCAAGCATGCGGCACGGCCGCGCCCACTGGCGGCGGGCACAAGCCGGCAATGATGCCACAGCGCGCTTCTCAGAGGGGCCTGAAACGCAGGTTTCTGCGTGCGGCAGTGCAACGTCACCTGAATGACAGATGCGTTACTCTTGCCCACTTTGTGACCCCTTTCCGGGTCGCGCAAGCCGGCTGCCCTGCGGCCGTTGTATGAACTGCAGTACGGACAATTGAATGGCAATCCAGAATCCACCGGTCTCCCAGACCCGCTCGTTCAGCACCGTGTTTCTGATCGAGATGTGGGAGCGCTTCGGCTTCTACGGCATGCAGGTGCTCATGGTCACCTACATGATGAAGAAACTCGGCTTTGTCGACACCAAAGCCAACCTCGTCTGGGGTGCAGCCGCTGCATTGATCTACGCGACCCCTGCCATCGGTGGCTGGGTGGGCGACAAGCTCATTGGTACGCGTCGCACCATGCTCACCGGTGCCGTGGTGCTGACGCTTGGCTACGCCATGTTGTGGATTCCCTCCAACAATCCAACCCTGCTGTATACCGCTCTGGGTGTGATCATCGTCGGCAATGGTTTCTTCAAACCGAATGCCGGCAACCTGGTGCGCAAGATCTACGAAGGTGATGACGTGCGCATCGACAGCGCCTTCACCATCTACTACATGGCGGTGAACATCGGCTCGATGGTCTCGATGACGGCCACGCCCTGGATCCGCAATTACATCGGCGAGCTTTATGGCGATGCGATGGGTTGGCACACCGCCTTCGGCGCGTGCGCTGTCGGCCTTGCGCTTGGCCTGGTCAACTACTCGCTGATGCATCGCACGCTGGCCCACATCGGCTCGCCAGCAGACGATCAACCCGTGCAGTTCAAGCGCGTCCTGGCCTTGTTCTTCGCATCGCTCGCTCTGGTGTTCGTTGCTGCCTTCATTCTGCAGAGCTTGCTCGCGGCGAAAATCTGCGTGTACCTGGCCGGCATCGTGATCCTTGGCATCTTCGCGCGACTAATCAACGGCGCCGAGAAGAGCGAGCGCGCGGGCCTGATCGCTGCACTGGTGCTCACCGTGCAAACGATCTTCTTCTTCATCTTCTACGCACAGATGGCGACCTCGCTGAACCTGTTTGCGCAGAAGAACGTGAACCTCTCTTTCGACGCGTTTGGCGTCCACCTGTTCAACTGGATTCCGGAGCAGTACCAGAACCTCAACGCGATCTGGATCGTGATCCTGAGCCCGGTACTGGTGTTCATGTACAACACGCTGGGCCGCGTCGGCAAAGACCCATCGGTGGCGTTCAAGTTCGCGCTTGGTTTTGCCGCCGTGGCGCTGGGCTTCTTTATGTACGGCTTCGGCGCACTGAACGCGGTCGACGGCCAGGTGTCCTCCTGGACAATGGTCTGGGGCTACGGCCTGTATTCGCTGGGTGAGCTGCTGGTGAGCGGCCTGGGCCTGGCGATGATTGCCCGTTATGTGCCCGCTCGCATGGGTGGTTTCATGATGGGCGCTTACTACGTGGCCGTAGGCATTTCGCAGTACCTGGGCAGCGTGGTGGCCAACCTTGCCGCCATGCCGGAAAACATCAGCAGCCCGGTCGAGTCCTTGAACATCTACGTCAGCCTGTTCAACAAGCTCGGCTTTGTGGGTGTGGCTTGCACGGTGATCGCCGTGGCCATGCTGCCCCTGATGAATCGTCTGTCACGCAGCCACGCAGAAGCACATACGCCGCTGCCGGCCGTACACAGCGAAGAAGTCTGATCGCTATCCACTCGCCCCGCTCGTCGGGGCGAGTTCTTTTGGGGCCCTGCAGCGTCCATAGTGACGCACCAACCTGTGCGGGCTCGGGGGCAGCGGCACAAACCGGCTAGTATCCCGGCCATGAAACGCCCCACCTCCCAGCAACGCATCGGCCCCCGCACCCTTTTCCGTAGCCTCGCCTGGCTACGCATCTGCGCCATCGCCGGTCAAAGCACCGCAGTTCTGGTGTGCGCCTTTTGGATGAAGCTGGATATCCCGCTGCTGCCCTTGATGGTCGGCATCGGCTGGCTGGCCGTCTTTGCCGTATTCGCCGCGTGGCGCCTCGCTCAGCCCTGGCCGATTCGCCAATGGGAAACGATTCTGCATGTGGGTGTGGACACGCTGGTGCTTGGCTCCTTGCTGCATTTCACCGGCGGCGCCAGCAATCCCTTCATCACGCTGTTGTTGGTTCCCATTGCGCTGAGCGCCGCCGCACTGTCGGTGAATGCTGTGCTGGCCGTTGCTGCCCTCGTGGGTGTGGCCTATGCCGTGCTGTTGTTCTGGTATGTGCCACTACCGGTGTCCATGCATTCCACGGCCGGCGTTTCCTTGCACGTGCTTGGCATGGGCGTGAACTTCGTCATCATGGCCGTGCTGCTGGGCTTCTTTATCAACCGGCTCGCGCGCGCCGTTCGCCTGCAGCAACTGGAAGTGCAGCGCGTCCGCGAACGCGCACTACGCGATGAAGGCATTCTCGCCATCGCCACGCAGGCAGCCGGCGCGGCCCACGAGCTGAACACCCCTTTGGCAACCATGCGCACGCTTTTGCCGGAGCTGCGCCGCGAACACGCCACCGATACCGCACTGTCAGACGACCTGACCCTGCTCGAAGGCCAGGTGGATCGATGCCGTACCATTCTTCGCGAGATGGTCGCCTTCGGTAAGCAACAGCTGTCCCAGGAACCCGAGCAGCTCACCGTCGACAACTTCATTCACGGCTGCCTGGAACGCTTCCAACTGCTGCGGCCCGAAGCCGACCTGGCCCTCGCGCTGGACCAGGAAGCCGGACGCACCGTCCTTCGCACGCCCCCCGGCCTGCGCCACGCCCTGCTCAACCTGCTGAACAACGCGGCAGATGCCTCGGCTCTCAGGCAATCCCAGGCCGTCGCGCTGACCGTAAGGCGTGACAGTGGCTGGCTGGAGCTCATCGTGACCGACCATGGCCCCGGCTTCTCCGATACCGATGAGCTTTCCGTACTCGGCCAGTCGCAGAAACAGACCGGGCTGGGCATTGGCCTGGCATTGGCAGAGGCCACCGCCGAGCGCCTCGAGGGCGAGCTGATCGCGACCAATACCGGCAGCGGCGCCCAGATGCACCTGCGCCTGCCCCTGTCAGTGATCGCCGCGTCATAATCAATGCGGCGGATAGTCACAGTGGCACATGGCCACATGTGAATGCTTTGTCGCAGCGACGAAAATAGGCGCGACCGGCCCTGAGCCGCGGAGACGACCATGAGTGACCAGCAACTTCTTATCATCGATGACGACGCCACTTTCGCCCGAGTTCTGGCACGTGCCATGAGCTCGCGCGGCTTTGAGGTCATCACCGCCAGCAACGCCGACGAGGCCCGCGCACTTACCCGTCGCCACCAGCCGCGTTATTGCGTGCTCGACCTGAAGCTCGGCGATGAAAACGGCCTGCGCCTGATTCCGGAACTCCAGGCGCTGGTACCGGAGATTCGCGTACTGCTTCTCACCGGCTACGCGTCGATTGCCACTGCCGTCGAAGCCATCAAGCGCGGCGCACATGATTACCTGGCCAAGCCGGTAGACGCCGATGCGGTGGTTCGTGCCCTGCTCGACGGCGACACCCAGTCTCCCGACGACGAATTGATCGACGCCCCGGAAGCACCGCTCGCGCTCCGCCGCCTGGAGTGGGAACACATCCAGCGCGTGCTCACCGAATGCGACGGCAATATCTCCGAAACCGCCCGCCGTCTCGGCATGCACCGCCGCACGCTGCAGCGCAAGCTCAGCAAGCACCCGGTGCGCGAGCGGCCGGATAGCGAAGACTAAGCCCACCGCATCGATCACCCCGGCCTCGCCCCTGAGACAACGAGGCCGTGGTGACGAAAAATTGACGCTTCATTGGCACATTGAGTGCAAGACATTCGGCACGGCGGTGATCTACGCCAACCGGCCTAATGTCGAATCCGCAAGTCACTCGTAAGCTTTAGTCAAGTGCCAAAAGTGTATCAACTGTGACACACTGCACCGCATCGGCTCCCTTCTAGAAAAGGGATGCCAATGCGGCGCGCATTAAACGCCACAGGGGGATCAAGGAGGATCGTCAACTCATCCATTCAGGAGTCCTTTTAGGGGGGGACGAATGAAGAGAGACGACTCTCGGGTATTACTCGATTCGCAGTGCGTGCAAAGCAGCGGTGCCGTACTGGCGCGCGGCTTCACTCTGATCGAACTCATCATCGCCGTTGCCATCGTTGCGATCCTGGCCGCCATCGCGCTGCCCAGCTATCACAACCACGTGATGCACGCTAACCGTAATGCTGCCGAGGGCGTGATGCTCGACATGGCGGCAGCGCAAGAGCGGTTCCTCATCGACAACCGCGCGTACGCCACCAGTGCGACGCAGCTTGGCTATGCCTCGCTACCGGATAACAACGGAGCCAACTACTCGATTGTGGTCGCGCCCACGGCTGGTCCGCCGCCGGGTTACACCATCACCGCCACACCCGTGGCGAATGGCCCGCAGGCCAGCGATTCACTCTGCAACATTCTCACCCTGGCCAGCGACGGCACCAAAGGTGTCCAGTCGGCCAGCGGGTCTCCTACCCAATGTTGGCAGTGAACCCATGCGCGCCCGCACCGAAGGTGGTTTCACACTGATCGAGCTGATCGTCACTGTGACAATTATTGTCATTTTGGCGCTGCTCGCCGTGCCCAATTTTGCTCCGATGCTGAACAAGCAGCGCATCAAGAATGCCTCGATGGATATCGTCGCATCGGTCTCCCTTGCCCGCAGCGAGGCCATCAAGCGAAACACCGTGGTCAACGTGTCGGCGAACGCGTCGGGTTGGAATGCCGGCTGGTCAGTTGCGCCGGGAACTGCTGCCGCCATCCGCAGTGAAAGTGCGCTGAGCGGGATCACCATCACCGAAGCCAATGCCAACACCCAGTTCCAGTTCGGTGGCAACGGGCGCATGCAACAGCCACTCAACGTGGCCTTCACCATCAAGCCCACGACGACCACCACCAGCGTGCAGCCCGTCTGCGTCAAAGTCGGCGCCACCGGGCGTGCCCAGATCCTGACGGGAGCCTGCTCATGAAGCATCAGCGAGGCATGTTGCTGATCGAGGTGCTGATCTCGATTCTCATCGCAGCGATCGCATTGCTCGGCACCATCGGTCTGTCGATGAAGTCGTCACACAACCAGATGGAGTCGTACCAGCGCGTGCAGGCACTGACGCTGGTGCAAGACATGGTGTCGCGCATGAACGCCAACCGCCAGGTGGCCGCGTGTTACTCCAATGGCTCCACCGGCACTGTCACCACGTCAGCGCTACCTTCATGCACGGTCAGCATCGTTGCGACCAGCACGGCAGCACAACAGGCGATGGTCAACGCCGACCTGGCTGCGTGGCAAAGCGAGCTGCAAGGTGCAAGCGAGGTCAATGGCACCACCAATGTCGGCGCCATGATCGGTGCAGTCGGATGCATCGCACTCACCGACCCCGTCAATAACGTCTACCGCATCACCGTGGCGTGGCAAGGCCTGACTCCCACCGCTGCGCCCTCGCCTACCTGCGGCAAAGGCAACTTTGGCAACGATGCTTTGCGCCGCGCCATTAGCGTCAAAATCCAGATCGGCAACCTCCTGTCATGACACGCCTACTTGCAAGCACTTGCATGCATCGCCATCGGGCATCGAGCGCGCATCGTCCTCAACGGGGCGTTTCGCTGATCGAGGTGATGATCGCGATGGCCATTGGCTTGGTGCTATTGGCGGCGCTGAGCACGCTGTACGTGGCCAACAGCCAAAACCACAACGAGTTCAGCAAAACGTCCGCTCAGGTGGAGAACGGCCGCTTCGCCACTCAATCCATTGAACGTGACGTCGCCATGTCGGGCTTCTTTGGTCGCGCCAGCCTGTTGCCGTCTTCACCCACGTATGGAAACCCGGACCTTTGTGCCACGACACCAGCCACCCTCGGCATTGGCACGACAGGTGGATTGACCTTGCCAAACGGCATTGTCGGGCGGGCCATCAATGCCGCGACGCCTGCTTGCCTGTCGACCTACAACGTGGTTCCCAACTCGGAAATGCTCACGGTCCGCTATGTATCTGGCGACGTTTCCGCAGCGGTGGATGGCACCAACTACTTCCTGCAACTTTCACAATGCGCCACTGACCCAGTGCCCTTGGTATTCAGCAAAACAAGTACTGTCTTCAGTCTTCAGACGCTGACCTGCAACGGCAAAGCGGCCGAGCTCCGTCAGTATGTAGTGCGCACATACTTCCTCTCGACCTGCGACAACTGCTCGCCGAGCGACAACATTCCAACGCTCAAGGTGGCCGAACTGAGCGCTGGCGCCGTATCGGTATCGTCCCTGGTCGAGGGCATCCAGGACATCCATTACAGCTACGGCGTGGATCAGGACGGCAACGGCTCGCCGGATTGCTATGTGGATGATCCGGCAATCGACAACTCGGCAACCTGCACCTCGATACCCGCTTACAGCTGGGCCAGCGCCGTGACCAACTGGTCCAACGTGACCGCCGTGCGCGTCAGCGTGCTGTCGAGGAATACCGACTTCACCAATGGATGGACTGATAGCCGCACCTACAACCTCGGTCGCACTGCGGTCGATGGCGGACAGACCACGGATGGCCCCTTCAACGACAAATACAAGCGCCACGACTACACCTCGCTTGCGCGGGTGTGGAACACGGGCGGCATAAGGGAGATCCACTGATGAAAAGCATGCATGCCAGCCGGCGCTTGCAGCGCGGTTTCACACTGGTCACGACCTTGATCTTCCTGATGATCTTCATGATCTCGGCGATCTCCATGGTCGGCGTCAGCCTTTCCGACGTCAAAGTCGCCAACAACGAACAGTTTCAGTTTGAGGCGCAGTCGGTAGCTCAGCAGGGTATCGAGTATGTGGTGAGCCAACCGTTCACGCAGACCTTGATTACAAGCACCACCAGCGTCCCGGTAAAGCTCTATAGCGCTACCGCCGCCACCTATACCGCGCAGGTCGCGGCACCAGTGTGCGATGCGATCACGCCGGTGCTCGGCTCCTCACTGAATCCAAACGTCGCGACGGACGTGGCGTGCGAGATGTCTTCCAAACAATCCTCTTACGGCATGATCAGTTCCGGAGGGAACACCAATACGCCTTGTTCAGACACGCAATGGGATGTGCAGTCCTCGGTGACCGACGCGAGTGTGTCGGGTTCGGCCGTCGTTGTTCACCAGGGCATTTCAGCGCGCATGTTCTCACCCGCCGCGCAGGCGGAATGCCATTGAATTCCCTCGTCCACCTTTTTCCTGGGATCGTGCCATGAGCATGCAGCGTCGTACCTTGCTTCGCGTCGCACCGGCAGCACTTTTTCTAGCGATGGCCACTGTGCTGTCACCGCTTGCCTGCGCGGAAGATATCGACATCTACGCACCGGCTATCAATGCGCAGCCGGGCGGCACACCTGACCTGATGATTTTGCTGGACACCGCCAGCGCATGGAACGGTGCTGTTTCGTTCACCTGTCCAACCGTCAACGGCGTACAGCCCACCTCATCAAACAATGCCGGCAAAGATGCCGGCTTTGTACAATGTGCGTTGTACCAGGCGGTGTACGATCTCGGCCAAAGCACTTCGCTGTCAGGCAACATCAATGTCGGTCTGATGCGCTACAACATCAAGAAGGATGGTGTAGCCAACACGGGCCAGACCTTTTCCGGCAATGGCGCAACGCTCAAATCGCCTTCGGTAATGGGCTCGCCGGGGCCGGCGCCCCAGCCACTTCCGCTGATCGGTGGCCCCACCTCCACTGGTGTATCGAACCTCAATTCACTACTGACGACCATTCAGGCGCTGGACCGTACCGGGGACGGCTCCAATAACGAGAACATGGGCACGGCCTTGCAGGAAGTCTGGGCTTACTTCGCCGCCCAGGTGGGCCAATCCAATGAGAGTTACACCGGCCTGGTCAACAGCAACGTTTGCCGGAAGAACTTCCACGTTTTCATCGCCGGTGCATTCACCAATACCAAGGCAGGCGCCAACGTGAACTGGCAGGCGCCTTTGCAGGCAGCAGGCGCCACGTCCGCTCAACAAGCAGTTGTCGCCATTCCAGCACCCAATAACAAGTACCAAGGCCAAGGCGGTGGCCCCGAGTGGGCGCGCTTTATGTTCCAGAACGATCTGTCGGGCGGGCAAGATCCCAGTGGCATTGAAAACATCGTCACTTACACCATCGTCGTGACGGATGGCAGCAATCCCAACCTGGTCGCGTACATGCAGGCGATGGCCTCCAATGGTGGCGGCAAGGCCTTCATCGTCAACGTCACGGATGCCAATCCCCTGCAGGAGCTGGTCAACGCGTTGCTACAGATCTTTGGCGAGGTTGAAGCCGTCAACAGCGTGTTCTCCTCGGTGAGCTTGCCGCTCAGCGTGAACAACCAAGGCACCTACCAGAACCAGTTCTTCTACGGCATGTTCCGCCCGGAGAGCAGTTTCTTGCCGCGCTGGTGGGGCAACCTCAAGCAGTATCAGGCTGGCCTCTACAACGGCGGTGTAGCGCTGGTGGACTCTGCCGGCAATCTGGCGATCAACAACAACACGGGCTTTATTACCCAGAGCGCGGTGAGCTTCTGGACTACCACGACCAATGCCGTAGGCACGGCACAGTGGCCAAGCACGGGCTACTGGTACAACACATGGCAAGCCAATGCGCAGAGCTTTGGTGCGGGCGGTGCTTTCGACTCACCTGATGGCGAGAAGGTAGAGAAAGGTGCCGTGGCGGAAGTGCTTCGCGGAATGAATCTGGCAAGCGACGTTCGCACGGTCTACACGTGCAGCAATAGCACCAACGCCTGCAGCACTTCCGCCCTGGACAAGTTTGCCATCAGCAACTCAACGCTAACGGCCAACACCAATACGGCCTTCGGCACCTCGAGCAGCACGGTGCCCAGCACCAGCACACTGATCAACTGGGTGCGTGGCGAAGATCTGGCCGGTAACGAAACCGAACCGGGCCCGTACGGGCTCTCTCCCACCCTGCCCAACAGTTACACATCCACGGCGCGCCCTTCCATCCACGGCGACGTTCTGCACTCCCAGCCCGCCGTCATCAACTACGGCGGCACCACCGGTGTGGTGGTTTATTACGGTTCCAATGACGGCATGTTTCACGCCATCAACGGCAACGAGACGGCGAGCATCACCAGTGGCACGGTGACGGTGCCCGCAGGTGGCGAACTGTGGTCCTTCGTGGCACCCGAGTTCTTCCCGCGACTTGCTCGCCTGTATAGCAACAGCCCCTCGGCCAAGTTCGGCGCCAATCCACCCAGCGGGTCCACGCCGAAGGATTATTTTTTTGATGGGTCGTCCGCGGTGTTCATTGATAACCGCCCGGCCAGTACCACCTATGGCTCCAAATACATCTACCTCACGCCCCGCCGTGGCGGTTCTTTCATCTACGCCTTCGACGTCACCAATCCGCTGGCCCCCAAGTTCCTTTGGGAAAAAACCAAGGCCGACCTGCCGGAGCTGGGCCAAGCGTGGTCGCAACCGATCATTACCCAGGTGTCTGTGCCCGGCCAGACCAACCCCGTGCTGATCATGGGTGGTGGCTATGACCCGGCAGAAGACAGCGACCCGCCCCCCGCTAGCGACAGCATGGGGCGCGCCATTTATGTGCTCGACGCCGTTACCGGCAAGCCGCTGTGGGCAGCGCAGCAGAGCTGCTCCAATGCTCCTAAAACCGGAACATGTGTGGCCGTTACCGGCATGACACGCGCGATTCCCTCCACCATCACCCTGCTCGATCGCAATGGCGATGGCTATACGGATCGCCTGTACGCCACTGACGTTGGCGGCAACATCTGGCGCGTCGACCTGCCGTTGACCGGTGGTGTGAGCGCATGGTCGGTGAGCCAATTGGCCAGCCTGGGTGGCACGGGCAACAATGCGCGCAAATTCTTCTATCCGCCCGATGTGGAGACGACTTCGCTGGGCTATGACGTGGTCGTCGCTTCGTCGGGAGACCGCGAGCATCCGCTTTACACGGCATCCGCGGGCACGGCCAGCCAAGTGCAGAACGCGTTCTTCTCGATCCAGGATCCCAACATTGGCACTAGTGTGCCTTCCAGCTGGACGCCCATCACCGAATCCAACCTGGCCTTGCTGTACACCAGTGGACAGACGCCGGTGGCGTACAGCTCGACCACCAAGTCCACCTCGGGTGGCACCAGCCAGGGTTTCTTCATCAACTACCAGGCCAGCGAAAAGGGCGTCAACGCGCCGCTTATCGTGTCCGGGTATACCTATTTCGGCACCAACACACCCACCCAGCCGAGTTCGGCGCCGGTCTGTCAGGCCAACCTGGGTATCGCTCGCGGTTATGCCGTCAGCTTCCTCACCGGACTTGGCCTGAATCAGTACGGCTTTGTGCCTTTTACCGGCGGCGGCATGCCGCCCTCGCCTGTATTCGGCTTTGTGCAGATCGGCAGTGGCTCGTCGATGCAGACCGTGGGCGTGCTGATCGGCGGCGGCAACCAGCTCTCCTCGAGCACGCAGGACGGCTCCTCCGCCCTGGGCGCGCAGCAGATATCGCCACCCAGCTTCCATACCCGCAAGCGCACGTATTGGTATCAGGAAGGCGTCAAGTAAGAGAGCGGCGTCTGCCGCTGCACGCTCAGGCTTATCCGGCTATCGAACCGGAAGCCTGAGCGTGTATGACCTGACGGTCATTGGCGATAAGCAAGGTCATGAATGATCGACGCCCTTGCATATCCCTCACCGCCTGCAGCAACAAACTTATTGCCCGCTGCTGTTTGCATCTGCGGGCAGCGGCTCAGCGGTGCCGTCATCCTCGTCTCCATACAGGGCAACATGCGGCACACCGTCGGCACCTATCCAGCCGCGATACATGCCGTCGGTGTTGAACGGCATGGCGACGGTGCCATTCGCGTCCACCGCGATGGCGCCACCGTTTCCGCCCATGGACGGAATTTCCTGATTGATCACCTCGGCGACTGCGCGACGCAGCGGCACACGCATCTGTGTGACGCGCATGCAGATCTCGTGTGCCGCTACCGTGCGCATGTAGTACTCGCCCCAGCCGGTGCCTGATACGGCGCATCCGGAATTGGCGTAGGTTCCCGCCCCGATAATCGCCGAGTCGCCCACCCTGCCCCAGCGCTTGTCGTTCATGCCGCCGGTGGATGTGCCCGCGGCGAGATGCCCCTGTGTATCCAGCGCCACCGCACCGACGGTACCGAAATGTTTGGCCGTCTCGACGTCCGAGTGCTTGGCGTGCTCGGCATCTTCCTTCAGTGCCCGCTGCAATTGCTGCCAGCGCTCTTCGGTACGGAAGTAAGCAGGATCAACCAGTTCGATGCCCACCTGCTTGGCAAACTCCTCCGCACCATCGCCCACCAGCATCACGTGCTGGGATTTTTCCATCACGGCGCGCGCCAGCAGGATCGGATTCTTCACGCGGTGAACCCCGGCGATCGAACCTGCCTCCAAGGTGTTGCCGTCCATGATCGCCGCGTCCAGCTCGTTTTTGCCGTCATGGGTGAACACCGAGCCCTTGCCGGCGTTGAAGTTCGGGTCGTCCTCAAGCACGGTGATGGCAGCGGCCACCACGTCAATGGCGGTCTTGCCATCCTTCAGCTGGGCGTAGCCGTTCTTGAGTGCCAGCGTCAGCG
Source organism: Dyella sp. PARNA 12/25 (assembly GCF_055702865.1). Taxonomy (NCBI): domain Bacteria; kingdom Pseudomonadati; phylum Pseudomonadota; class Gammaproteobacteria; order Lysobacterales; family Rhodanobacteraceae; genus Dyella; species Dyella sp. PARNA 12/25. Next base: position 17,932 of record NZ_JBVQCI010000001.1, on the reverse strand, counting down.
CGGCTCGCACCGCCTTTTCCTTAGCCGGACTCATTTCGCGCTTGATGACCCCTGCGCCACCATGGATCACCAGCACAGGCGATGCAGCATGGCTCACGGACGCCATCCCCAGTGCCGCGATGGCCGCGACAAGACGACTGGACTTCACTGACTTAACTCCCTTGATCTTGGGGCCGAGTATAGCCAGCCGCCCGTCCATGCTCATCCGGATGGTGCCCCTCACAAGTCGTGGACCCGGACGAGGCATGCCTGGTCATCAATCCGTCGTATCCTTGGCAGCTGGCTCTCCCCTGCAAGAAGGCATCGCAATGGACAAGGTTTATGCAAGCGCGACGCAGGCCCTCGACGGGCTGCTGTTCGACGACATGACCATCGCCGCCGGCGGCTTCGGCCTGTGTGGCATTCCCGAGAACCTGATCGCGGCGCTGCTGGCCGCCGGCACCACGGGACTCACCATCGTGGGCAACAACGCCGGTGTCGACGATTTCGGCATGGGTCCGCTGCTCAAGACGCGCCAGGTGAAGCGCGTGTACGCCTCGTATGTGGGCGAGAACAAGGAATTCGAACGTCAGGTGCTGGCAGGCGAACTGGAGCTGCATCTGGTGCCGCAAGGCACGCTGGCCGAAAAGCTGCGCGCCGGTGGCGCTGGCATCCCCGGTTTCTACACGCGCACGGCGTTCGGCACCAAGCTGGCCGAGGGCAAGGAAACCAAGGTATTCGACGGCAAGGAATACGTGCTGGAAGAAGCAATCCATGCCGACGTCTCGATCATCAAGGCATGGAAGGGTGATCGCCTGGGTAACCTGGTGTTCCGCAAGACCGCGCGCAACTTCAACCCGATGATTGCCACCTGCGGCAAGGTCTGCGTTGCCGAGGTGGAAGAACTGGTGGAGGTCGGCACGCTCGAGCCGGACAGCATCCATGTGCCTGGCATCTACGTCGACCGCATCATCAAGGGCCCGTCGTACGAGAAACGTATCGAGTTCCGCACCGTCGCCGGCGCCAATACAGGCAAGGAAAGCCCGATCCGCACGGCCATGGCGCAGCGCGCCGCGAAGGAGCTGCAGGACGGCTTCTACGTCAACCTAGGGATTGGCATTCCGACCCTGGTAGCCAATTACATTCCGCCGGGCATGGACGTCACCTTGCAGTCGGAAAATGGCCTGCTCGGCATCGGCCCGTTCCCGGATGATGCGCATGTCGATCCGGACCTGATCAACGCAGGCAAGCAGACCATCACCACCCTGCCCGGCTCCAGCTTCTTCTCCAGCGCCGAATCGTTCGCGATGATCCGCGGCGGCCATATCGATCTGTCGATTCTCGGCGGCCTGGAAGTGTCCAGCACCGGCGACCTCGCCAACTGGATGGTGCCCGGCAAGATGGTGAAGGGCCCGGGCGGCGCAATGGATTTGGTCAGCGGCGTGAAGCGCGTGGTGGTGCTGATGGAGCACACCGCAAAGGACGGCTCCCCGAAGATCAAGGACCAGTGCGACCTGCCCATCACCGGCAAGGAATGCGTGGACCTGATCATCACCGACCTGTGCGTGTTCTCGGTGGAAAAAGGCAAGGGCCTGACGCTGATCGAGTTGCAGGATGGCGTGACGGTGGACGACGTCAAGGCGAAGACGGGTTGCGCGTTTGCGGTGAGTGCTTCGCTGAAGGCGTAAGCAGACGCGTCTGTTTCGCCCGTCATCCCGGCGCAGGCCGGGATGACGCTGTTTATGAGGCGGTTTGGCAAGATTGGCCCCTCACCCCAACCCTCTCCCCGACGGGGAGAGGGAGAAGTGCGGTGCATCGCGAATTTCCGAGCAGTGCCGAAGGACCGCAGCGTCGCTTCGCTTTAAGTCCTCTTCGCGATGGCGCGTTGCGGTGTAGCCGTACCGCGTGTCGTGCGATCGTGACGTTCCGGGCTTCGCGACCGTCAAGGCTTGTATTAATCACGACGCTACGACGACCCCGCTCTGGAGGCCGTTTTCTTTGGGTTACTTTTCTTTTGGGCCAGCAAAAGAAAAGTGACTCGAGCGTCCCACGGGGACTAGCTTTGCGTCGTCGGCAGACGATCGAAACGCCCGCCGCGTAGGCGGCACGCTGGCGAGATCGCTCAATCAGAGCCAAGAGCAAAGTCACTGGATCCCGGCGTACGCCGGGAAGACGAGCGAGAAGGACAGCCGCAAAGTTAGCCCGCCACCGGCAACGGCTCCGGGAAACGTATACGCGCAATGTAACGCCGCCCTTCGCGCGTCTGCAGTTCCAGCGGCCAGTGAAAACGCTCGCTGATGCGCTCGGCAATAGCCAACTCAAAACCGTGCCGATCAGCCGCCATCGACGACGACATATCGCCACGATGCGTCACCGTCACCACACCCGGCATCACAGTGATCACCACCGTGCCGCCCTCCGCCTGCTGACACGCGTTGCGTATCAGTTGCCAGCAAAGCACCGCGAACACGCGCGGCGAGCCATGCAGCGCGAAGCGGGCCGGCTCTTCCAGCTCCAGCGTAATCGGCCGCCCCTCCAGCATTTCCAGCACATCGGGCAACTCGTGGCGAATCACATCATTCACCACGAAATCTTCTTCGGTGAGCCCGTTGTCGGATTCGCGCGCAAGAATGAGCAAGGCTTCGACCAGCGCTTCCATCTCTCGCGTTGAACGCTTGATGCGCTGTACGGAGCGCTGACCGAACTCACCCAGCGACGGGTCATCCGCCAGCATATCGGCCGACATCTTGATCACCGTAAGCGGGCTACGCAGCTCATGGCTGGCATCACGCGTGAAGTTGCGCTCACGCTGGTTGTAGCCAACGATGCGGTTGGCGAATCCATACAGGCTGCTGGCCAAGGTGGCGACGTCGGCGTCAGTACGGCGTGGTAACTGGTCAGGACGCCAGCCATCCAGATCCAGTGACTGTTCGTCCCAGCGGCTGACCGCTTTGGCAAGCCGACTCACCGGCACCCATGCACGGCGTGCTGCGAGCCAGGTCAGCACGCTGATGATCACGATCAACGCCAACACAGCGCCCACCGGCGCCAGGTCATAAAAGCCCATCAGGCACACGATCACGATAGCCAGCATTTGCAGGCCAAAAATGATCGACATGCGCCGATGAAACAGCCCGCGCCGGAAGACCCGCGCGGACTGCGTGTTGCGCCTGCTACCCATAATCAATTCATGCGGACGTCATCATGCCGGCTGCGAAACGGACGCTACCTCCGATTCAAGATCGGCGAGGCGGTAACCAGCGGAGTGGATGGTATGCAGCAGTGGTCGCTCGAACGGTTTATCGATGACCCGGCGCAGGTTGTAGAGGTGAGAACGCAGCGTATCCGAATCCGGCAGCGTGTCGCCCCAGATCTCGCGCTCGATGTCGCGACGACTCACCACGCGAGGCGATTCGCGCATCAGAATGGCCAATAGCTTCAGGCCGATCGGCGAAACGGTGAGCTCCTGACCACCGCGCACCAGACGCAGCGTGGCGGTATCCAGGGTCATGTCGCCCACGGTGAGTATTTCGGTAGACACCTGGCGACGGTCGCGACGAATCAGTGCACGCAAGCGTGCTTCCAGCTCGCGGACTTCGAATGGCTTGACGAGGTAGTCGTCCGCGCCCGCTTCCAGACCCACTAGCTTGTCTTCCAGCGTGTCGCGGGCAGTAAGCATCAGTACTGGCGTGGATTTCTTGGCGTCGCGCCGCAGCTTGCGGCATACATCCAGACCATCCATGCCCGGAAGCATCAGGTCGAGCACCACCACGTCATAGCTGTTGGACACAGCCAGATGCAGCCCGCTCACACCGTCGGCGGCGTAGTCGACCGAGTAGCCACGGCGCTCCAGAAACTCGCCCACCATCTCGGCAATCTGGCGGTTGTCTTCCACCAGAAGAATCAGTCCCGATTGTTCGTCGCGCGAGCTCATCCCTACCTCCTGAAACTGATTTCACAAAGGTGAACAGCTAACGACTGGCATCGTGAGGAGCATGTGAAATTCGGCTTACCGGTTCACATGAGGTTGTGATCGTATTCACGTTAGCGCAACAGCGGTTGCAACGCCTTCCACACGTTGTCCAACACCAGGGGCTGGGCCGACGCCACCGGGTGCAGACCATCCTCCTGCATCAACTCGGGCTGAAGTGCGACGCCGTCGAGCAGAAACGGTACCAGCGCGGTCTTTTTCTCGCGAGACAGGTCGGCGTACACGGCCCGCAGGCCATCCCGGTACTGGGGCCCATAGTTCACCGGCAGCTCGATGCCCACCAGCACCACGCGCGCCTTGGCCTGTTGGCCGGCCTCGACCATGGCCGCCAGGTTTTCGCGCAGCTTCGCCAAGGGCAGGCCGCGCAGGCCGTCGTTGGCGCCCAGTTCGATCACCAGCACCGAGGGGTGCGACTTCTCCAGCAGCGCGGGCAGCCGGTTGCGGCCGCTGAGCGACGTTTCTCCGCTGATGCTGGCATTGACCACCGTCCAGCCCGGCTCCATCTTGGCTAGACGGTCACCCAGCAAATGCACCCAGCCAGACTCGACCGGAATGTTGTGCGCGGCGGACAAGGAGTCGCCCAGCACAAGCACAGTTTTGGGCGTGGCCGCGTTAGCAGCCCCCGCGAGGGTGCCCAACAAGACCAGCAAGCAAAGGAAACGACGCATGAGTGGCAGTGCCTCTGTTCTGACCAACAACGTCCTCTTGGACGCGGTCGATGTTAGCAAGTCGGTTCAAGGCCCCGAAGGCCGGCTGGACATCCTTTCCGGCGTGTCGTTGCAGGTGCGCGAGGGCGAGAGCTTCGCCATTGTCGGCGCCTCTGGCTCGGGCAAAACCACCTTGCTGGGTTTGTTGGCTGGATTGGATGTGCCCAGCAGCGGCCATATCGCGCTCGATGGCCACCCCCTCGAGAAGATGGACGAAGAAGCCCGAGCCGATCTGCGCCGGCGTCTGGTGGGCTTCGTATTCCAATCGTTCCATCTGCTGCCGGCGCTCACGGCCGAAGAAAACGTGATGCTGCCGCTGGAGCTGGAGGGCCGCGACGACGCACGAACCCGCGCTCGCGAGGCGCTGGAAGCCGTGGAGCTCACCGCACGCCGCCGCCACTACCCTGCGCAACTGTCCGGCGGCGAGCAGCAACGCGTCGCGATTGCCCGCGCCTTCGTGCACGGCCCTCGCCTGCTGTTTGCCGATGAGCCCACCGGCAACCTGGACCAGCGCACCGGTCAGCATGTCAGCGACCTGATGTTTGCGCTCAACCACGATCACCGCACCACCCTGGTACTGGTGACGCACGATCAGAAGCTGGCCGCGCGCTGCGCCCGCCAGGTCACGCTCGATAACGGGCATGTGCTCGTGCCGTCCCGTTCGTCCGCGGCGGTCGCGCCATGAAGCTGCTCGCGCTATCTCTGCGCAGCTTGCGCCGTGAATGGCATCTGCCTGAACTTCGCACCCTCGGCGCCTCGCTGGTGCTCGCCGTGGTGGCGCTGGGCGTGGTCGCCACGTTGTCGACCCGCATGGAACGTGGTGTGCTCGCCAGCGCCGCCGAGCTCATTGGTGGCGACGTGGGCATCAGCGCGCCGCAAGCGCTGCCAGCCACGTTCGCCGAGAAGGCGGCGCACGGCGGAATACAGGTGACCCGCGGTGCAGTTTTCCCCAGCGTGGCCTTTGCACACGAGCAGAGTCAATTGCTGGATGTCCTGGCCACCGATGGCTCGTATCCGCTGCGCGGCACCATGGAGTTGCGCCAGATGCAAGGCAGCAACGTGATCGGCCATGGCCCCGCGCCCGGCACGGTCTACCTGGACCACCGCGCCCTGGTGGCCCTGAACTTGAAGCTCGGTGACACCGTACAACTGGGTGGCCGTGACCTGCGCATCGCCGCCGAACTGATCCGCCAACCGGATGGCGGCGAGCTGGTCGCGATGGCGCCACGCGCGCTCATGAATATCAGCGACGCCGAACAAGCAGGCCTGCTGGGCACCGGCAGCCGTGCCCGTCACCGCCTGCTCGTGGCGGGCTCGCCCGCAGCAGTGCAGGAGTGGCGCGACTGGGTACAAGCGCAAACGCTGCCGCAGGGCGCCGAGCTGATTACGCCCGAACAGACACAGGAGCGCATGCGTAGCGCCTTCGACCGCGCCAGCGCCTTCCTGCGGCTCACGGCGCTGCTGTCCGCCCTGTTGGCCGGCGTCGCCATCGCCATGGCCGCACAGCGCTACGCGCGCCGCAAGACCAACGAGGTCGCCCTGCTGCGTGCCCTGGGCACGCCGCGCCGACGGGTGCTTGGCCTGCTGGTTGGCACGCTGGGCTTGCTCGCCGTACCGGCGGTCACGCTTGGCGCACTGGTGGCACTGATCCTTGCGCAGATCACCTGGGGCTTCGCCAGCCAGTTGTTCTCCACCATACCCACCCCCATGCCGCTCGGCCCCGCCGTCGCCGCCGCCGTGATGGGGCTGGCCGTGCTGGCCGGCTTCTCCTTGCCGCCGCTGGCTCGACTTGCCGAGGTGCCGCCGGTGGCGGTATTCCGCGAAAGCGCCGCGCGACGTGTGCGTCGTTTCGATGCGCTCTATCTCGTGCCTGCGTTGGTGGCATTGCTGTTGATCTGGAGTCAGAGCGGCTCGGCCAAGCTGGCGGGTGTGCTTGCGGCGAGCCTGCTGGGTGTTGCGGTGGTCGCCGCCCTGCTCTCTGCCCTGCTGCTGTGGATCGCCCGACGCGTCGCGCCGGGCGCACACCCCGCGCTACGCCTGGGCCTGGCTGCGCTCGCACGCCGGCGCAGCATGAGCCTGCTGCAGGCCACCGCGCTGAGCCTTGGCTTGGTGGCGCTGTTGCTGCTTGCCATCGTCGCGCCAGCCCTGCTGGAAGGCTGGCGCAGCGAACTGCCCGCCGACACGCCCAATTGGTTCGTGCTCAACCTACAAACGGATCAACGCGACGGCTTCGAACAAACTCTTGCCAGCATCGGCGGCCAAAAGCTCAACATGCTGCCGCTGGCGGTCGGCAAGCTGACCGCCATCAACGGACGCCCCATCGACCAACTCACCTTCAAGGACCCACGTGCGAAAGACTGGGTAGATCGCCAGCTGCGCCTGTCGTGGGCGACCGATCTGCCGCCCAGCAACGAAGTCATCGCCGGCCAGTGGCCTGGCGACCACCCGGCGCAAGCGGAGGTCTCCATCGACACCATGTGGCGTGACCTGTTTGCATTGAAAGTGGGCGACACCATGAGCTTCAACGTGGGCGAAGGCAGTATCGATGCCCGCGTGGGCAGCATCCGCAAGGTCGACTGGACCTCGTTCAGGGTGAATTTCTTCTTGCTGTTCGATCCCGCCCACGCCAGCACGCTGCCACACACCTGGATCGCCAGTTTCTACCTGCCACGAGGGCACACCGATGCCCTGGCGAAACTCTCGCGCGACTACAGCAACCTCAGCCTGATCGATGTCGACGCCATGCTCGATCGCGTGCGCGAAATCGTGGCGCAGGTGAGTGGCGCCGTGCGCTGGGTGCTGGGCTTCAGCCTGTTGGCCGGTGCACTGGTGCTCGCCGCTGCGTTGGCAGCCAGTGCACAAGAGCGCCGTCACGAAGCCGCACTGCTACGCACGCTGGGTGCCCGCCGCAGTCAACTGCGCGCCGCTGCAGCGTGTGAATTCGCCTTGCTCGGTCTGGTGGCCGGCCTCACGTCGGCGTTCGGTGCGGCTGGTACCGGACTGTGGCTGGGGCATGCCATCTTCCACATTGAGCACTTCGTGCCACCCATGGGCTCGTTGTTGCTGGCTGCGCTTGCCGCCGCCGTGGTGGTGATGATGTTGGGGCTGGCAGGCACGTCACGGGTCAGCCGCACACCGCCGATGCGCCTGCTGCGGCAGGCCTGAGCCTTGCGCATGCCTTCATGGATGGCGCGCCTGGCAGAGGAGCACCTGCTGCTCTGCTTCGCTTTGGTGGCGGCCTTGCTGGCCGCCGTCGACCCCCGGCCACTGGCGGATTACCAACGCTGGCTGCAGATCCCCACCCTGGCGGGCCTGCTTGGCCTGTTGATCTGCATCCAGGGCATCCGCGACAGCGGACTGGTGCAACACGCAGCGGCAGTGCTGGTTGCGCGTACGCACTCACTGCGCGCACTTGGGTTGTTGTTGGTCTGCATGGCCACCGTCCTTTCCATGGTGCTGACCAATGACGTCAGCCTGTTCCTGGTGGTGCCGATGACACTCGCCATCGGTCGCATCTCCAACCTGCCGGTGATGCGCGTGGTGGTGCTGGAGGCGCTAGCCGTCAATGCCGGATCGACCCTTAGCCCCATCGGCAATCCACAAAACCTGCTGCTATGGCAGTACACGCACCTGCCATTCCTGGCCTTTGTGCGCACCATGCTGCCGGTGTTCGGCGTCATGTTCGCCCTGTTGCTGCTGCTCACATGGGTATGGATGCCGCGCGGGCGCGTGGTGCTGCACGCCGAGGATATAGACGGCCATCCCATCTCCGCCTCGCAAGCCATCCTCTCTGTGATAGCGCTGGCCAGCATGGTTTTGATGATGGAACACAACCACGCACTGCTCGGTGCGATATTGCTGCTGGTGCCGTTCGCGCTGTTGGAGCGAAGCACCTTGGCCCGCGTGGATTGGTTTCTGCTGGCAACCTTCGCCGCGATTTTTCTCGCACTCGGTCACTTTGCGGAACTAGGCCTGGTGCAGCACGCACTGGACAGCCTCAATCTCGACAACCCGCTCACGCTCTACATCAGCGGCATCGTCACCTCGCAAGCGATCAGCAATGTGCCTGCCACCGTGTTGTTGCTTCGGCACGCACCGGATGCGATGACCTTGGCGGTGGCGGTGAATGTGGGCGGTTTCGGCTTGGCCATTGGTTCGATGGCCAACCTCATAGCGCTGCGCTTGGCCGGGCAGCCTCGCGGGGCACGGCTGCTGCACCTGGTGTCGGTTCCGTTTCTGCTTGTGTGTGCGCCACTGGTGTATTTGGTGTGGCGCTGGCCTTCCTAGCGGCGCGAGAAGCGGCGACCCGACGCTTTAAGTCCTCTCCGCTATGGCGCGTTGCGGTGTAGCCGTATCGCGTGTCGTGCGATCGTGACGATCCGGGCTTCGCAGACGACAAGGCTCGTATTAATCACGACGCTGCGACAACCCCGCTCTTGAGGCCATTTTCTTTGGGTTACTTTTCTTTTGGGCCAGCAAAAGAAAAGTGACTCGAGCGTCGGCAGACGATCGAAACGCCCGCCGCGTAGGCGGCACGCTGGCGGAGACGCTAGATCGGGAACGAAAGTCACTGGATCCCTGCTTGACCAGCCTTCGGCTGTTGAAGAGCGCCTTGCGGGGATGGCGATGAGGGGAACACAGGCAATCGCAAGCACCCGGCCCTCACCCCAACCCTCTCCCCGATGGGGAGAGGGAGCAAAGGCTGTAGGTACGCACTCGCCAAAACACTGAGAAAAACCGGGATCACACAAGCAACCCTCAATCATCCCCTCGATCACGCGGCACACTCACCTTCCCCACCACACCAGAGTGGCTAACGTCCCCACTCCCCTTCGCGCCAAGCGAGAAATCCCCTCGCACGTCGTACACGCGCAAATCCCCCGAACCCAACGTATCAACCCTGACACCACCACTCACCGAACGAATGGCGACACTGCCAGAACCGATGCTGCCGACGCGGACATCACCACGTACACCGTTGATCTTCAGATCACCCGACCCCACCGAGCCGGCATCGACACTGCCCACATCCTTCGCTTCCACCTCACCCGAGCCCACGCTCATCGCAAACGGACCCGGGATCTTGCTGACGTGTAGATCGCCCGAACCCACCTTGGTCCGCAGGCTCTGAACTCCGTTCACCGAGGCATCGCCAGAGCCCACGTTGAGTACTACCGGCATCTGTGCCGGCAACTGCATGTCCAGCTTCAGGCTGCTATAGCTGTGCCCGAACAGGCTGATGCTCATATGGTGATCCGAGCCGGCCTCCACGATCAGCCGGTCGCCTTCGCGCCGTTGCGTCACCACCAAGTCGTCTAGCAACTTGGGATCCGATGCGCAGGCGCGTCCGGTGACCGTGCCTCCCTTGGCCGCACCATCGCCGTTGAGGTGAAGGTCGTGGCTGCGGATATCCACTTGCACTTCACGCACCCCGGCGAGATCAAGGGTGAGATTGCGAGGTGCCTGGTACTTGCACTCATCGGCGTGCGACGCCATCGGGGCAAACAGCAGGGCAGCGAGGACTAGACGGCGCATAACAGGCTCCTTGTTGATCGTATGCAGCATGAGATGCGGCAAGTCGCCGAAAGGTTTACAGCCGTTGCCGTCAACGCGGCCCGGCAAGCGGCGTTTCAAATCCCATACCATTTGGGAGGCCGCTCGCCATGCAACGCAAGACTCTGCTTGTATCCGCCCTGGCCCTGCTGCTTGCCGGCGCGGCGTCATTCACCCTTGCCCAGGACGGCGCTCCGAGCGCACCAGCGGCGCCCAAGGCCCCAACGGCAGGCAAAGCCCCACCGATGATGGGTCCGGGTAACGCGGCAGGCCCCATGGATGGGCTGGGCTTCGATCATCACGACTTCGGTGGGCCGGGCATGGATGGCCGCCAGTCACCGGTGATCGAGGACCTGCATGCGCTTGAAAAGTTGTACCTGATCAGCGGCCGCGCCAAGGAATTGCCGGCGCTTTACAACGAAGTGCTGGCCAAATCGCAGGATCCGCGTGTGCGCACTTACGTGTATCACCACCTCGCCCGCGCCCAGGCCCTGCCTGCCAACCCGGATCAGGCCATCGCGACGCTGCGCAAGAGCCTCGAGGAGAACTTGGCGAACGAAGCCAGGCAGCGCGCCGAGTTCGAAAAAATGCGTAGCGAGCGGGAGCAACGCCGGAGCCAGGCGAAGCCCGCTGCCGCCCAGCCATAATCACAACAAGAATAAACGGCACTGCTGTCAGGGCAGCGCTCCGACCTGAGGCACGGGAACCCCAGAGCCCGTGCCTCCTTTTTTGCGCAGCCGTACGCCTCAGCCAGCGTCTTCCGTGCGCTTGGCCTGCTGCCACAGCGCTTCCTGACCCGCCAGATCGCGTTCCGGCAAGGGCGTGCCCTCAGCCGCCGCCAACTGCTCCATGTGACGGAAGCGTCGCTCGAACTTGGCGTTGGCGTGGCGTAGCGCCTGTGAAAAATCCACGCCGGCATGTCGCGCCAGATTCACCACGACAAACAACACGTCGCCAATCTCATCCTGCAGGCGTTGGCGATCGCGACCGTTGGCAAATTCCGCGCGTACTTCGCCCACCTCTTCCAACAGCTTGTCCAGCACGGGTTGTTCGTCGGGCCAGTCAAAGCCCACCTTGGCCGCACGCTCCTGCAACTTCAATGCGCGCTTCCATTCCGGCAGTCCGCGCGATACACCGGCCAGCGCACTGGCATCGTGTTGTTCGCCCTTCGCTGCGCGCTCGGCAGTCTTGATGTCTTCCCAACCCTGCTTTTGCGCATCGAGGTTGTCGTCGCTCTCGTCGCCGAACACGTGAGGATGTCGGCGCACCATCTTGTCGCTGATGGCATGCGCCACATCGGCAAACTCGAACAGCCCGGACTCCTTGGCCATCTGCGCGTGGAACACCACCTGCAGCAGCAGGTCGCCCAGCTCGTCGCGCAGATCGTGCCAATCCTGACGATCGATGGCGTCAGCCACCTCGTAGGCTTCTTCGATGGTGTAGGGCGCAATGGTAGAGAAATCTTGCTGCACGTCCCACGGGCAACCGTTCTGCGGGTCGCGCAAGCGCGCCATGATGGCGAGCAGATCGTCGAGGCTGTGCCGCTGAGTGTGACTCATACGACGTCCAGGTCGGCGGCGAGCAAGCGCGATTTCCAGTCCACCGAGGTATCGCCCACCGTGATGAACTCGGGATTGATCAACGAGTCACCGCAGTTGTAGCGAAGCGGTTCACCGGCCAGGTTGAGCACGGCGCCACCGGCTTCTTCCACCACGCATTGCGCTGCGGCGGTGTCCCACTCGCTGGTAGCACCTCGGCGCAAATAGACGTCCGCAGCACCCTGGGCCACCAGGCAGAACTTCAGCGACGAACCCAGCGGCTTCGACTCATAGCCGTCACCAATCAGTTGCTGCAGCAGTGCCGTACCGGAGCCACCATGCGAGCGGCTGCCGGCGACCATGGGTGGCTCACCCAAAGCGCGTGTGGCCATGCGTGTCAGGGCTTCGCCAGCGCCGGCCTGCATCCACGCCCCGTGACCACGCATGGCGGCATACAACACGCCAGCTACCGGTGCCAACACCACGCCAAGCACCGGCTCATGATCTTCGATGAGTGCGATGTTGACGGTGAACTCGCCGTTGCGCTTGATGAACTCGCGCGTGCCGTCGAGAGGATCCACCAACCAGTAGCGGCGCCACTCACGACGCTGCGACCAGGGCGCGGTACGCGCCTCTTCCGAGATCACCGGCAAGTCGCCTTCAAGTGACACCAAACCGGCCGTAATCACACGCTGCGCAGCAAGGTCAGCGGCGGTGACTGGCGAATGATCGAGCTTGCGCTCCACCTCGAACTCATCGCCGTAGACCACCAGGATGGCTTCGGCGGCTTCGCGGGCAATCGCTGCTACCTGTTGCAGCAGCGCAGGGAGAGAAGAATGGGTCATGTCGGAGAAAACCGGCCGGCGAGATATTCGCGGGCCATGAAAAGGGCGGCGATGGAACGGCCTTCGGTGACGTCGTCGCGGCCCACCAACGTATGCAGGTCAGCCATCTTCCACGGAACCACTTCCAGCTCTTCGGGCTCATCGCCTTCCAGCCGTTCGGGGTACAGGTCCTGCGCCAGCACCACATGCGCCATATGGGTCATGTAGGAAGGCGACAGCGACAGGTTGTGCAATATCTTCAGCTTGCGCGCGCCATAACCGATCTCTTCCTTGAGCTCGCGATCAGCGCCCTGCTCCACCGTTTCGTCGCGATCCAGGCGGCCCTTGGGCAAGCTCAGTTCATAGCGCCCCACGCCCGCGCCGTACTCGCGCACCAGCAGTACCGTCTCGTTATCGATCATGGGGACCATGATGACCGCACCCAGGCCGCTGCCTTTCAAGCGTTCATAAGTACGGCGCTCTCCGTTGGAGAACTCGAGATCAAGCTGTTCGACGCGCAGAAAACTGCTGTCGCGAACATCGCGGGTGGCATGGATGATCGGTGGTTTGCGCATCGGTGGATTGTAGCGCGGCTTAGCGGGGTGCCGCCGGGGCGTACCCGCGGCGCGCAAAGGCGGCCCAGACCAGCAGTCCGAACACCATGGCCTGAAACAGGCTGTTCGCAGCTCCCCAGATCGCCGCAACATGCGAGGCACGGGAAATGCCGGCATCGCGTATCGCGTTCGGCACATACCACCCTGTCATCAGGGCGGACGAGAAGAGCAGCAACATTTCCACCACGCATGCCACCAGCACCAGCACGGCAGACCGTCGAGCCCTGGACCAGTACAGCGCCGCTATGACCACGCCGACGAGTGCTGCGGTGAGCAACGGTGAACTGCCAAGCAGAGTCGAATAGATCGGAATCAGGTCTTCCATGAGGGTCCCTCAGCCGTGGATCGAGAGCCGGTCCAATGCCTGTGCGTGGATGGCCGGCGTGCCGGCCAACACGCTACCGGTATCCAGGGTGAGCGCCTTGCCGTGAATGTCGGTGAACACACCGCCCGCCTCCCGCACGATGACGGCAAGGGCGGCTACGTCGAGAATGTTGACGTCCGATTCAATCACAAGATCCAGGCCGCCCCGCGCAAGCAGGTGGTAGTGGCAGAAATCGCCGTAACCACGGATGCGGTTGCTGTCGCGAATCATCGCGCCCAGCGCGTCCCAGCGGGCATCCTTCGTCAGGGTCTTGATGTTGCCGGTGGAGATGGATGCCTTCTCCATGTCGATGGTGGCGGCTACATGAACTCGCTCACCCTCGAACCACGTGCCGCCACCGGCACTGGCCCACATGGTTTCGCCATAGATGGGCGCACTCGATACGCCCAGTACCAGCTCGCCGCGATGCATAAGCGCAATCTGCGTGGAGAAGAAGGGAGTGCGCCGCACGAAGCTTTTGGTGCCGTCGAGTGGATCGACCATCCACAGCAGTTCGTGGTTGTTGTCGTCGCGACCGAATTCCTCGCCATAGATGGACGCCTGCGGCAACGCCTGCTGCAGCACCTTGCGGATGGCCAGCTCGGCCTCGCGATCTGCAACGGTAACCGGCGTATCGTCGCTTTTGATCTCCACATCCACGCCACGGCGCCAGTAATGCAGCAGCACGTCGGCCGCCGCCTGCGCCGCTTCGCGGGCGGCCGCGAGGGCCTTGGGCACATCCAGTTCGCTCATCGCTTCCCCCCGGGCAAGGCGGCCGCGAGGCCACCGCTGTAGTTGATATGCGTGACGCCATCGGCGTCGGTAGCGCCAAAGCCCGACAACCAGCGCTGCAAGGCGGGCACGTTACCTCTCGGCGCGGCCACTGCCGTGAATCGTCGCGCCAGCGGGCTGAGTTGGAGACGTCCATCGATGCGCAATGGCCCTCGGCCACTGTCATTCAGATGTCCTTCGATGACGCCATTGCTGGCGTGCAACGACAGCTGCAGCGCACCTAACGGTAACTCACCCTGGCGGGGTGTACGTACCACAGCGTCTTCCCACTGCCCTCGTGCATCGAGGGTCACCGGCCAACCACCGCGCAGCTGCACCTTGCTTGCCCTCATGTCGAGCGTACCGCCCGGCTGCCCCGTCGGCAGCGTGAGAGAGGCCGCCAGCATGTCCAGATCAAAACGCATATGGACGTCCGTCCACTGTGCATCGGCAGCATTCGGTCCGGTCATGCTGCCGGTGAATTCGATGCGGGGGCCATGCAGTTCGAAGTGCAGCCGGTTGTCGCCCAACAAGGCGCGGCGCGACAGTTGCCAGCTGGCCTGCCCCAGCTCCGTGCCCTTGGCAGAGATGACCCGGCCCGCCCTGCCGTCCCACAGCTGGCCGCTCACCTGCTCCAGGCGCACGCCGTTCAGGCGCGGCGCCAACAGCGGCATCACCCAGCTCGCGGGCAAATACCACAGCAGTACGAAGACGATCGCCGCCAGAGCCAGCAGACCGAACCATGCAGTACGCCAATACTTCAAACCAGCATTCCTTAACTTGAGCAGGAGCGCCTAAAACCCCGATCATAGCCTGATGAACACTCTCCCTGCTGCCGACGCGCTGGTGCGTCGTGACCTGAGCCGCCTGTGGCATCCCTGTACGCAGATGCATGACCACCAGACGGTGCCGATGGTGCCGATTGCCCGTGGCGAGGGCGCCTGGCTGATTGGCACCGATGGGCGGCGCTATCTCGATGGCATCAGCTCGTGGTGGACCAACCTGTTCGGCCATGCCAATCCGCGCATCGCCGCTGCACTCGCTGATCAGGCACGCACGCTGGAACACGTGATTTTTGCCGGCTTCACGCACGAACCCGCCGTCGCTCTTGCCGAGGAACTGGTGCGCGTCACGCCGCCCGGCCTTGATCGGGTGTTTTACGCGGACAATGGCTCGGCGGCGATCGAAGTAGCGCTCAAGATGAGCTTCCACTACTGGCTCAACCAGGGTCACGGTGAAAAGACGCGCTTCATCGCGCTCACCGGCAGTTATCACGGTGAAACGCTGGGTGCGCTGTCGGTAAGCGACGTGGGGCTCTACCGCAAGACGTATGCGCCGCTGCTGCTGACACCCATTCTTGCGCCATCCGCGGATACCTATGAGGCGCTACCAGGCGAAACACCCCCCGAGGTGGCGCAGCGTCGCCTGACGCAACTGCGGCAAGTGCTGGAGCAGCACGCACACGAAGTTTGCGCCGTGATCGTGGAACCGCTAGTGCAATGCGCCGGTGGCATGCGCATGTATCACCCCGACTACCTCGCGGGCTTGCGAGTGCTTTGCGATGAATACCAGGTACATTTCATCGCCGATGAAATTGCCGTGGGCTTCGGCCGCACCGGCACGCTGTTCGCTTGCGAGCAGGCGCAGGTATCGCCTGATTTCATGTGTCTGTCCAAGGGCCTTACCGGCGGCTTCCTGCCGCTGTCGGCCGTGCTCACCACCACCCAGGTCTACGAGGCGTTCTACGCCGAATACAGCGCGGGCAAAGCTTTCCTGCACTCGCACAGCTATACCGGCAACCCCCTTGCATGCAGGGTGGCGCTGGAGACGCTGGGGATCTTCCACGACGAACCTGTGCTGGAGCGCAACCGCGTTCTGGCCGCGCACTTGTCTCGCCGTCTTGCGCCGCTACGGGATCATCCGCACGTGGCGGATGTCCGTCAGACCGGCATGATCGCCGCGATTGAGCTGGTCGCGGACAAAACCAGCCGCACGCCGTTCCCGGCTGGGGAACGACGCGGGCTACGCGTTTACCTGCATGGACTCGCCAACGGCGCGTTGCTGCGCCCGCTGGGCGACGTGATCTATTTCATGCCGCCCTACGTCATCAGCACCCAGGAAATCGACCATCTGGTGGACACGGCCATCGCCGGCATCGAGCGGGCGACGGCCGCATGAGGTACTGAACCCGCGTTGCCGCAACGACGCTTAATGGCGACCGCTGACGGTGATGCTGGGGTCGAGCTGCTGTAGCGCCCTTCCTGTATCGATCTGTCCGGTATTGAGGATGTCCTGACGGCTATAGCTATTGCCATGATTTGGCAGACACGTACCCGGCTTGGGCGGAATCAGGCTGCCCGTGCTTTGCAGGCACGCGCGGTCACCGGGTCGCGGCGGCCTTTGCTGCTGAGTGGGCGTCGCCGCGTTAGCACTGACCTGCCCATCCGGCAGGGCCTTCATCATCTGGCTCTCGGGAGCCGGGGCCGCCGGTGCCTGCGTACTCTGAGCTGCCGCCACCGAACTCACGCCGAATGCCATGAGCAGCGCGAGCGATAGGCTGGTGGTTTTGTTCATGATCCACCTCCGGGGATAAGTGGGAACCATAGACATCCTGCGCCGACGCCGGCCGACAGGCAATCGAGGCCGATCACTCGTTCAGGTATCGCCGCGCAAAGCGCCCGGACGACGCTGCGCGGGTCCGTTATGCTTTCCGTTTCGACAGGTATAGAACGCTTTATGCGCACCATCCGCATACACGTGGACCAACCACTCGCCGCCGGCCAGGAACTGGGCCTGCCCGCCCAGGCCGGTGAACATGTGGCCCGCGTACTGAGGCTCGTCGCGGGCGACGGCATCACCCTATTCAACGGCGACGGCTACGACTACCCCGCCGTGATCCAGGCCGTCGGCAAGCGTGACGTGACGGTGCAGGTGCAGTCTTCACAGGCCGTCGACAACGAATCGCCCTTGCCGCTGACCCTCGCTCAGGGGGTCGCGCGCGGCGAAAAGATGGACCTGATCGTGCAGAAGGCGACCGAGCTAGGCGTCACCCGCATCGTGCCGCTGCTTACCGAGCGCTCGGAAGTGAAGCTGGATGCTGCGCGGGCGGAAAAACGTCTGGCCCATTGGCGTGCGGTGGCGGCCAGTGCGTGTGAGCAGAGTGGTCGTGCCCGCCTGCCAGAGGTGACACCGGCCATCCCGCTCGAGCAGTGGTTGCGTGATTTGTCGAGCGATGGCGCGCTGCGTCTGGCTTTGCTGCCAGAGGGTACACAGCGGCCTTCTGAGCTTCGTTTCTCAGCTGCTGGTGGTGTGCTGGTAGTCGGCCCGGAAGGTGGACTGGGGCTGCGTGATACGGCGGCGCTGACGGATGCCGGCTTTATCGGGTTGCGTCTTGGGCCGCGGATTCTTCGTACCGAGACGGCAGGGCTGGCGGCGTTGGCGGCGCTACAGGCGTTGCATGGGGATGTTTGAAGACGGACGCAATGTAGCGATACCGCGATCTGGCTCGCCCGCGGCGGGCTTCCGACCTCCTGCCGGAGGCCGGGTCACTTTCTCTTGCTTGCCCAAGAGAAAGTAACCAAAGAGAAGGGC